>JARLHR010000229.1 GCA_031292145.1 Clostridium sp. | reverse complement strand
GAACTTTGGAGCTTTGATAAAGAGATGGCTACAAGAGAATCTTCAGGAATAATGATAAACAGATTAGCTAACTTAATTCCTAATTTTATAGGAGGATCAGCTG
This sequence comes from Clostridium sp., assembly GCA_031292145.1. GTDB lineage: Bacteria > Bacillota > Clostridia > Clostridiales > Clostridiaceae > Clostridium. The sequence goes on along the minus strand of JARLHR010000229.1, from coordinate 16,611 downwards.
ACTTAGCTCCTTCAAATAAAACTTATATGGCTGGTAAGGGAGATTTCTCAGCAGAAGATAGAAGTGGACAAAACCTTCATTTTGGAGTTAGAGAACATGCAATGGCAGCAATAGCTAATGGAATGTATGCTCATGGAGGACTTAAAGTATTCTGTGCAACCTTCTTTGTATTCAGTGACTACATGAAGGGAGCAATGAGATTATCAGCTTTAATGAAACTTCCTGTAACTTATGTTTTGACACATGATAGTATCGGAGTTGGGGAAGATGGCCCAACTCATGAACCAATTGAACAATTGGCAGCACTTAGAAGTATGCCAAACATGACAGTATTCAGACCAGCAGATTCAAAAGAAACAGCAGCAGCTTGGTATTATGCTGTAACGAATGGAACTACGCCAACATCATTAGTATTAACAAGACAAAAGTTACCACTATACGATGGATGTCCTAAGAGAGCATTAAAAGGTGGATATATCCTTAAAGATTCTAAGAAAGAAACTCCAGATGTACTATTAATGGCATCAGGATCAGAGGTAGAATTAATATATAAGGCAGCAGAGGAATTAGCAGCAAAAGGAATAGATGCAAGAGTAATAAGTATACCAAGTTTTGAGTTATTTGATGCTCAAGATGAAGCTTATAAAGAATCAGTAATGCCAAAAGCAGTTAGGGAAAGAGTAGCAGTTGAAGCATTAACATCTTTTGGATGGCATAAATATGTAGGTCTTGATGGGGAAGTTATTTCTTTAGATACCTTTGGAGCATCAGGCAAGGCAGAAGTTTTATTTGAACAATTTGGATTTACTGTGGAAAATGTTGTTGATAAAACTATGAGGGTTATTAATAAATAGAAAGTTAAATAATTAATCTATAGATATATTTAATTAATATCATAAGTTCTTCTAAAAGTTAAATTTATAAGAAAATATATGTGTGAGTTTTGTGTGAAATATAAGCTTGAAAAATAGAAAATGAGTGATTTATTTTAAATATATTTATAGATTCTTATATGGAAACAAGTTTGAAATAATATATAAGTAGAAAGGAAGATTAATTTGGTTATTAAAAGTATAACTGATAAAGAGTTCAAAAAATATGGACATGTATTAAAAAATTATGACTGCTCAGAAATACTTGAGAAAATGAAAAGTACACCATTACCAAGTGATGTTATTTACGAACCATCTATAAAGGAACTTGAAGATTTAAAAATTAATGAGGAGTTAAGAAAAAGAGAATTTGGTGAATTACCAATTCAAATAGGATATTGTAATGGAAATAACTATATGTTAAATGCAGTTGAATATCATCGTACCTCTGAAATAAATATAGCAGTAAATGATCTTATATTGCTTTTAGGATCTCAACAAGATATTGAAGACGATTACTCATATGATACGTCTAAAATCGAAGCTTTCCTAGTACCAGCTGGAACTGCAATAGAAGTTTATGCAACTACACTTCATTATGCGCCTTGCAATGCTGGAGAAGATGGATTTAAATGTGTAGTAGTTTTACCAAGAGATACAAATTTACCTTTAGAAAATAAAGTTGAGAAGATTGACGAAGATGCATTATTATTTGCCAGAAATAAATGGCTAATTGGTCATAAAGATACTGATTTAGGTGATCAAGGAGCATTTATTGGACTAGTTGGAGAAAATATTTCAATAAAATAAAGTAATATATTTCAATGCGCAACCTACAAGTGTAAATTATAAGCAAGATATACTTAAGGGCGTAAATTGATAATTGTAAATTATAAATAAAATTTTTGATAAAAATGGAGGAATTAAAAATGAATAATACACCAAAAGTAAAATTAGGAATTGTTGCAGTAAGCAGAGATTGTTTTCCAATGGAATTATCAGCTAGTAGAAGAAAAGCTGTAGCAGAAGTGTTTAATGGAGAAATTTTTGAATGTCAAACAACAGTAGAAAATGAAAAAGATATGAGAAAAGCTTTAGCAGAAGTTAAAGCAGCTGGAGTAAATGCTTTAGTTGTTTATCTTGGAAACTTTGGTCCTGAAACTACAGAAACTTTACTTGCTAAAGAATTTGATGGACCTGTAATGTTTGCAGCAGCTGCTGAAGAAACAGGAGATAACTTAATTGGAGGACGTGGAGATGCATATTGTGGAATGCTTAATGCAAGCTATAATTTAGCTCTTAGAAACATAAAGGCATATATTCCAGAATATCCAGTAGGAACAGCAGCTGAAGTTGCTGATATGATTAGCGAATTTGTACCAGTTGCTACTGCATTACTTGGATTAAAAAACTTAAAGATTATTTCTTTTGGGCCAAGACCACAAGACTTCTTAGCTTGTAATGCACCTATCAAACAATTATATAATTTAGGTGTTGAAATCGAAGAAAACTCAGAACTTGACTTATATGCTGCATTCAATGCACATGCAGGAGATGAAAGAATTCCAGAAGTTATAGCTAGCATGGAAAAAGAATTAGGTGAAGGAAATAAAATGCCTGGTATCCTTCCAAAGCTTGCTCAATATGAACTTACACTATTAGATTGGATGGAAGAACATAAAGGTTCAAGAGAATATATCGTATTTGCAAATAAATGTTGGCCATCATTCCAAACTCAATTTGGATTTGTACCTTGCTATGTAAACAGCCGTTTAGCAGCAAGAGGAATTCCAGTATCTTGTGAAGTTGATATTTATGGAGCGTTAAGCGAATATATTGGTACTTGCATAAGCCAAGATGTTGTAACATTGCTTGATATAAACAATACAGTACCAGCTGATATGTATGAATCAGAAATTAAAGGTAAATTTGATTATACGCTAAAAGATACATTTATGGCGTTCCACTGTGGAAATACTGCAGCTTGCAAATTAACTTGCGGAACTATGAAGAATCAAATGATTATGGCAAGAGCATTAGAACCAAACCAAGAACCAAATATAACTAGAGGTACTCTTGAAGGAGATATTGTTCCAGGAGATATTACATTCTTTAGATTACAAAGTAATGCAGATGCAGAATTAACAGCTTATGTGGCTGAAGGTGAAGTTCTACCAGTTGCTACACGTTCTTTTGGAGCTATAGGTATCTTTGCAATTCCTGAAATGGGAAGATTCTATCGTCATGTATTAGTGGAAGGTAGATATCCACATCATGGAGCAGTTGCATTTGGACATTTTGGAAAGGCTGTTTACAATTTATTTAGATACTTAGATGTCAAAGAAGTAGGATTTAATCAACCAAAGGGTATGCTTTATAAGTCAGAAAATCCTTTTAACTAGTGATTAATATTTATTCAAATTAGAAATATAAAAAATTATTTTAAGGTCTGATTCCTACATTTAATTGGAGTCAGACCTTTTAAATTCTCTTTAGTCTATTAAATTAGAGGTATTTAACAAAATTTAAATGTATTATCAGAAAGATTGTTAAAATTTATGCTAAAAAATAAAGGGAGGCTACGTATAAAATTTCTGAAAATTTTAAAATAATATGTGGTTGTGTATCTTAAAAGACATAAAAAATTATAAAGAAATGGTATCCTTAAAATGAAGTTACAGAATATTTAAATAATTATAAAATTAACAATGGTGTTAGGTGCATAATATAGTACTTAGCACAAATTTTATGGTAATATTGTGAATTTATTCACATTTATAATAATGAATAGTTTTAAGGAGAGTGCCGATTATGTATGAAAAGTTATTTGAACCAATCAAAATTGGTAACATGGAATAAAAAAACAGATTAATAGTTCCAGCTATGTCTACTCTTGCAGCAACCTCAGAAGGTGCAAGTACTGAGCAATTTATTGCTTATCACGAAAGAAAAGCTCAAGGTGGATGGGGACTTATAGTTACAGAATATTTTGGAGTTGCCCCGTTTGTTGGATTCTTCCCTAGAATGCTTGGAATATGGAACGATGAGCTTATTGAAAGTCATCGTAAATTAACTGATAGAGTTCATGCAGCAGGTGCAAAAATAGCAGCACAAATAAGCCAGTCAGGAAGAGAAACTTTTATAGGAGTTTCCGACGAAAACTTAGTTGCTCCATCACCATATAGAGATGTAGCAGGAGAAAAGAAACCAAGAGAATTAACAGTTGATGAAATACATGAAATAGTTGAATTATATGGAGATACAGCATTAAATCTTAAAAAAGCTGGTTTTGACGCTATTGAAGTATATGCAGCTCATGGGTACTTAATTTCTGAATTTTTATCACGTTATGCAAATAAGCGTATTGATGAATATGGTGGAACTCTTGAAAATCGTTGTAGATTTTTACTTGAAGTTGTGGCTAATATTCGTAAAAAAGTTGGACCAGATTTTCCAATATTAACTCGTCTTTCTACAGTAGAATACATGCCAGGTGGTCTTTCTATGGGAGAAACAAGAGTAATAGCTATGAAGTTAGAAGAAGCAGGTGTAGATGCTATTGATTGTTCACAAGGTATCTTTACTAATTCATACAACATTGTAGAGCCATCTTATTTACCACATGCAGTATTTGTTGATAATTCAGAAGAAATCAAAAAGGTAGTAAATATACCAGTTATTACAGCAGGACGTATTAACGAAGCAAATATAGCATTAAGTGTTTTAGAAGCTGGAAAAGCTGATATTATAGGAATGGGTAGAGCTTCTCTTGCAGATCCAGACTTCCCTAAGAAAGTTCAAGAAGGAAGATTAGATGAAATCAGACACTGTATTGGTTGTGGGCAAGGCTGTATAGGTGAAAACATGAGAGGATTAAACTGCCACTGTTTAATTAATCCATTAATTGATAGGGAATATGAATTAAAGGTAACAGAAGCAGAAGTTAAAAAGAACATATTTATTGCAGGTGGCGGTGTTGCAGGTTGTGAAGCAGCAATAATTGCAGCAGAACGTGGACATAAGGTTACAATTTTTGAAAAGTCTGATCGTTTAGGCGGGCAATGGCATATAGCATCGCTTCCTCCAAATAAAGGAGAATTCATAACTTTTGTTCAATGGCAGGTAAATACATTAAAGAAGCTTGGTGTTACAATTAATTATAATACAGAATTAACACCTGAAATAGTTAAAGAAGCTAAGCCAGATGAGGTTATTATAGCAACAGGAAGCAAACCCACCAATCCCAGGGGTGGATAAAGCTCACGTATTCCAAGCAAATGATGTCTTGCTTCAAAATTGTAATCCAGGTAAGAATGTTGTTGTAGCTGGTGGAGGTTCGGTTGGAGTTGAAACAGCTGAATATCTTACTCTTTATGGTTCAAATGTAGCTATTGTTGAAATGAGAGAAGACATCTTAATTGGCTGTGAAAGAGAAGTATCTTTAATGTTACGTAATTCAATTAAGGAAAATGGTATAAAAGTTTATACAGATGCAAAAGTTTGTGAAATTGGTGATGATACTGTTAAATTAGAGAGAAAAGGAAAAGAAATCATACTTGAGGAAGTAGATTCAGTTATAATTGCAGCAGGTTCAAAACCATATAATACGTTACAAGAGCCAATAGAAGCTTTAGGAATTAAGACAAGAGTAATAGGCGATTGTCATGAAGTTAGAAATGGATTGAAGGATATTTATGAAGGCTTTATGGCAGGTTATGAAGTATAAGGTGATTTTTTAAAAGTAGAATAGGAAATATTTTTAAAATTTAATACAATGCACATAGTGAAGAAGCTATAGATTATCATATTTAAAAATGAGTAACTATAGCTTTACGTATCTTTTTACAGCTTTTCTTTCTAGCATTTGAAACATTTAAAAAATCTTTACGAGCCTTTATCCTATAGGTTCTAGGCTCGTAGAGATTCAGAAGGATTATGTAGATAATCAATGTATCATTCTAGCTTTTCACGTGCAGAATCTAAAAGATTCAAATCTTGTGGATAAGTTATATCTGCTAGAGTACATGTTGCATCAATAATGACAGTGCCTTGGTTTGTTTGACCTGAATTATTGTTATCATCATTGTCATTATTATCTTTGTTATCGTTATTTTTATTTGGAGTAGTATCTTTAAGAATAAGATGATTCATTTCAATAATCATATCATCAGGAAATCCTTTTCTAAATTCAACCACTGTAGAAGCTCCGAATGGTGCGGAATTTTGAAATTCTTTTAAACCAATAAAATATTGAATATATGGATTTTCAACAATAGCAGATACTGTTTCACGGTCGAAACAATTAAGCTTTTGCTTTATTATTAAGCTTCCTAATACAATGCGAAGTGGTTTTGATGGGCGACAATTAGTAATGAATTGTTTAGAATATGTTTCTTCAAATTCATTCCATGGTATTATTGCTGCTAATTTAACCCATCTATTATTTTTGTCTAATTCTCCGTATGGAAATATAAAATCTTCTATTTTTAATTGGTTATCAATTGAATACATATAAAGTCACTCCTAAGTGCAATGGTTTTTAACCTATATTTAAAATATCTATGCACTTAGTATTCCATAAAATAGCTTGCATAATACTATTCTACACACTTAAACAAATTTGGAGCAGCCCCTAACTATGATGTATTTATATGAAAGGCTATATTATATATTGTAATGAGGTGTCACTACCTGCTTATAAAGTAGGGAATGATACCTCAATTTAAGAAATTTATTTAGTCTACAGATATATTACTTTGGTCCTGCATTAGCTTCAACATCATTAGGAACATTATCTACAGCTTCTGGTAAATAATTATAGCTAAAAGGTAAAGTACTTGGATAGGCTGAACCAGTTGCAGATGTACCAGTAGTAAATTTATAGGAGTTGTTGCGTTCATAGAATGAGTATGAATCACCGGAGTTATCAAGAAGTATTAGATTACTTTGGTTAGTTTTGTAAAAATAGTTGCTTTCAGAATAGACGTTACTACCAGAGCAAACTTGGTTTGCATTAAATTGCTGTTGTGAATAGCCAGCTGAGTTATTCCCAGTTGGAGCAGTGCTGTTATCGAAATAATTATTATATAAATGCACAAATCCACGCATAAGAGGGCGTCCCTTCATATATGGTCCAAACCAGTTGTGATGCATTGTTACATGAAGTTTATTTCCTCCATAAGTATAAGAATCATTCTTATTTGCACCAATAACCATAGCAAGACGTTCAGAAGCTAAATCTTGGTTAGTACCTACCCAGTTCCAGATAGGATTCGGATTCATGTTTATCCAGTTACTTGTAAAGTAAAAATGGCAGTATGATATGGTTACGTTATCAGAAGCTAGTGCAACACTCATTAGGTCGTCACTCATATCATAGAGGGTACAGTGATCTACTAATACATTAGTACAACGGCGGAATGAAAGTCCTTCGTAATTAGTGCCAAGTCCACCTGGCTGTGTTTGTGTTCCGCTAAATTTTTGAAGATCAGGTATATTACCATAAAAATTAATGTTTTTGACAACGATATTGCTAATATTAGTTCCAGAAGAAAGCAGTTCACCATCAAATTTTAGTTGAATATTTTCCAATGCAGCTTTACCACCACTAGCACCCTCTATTGTTACATTGTTCCAACTTGTGTCAGTAAATTTTATTGTTGCTAATGTTGATCCGCCATAGATAGTACCTGAAATAATAATATGATGGTTGCCCGCGGCAACTGCGCTTTGGAGTTGTGCTAATGTAGAAACTGTAACTGAAGTTGCAGTAGAACCAGTGGAAGTGGAGTATCCTCCTGTTGTTGCAGCTTCTGCCTTTGTTGCTCCAAACAGATTAGATGTGCACGTGAACATTACTGCTAAAGCTATTACAAGGGTAATTGATAGATGTTTTAATCGCATAAAAATCCTCCTTATTGTAATTTTATAATTATAAGTATAAAACTCTATGGATGATTATACCAGAATCAGGCATAATATGTAAAGGTTTTAATTACAAAAAAATACTATTTTTCTATGATTTTATTAATAAAGTATGGAATTCCATTGATAATCATAGTGAAATAGGGCATAATGTGCAAAGTGAATCTTACAACAAAATACAAATATATACATTGTTCGAAATATCTCTACAGAAATTATATTTAGTTAGGTTGTCGAATGAACAAAAGTTTAAAAAATAAAAACTTTTGACTATGTATGTGTACAGCATCAATTTGGCGTAGTACATAATATAAAGGGCCACATTAGAAAATCAATTTTATTTTGAAAGATTAGCAATTATCTTATTAACTTTAAAAAAAGGTGAAAAGATTAATAGACTCAAAAGAAAGGATTGGGATGATAGTAACTGGGATTACTGTGATAGATTAAAAAATGTAATCTTAGTGGGTGGACTTTCAGGTTTGAAAATAGGGGGAAAGTTAAAATACTATATAGAAAAAGTTTTTAAAGAATCAAATGAAAACGGCTATAACATTAAATTAAATGAAGATTCTTCAAATGTCGGAATAAAAGGTTGTACTACATATATTGAGGGAGAGGAAGAAGAAAAATTATATTTAATTTTTGATTGTGGACAAACTTTTATTAAGAGAAGCTTGGTAAAAATGCAGGTAAAAGAGGTTAAGGACATTATAAAATTAGATAAGGTTTTATTTAAGCATGTAGCATGGAATTTTGAAAATTGTAAAAAAGAAGAAAATGAGGCTATGAAATTACATAAATTTCTTTTAAATTTAATTATAGACACCATAGAAGCTGTAACGGTGGAGTCCGAAGTATTGGGAATCATATAGTAATTAGTATAGCTAATTATGTTAAAAATGGATTATTTGCTAATAGAGGAGGCTATGGCAAATTAAGATTAATATCAGATAATTATGAGGAATATTTATCTGATGCGTTATGCAAAAAGTTTGAGAGAAGTTTTAAGATAACCCTAGTACATGGTGTAACTGCTATGGCTGCTGCTTTTTCAGATTAGCCGAGTTCTGTTTGCATATATAGGAACTGCCTTTGGAGTAGGATTTCCTATAGATAAAACTTAATATACTAGGAGTTTTATGAGTAAAAACTGAATCTATTGATATGCGTTTATTCTTTTATAGGTATGGTGGATTTTTAAGGCTACGCTTTGTCAACATTATAAAATCTATCATAATGCAGAATGGTATTGGCTTGGATTATTTTAGTTGATAGATATTTAGCATAAGAAGAAGGGGTGACTAAGATGAACGGATATAAGTTGATTTTTCTACATTATAATTTCTTGGAATTGGATTGCGAGGGGGGGAGAGTTGGAGAGACACTTGATTTAGCAACAGTTACAACAATAATAGTAAACTATCTCTTTGTCCATTGATTTCTAAAAGCATTTGGTGATGTAAATAGATAATTGCTCGAATTGAAGTGATTTGAAAAAAATGTAATATTTTGTAGATAATATATTATTGAATATTTTATCCACAAATAGTAATATATACATGAAAACGATTGTGTTTTTTTATTGTTAATATCAAAAAATAAATGTTAACGTTAAACTAATGATTAAAATATAAAAATACATATTAATTAATATATATTTCTTGAACTTGTAATATATATTAATTAAATTGTTAACGTTAACAGAGGGGGATGCAAAATGAATAGAAAAGTATTGTCAATGATAATTTGTACAGCAGTGGTTGTATCACAAGCGTCAATGATTTCACCAGTTGGAGCTATAACTTTAACTGATTGGACTTTTAGTGAATTTGGTACAAGCAGTAGTCCAACCTATAATACTTCTAGTGTAGATACTACAAATAATACAGCTACAATAACTGCTGGTACTGGTGATTTTGTAAGTAAGGGAGGAAAACTTGATACAGGAGGAAATCAAGGAGGAGATGGTTTATCTTATTTTTATAAATCAATAGATATATCTAATGATTTTGAACTTTCTGCAGATGTATACGTAAACTATTATAAATCTTCAGATGCACAAGCAGGTTTTGGAATAATGGCAAGAGATGCTATAGAGACTAGCGGGAGTACAACTCCTTCCGCATGTAATGCGGTTCTAGTAGGAGGATATAATCCTACTGGGGCTATCCAAGCGTCTATCCAAGCTGCATATAGAAATGTGCCAACTGGGGCAACAAATGCGGCATATGCTGCTCCTATCTCAACTAATGCTAATTATACCGGAAATGGATCAACATATAAATTAAAACTTAAGAAGACAGGTACAGGATATAGTGTGTCAGTAAATGGTGGAGCAGATATTAATGTTGGTACTAATTTATTAAAAGGTGATAGTAATGGTAAAATTTATTTAGGATTCTTCACATCACGTTTTGCTTCAATAACAGTTTCTAATGTAAATTTCCAAACATCTTCAGGAACTAGCTCAAGTAATGGAACAAGTGCAACAGGCGCAGGAGCAAGCACAACAGGTGGTGCGGCAAGTACAAGTACTGGAGCAAGTACAACAACAAGTGCTGGAGCAGGTACAAGCACTACAACCAGTACAGCAGTTACCGTTTCTATAGACAGTGTGCATCCAAATATTGTTGTTGATGCTAGTTATACTGGAACTGATGGGTCTCAAGTAAATGGTATTCCTACATTTAAAACAATTACAGCAGCAATTGAATCTATAGGTACAAATAATACAGCAGAAAAAGTTATATTTATTAAAAATGGAACTTATAAAGAAAAAATATATTTACAGACACCATACATTACTTTGGTGGGTGAAAATGCAGCAAATACAATACTAACTTATGATGATGCAAATCCTACTCCGGTAAGAACTGCAGATCAAGCACTTTGGGGGATAACAACTTATGGAACACAGGGGTCTTCAAGTTTTAATGCAACACCATCTGCAAAGAATTTTAAAGCAGTAAATTTGACATTCTCAAATTCTTTTGATGAAAGTACTACAACTGCCAAGAATAAGTCAGCAGTTGCATTTTTCAATCAGTCAGACGATAGTGTTTTAGTTAATTGTAGGTTCATAGGAAATCAAGACACTTTATGTGCATGGACTAATAAACAATATTATTATAATTGTTATATTGAAGGAGATACAGATTACGTATTTGGAGGAGCTCAAGCAGTATTTAAACATTGTGAACTTCATACAGTGAATAGAACTGGGCAAGGATATGTTTCTGCACCAAGTACATTTACATCAAATGTATATGGATTCCTAATAACAGATTGTAGCTTAACTAGTGATTCTGGTATGGATGGTAAAGTGTATCTTGGAAGACCATGGCATCCATATACTAATACTCCGGAAAATTCAAATGTTGTTTATAGAAATTGTTATGAAGGATCTCATATAGCAGCAAATGGATGGACATCAATGTCAGGTGTTGATCCATTAGCTAATGATATGTACGAAAGTGACAATTATGGTCCGGGTGCAAATACAACAAATCCAAGTAGAAGACAACTTACTGATACACAAAAGGCATCATATACTGAAGCAAACGTATTATCTAACTGGGATGCTGCGTCAAATGCAACTGCGCTATCAGCATATATAGGCAAGCAATTTTTCAGTTTAAATAATTTGAATAGTATAAGTACAAGTACTCAAACAGATACAGGAAAAATGAACAGTACTACATTACCAGCAGTTACTGTTTCTGTAACCCCTAATATTATTGTTGATGCAAGTTATTCTGGAACTAGTGGAACTCAAGTAAATGGTATTCCTACATATAAAACAATTTCAGCGGCAATTGCATCTTTAGGTACAAGTAATACAACTGAAAAAGTTATATTTATTAAAAATGGAATATATTATGAAAAAGTAAATATAAGTGTTCCTAATGTTACACTTATAGGTGAAAGTGCAACAGGTACAAAAATAACATATGATGCTGCAAATCCGCTTGCAGTTAGGTCAGCAGACAAGGTGGGTAGTTTGGCAACTGCAACAACTTATGGCACAAGTGGATCTGCGTCTGTGACAATAACATCAGCTGCAACTAATTTCAAGGCTGCAAATATCACATTTGAAAACTCTTTTGATGAAAGTACTACTACGGCTTCTAATAAGTCAGCAGTTGCAATGAAATGTGAGGCAGATCAAAGTGCATTTGTTAATTGTAGATTTATAGGAAATCAAGATACATTATACACAAATAAAAATAAACAATATTTTTATAAATGTTACATTGAAGGGGATGTAGATTTTATATTTGGAGGAGCGCAAGCAGTTTTTGAACAATGTGAAATTCACTCTGTTAGCAGATCAGCAGGATTTGCTACAGCATCGAGCACTCTTAATACAAATAACTATGGATTTTTAATGTTAAAATGTAATTTAACTAGTGATGCTGGTTTAGATGGCAAAGTGTATCTTGGAAGACCATGGCAGCCAAACTATCCTACAAATTATTGTAGAGCTGTATATAAAAATTGTAATTTAGGCTCTCATATAAATGCAGATGGTTGGTCTTCAATGGCTAATACTGATAAGACTACATCACCAGCGGCTACAGTAACATCTTACCCAGCAGATAACTTTATGTATGAATATGAAAACACAGGTGTCGGTACAAATACTACAAATACAAATAGAAAGCAACTTACTGATGCTCAAGCAAATGATTACTCAAAAGCTAATGTGTTAAGTGGATGGAATTTTACTACTGATGCAAATAAATTATTGTTGGATATTGGACAATCAGAAACTGTACCAGACAAGAATAGCGATAATACAGCTCCAGGAATAACAACAGGTAATTCAGGAACAACAACTGGTGGTACTACAACTACAGGAGCAGCAGTTAATTTAGCTGGACAGGTTACTTGGAATTCTACAGAATTTGGTTCAAGTACTAAGGCTGCAAATAATACTATAAACGTAGACAGTGCAAATAAAGCTGTTACAATAACTGCTGGAAGTCAAGATGGTTCAATAACTGGAGGAAAAGTCACACCAGCGCAAGATGGTATGTCTTATTACTATACAGTAATAGATCCATCTAAGAATTTTGATATTTCTGCAGATGTAAAAGTAAATTATTTTGAAAAACCAAGTCCTGATAATCAAAGCGGATTTGGAATAATGGCAAGAGATGTCATAGGAACTCCAGGTGATTCATCTGCTTCTAATTCAAATATGTGTTTAGTAGGAGGATATAGAGCAGCAGTTGAATCTGTATTTAGAAACGGAGTGGTAGATTCAACTGGACTAGGTGCAGTAATGGAAGGGGAACATCAATTTGCTGGTCGTCCTGCCAATGATGGTACAGCAACATATAAATTAAGACTTAAAAAGACAAATACTGGATATATTGCATCTGTAAATGATGGAGATGAAGTAACTTATTATTATCCAAAACAATTGGAAGTTTTAGATAGTAATCATATTTATTTAGGATTCTTTGCAGCACGTGTAGCTTCAATAACAGTATCAAATATTAACTTAAGTGAATCTGATGTAGCTACTGATCCAGCTGGAGTGGCAGCACCAGTAGCAGAAGTAACACCAGCTATAAGTGTAACATCAACAACATCATCAGGAGCATCAGTTTATAATTTGGATTTAACAGCAACTACTTCAGGAGCCGTTACGGTAAAACAAAATGGAGAGCAAATCTATGATGGTTCTATTGATGCGAGTAATGATATAGAAGTTCCTTCGACTTTAGTTAAAGGTGATAATTCGTTTGACATAGAATATATACCAGCAACTGATAGTTCCACACCAATTGAAAAAACTTGTACTGTATCATATAAAACTTATGGTGATGAAAGTGGAAATGTATATGTTTCACAAAATGGAACTGAAAATGGTGATGGAACTGAAAATAATCCAATAGATATCTATACAGCAATTAATTATACTGGTGATGGACAAACTATAAAGGTTAAAGGCGGAACATATAATCTTACTGCTCCTATTACAATACCAAAAGGTAATAGTGGAACTTCTGATAAGATGAAGACACTTACATCATATGATGGGCAAAGAGCAGTATTTGATTTTGGAAAGAAATCAGCGGGACTTACTCTTGCAGGAAACTACTGGAAATTATATGGAATCGATGTGACTAATACTTCAGATAGCCAACATGGAATTACAGTTTCAGGAAACAACAATGTGGTTCAGAATGTTAAAACTTACAAAAATGGAGACACTGGATTGGAAATAAGTGGAAGCTCTAATGACACGATAGATAAGTGGCCAAGTAATAACCTTATTTTAAATTGTGAATCTTATGATAATTGTGATGCATCAATGAATAATGCTGATGGGTTTACGGCTAAAATAGCAGTTGGTTATGGTAATGTATTTAGAGGATGCCTTTCTCATAACAATTGCGATGATGGATGGGATTTATATACAAAGGCACAAACAGGAAAAATTGGTCCTGTTACAGTTGAAAATTGTATTGCATATGGAACTGGTACTCTTACTGATGGTACAGTAACTAATGGTGACGGTAATGGCTTTAAGCTTGGAGGAGAAGGAGTTGCAGTACCTAACATTCTAGAAAATTCACTATCATTTAATAATCATACTAGAGGTATTGATAGTAATAGTAATCCGGCAGTTGTTGTAAATAACTGTGTATCCGCAGATAATGGAAGTGGCAATTATGTATTAGATTATTATACTGGTGCAAATCTACAATTTAATTTAACAAATAATATTTCATTTAGAACATCAGCTGGAGTGGTTGATAATGTGCCCAATATGGTTCTTAGTGATAGTAACTATTTCTATGATGGAACAAAAACAAGTAATAAGAGTGGTAAAGAGATTACTAATGATTATTTTAAAAGTGTGGTTATGACAACAAAAGTTGAAATGGATAGTGAAGGTAATATAATCTGGCCAGATTATATGAATCCAGTTAACGGTACTTTTTTTAGTACTAATTCAGGAACTACAACAGGGGCAGCCGTAACAACTGGAACTACAGCAGGTGGAACAACAACAAGCGGAACTACAACAGGTGGAACTACAACAAGCGGAACAACAACAAGTGGAGCTACAACAGGTGGAACAGCAACAAGTACTACTACAATCAGCAGTTCATCACATCACCATCAAGATAGCAGTAGTACTTCATCAACAGAGTCAGTCTCAAACACAGGTATTACAGCAGTTCAAGTTAATAACGAGTGGAAACAAAATACAGATGGAACTTGGTCATTTGTAAATTTAAATGGAGTAAAGGAAACAGGATGGATTAAACAGGATAATACTTGGTATTATTTAAATTCATCTGGAATAATGCAAAGAGGATGGATTAAAGACAATAATGGATCATGGTATTATTTAAATGATGATGGGTCAATGAAGACAGGCTGGCTGAAAGATAGCAGTGGCGAATGGTATTATTTAAATAATGATGGATCAATGAAAACAGGCTGGTTTAAAGATAGCGATGGAAAATGGTATTACTTTAATGATTCAGGGGATATGGCTGTTAATACAACTATAGATGGTTATTTAGTAGGTAATGCTGGTGCTTGGGTTTATTAATAAAAAATAATGATTTAAGGTAAGTTCATCCCATAGGAATTTATTTTCTATGGGATGATTTTTAGGCAAATGAAATATAATGCATTTATAAATGAGTATTATCAAGTAACACATAATTACATAAGAGAATATAAGTATAATATGTGGTTTACAGTAATAGCACATTCAAAAGCAATAGATTTTATAATATTTCTAATACTTCTATTGTGCATTTTTCTCCCGGAGCATTAACTTCAGCTATATCTCCAACTTTCTTGCCTAATAATGCTTTTCCTAGATCTGATTCAATACTTATAAGCATGTTTTCAGGATCTAAATCCATAGTAGTTACTAATGTTACAACAATTTCATCGTCATCTTCTACGAATTTAATTCTAGCTTTACTATTAGCTCCAAGTACAGATTTATCTATGTTTTCATCATCTATCATAGTTGCTGTAGAAATCATAGTTAATAAATATTGAATTCTATTATCATTTTCTCTATAGTTTGCACAAGCTTCCTTATATTCTGCATTTTCGGATCTATCACCATGTGCAGCGGCTATTAATTTTTCTTTTGATATCTCAGCTCTTTTTACGGTCAGCTCATATTCTAGTTCTTCTTCTAGTTTTCTCATATTTTCTGCCGTTAGTCTATTATTCATAAAAAACTAAACCTCCCTAAAATGCGTTATAACTAATATTATATAATGATTAGCCCACAAAAAGCTGACAAATATTATCAAATTCGAAATCCATGATATAATAGCATTATAAATTTGATTGTATGAGGAGAATTACTTTCGATGTAAGATATCAATATGCTTTAAATACAACTAATTATGAAACACAACCAGTTTCTATAAATACTCTAACAAATTTCAGAAATAGATTAGTTGAATATGAAAATTCCACTGGCGAAGATTTAATAAAAGACGAAGTTGAAGCTTTAGCTGAAAGCATCGCTAAATATTTGGATGTTGATAATAAAAAAGTTAGAGTAGATTCTTTAATGGTTAGTTCATCATGTAAAAAATTAAGTAGAATTGAGCTAATATATTCTGTGAATAGTAGACTCATTAAAGCTATAAATAAAATTAATCCAGTTAGTATAATTGAAGAACTTGAGCCGTACCTTGAAAAGGGTCATAAAAATGACACTATATATAGAACTAGAGATTTACAGGCTGATTCAAAACTTTCAATTTTAATTAAACAATCTAAATTGTTATATGATATCTCTTTAAAAACT
>JARLHR010000228.1 GCA_031292145.1 Clostridium sp. | reverse complement strand
TTTGCCGGTGCCACACTTCATAAATTTCGGATGGACAGCAAATGTATGTATAACAAAAACATCTGAATAGTCATAATCAAATCCCCATTTAACATTATAATATGCTGATTCAGGTTCATGGTTTAGAATAATAGAACCAATTATTATATCATTATGTTTTGCCACATAAAGATTTCCGCTTTTAACACCATCAATTGCATTTTGCCTTATAGGATATATACCTTTTATCCATCCAGGATAATTTACACCCTCTGCCAAATAATCATTTAAATCATTATAAAGATTTTCTAATTCATCAATATCATTTACTTGTCCCAATTCAATAGTAATATCCATTTGTATCCCTCCAAATCAATGTAAAACATAAATTTCGTTTAATCACAATAATTTTCTATTACAAAGACTCAATTTCTTTCATAAAGTATCGTTTAGATGGAAATGTAATTATCAGCGCTATGAGTGATGGCATAAATTCTGATCTTAAATTCAATTGTTCATTTTGAGTTTCCAAACAAAACATAGATAATGCTAAGAAAAATAAATTGTAAGAGATCATTAACCAATATCCATATTTCTTTAGTTTAAAAAATCCATAAGATATTATTATCAAACATATTACCTCTAATATTCTGATAATATCATTTAAAGAATTAGATTTAGATATTGGAATTGCATAAACTCCAAATTGTTCAATAAATTTAGGAAAAAATGATATTATCACTAAAAATATATTAAGCACATTCAAATCAGTAATGAAAGTTACCAGTAACGGTCTTTTTACCTTCATATATACCCACTTCCTAATGAGGCACAATCAAATAAATAACAAGTCCATTTGCTAGTCTATTTTCCATCATCCTACGTCGGCCAATTGACCTAATAGCCCGCTATGAGGGCAATTCACCTCCTTGCCTGATGAAAAATATCCCTAGCAACTTTGGACCTGTTATTCATTTTCATGTGCCTAAATTCATATTTGCCAATACAAATCAACATATTGACATTATACCTTAATATACTTAAATTGGATACAAAATGAATAAATGTATTTCTTAAGTTTATAAATCCATTTATTAGAAAGTGAATATTATAAAGCAACTATAAGAATATCAGGTTTTGAATTATTTATGCCCTTAACAATTTTATTTTCAGCCATCGTTGGAGGCGATGCTGGATATCGGATAAAATATAATGGTGGGACAAATTTAATGATTTAATATAAAATCAGAAGCTTTAACCGCACCACCGCCGCTTTTTATTTTGTCTGAATATATCTTGAGATTTTGTTTAAATGCATTGTCTTTAATAATTTCTCTACATGTTTTTAAAAGAAATTCCTTATTAAAATTATTTATGCCTGGATTTAATGCACAGCCTATTTCAGAAGCTTTTTCGGCATTAAAATAACGTTCGAAATGTTTTCCAGGAAAAATAATTGAAGGCACTTCATTTTCAATGCATTGTACGGTGGTATTTTGACCTCCGTGATGAATAGCTATATCTGTCATTTTTATAACCTTATCTGATGGAACCATATCCATAAAGTGTACATTACTAGTATTAGAGCTCACACTACTTTTAAATCGAGAGTTTCCTCCTGCTGTGACTATAACATCAAATTCTGAATCTAAAAATGTGTCTAAAATCACTTTTTGATATACATCAGGCGTTATTTCACCAACACTTAAATATATATATATTAGTGGGCGCTTCTTTTCAAAGTTAAAATCTGATTTTATAAAATTCTTAGGTGTCACTGAGCCTAAAAATATATATTTTGAGCTGTCTTTTAAATCCTCCAGTTCAGGTATGCTTGGTACGAAAACTTTGCTGCAGTTATAGTCTTGATTAAGTTCGCATATGTTTTCTATAGTTTTTAAATTTAAAGTCCTTAAGAGTTCATTATAATCTTCTGCATATCCGTATTCAGTATTATTAGAAAATCCAAAGTAAGAGAAGTCTTTCTTGCTTGGAGTACCACCTGTACAAAAATATGGCATGTCCATTTTCTTTGCAACTATAGGCATGACTGTTTCAAATTCCCCGAATATTATATCTGGCCTAAAACTTTGTACTAATTCCATTTCTTCTTTAAAGGTATTTTCCAAATATTCTTTAGAAATAAGACCTTTAAGCCTTATTACATCACATAAGCTGTCCATAGAGAACTTAGGTTGTGATGAATTGCCTTTACTATCGTTATTGCTGCCGTACTGCAACAACTTTTGCACATCGAACTTAGGTTTATATCCTTGTACCACTCTATATCCGCAGGATGCGGCATAATCTGCTTCTCTTCCTGCAGCTCTAAATATTATACTGCAGTCTTTCTGTCTTTTTTTTATTTCATCTGCTATGGCAATTAATCTGGTTATACTTCCTAAAGCTTCAATAGAAGCTATTCCAGGAGCAAATAATATTTTTTTCAAATTAACATCTCCTCTAATTAAATTTTTCTTATCCCATTTATGAAAAAATCTATAAATGGGATATTTTTATATTTTAGTTCGTTGGCTATACCTGAAGATAACCTTCTAAATAACAATATAATATATATTAGTGTATAATAAACTACTATAAAGTATAGTAGTTGGGCAAAAAAAATGTCTCACAATATAAAGATTTATTAGAGACATGAAATTATTAATTATAATAATCAAAAACTTTTTCAGACCATTTTTGTAGAACGTTATAAAATTCGTTATATAGATCTAATATAAGAAATTCGGAACCGGATTTTTCATTTTGCTGTTTTGCGTTATTATAAACTAATTCCACAAATATTCTACGTTCTTCTGCTTTGTCTTTGAAGTTTTTAAGGTATTCTTTTCTTTTTTCTTCTGGTAAATTCTCTATATTAACTAAAAATGCATTGAATTCTAAATAAATGTTTCCTATATTCTTTGAACTTTCTTCCATTAATTCATTGAAATATAAATTTCCTTTTTCGTTTAGTGAATATAGTGTTTTTTCGGGCATTTCACCTTCTTTAACAGTCCTTGAATTTAAATATCCATTATCACATAATTTAATTATATTTTTATAAATTGACGGGTTACTGATTTTTAGCCACTTAGTAAGATTCCAGATATCAAATTCTTTAACCATTTCATAGGCACTTTTCTCTTTGTTCTGCAAATAGCCAAGTATTATTAAATTTATTGAAGACAATTTAATCACCACCATTTATTATACTACTATAAAATATAGTAGTATAATTTATATTTGTCAATATAAAATTTGGTAAAATTATTTTAAGCATAAAATTACAATTATAATTTTATGCAGGTTTTAAAATGATGTTGAAATATAGCCTAAAAAATTATAGGTGGGATTGTCCATCTATAATACTCAATAGTAAGAAATAAGTTCTTCCCTGCACTATTATTTTTTAAAAAGGAATTAAAATTCCAAAAGGCAACCAACCATTTGACCTTGAAAGTTTATCCATCTTTTTTAATATTTCACCTGCTCTATCTCCAACAGTGACTTTTTCAATAAAAACTACCCGATAAATTGCACCGACTACATGTTTCAAAACAACTTGAGGAATTTGACCTTTGCTCAATTCATTTTGTCCCTTCAATATAATCTCATCAATAATTTTGTTTTTAGGTTCATATATTTCTTTAAACTCATTTAATAAAAGTTCTGTCTGTTCCTCTATCCTTATCTTTTCCTTTTTCATTAAATAATCACCTTATTCTCTTTAAAATTATACTCTAAATTATTCTTGTTACGTAATATGAGTTACTATTGTTCATTAGATTATAGTTTTTCATAATTTTAACATAAAGATATGTATTCCATTTGTTTTCCTCCTACATTGGTTTTAAATTTAGATTTAACCTACTTATTATTTTCTCTAGCCTTCTCTTTTTGGCATCATCCGATTTAGCATCAAAATATAGCCCAGTATAGTTTTTTTTAACAGAAGGTGACATTGACATAAAATTTTTGAATGCTGGTTCAGTATCTTTTATTAATTCTATAAACATTTGTACTTGCTCTTCTGAAATAGGTTCAGGCTTTGGAGCATCCCACATTCCATTTTTTTTGCTTCTTCAACTTTTATTTGCCCCAAATCAGTCATTAATCCTTTCGATTCAAGTTCTTCTATAAGTTTTTTATTTTCACATGACCACTTGCTTCCTTTTCTTCTTATTGAAAAGTATTTTAAATACTTTACTTCGTCAATACTTTGCATTTGTCCGTCAATCCAACCAAAACATAGTGCTTCTTCAAGAGCCTCACTAGCCTTAAGCGTTTTAATACTAGCGTGTTTACTAAACACTAACCAAATTCCGCTGCTTGTAGTACAATTATCCTCTAACCAATTTCTAAAATCCGTTCTTGTTTCAAATAGGATTTGCTCCAAATTCATTTACCTCCTCTTATTAATGATTCTTATCTCGCAATATGAGTAAAATTGTGAATTAAATAATTTGATAGTAACTGTCTTTTTACCTTCATATATACTCACTTCCTAACTATTGCATAGCAAATTTCATTATCAGGTCTGATATTTTGAATCTCAAATCGTGTTACAGTTTCAACATTTTTCATTATGCTCTTTTTCAGAACTCTTCCTGAACGAGCATTAATAGCCCTATGAAATGCCTCTAACTTATGAAACTTGGGTTCTTTAAATGAAAATTCTATAACAACCTTTAGTGCTTCAGTTGCATAACCTTTTCCCCAATAACTTTCTCCAATACAATACTCAATTTCTGCTGTTTCAATTTCTGTATATACCTTACAAAATGCAATTTGTCCTATATTTTCATTATTCTCTTTAAGGATTATTGCCCATCTATAAAAATCATTACTTTCATATTTAGAAATCCATTTGCCTAATAATTTGCTAACCTCAATAGCAGTTTTATATTCAGGTTCCCCATATTCATTTTGCACATTAGGATCTGCAATCCAATTTTTTAGCATATCAGGAATATCATCATATGTAAATTTCCGAAGTATTAATCGTTCTGTTTCTATTTGAATAGTTCCCGTATGATTTAACATTTTTACACTCCTTTTATTTTGATAAATTGATTTTTAACTAGAATGGAACTCTTGAAAAGGAGTTCCATTAATTCATGATTTAAAAATATTGCGTCTTTACTCAATCCTTTCAGTTAGTTTATTTAACTTAAAAAATATTATTGTTTTAGTACTTAATTTAGAAGATCAAAAAGCCTTCTTTTTTTACTCATTTAGAAGGTAATCACCTGCCAGCCATTTTTTAGGTAATCTGTAAGAGGTTCTCCCATATATATCACTTCTATATCAAGGGCTTCCAATTTTTCAGTTACTTCATACATGTCTGAACATGCTTTGCACGCCTGAAATTTAACACCTGCCTTCTGTGCTTCCTTTACATAGTCTTGAAGTTCTATATCCACACTGAGAAGTTTAGATGACGGTCCCCATATGATTAAAGTTACATCATCCCACCATCCTTCAATTTTAGAATTGTAAGTGTACATAAAAACCATCTTAAGTGCTACTTCTCTATCAGCACTGGTCCATAAAACTGCTAATTTATCTTGTTTATTTGTGTTTTCCATCTTATCTCAACCTTTCTAAATATAATTTCAATAATATTGTTATAACCATTTTTAATAAACATGCAAGGGGTAAGTCTTTACGCTTAAAGTTTTAAAAATACTTTTAACATTCCTATTTTGCTAACTGAATATTCCTTCATCATAATTTACAATTGCCCATATGTTTAATTATATAATAAATAACTATAAAAATTCAAATATTTAGCATAACTAACTATTCTTATATTTAATGGTGAAATAATCTTGTACCTGAGCAAGCCATTGCTATATTATATTCATTACACGCCTTTATTACTATTTCATCTCTTACTGAACCACCAGGCTGGACAATATATTTTACTCCACTTTGAAACGCTCTATCTATATTATCTCTAAATGGGAAAAATGCATCTGAACCTAAAGATACTCCAGATAAATTAGACAACCATTTAGCCTTTTCTTCCGCTGTTAATCTATTAGGTACCTCATTAAGCATTTCGCCCCAATCTTTCATTTCCTCAATAGTAATGTCATCTCTAAGATATTGATCTATAACATTATCTCTATTTGGCCTTGAAATACCTTCTTTAAAAGATAAATTAAGGACATTAGGATGCTGCCTCAAATACCATATATCTGCTTTTGACGCAGCCAATCTTGTGCAATGTATTCGTGATTGTTGTCCTGCTCCAACACCAATTACTTGACCATCTAAAACGAAACAAACAGAATTAGACTGAGTATATTTTAATGTAATCATTGAAATAAGTAAGTCTCGTTTTGCTTCATCTGTGATATTTTTGTTATTTGTCACCATGTTATTAAGCATCTCATATTTTAGTTGAATATTATTTCTCTTCTGCTCAAATGTTATGCCATATACATCTCTCCTTTCCATATTTTCAGGTTCATAATTATAATCCATTTTAAGAATACAATAACTTCCTTTTTTCTTTTTCATTAAAAGTTCAAGTGCTTCATCTGTATATCCTGGAGCAATTATTCCATCTGAAACAGATCTACTTAAAATTATTGCAGTAGGCAAATCTACAATATCACTTATAGCCACCCAATCACCAAAAGATGACATTCTATCTGCACCTCTGGCTCTTGCATAAGCAGATGCAACAGCAGATAATTCTATATCATCCACAAAATATGCTTTTTTTAATACATCACTTAAAGGAACTCCTATTGCAGCACCAGCAGGACTTACATGTTTAAAAGATGCTGCCGCAGGTAACCCTATTATTTGTTTTAATTCTTTAACCAATTGCCATGAATTAAAAGCATCCATGAAATTAATATAACCTGGATTACCATTAAGAATTTCAAATGGTAATACCTTATCTTTTACATAAATTCTTGCTGGGTTTTGATGCGGATTGCATCCATATTTTAATATAATCTCTGATTTTCTCATAAGCCTAACCTCCAAAATAATTTAATATAAAAAACCACCTGGATAAAATTATATTTACCCAGGCGGTCGATATTCTTCTTAAATCATGCTCCCTATGGTAAACTCCATTTCCGCCAGTTGCATGATTATATTTTTATTTTGGT
This sequence comes from Clostridium sp., assembly GCA_031292145.1. Taxonomy (GTDB): domain Bacteria; phylum Bacillota; class Clostridia; order Clostridiales; family Clostridiaceae; genus Clostridium. The sequence continues at coordinate 19,388 of JARLHR010000228.1, read as the reverse complement.
TAAATTATAGATTATATTCACATTTATGTCAAACCAAAACAATATCTTATTAATCAAACTTGATATTGTATAATCGAATAATACATGCTTGTATAGTAATAATTACTAACTATTGCATAGCAAATTATTCATAAGAAAATTATGACCTAAATATCTAAGAATACTCCATAAGCCAACAATCCTTTAATTCTCCTTCATGCAACTCGTGCTTAGGAAGGATTTTAATTTTTATAAATCCACTCTTTTCATAACACCTAATGGCTCTTTCATTCCAAACTTGAGGATCTAGTATTATCTTCTTTGCACCTTTTTCTGTTATTAAAAAATCTGACATTGACTTAATTAATACCTTTCCTATTCCTTGCCCCCAATATTTAGTTTCACCTATAAATTGATCTGTGCCAAATACAGTATCTTGAAAATTATTATATCCGTACTCTTCACGTTCTTCTTTATTAATCGAGTAAAATTGTATATATCCTATTGGTTTTTGAAAATATTCAATTATGCGCCTTGTTTTATTTTCATTCCTATTATAAAATTTTTCTTCAACCATCTCTTCATTATATGGATTATCCCTTCCCTCATAATATTTAAGGACTTCGTTATCTGAAAGCCATTTAATTATTAGGTACTTATCGCTATATTCTAAACTACGAACAGTTAATTCTCCATTTTTATAAAATATCATTTGATTAGCCCTTTCCTTTTTATGATTTTAATAGTCTTGAAATTCGGTACATATAAATGATTCGTCAAAGTCAATCTCTGATATTCCGCAAAAAGGTATATTGGGTTCAAAAGAAAACCGTCGTATAACAATGCCATGTGTCACTACAATGATTTTTTTATAATTGCTATATTTCAAAAGAGCCTTTTTAGCGCGTCTAAAGACATCTTCTAGGTTCTCAAACTTTATCTCACTATCGTTTTGACAAATCCCCTTATGTTCTATGCATAACCTATTAGCTTTTGAAGCTTGTTCTTTAGATGAATATTGAAAAGATAAGTCTGGCATCCATTCATGTAAATCAAGTTCTATTTTTATGTTCAATTGTCTGTTTTTTGATATAATTGCTGCTGTTTGCAAAGCTCGTGTATACGGAGAAGAAACAATTATATCGGCATTATTTAATCTACTGTCCAACGAAGCATTTTCAGCAATTCGAATACCATTTTCGGTAAGTTGGGCTAAATCTATCCCATGACCTATGTATTTTTTTTCCTCAACAAATGAGTAATCAGGTTCGCTATGTCGTATAAAGACTATCTTTTGCATAATATATCAACCTCCGAAATTATAAATTTTCTAAATACTCTGTTCTGATATAATCACTATTTCGCAATAAATTACAATGTTGTAGCAACTACAAAACCTTAATTATTATACCTTTCAAAAATAAATGTAATTGTCTATATAGATGTAATAGTTCATCTAATTCTTAATATTTTATTAATATTGTAACTTCAGCCATATGCAACCTCCAAAGTTTTATATTAATTTAAATAATCACCATCATTTTTTATAAGAATATTGAGGAGATCCTATAAAACGACCAACCTTTTGATTTCCAACCTCTAGATCCAAAATTAACTTTGAATTTTTTGCAAATAATCACTAGATATTAATGTATATCTGAATTACCTACGAATTTTCTGTAGAATTATTTTGAGTAGTTTGAATCCATGACCATCAGTTCCTAATCTATATCCCTCTAATGTTTATAAATCTATCACGAATATACTTGATATGATTTTCTGAATCATCTAATAATTCTATTATTTACTCATATTTCTTGGACTTTACTATTAACACACTTTAATAATATTTGTTTTTCATTTTCTGGCAACCATTCAGTGAGACGAGCTGCCGCAACAGGTAATTCCCACTTTTCAATTTCTTCTATAGAAGTATTTGATATTTGTAAATATTGATTTATATATGCCGAATAAAATTTATTTCTTACACTGTTAATTATTTTCTTTTCTATAAAAGATTTTTCTTCTGGAATATAAGCATACTTAAATATTACTGATGTACGTGCTATATCTGCTAATGGATTACCTTTTGTCGCAGTCATCCAATCTATAACAACTACCTTTTTCTTAGCTATTAGAATATTATCAGGATGAAAGTCTCCATGACAGAGGATATTATCACTTTTTAAATTATCGATATATCTATATAATTTATCTTTTACTTCATTATGCAGCAAATCAGTTCGAGCAATGTCTCCCTTTAATCTATCCTTTTGGTTTGGTATTTTAATTTCTATATCCTTTTGAATACTTTTATGAAGCTCGGCCAACCTTCTTGCTTCTGCATTTATCTTCCAAGGCTTAGAAGAAATATATTTTAACATTGATATTCCATTTATTTTTTCATATACAATACCACATCTTTCATCATATTCAATTAAATCAAATGCTTTTGCTACTGGAAATCCCTTCTTATACAGTTCTAAACTAATCCTGTATTCATTCTTGATTATATTTGCAGGAATTCCTTTTCTAAATAATTTGATAATTTTATCAGTAGAATATTCGTAAACCTCTGCGGTTCTTCCTTGTCCAATCAACTTTCCAAAAACCATATCCATTTGTTTCAATCTCCTAACTTCCAAATCCATTTTAATACCATAACTTTTCAATTATCATTTATTATATATAGAAATAAATTCACTGCTTCACACACTTTTTTATATAATCATGTATGTATTTCAACCTCTTTGTAACCTAATGCTTTATGTTTAAGAGTACTAATAGGATATCTTTCATGTATATATTTTCCATTCTTTATTTCTATGCTCAATTGTTCCTTTAATGCCTGCTCTGTTCTTGTTTCGTTCAAGATTATTATACATTTTGTCCATATCTTCATACTGACCAATAGTATAATAATTTAAACTAATACACTTATTATCTCTGTACACATTGGAAAAGTCTATTAAAAGCCCTTTTTTAGTTAATTCAAATATCTCATTTTTTATATCTTCAGGCATAGGATATATTTTTCTTCTTTTATTCATACAAAAACTATCTATAATTTTATTTTTAATGATATCTTTAAACACTGACATATCTTTACAATATAATTTGCAAAACCATCCATCATCATGAGCAAGATAAACAAAAGTATTATTTATTCTAGTAAAAAATGGTGAATTCAATGGTTTCCCAAAATGTGATAAATATAATACTTCTGCCTTTTCTTCAGGAGTGCAGTTATTTAAATCAACTTCATTTTTATAGTCTATCCAATGGAAGCTGCCTAAACCATAAATATCTTCCTTTGATAATTCTAAAATATCATCTTTCCCATTGGCAGTCTCCAAGAACCAACTTCTATTAAAATTATTAGCAATGTAATTCCCTTCAGTCACCAAAATATTTTCTATCCTCATTGGATTATGTTTAATAAATTCTTTAAATTCCATTCCATAATACAAAAAATAATTTTCATTAAAATTTGCATTTACATAAAATACATCTCTTATTCTTCTCATTAAATTTAAATCTCCCATTACTTCGCCTTGTAAGAATAAGGCGTCACATTTATAAGTGTATTATATAATACTTCATTACACCTTCTAACCATTCAACTGGTGTCATATCAATTGCAGGAAAATACAATTCTGTATTTCTTTCTATAAAATTATTTTTCTCTTCTTCTGTAAAATTAGAATTAAGAAATTCTTTTATACATTTAACAATGAACAAAGTATACTCTTGCCCGACTTCTATTGCATATTCCTTTATTGCACTTTCTGAACTACTAATATCTTGATGAAAGGTTCCAGAAAGGAAATCTTTTAATTCTTCAAACATATATTACCTCCGTGATATGTCAGCAAGTTAGTACGCAAAATGAGATTTGCGACTCTTTAAAAGAAGATTATAAGTTACGCCTTAATAATAGTGTTTTCTCTGATAAGCAAAAAACTATGGTTGAACCTTTATCTTTGGGGTTCCATCCTTCCTTAATCGCTTGAGAAATTATTAATTCCACATCTTTAGGTTTGATAATCTTTAAATTCAATTCTTCAACATTTGGGAATTCAACCCAAAACTTATGAATATCAGAATGTATGAAAATCTCAATTCTTCTTCCTTTAAACTCATCATGTTCAACAACAAGAACTATATATTCATCTTTAGGTGAAACAATCCATCTATAAGTCTCATTTCCTACAAATATCTTTCTTGAATTTCTATTAGGTATTGCCATCCTCTCACCTCTTATAGTGTGTCAAGTTATATTCCCAATCATTATAAGTGTAATACTTATTATCAGCCATGGGTTTGTATTCTTTACAAAAATCAAGTAGTTTTCTGGTTCTATCCTCAAGGTTTTCACGGTTTTCAGCAAAGAAGGTACATACGTCTTCCTTATCCCTGGGTATTACATTTTTTAAACAAAATATTTCATTATCAGCATCCCCGTATGGGCAGAAGTTGCCATACCTGCAAGATTGACAACATGCTATGCTAATATTGGCAGGTAGTGCTTTCTGTAAACATACTGTTGCATATTCGATAGCATTACATGTTTTAGATTTGATATTATGCTTTCCGAAATTAATCTCAAAATGAATATTACTAAGTTCATTTTCTTTTGATTGTTCATAAATCATTTTAGTTGGTATGGTAGATATAATACCTTCAATTAGATAATTAACTTTTAATATAGTTTCGTTCAACAATATATCCCCTTTCATCAAAAACTTGTTGTTACACAAAAATTTACAATCATGTATTAACTCAACCAAATATTTTGCTCATTTTACTCAATAAGGGAAATTTACTACTCAAAATGATCAATCACAAAATTGAAATTTGTATTACTACTAATTTTATAGACTTTGATAAATTATTTTTTTCATAATAATTTTTACTACTTGTTCTACATTTAAATTATTCGTATTGATTTTTTCACCGTTAATGTTACTTTTAAAGGCTTGTAAACATCTATCAATCTGCTGTTCCGCCCATGAATTTTCACATTCATCTCTGTTGGAAAGCTATCCCCTAAAAAATATCCTACTTGTTCTGAGTCATATATATGCGAAAGCTCTATCTTTGAATGTAATAATTCTGCTATTGTACTTTTTCCACTACCAAAAGCTCCATTTATCCATATTATCATTTTCCACCTCATAAAATTATAGTTTATTAATCACTACATCTTTGACTCATATTATGCTTATAATATCAGTTTAAAAGTGCAAGAAATACTATTTATCATACAACCCTTCAAGAACTGGATAATATGTATTTTTGAAGGGCCAATCTTTTTCTATCCACTTTTTAACTGTTCTATAAAGAAGTATGTCTGTCACATCATTTCTTGTCCACATAGTGATTTCAGCATCATAACGATTAGATTGATCAATATAAAGACAGCCCAAACAGTTTTTATTTTCAGAATCAAACACAGTATATGCAAATGCAATTCTTTCATTAAATTCTTTTTCATGTCGCCTTAAATCATTCTCATCTTGCTCAAGTGTTAGAGTATCAGCTGGCCATCCATTTGTATATTCTTCCGTATAAAGCTCGTGAATATGATCTTTAGCTTCCATAACAGCAATATAATCCTGCTGCAAATCAAAAACAGTAAGTTTTCGTATTGTAAAATTCTCTGTCTTATATATAATCGGAACAACAAATTCATCTGGTAAAAATAATTTTTTCATTTCTATATAGTCTCCTTAAGCTAATATAAATAATTCAACTTGGAATTTTTCTTTTAGTTAACCACAGAATACTTTTATAAATATTTTACTATTTAAATTTCGCAAACACTTTTCCTATTTTACTTTGTCAAATCTATATGTTTTAAACCAAAAAAATACTAACGAAAATTTCACGTCAGTATTTTTTTAAGCTAAAACTTTTAAATTATTAATTTGGTGTGCAATATTTCTTACTTACTAAATATTATATACTATTCTAATATCTTTTTTACATTAGTTTCTGATATATTACACTCTTTCGCTATTTCACTTATGGTATATCCTTCCATAGAAAGTTTAAATACTTTTTTTGTTAAAAGAATTCCTTCTTCTCTTCCCTCTTCTCTTCCTTCTTCAATTTTTTCTCTATCTCTTTCCAATAATTTATAAGTTCCGTATTGTGCTTCGCACTCTTTTAAGAAGTGCATAAATTCTACCTCCATCGAAATATCATTTTTAACTGCCTGCACTCTCTTATGTATGCTTTTAACAAGATTTCCTTTAGAATGATTTACTGTGTCATCTGTTGAATTTTCTACATACTCAAGAAATTCCAATAATTCCTCATTTAAATCCTTCGTTACTCCTTTTGTATTTAATATTATTTTTTGCGCTTCATCATATAATATTATGCTATTATCTTCCAGACATACATTTTGAAAAGTATATTTATGAAGTCCTTTATTAAACAAATCAAATGTACAAATAAATATAATGTAACTCTTTGCTAGTTTTTTATAATCTTCACCTTTGCTTATTAAATCTAAGTCAATACTTCCTTGATAATATCTTAGCCTTTTAGGTAAATTCTTGTGCTTTCCACGCTGCATTTCAACATTATATATTGTATTGTTTTCATCCTTAACATAAACATCCAGCCTAATGCCCTTGCTTTCAAGTAATAAATCTATAGTTTTCTGTTCCTGAATCAGTTCAACTTTTTCTATTTCAATTTCTAAAATCTTTTCTAATAATTCTTTACAAATGTCTTTATCGCTCATAACTTTTGCAAATAAGAAATCATCTTCAAGATTTAACGCCTTTAAAGTTTTCTCCATATTATTAACCTTGCCTTATTTTTTATCTTTAGTATTGATTATTAACAATATTATAGCTAATTAAACAATGTATTTCAATATACTCTAACATCATTACTGTATTGTAATTTAAACATCATATACTTATCCTTTCTACTTGTTTGTAACCTGATACACGGATACCCTCTGCGACTTCTCCCACAATAAAACGTAAATCCTAAGAAAATGAAAGATCTGTTCTAGCTTATGGAAGAAATACAGTTACTTATGGATATTACTCATAATATTTACTTTAATTAGTGCGATAAATATTTTATGTCTAATTTATGCTAATGAATAAATTGAATATAAATTTCAAATAATTAAAAGGATGTATATTTACATTCTTTTAATTGTTTAAAATTGGAGGAAATATTTTGGTTAAACTTAAAACTAAAAAAAATATATTCTTTTTAATAAAGTAAAAACCGGCTACATGATGGAATATATATCCATAATATGACCGGTTTTTACACGTATGTCGGCTGTACCCCTATTTAGGCTTAAATATATTAATCTTGTAGTAAATGCAGTAATACTTAAGGTAATAGATATATATGTACAATGTTCATTTGAATAGTCTACTGCCAGTTTTGCTTTCATTTCATTATCATTTTTTTTAGGCACATTCAAAAATTTACCTCCTCTTATTAATAATTCTTATCTCGCAATATCTGAAGATCCCGTTTTAATTCAAAAATAATTTAATATATCTAATTACTGACTATTTCTTACATCCATTTATATAATAATATTTACAATCTAGTTTTTCACGATTTATTTAACCCATTCTTTTAAATAATTCACTCCGTAATCTGATATATCTATAGCCGAAACTATAAACCATTATCTATATCTTCTTTTCAAATAAATAAAATAATCCCTTTCTCCAATTTGCCTTTCCTACCCTTGCATAACCAATTTTTTCATACAATCTTAAAGCAAATGGATTTAATGAAAAAGCATCTAATCTAATAGATCCTATCCAATTTTTTCTTATCATTTTTTCAATTAGCATCATACTCTGAGTACCAACACCTTGATTTTGAAAATCAGGAAGAATGTTATGCATAATTAATTTTCTATCTTTGCATATTTTTTTAATATTGCAATAAATTTTATTAAATAGTTAATACCCCAAAAGGTTAATATAAAAAGTAAGAAACCAAATGGAGAATGGAATTTGTCCCACACATAAACTATTATGGTTATAAGTATAGCGTTTATACAACTTAAACATAGTTGTATTTTAAAGAATTTATTGTTTATTATAACAAGATTCTTATCCTTTATTGCATAAATAACTTTCTTGTTAAAATAATAAACAATATTATAAATAACAAATAATATCGGAACAACTATACCACATATAATAAAAAACATATCGACACCTCCAGCAACTCCCCAAATATTTACTATTACATTTTATAAGAACATTATATATTATTTAAAACATTATCCTTCTGTAGTTCTCTTATTGAATATTTTATATATAAAGCTTAATAAAAATGCCACTATAATAGGAATAACTATACTTGCTAAGCTATAAGAAACTCCCCTTCCATTATCAATACTTAAATATATCTTTAAAAAATCAATATTAAGTCCATAACCAATAGATTGACCAATAAAAAAAGTAATAATAAAAATCATAACAACACTTCTAAATTTATTTATCTGAAAAATTGTAAGAGCAACAGCTAATATTAAACATATGTTACCTGCTATAGCTACAAAATGATTTTTAAGCCCATATTGATTAGGTACTGCAATTAAATAAATAATAAACAAAATTGTTATTACAATTTTTAATTTATTGTTGAAAATTATAATCATCTCCTCAAAATATTATATATCCATAATGTTAATGAATAACATTCTACTTAAACCCGTACTGTTTCCCATTGTGTATTACTTACAATATATTTCTAAACTGAAATTATTCAACAGATTTAAACAATGAATATCTCTTATCGCCACGTACATAATCTAATGTTTCAAGCGTCCCATCATCACAAGTTAAATATCCATATTCTCCAGAGTCAAATTGAACTGCATAATAACTTAAGCTTCCGTTACATTTACCAATAGCTTGATTTATCTCTACAAGTTTACTTTGAAAAGAATTATCCATAGGACTATAGTTTGTTTCACACAAAGTATTGTCAGATACAGAATAAATGTACATTTTTTTACTATCAGCAGCATGCAACTGTACCGTATTCCCATCTTTACTCACTTCTACATTACAGTATGCATCGCCTTGTGTATAATTACAATGGATTGGTTTTAAATCTAAACTACGAATAATGTTTAATTTATTTAAATCATATACAAAAAGACCAAAACACCCATGAAATATCACGATATCATCAGATGCATAATCAATGTCTGCCATTGATGCACCTGTAATCTGTTTCAATGACCATTGCGGTATAGTAGGTTCAAGTATAATCTTCTCATTTGTATTATTATCAGTGTTTTTAGTAATGTCATTTTTCGTAACTTTTAAGTTTTCAGAAGATGGCCTTTCACTAAAATTACCACATCCAACTAACATGATTATAGTTAGCAATGTTAAACTTATTGACAATACGATTCTTTTCATAAATGTTGTATTCTCTCTTTCTAATGAAATGAGGTATTAAAAATTTTAGAGTATATCTTCAATTACATAAAGTTTTTTTGTATCAGTAATAAATATTAAATATATTTTTGAAGATTTATCTTTCGATGTAGCATAGTATTTATAGTTTGATTAATGTCGCCTTCTTTTGTATATTCAAAAATATGATATCTCTCACCATCACCATGAAAACTTGCACCACTATCTATGGAATAAATTTCTTTATATGAGTTTGGTAGTTTGATAGACCAATTGATATTAATAATTTCAGTATATGGTTTATTTATTTGTATATACAAAAATACAGAAATTAAAATTATAATCATTAATAAAAAAACACCTATAAATTTAAATAATTTTTTCACTGATTTACTCCATTAAAAACAATTTTATATTAATTATCTTTATCCTATAGTTCAATATCTAATTCTTTAAAATTTACAAGTAGCATTTATAAGAAAAATTTGTAAAACTTGAACTGACTTCATATTCATTTTATTCAAGTAGACAAATTGGAATTTGTCGAGCCTCGCATTTAATAAAAGTTTACTACAATCCGATATTATAGGTCATCATATTTGCCACCAAAAACTGCACCATTCATTTTCAAATAAGACTTCTCATGCGATAGCGCTTCTTTATGGTATTTTTGATTAGTATAATTTTCATAATAATATTCTTTTAGTAATTCTAAGTCATTTCTATATTTTTCTACTTCCATAGCACACACTCTGGTCCATAAAAGCCTGTCTATTGATACGATTAAGATATTTTCTTGCTCAATGGCATCTTTTTTAAAAAAATTATAATCAAGGTGCGCAATACTTCTCCATATCTCAAATTTTCCAATGACCATTCCCAAATCTCCATATAAATCTTTTCTCTCATTAGGATATTTTTGTGCAAGTTCTTTATAATCCTCATCAGTTATTATAAGGTCGATGTCTGCACCAGCTTTTCGCATTTCATAATACTCCATAGCCATTCCACCAATAAGAATTGGCTTGTCTATAAACGATAAATTACTGGACTTCAACATTTCTGTAACATAATTAACAACATTTTTCATTATAATCTCTCCTAAAAATTAATATTTATCAATTGGAAAATTATAACATGTTTTACAAATAGCATTCTGCTTAATTTTCAAAGAGTATTCTCTTTATTAATTGCTACACCAAGTGAGAATATTACGCATCACATAATTACTTCACTTAATGCTTATTTTGAACGTAGACGCACAATTTCATTTTTAATCTTTTCTTTCAATTCTTCTCTCTGCTCCTCATTCGGTCTTGTAGATTCATCAAACAATTCCTCATTTGACAATTGATATACCGAACTAACTATAGGAGTATCACCTTTTACTCTCGGGTATAAATGCCAATGAATATGAGGACATCCATTTCCAAGTAGTTCATAATTCATCTTATCAGGCTTAAATATATTAGAAATAGCCTCTGCTACTATAGACATTTCTTCAAGATGTTTTATTTTAAAAGAATGTTCTAAGTTGTGTAATTCAGGACCATGCTCTTTACAATTGAAAACGGTATAGCCCTTAAACCTCTGAAACCATCCTAAAATTACATATCCTGTTTCAAGTTCCATAATAAAATATGGGTCATCTTTAATATTTTTTTGCTTTTCACACATTTTACAACTCATTCTATAACCTCCTACATAAAATATTAATTCTCTTCATTTCACACTTATTTACCTTGGTGTACCGATTTCAAGTTATATATAACTTGGAATTTATGATTCTAATTCTTTCAAGAAAAAGCGTAATGACATCACTGTTTTAGATATCTTATATTTACTTTCTAAAGAAACTAATTTGGGATATTCTACTAAATCATTAACTTCTTTTTCACTAACTCCAGACATCAATGCAATTGTTTCTGCCGAAATATTATGATATTCTAATAAAACTTGCAAAAATGCTCCAATTTTTAAATCGGCAGTATCTCTCCCTATAAGTTCAAGCATCATAATTAAATCAGATATCTTCCCAAAATCCTTAGAGTTTTCAAATAGCTTTTTTTCATCTTTGCTTAAAATAACGTCTTTTTTTACATCTAATAATTTTGAAAGTGTATCGATATTAAATTTGTATTTTTCAATCAATAGTTGCAATGTTTCCATTACATATTTCAACGTTACCACTTTTAAATCTTTAATTTCTTCCATATTAATTCTTCCTTTCAAATTACTATTTGTCTATTACTTCATAGTTTTATACTTTAGACATCTGATTACTTAATTATTTTGAATTTTAAATCTGTAAAAACGATTATTTTCATTATACGAAAAACCAAATTTGCTATAAAACTTATCAAGGTCATGTTTTGCTATTAAACCAATAAACGCTTTATCTGAATAATTTATATAAATATATTCCATTACCTTTTCCATTATTTTTAAACCTAGTTTCTGTTTTTGATACTTGGGAGAAACCATAATATCATGAATATAAAAAACAGTTGCACCATCACCTACAACTCTTCCAAATCCTATAAGATTCCCTTCACATTCAATACATATACAATAATTTGAATTGTTAATCCCTCTTTTAGCAGTTTCTATATCTACAGTTTCCCAACCTACCTCTTTTCTTAATTTAATATATTTATCAATACTCGGTAACTTTTCTACTATATTAAAATCTCCCACTTTGTTTCACCTCAATTTACTACTCATTTATTTACTTTGTTGCAACAACTACAAATTTGTAGTGTTGCACCTTTAAAGAAAAGTGCGTGGTAACACAGTTTCCGATTATGCTTATTTTATGCGGTTGTATCTCTCAATTATTAATTGAATATTTTCTGAAATTGCTTTAGTGCCATCAAGATGAAGTATTGGACAAACTAATGTTTTTGTCCATTCATCAATAATTGAAAGATTGCGAGTTCTAACAAATTCTAAAAAACCTTGTTCTTGCTCATACATATCGCCACCTACTAAAACACGTTCTCCATATTGTTCTAATGACCTGTGTTTCACACGTTCTAAACGTATATCAATCGGGACAGATAGGAATACACCTAATTTATACATAGAACTAATTTTATCACCATAATCACCTTTTACAGATGAAAGCACAAATGAATCACATTTCTCTATATCAACAAGCATTAATTCAATCACTGTATCTTTAGAGCGTGGTTTGGAGTAAGGAATTTCTGATTCTTCAAAGTAATAGTCTTCAACATCTAAATGTTTAATTTTTAGTTTACGAGCCAATTCACATCCTAATGTAGTTTTGCCACATCCATTTGCACCAAAAATAACAATTCCATTTGGCATTCTATACACCACCTAATATAAATAATCTTCCGTTCACACTTAATTACATTTGCGATTTATAAGATAGATTTGCATTAATTGAGCCGATATTATGTACATTTATCCAATCAGATAGATTGGAATTTGATGAACTTCGCATTATACTCATACCTCTTTTTGATAATAAACAGATTCCTTATCTCTGTACATTTCCAAATATCCAAGCTTTTTATAAAATGAATTTGTTCTTATATTCCAAACCGGAGTTTCTAAGCGCCATGTTGTAATCTTGGGAAACATCTTTTCAATATATTTAATTGATTCTAATCCGAAACCTTTTTTATACTCTTTTGGATCTATGAATATTCTTCCCACATACATAATCTCCTTATTTCTTTTATCCTGAAATAAAATGGCTCCGCCAATGAGATGATCCTCCTGCTTTAGAGTGTATAAATTATGACTTAACATCATTTTTTTATGCCATTTTTCAGAATCATAATTGGGTGGCCCTCCTACCTCATCGGCACCTACCAATACGTCTGTATCGAAAGCTCTCTTTGAAATATTGGTTACTATTTTGATTTCTTCTGGGCTCGCTAACTTAATATCCAATTCACTCACCATCTTTCTTAAAAATCTAATATTATCCAATTCTATAACTCTTTTTATTTAGTACATCTATATATTCACGCCCATTATTATTCCAACACTCAACTTCAGTAATATCTACTTCAATGAGTACCGCATTTTTATATTTAGCCCAATACATAAATTCCTTATCTAGATGCTCACATCTCTCTAAAATTTCTTTATTTTCATCTCTAGATGGATGTCCTAATATGACTGTTCTTCCTTGTATTTGTACATTATTAAAACACATTGCCACTAAAGGATTTTTAATAATTTGTTTATATTTCGCATAAGCTTTCGAAGTCATAAAATATATTTTCAATTCATTTGATGTGCAGTAAACAGTTCTGGCAGTAACTTTTCCATTTTCTCAGGTTGCTAATACAATATTTTTTTGTTCTTTCAATCGATCAATTATTTTAGCTCTCATCTCTGTATATTCAAGGCTCTTCATTACTTTTCACCTCACAAAATATAAATAATCTTCCCTACAAATTAAAATTTTTCTCTATAATTATTTAAATAATTATTCTTCCCAATTTAAGAAGGTGGCGAAGTATCCTTAATATAATTCCTCTTGATTTTTAATAACTTCCTCAATACTATTTACTTTTCTCTTTAAATCATCTATTTCTCTTGATAGATTGGTTATCCGTCTAAAAAATCTGAATATCTCTAAAATTACAATTAGTATTATTGCTAATATAATTCCGGTACCGATACCTTGCACTATTTTTCCTCCTCGTATAATTTGATTTCCAGTCATTTCACCATTAATTACTTTTGTGCAACACCTATAAATTTTAACTGTTTCACCCATTAAGAAAATAACGCAACAATTCTCTATTCTACTTTAATATATTTTCTTACTTTTATAGAGAAAATAATGTTTGGAAAAATGCTCCCCGATGCCAGAACACAACATTCTAGATTCTTACTAATAACATATAAAACTCCTGTTAGTAAAATCAATATAACCTGAACTATGCTTTGAGTTACCATTATGTTATTAAACTTATCCTTATCTATAACTTCATATTTTTCTTTCTTTAATCCTTGCACATAATGAGGCATATCGTTTTTATTATTTAAGGTAAAAATTATTTGCCAAATTCCTAAAATGAAACAAACAATTCCCATTGTATTGCAAAATATAAATTTAAATAACATAAATCTATCCCCCCATATTTTTCAACTGTTTTTCGAGATGTTTTTTCTATGTCCTAAAACTGTCGCCATTATTATAAATATATACCCCAAAAGTGTAGCGAAAAAGAATATTTTATCTATAATATTTCCTTGTTGAATAAATGAAATTACAAATGGTGGTAGTAACATCATAATGCTAATTGGTAAAAGAAATGAATATTTCGAGTGCTTGTTTTCTTCTTTCATAATAGCCCCTTTCTGAATAATCAACTATTTCGTATTTAATTACTGTTATGTAGAAAATTTTTTATAATGTATATACTTTTATTTATTTTTTGTAACTTTATATGATTTTATCAGCCAACCTATTCCGTGCAATATCAATATAAGTGAGATTACTAACTCAACTTTACGTGCTTCATTGTCTTTATAATCAATTGATAAAAAAGCAAATATAAGTCCCATCACTATAGAATTAAAGTATATACAATAGTCTTTACCAAAAGTAGAAACCATTTTAGCATGTATTTTTTTTAACACTACACATACCCTCCTAATAGTTAACTTTGATTCGTATAATATGAATATTGTCATACGATATTATTTGGTTGTATAAATAGGTAACAGTTTTTTAAAAATGTGATGTAAATTAAAATAAATAAACATTTTAATCCATTCATTGAATTACCACAATTAAATTCTACTAATTCATTACTGTTAACAATGAATCTTGATTTTTTACTTCTACACCAATCAATTTTTAGATAAATCGAATGTTCTCCATTCTCAACATCAATTTCTTTAATTTCACCATCTTTTATATCACAACAATATATATCATCAATATAAATTTTATAACTTCTTAAAGAATCAAAATATCTTGTTTCTCTTGATATTCTTATAATAAAATATCACATCCTTTCTTCGTAAAAAATTACAATGTTTTAATAACTACAAAATCTTAATTGTTACACCCTTTAAGAATATTATTCATATAACGAATAACTTTGTTTCTCATATTTTTTAAAATATAACCTAAATATGAATATAGTCAATATTAATCCTATAATGCAAATTATAGTAAAATTTAAAGAGAAATTAGGAAACTGTTCAAACTTAAGCAAATATGTCAAATAAGCATTTGGTAAGTTAATAAAATAAGATACTATTAGATTATTATTTGATAATTTAAATGGTACCGCAAACATAATCCCAACAAAAAACAATAAAATTATATCGTTAAAATTCCTAAAACCAGGATATCCTAAATGATAAATAGAAAAAATAAAACCTGATAAAACAATTGCAGTTATAGCTCCAAAGTTTTTTTCAAATCTAGTTTGCATGAATCCTCTAAACAAAAACTCTTCAAAAAAGGTAGTCATTAAAAGTGGCATAATACTTAAAGGAAATAAACTAAAATCTATTTTACTTAAATCAGTAGTAAATAATTGTCCACAAATAGAAAATGCTACAAAGATTAAGATTATAATATAATCGATAACCCTAAGTTTTTTTATTCCAAATGAACTAAGAGATAAATTTTCTTTAGTTTTAACATACATAATTGGGACTAATATGCTTAAAGTTATTCCATATATTAGTTCGTATACTATGCAGAACCCAATGCCATTTAAACAAGATGAAACACCTATAAAAACTATTATGAAAAATATTATTAACGAAAACAAAGGTATAATAGTATATCTATTTTTCAAAATTCATATCCCCTTCCAAAGCAAATATTAGTTTACACACTAACTATGATAATTAGTTTTAATCTTACAATACTTCGTCTAAAATTACTATTACGTTTAATATGAAGTTTACATACTATTTATAACTATTGATGCCTTTAGCGAAAAATCGTAAATGGCTCTATTACTTCTGTGTTACAATTAAAGTCTGTAATTATAAGTTCAATTCCCAAAAATTCATCTTCATTATAATCAACATTGCATATCCATTCTCTCTTACTGTGTATATTAGTAATTTTATCAAATAATATAGTAACTATTTCAGCAGTCTGCTGAACGTTTATTTTTCTAATCCTTTTTACAGTAGGAAGAACGAACTCACCATAGCACTTGCTATTATTAAAAATATTTATACCTATCCAGTTCTTATGTTTATCAAATAATAACTCACACGAAGTATCCTGAATTGTTTTAACTTTCTCATTATGATCTCTTAACTTAATATATATTAGTGAAAGGTTTCGTATTTTTTCAAATGTTATTTTCATAAGAATCTTCTTCTCCTAGCGTTAAATTATGATAAATTACAAGATTGCAGCAACTATAAATTCTTGAAAGTTACACCTTTTAAGAAAATTCCGAACTACAATAATCCTTCTTTTAAATCTTTAATAAACCCCTTTGCAAACTCTTGTTGCTGACTATATATTACCTTTGCTTCTGGTAAGTAACAAATTCCTTTATCTAATATATTATTTTCTATATAACTAATAGTTTGTTCCAGTGTTTGTCCTCTAACAGAACCAGCTATTAATGATTTGACTATAAGATATGTTTTTCCGCCTTCAATCATATGTGCATCATGAAGAACTTTACCTTCCAATGTGTTTGCTTCCTCGTCTTTTTGAGATTCCCACGCAGTAGTAATAATTTTATCTCTAATCTCCTTTAAAACCCCTTGTGTTTCTAACCATTTAATTATGTTTTTCTCATCACTATAGATAAATCCATGAAAGTATGTGGCATACTTGATAATATCAATATCTACTTTATAGTTCCCTGTCTTTAATAGTTCTTCAATATATCTAAGCACTCTATTTATATGAGATAAATCATGCATAATATCTTTAGATTGGTAGTATTGTTTAACAAATTCCAATAGACAGTCCATATTTATCATTTTAGTCCCTCCCATAGTATTTATCATTAACCAGTTCACCATAAAATACGCTGATGCATTAAATAAGAATATTACGTTTTATATGAAAAATACGTATTTACATTTTGAAATAAATTTATTAATTATTATATTTTTTGTTTATTTTAAGAGCAGTGACTGGTATTATAACAAAAGATAAAATCGTAGTAATCGTGATTGCGATATTACGTGTTAATATACTTAGCAATAACAGTACACCCAGCAAAATATAGATTATTCCTACTGTAAAATAAAACTTATTTAGATGTTTAAAATATTTTTTTGATACTGTCTTACCCTTTTGGGTTTCAGAAATTACTATTCGAGGAATATAGAAATAAACAGATATTATAAAAAAGAGTCCTCCACCTATTAATATTAATCCTAAAATTAAATTGGCCAATACATATCCCTCCTTTCGTAATATAAGTAATTGTTAGTACGTCATAAATTACAATTGTTCTAAATAAACCAGTTCTCTTGTACCTATTCCCTGCTTACGGATGCTATTACTAACTACTGTATAATATATGTTAATAACACTTCTATTTCTTATCGCATATTACTAAACACAATGTCGCTATGGGCCCAAGAAATAAGGATAATAAAAACCAATTCAATCCAGACCTATTTTTTCCTTGTGCAATTCCCGCATTAATCAATGCTAATGTCCCAAATCCAACATAAAATTCTTTACTCATATTAATTCTACCCCTTCAAAATTTATATATAAATACTAATGGTTACTTTTTAGCAAATCTACTTTATATAAAAATATATTGATGGCACAATTTTTATACCAGTGTAACAACTATTTTTTTAAGTGTTACACCTTTAAAGGCGACTATTAACTATCTGGAATTAGTATTTTTCTTATCCAAATTCTTATTGATTCTACTATTAAATATACTATTTAATATAAAATTGAGAATTAGATAAACTATTATTACGACATTTGAATGTGGATATTTATTTATATCTCTATAAATTACAATAATAAATCCTACTAAAAATAGTATAGAACTGTATAAATTTCGTTTACCTAAATTATTTAAATAATCATTAACACTTGTAATAATATACAATTTTTCAATTTTATATAACTTTCTATTAATTATAACTTTAGGCTTCTTTATTAAATAGAATACTCCGCTTAAAAAATATAAAAGAAACATTATTAAACCAATAATTAAACATATACTGAATAAGTTCATAAATTCCTCCGTAACTTAATACATTATAACTTACCATTATACATTAATTATAGCATATTCTGTTAATCCAGCATTGTTCAATTTTCAAAGAACAAGTTTTTTATTTACTAAGGCACATGAAAGAAAATAATAGACCAAAGATGTGACGTATATTTCGTGTCAGACAAGGAAGTAAATTCCGCTCATAGCGGGCCTATTAGCGCAATTTGCTGACGCAGTATGACGCGAAATAGACAATCATACTGGTCTATTATTTTTTTGAATGTGCCTAAGTCAAATCTACATATTTTAATTTTAAAATATACTTTATATATTATAAAATTCCATGATTTCCTTCATATATCCTGTATGGGAGGTGATGGATTTATGGAAATAAAAGAATTGATTGATCTTGTTGCTAATAATGGCTTTGCCATAGCTGTTGCTGCATATCTGCTGATACGCTTGGAAAAACAAATTAACAATCTTTCTAATTCAATTAATAAACTTAATACCATAATATCAACAAAACTTGGAGTTGTTATAGATAATGACGATTCCAACACGGTGGCTTTATAAAAAGGCAATAAACAAATACTGTTTTTTCTCTAAAATATAAATAATTTTCAATTATTTATATAATCCCTAGAATTCATCCATATATCCTTTATGTAAACAAAGTAAAGGAGGTAACAAAACATGGCTGTAACAAAAACTATCGACTCACTTTCTCTTAGCATTGAAGTTCAAAAAGGTGTAGATAAAGCCGGTGGTGCGACTTGTTGCTAGA
>JARLHR010000227.1 GCA_031292145.1 Clostridium sp. | reverse complement strand
ATCTGTAGGGTTTGTAAATAAAAATAAGGTTTTAAAGCTGTCAAATTTAGGATTATTATATGCTTCAATTGCTTTTGCTATTGGAAGCACATATGCTTTTATTCCTGGTGGCGATACTTGAATTACTAATTGTTTTCTTAAGTCATCTGCTGCGACCTCATCACTGCAGGCAAATATTCTATTGCACCCACTCTCCTTTGTCCAAACTGTTGCTACTTGTCCATGTATTAATCTGTCGTCTATTCTTACAAAACTAATTTCCATTTCCTATACCTCACTTTTTAAATTTATATTTGTTTATATAAAATTACATGTAATTTTTTATAACTGTTAAAAATTCTATGCCATTTCATCTTCTATATCTGTTTCAAGATTTTTAGTTAAAACTCTTATAGCTTCTTTACCTGAATTTTCTGCAATTGCTAATAATTCTGATAAGTTTGAAAAATCTCTACTTCCAAATGTCTCCAAAATCATAGGAAGATTAACTCCAGCTACAATTTCCATATTGTCATGTTTCATTGCAATAATGCTTGCTGCATTAAATGGACTTCCTCCGAAAAGGTCTACCATAAATAACACTCCATCTGTGCAATCTAATTCATTTATAAGCTTATTATATTTTTCTACCAAGTTATCTACACCTTCGCCTTGTTTAAAAGTGACAGTACCCACATTTTCTTGCTTTCCAAAAATCATTTCTGCTGATTTAAGAATTTCTGTTGAAAATATACCATGAGTACCTATTATTACTGAAATCATTATTTCATCATCCTTTCACTACTACATATATTGTTTGTATACTAATTTATATAGCAATTAGCGTGCCAAGTTAGTATGCCAAAATAAACATATTCTTCTAACTGTTGATTTTAGATAGATACATATTTTTATGAAATTGAATTTAATATTCTAAAATTATTTTCAGCATACTTCTAATGCATCTTGGCATACTTCTAACATATTTTCATACTAATATTCTGAACAATATCAAATTTTAATATACATTAATGATATCAACCATATAATAAATTTCATCATCAGTTAAATTTATAGATAATGCATCCTTAAATATCAAATTAGCATCCATTAATGCATCTAAACTTTTGGTGTCTAATTCTGAATTAGGCGAATCATATGTTAATCCATTTCGTAAAAGCATTCTTTCTAATGCGCATGCAACATGAAACATAATTCTTAATTTAGCAGGATTTTCATAATGTACATTTAGAGATTTTTCAATCGATTTTACAAAATTATCCAACAAAGAATATATCTTTTGGGGATTAAGAAAAGTTACAATTTCTGTTAACGTTTGTATGCAGAGGTTTTTTAAAACAATTTGATTTTCTCCTTTAATAATTGAAGTAATAGTTTTACCTTGAATAATATTTCTTAGAATATTTTCGCCACATCCGTCAATTAATTCTTCAATGGATATAAAAGGTATTCCCATATTCGGATTTGTAATACCAACAAGAGATAAAATTTTATTACTTTCAGAGATTTGCTTAATTGATTTCGTCAAGTTATTTAATCCAACCGGAATGATCTCAATCTTATTATTCATTTTAATATTATTGATGACAGCCTCAACTAATTCTTTAAGTTTAACAGCAGCACCTTTACCTGTAGAACAAATTGTAATTATAACTTGATTATCTTCTTCTTGAGTTTTTGTAATAAGATTGTTTGTGTATCCTCTAAAGTCAGTAAGTAAATATGAGTACACTGAATTTAAATCCACATCGCAAACAGAACATTTTCTAACAGCTTCTAGTACTAATGGAGTTGATACCATATCAATGCTCTTAGTATTGATATTAGTTCTTTCAGTAATAACATCACTGAAACTATTTAAAGAGCCCATATCTACCAAAAGTAATACCCCTTTACCTTCATCAACTGCTCTGACTTTTTCAATCATATTTTCTAAAATATCTGTTGGTGTTCTTTCAAGAGGCATATCAACAGCAAGAATATTATCTGCATCAAAAAGTTTCTTAGCAACAGTAACCATACTTGTAGCTGTGCTTGTACCATGAGCAGCTACTATAATACCTACTCTCTCTTGATTGGTGGATTCTTGTATCGAAGTTAAAAGTAATGCTAAATATTCAATTTCTACAGATGGAATGATTAAGTTATATCTACGCTCGATGAGTTTATGAATCTCTTTAGCCATCTCATACTCTTTGCTATTAACTGACGATGGTAATTCAATATTAGTTGAAACCGAAACTGTATTTTTCTTAATGCGATTAAATAATGCGCTAAAATGCAGACTTATAGCATAAATAAATCTTTCATTCAATTTTTTGTTTAATTTATTTTCAGCTAGCTTTTTTATTTCTTCAGCAAAAGCAACGATGTCTTTATCAACAATCTTTAATAGTCCTTCTCTACGGTGTATGTCATTCTTAAACCTATCATAAAAATGTTTTAAATGAATATTTATATCTGTCGTTATAAATCTATTTATATCCTCCTCACTCATGCCTTCTTCTTGAAGAAGAGAAGTTTTATTTTCTATTATGTTATAAATATTAAATCGTGTTTCATAAGCGTCTGTTTCTAAAAATGTTTTATTACCATCAGGTTGAATAGTAATACTGTTAGGTATCATATTCCACATAGTTGTATTATCTTTAGTTTGATTCCCAAAAGTTAGCATTCCACGTTTTATATTTGAAGGTAATAATGTTAAATTTATGTCAATATCTTCATTTGTATTAATACAGTTCAAAAATCCTTTTGCACAAACTAATTGTATGTTAGATTTTAATTGTCCAACATTTCCATATGAAGTACTACCAATTAAAGCTTTAATAGCTTCTGATGAAATTTTAATAGTTTTATTTACTCTTTGAGCTTCTTTTGAAAGCAAATATTGTACCAATTCTAGTTTGTCATCAATAGGTCTTTCATCAAAATTAGGAATAGCTATAGTTATAGGAATTCTTCTAATAAAAGTATTAAGTAATGTAGAATTAGGATCTTCAGTCGTAGCTCCTATTAATAATACATTTGCCCTGCGGTGCCTATCTGTTTCTCCAAGCTTGTTATATGTTCCCGTATCCATAAAATAAAAAATCATCTCTTGCCCTTCAGGTGGTAATCTATGTATTTCATCTAAGAATAATATCCCTCCATCGGCTTTTTCAACAATACCATCCTTTTCTTTTTCAGCACCTGTAAATGCACCTTTAATATGTCCGAAAATATGAGATAAAAGAAGTTGAGGATTATTACAATAATCAGCACAATTGAATACAACAAATGGAGCATCTTTAGATATTTTTTTTATATATTTAGAGTATTCATACATTATATTAACAAATAAGCTCTTTCCAACTCCTGTACTACCTATAATTAATGTATGAAGACCATTAGGTGGATACATTAAGGCTGCTTTAGCTTGTTCAATTTGATTTTTTAAACTTGTATTTGCTCCAATTAAATAATTAAAAGGTAACTGATCTTCAGCATTAACATTTACTTCACTAGTAATAAAATCATTAATATCAGATATTTCTTCTAAATCATTGGGCAATTTTATGCATAATATATTTTCAAAACATTCTCTCTCAAAATAAAGAACAGGTCTCTTTTTTATTTTAATTGTTTTCTTATCTCTACAAAGTACATTAAGTTCCCTACATACATTATTTTTTGATATACCAAGAGACTCTCCAATTTCTTGAGCACTGAATCCTTTTGTTTCTAACAACTTGTCCTTGGTAAACTTTTTAGAATTATTTAATATGTAATTATAAATTTTCTCTATACGTTTCATAATTACCTCCTCTCTCATACACTCATAGTAAATGCTTAATATTCCATTTTGAAACATTAGCAGAAATAAGTTTTGATTAATCTTTCAACTATTTTACTGATTATGCAATCAGCATAAATTTTTGTTTCAAATTCTTCATCGATTTTCTTAGCTGTTTCAAATTCGATGAGTATATAATTATTTAGTAGTGCCACCCTCCACAAAGGTAATCGGCAAATAATTAATCTCCTGTACAGTTTTTTTATTTATCAATGAGAGCATTATTTCAACACATTTTTTTGCCATTAAATCAACAGCTTGACGAATACTAGAAACAAAGTATCCAAGTTCTGGCACTAGTTTAATGCCATCATATCCAATTAAGCTTACATCATCCAGAATACTAGCTCCGTAAGATCCAATTATTTTTTCACTCTTAATGCAAGATTATCCGTACTAAAAAATATTCCATCAATTATTAACTTTCCATTAGAAATATTTTCTTCCAAGAGCTTTAAACAAGCACTTTCTATGTCTTCGTGTGGCTCTATTAACTCTAATAATTTATAGTTAATCCCATTCTTTTTACAAATATCAATAAATCCAAGTTTTCGTTTATAAGTTTCTCCATATACATTGGAACCTGTGCGAATAAAGGCAAGGTTCCTGCAGCCTGTCTCTATTAATTTCTTTGCTGCAATCTCCCCACCTTTATAATTATCTGAGGAAACATAAGGTATATTAAAATTGCTAAAATGTCTATCAATAGAAACAAATCTGCAATTATTAGATACTTCTTTTTCAGCCTTTACATATGAATTACACAATAATAATTTAAAGTTATGTTTACTTAATTCAACTTCTAAATAGTATGCAAAAGAAGCAAAAGATGGGTTTAATAAATTAGGAATAATAAGTGCAATTGTATCTGTTTTCTGGTTTTTCATCCCTCGTGCATATACATCCACTTCATATTCTAACTTTTTAATTGCTTCATCCACTTTTATTTTGTATTCTTCACCTACAGAAATATTATTTATGACTTTTGACACAGTTCCAAGTGCAACTCCTGCTTCTTTTGCTACATCTTTCATTGTTACTGACATGTATAATATCAAATCCTTTTTTATTTAAATTTATTTTATAATACACTTAATATCCACTGTTAAATTCAAAATATCACATTATTTAATATCTTCTTTTAATTTAAAATTATTAACTTGTTCAATAAGATTATTAGAAGTATCTGCAAGTAATTGTGCAGTATTGGCTAAATTTTCAGCTGATACATTAACTTCTTGAGTTGAAGCAGCTATTTCTTCTGAAGAAGCTGAGTTCTCTTCTGATATGCTAGCTGTAGAATGTATTGTTTCAACAATCTGATCTTTCTTCTCGTTAATTTCTTCAACTGTAGAATTTATCTCTTCTATTTTAGGAAGAATTGCATTAATAGCCGCAATGATTTTTTTGAAATTATCAACTGAAATTTCTATAACATTTGTTTGCTGTTTTAAATCATTATTCACTTCATTTGTAGTGCTTACTACGATGCTTGTTTCCTTAGAAATATCTTGAATTAACTTATTAATATCATTAGATGATCTCTTTGATTGTTCTGCTAATTTTCTAATTTCCTCAGCAACAACTGCAAATCCTTTCCCCGCTTCACCTGCTCTAGCTGCTTCTATTGAAGCATTTAGTGACAATAAATTAGTCTCCTCTGCAATACTGTTTATAATATCTGTTATTTTATTAATTTCTGAAATTTTTATCCCCAGTCCTTGAATTTTTCCGCTAACATTATCAAATGAGTCACTAATAATATTTATTGTTTCGATAAGTGTAGACAGTTGACTATTACTGCTTTGTGCCATATTATTAACTGATTTAGTGTTTTCATCAACGTCTTTAATTGATGCAGCGATATTCACAATTTCATCACCTAATTTAGAAAATGTATCATTTATTACTATTAATTCATTTGATTGAACTGAAGCCCCATCGGCTATTCCATGTATGGCAACAGCAACTTCCTGCATTGTACAATCCATTTCTTTTGATACAGATGCCAGTGATTTAGACTTTTCTAAAGTCAATAAGCTGCCATCCTTAATTAACTTTAATATATAAGAAATTGAATTTATAGTAGTTGCAAGCTCCTTTTTCATTAATCCTATTTCAGACTTTTCGTCACTTTCAATTTTGACTGTAAAATCTCCTACAGCTAAAGTATCTAAAATACTGTTAAATGAACTGATAGATTTCTTTAATAATTTAATAACCACAGTTTCAATTAATAATATTAATATAATTGAAATAATAAAAAACACTATCAACGTAACAATTCCATTTACATAATCATGATCTGTTTTATTAAATAATTGCTCTGCATCAGCTTTATTCTTAGTAACTGCTGAAGAAATTACATCTGAAAAATTATAATCATTTTTTTCAAAATCAGTTTTATTTAAATTCTTTGTGTAAGTACTAGTCGTATCATTATTTTTAATTTTAGTTATCTCATTACAGTTATATTTTAAAGTAGCAAATAGTTGATCTATAAGCTCATTTGTTTCATCGTTACCAGATGTAAACTCCAATGATTTATATTGATTCAAATCTGTAGAAATACCCTCAATTGCCTTATTAATATTATTTTTATATGACTCTTTTGGATTCTCTATTTGGCTTGGTATATCATTCCTCAAATCATTTAAGTGCATATTAATAGAACTTAATATTATATCCCGTTGAAGACAGCTTGTATACATTCGCTTAAGATTATTGTGAGTCGCATTAATAGTAATAAATGATGACATCCCAATAATAAAAGTAGTTAAAATTGAAATAGAGCATATGGCTTTAAAACTTCTAATTATAGTTATATTTTTTAATGATAGTTTTGAGGAAACACTTTTTAAAAATCTATTCTTTAAATATTTATTTTTGAAGCCTTCAGTATTTTTATTAGAAATTCTTTGTTTTTTAAATTTTTTATCCATTTTAGCATAGCCTCCAAAGTAATTATTTCTAAATTTCCATTGAATGGTTATATTCATAAACGAATATAATTTCATGAATAATTCAGTATTAAGCAAATTCAAAAATTAATTTCCTTATCCGCAATACTTTTGATAGTAACTTTAAATCAATTAACTTCTTAAGAACATATAAATAAAATAAGAAAGTATATATGTTACAAAAAATAATCTACACTAAAATAAGTGACAATCACCTATTTGGAGTGAAGAATTAAAATTGCAACATATATATTAAAAATTATTGAGTGAATTATTATACTTCAATAGTAAAATCGTGAGTTTTTAAGTCAGCTTTTAATACAGCCTTATGTTCACCACATGTTCTAGTAATTATAAGTTCATTCCCATTAACTTCAGTAAAACATTTTCCATCTAATCCAAAAGCCTTATTACTATTACGGAATTTCATTAAATTTCTAATATCATTTACTATTTTTCTATTTTCAAAGTTATCTTTGATTTCCTCTTTTGAATAATAATGACGGTTAATATCCCTACCATTTTTAGTTGATTCCATTAACGCAATATCATTTTCACCTGCAAGCATTCCTACATAATAAACTTGTGGTATACCTGGAGCAAAGAATTGAATTGCACGCGCTAATAAATAGGCATTATCATTATTTCCAAGTGCTGAATAATAGGTACAATTTACTTGATATATATCTAAATTGTTATAAGTTGCTGTATTATATATCTTTTTAACATTTGCACCTTTTGTAAACATAGCTTCTTTTGTTTCATCAATTTCTTCATCAGTCATTAAGTCTTTTACATCAACAATACCAATACCATCATGTGTATCTAAGGTAGTAAATTGCCTCATTGGACTCATATCAAGCCATCTCTTTAAATTTTCACCTTTACCTGAATATAGTGCATGTAAAACTAATACTGGCAGGGCAAAATCATAAATCCAAAATCCCTTTTCTGCAATCTTGTGTTGGATTGTATAATGCTCATGAATTTCTGGTAATATATCTACTCCATATTCCTTTACTGTATCTTGAATTTCATAAAGCAAGTCCCACATTTCTGGTTCAATAAAGAAGCAACTAGTTCCTGGTTCCTTTATTGCATAAGCAAATGCATCTAGACGAATTATTGATGCTCCATTTTCACACATTGATATTAATGTTTCCTTTATAAATTGTCTTGCTACTTTTGAATCCATATTTAAATCAATTTGTTCTTCTGCAAAAGTACACCAAACTTTTTCTTTAGATCCATCTTTAAACTCAACTTCATAATATGGTGCTCTTGGTTTTCTCTTATAAATAGCATCTACTTGTTCCTCTGTTGGTTCACCATTTTCCCAAAAATCCTTGTATCTTATAAAGAAATCATTATACTTTGATTCATCTTTCTTTTCTTGAAAATCTTTAAAAAATTCAGATTGTCTTGAAATATGATTTACCATAAAATCATACATTAAATAACTATCCTTACTTATTTCTTTTACATCTTCCATAGTTCCAAAGGCTTCATCTACTATGTCATATCTCATAGGCGCAAAGCCTCTATCTCCCGATGATGGAAAGAAAGGAAGAATGTGAACTCCACCAATAGCATCACTATAATATTTATTTAAAACTTCTTTTAAATCAGTTAAATTTTCACCTAAGCTATCTGCGTAAGTTATAAGCATAATTTCATTTTTAATTTTATTTTTCATAATAATAATCTCCTTCTTTACTATACTTTTTAGTCACTAATTTAATATTGATATAGTACTTTATGTCACTTAATTTAGGCATAGAAGATATTGCTCCATAGTTTGTACATGTTATTGCTCCTACTTTATTAGCAAATTCAATTATATTTTTCCACTCTTCAAATCTGATATTTTGTTTATCTTCAATATCAGATACTTGTTTTAATACAGCTCCAACAAAGGCATCTCCAGCTCCTGTTGAATCCACTTGTTTAATTTTAATTGATGGAATTATTATATTTTCCTTATTAACACTTAAATAAGTTCCCTTAGAACCTAAAGTTATAGTTACGACTTTTACGCCTAAATCATGTAACTTATTAACTCCAGTTGTAATCTCTTTTTCTCCAGTTAATAAAAACAATTCTTCATCACTTAACTTAGTGAAATCACTTTGCTTTATGAAAAAAATACTATCCTCTATAAATTGCGCTAACTTATCTGTTGTGATTAATGCATCTCTATAATTTGGATCGAATGATACATATATAGTATTGTTTTTTGCATATTCCAATAATTTAAAATATGTTTTCTTTAATTCACCATCTAAAAATCCAGTGGCTGAACCAAAATGAATTATATCTGAGCTTACTATCTTTGATAAATCAATGTTGTTAAATGAATAGTCTCCATCGCTTCCTCTTAAAAAATCAAAGTTACGTTCTCCATTTTCATCGATTCCAACTAAAGCTATTGTTGTGCTGCCTTTTTCCACAGTCATTTCAGTATTTATCTTTAAATCCTTTAGTAATTGAATTAGATGTTTCCCAAAAAAGTCATCTCCTACTTGACCTAAAAAATAAGCATTACCCTCTAATTTAGAAATACTAGCTGCTACATTGGCAGGAGCTCCACCTGCTTTTTTCTCAAACTTTTCGCCATTTATTAACCCTTTATTGTCAACACAAACCATGTCAATTAAAAGTTCACCAATACAAAAAATATTTTTATTCATCTTTAATCTCCTTGTATAATTTAAAATATATAAATTCACTTAAAAGTGACCAAATTATTTAATTTAGTCACCTTTAAAATATTTCTACTTTACAGCAATATCATGTTTTTCGATATTGATCGTAGCATTACCTTTTGCATAAAATGAAATATCAGTTGCATCTAAATCAGTGTAAAAAGTAGATGTCATTACTTGTTCACCATCATTCACAAAAATTTCTACAGAGTATTTATCAATGATTAATCTTAATTTGATCTTTCCATTTTGATTTCTAACATTCATTTCTCTCTTATGTAGCCCATCGCAAAGCCTTGCTGAATAACTTCTATCAAATGAAACCAAGTTCTTCTTTGTATCAAAGTTAATTAAAGTTTCATATTCCTCATTTTTAGCTATCTTAATTGTAAAATCTTCACAATCATTTCCATCAATCTCAACAATCATATCTATTTCTCTTCCTGAAATTCCTTCTAATTTAATATCACCTTTAATTAACACATTTTTATATTCCACATCATTCTTATAATAATTTTTAATTTCTCTAATTGGATTTTGAATTAAATTACCATCCTTTATTGTAAGTTCTCTAGGTATACTCATCATTCCACACCATTTAAAATCTCTAGGCGTAATATTATTTTCCCAGGATTGCATCCATCCAATCATAATACGTCTTCCATCTTCTGTTTCAAGAGTTTGTGGTGCATAAAAATCTAAACCAAAGTCTATAGTCCCATAATTTTTCCTATCAAATTTATCATTTTCTTTATCGTATTGTCCAATTAAATATACTGTATTGTGCCCATTATGAAATTTTAATCCTTCTGCTTTTACTTCTTGTGGTGAAATTAACATAATATCATTGCCATCAATATTGAAAAAATCTGGACATTCCCACATACGCCCTATTTTATTTTCACTTCTATCAAGAGTAGTAACTAAAGTCCAGCCTCTTAAATCTTTTGATTTATATAAAAGAATTTGTCCACTTCCATCAGCATGTCTACTACCAATTACAACATAGAACTCATCTCCATCTTTCCATATCTTAGGGTCTCTAAAATCTTCTAGATTACTACCTTCTGGTAATGAATAACTTGTAATAACAGGATTACAATCTAATTTTTCATAATCTACGCCATCTCCAATTGCAATACATTGTGTTTGCCTAATAAGATGTGTACCATCCTCTTGAATTTTATCCAATACTCCAGTATACATAAGTATATGTTTACCATCTGATTCTACAGCGCTTCCTGAAAAACAGCCTTCCATATCATATGCTTCATCAGGTGCAAGAGCTATTGGTAGCTGCTCCCACTTTATAAAATCTTTTGTTTTATTATGCCCCCAATGCATTGGTCCCCATTTAGTATCATATGGATGATATTGATAGAAAAGATGATATTCTCCTTCGAACTTTGAAAATCCATTTGGATCATTAATCCAGCCTATTGGTGAACATAAATGAAATGACGGTTTCTGTCCTTCCGGAATATTCTTTATAGCTTCTTTTTCAAAAACTCTTACTTTATCTAAAATTTCACTATTATTTCTCACTATATTATTCATAATCATTTCCTTTCAATTATCATATATATTACATAAGCGACCCTAAAGTCGCTTATGATAGTTATTTATTTTGCAAAATATGCATCTAAATATTTTTGTTTAATTTCTAATATTTTTGATAAACCTTGATTATCCATTTCTTTTAAATAAGAATCCCATTCAGCATCAATACCACCGTTTAAAATCCATTCAGCCCTTTTACGTTCTGTATATGCTTTTACTGCTGTTTCATATTGAGTAAGTTTTTCTATATCTTCTTGAGACATAAATACAGGTGGATAATTATATTCAGCTTTCATATCTTTAACATAAGTTTTATGAAGTATATCTAATCTTTCTTGTGCATCATCTGGGGATGTTGTATATTTTCCATAATAATCATTAAGAATTGCAGCTGGCCCACCAACAAATTGATTTGCACGAACTTCCCATGGTGATGCTGTACCTAGAGGTAAATGTTTTAGAGTTTTATCTGCAGTTAATTCAAATATATTTTGATTCTTTTCATCACCATATGTTCCCCAGTTATCTTGTACTGATTGAAGAGGGTCATATAACTTGTCTATCCATTTTGCTGTCAATTCTAAATTTTTATCAGCCGATGTTACAACACATCTTCCTAAATCAAATCCATATCCATTTGATCTAGGAGCATTAACAGTTCCATCAGGACCTGCAAGTGCTGGAAGTGGAATATAATCTTCTTTATTTACAGCTACATTAGCTCTATCCCATGTGAAAAACATACCGTAACGATCATTTTTTCCTTTTGCTACAAAAGTATCCCATTTTTGAGTAAACGCTTCTGGATCTATAAGACCTTCTGCTTGAAGCTTATTAAGGTATTTAATACCTTCTTTATATCCATCTTGAACAGTTGAATAAACTACTTTCTTATCATTATTTACTAGATAATGATCTCCATTATCTCCTAATCCAAAAGCCCCAAGCAAAAATCCTGGATCTTCATTTCCGCCATTAATAATAAATGACATTGGAATTACGTCTGTTTTCCCTTCAGGGTGTTTATCCCTAAATGCTTTTAAAACTGTAACTAATTCATCAGTTGTTTTTGGTACTTGAAGACCTAATTCATCAAGCCATTTTTTATTTATCCATGGAATATCTCCAACAGCTTGAATAGCTTCTTTTCCACTTCCTAATTCCTCTATCCATGGGAATGAGTAAATATGCCCATCTGGTGCAGTAATCATTTTCTTATACTCTGGTTTTTCTTCTAGAATTTTTGATAAATTTGGCATATCCTTTGATATTAAATCTTCAACTGGAATAATAACACCTTGTTTTGAATAACGAAGTAAATCATTATTGTTCATACCAGCATTAAATACTACATCTGGAAGTGTATCTTTTTTTGATAATGCTAAATTCTTTTTATCAGCAAATTGATCATCTGTATAGCATGTCCAATCGATATGAACGTTTGTTTCTTTCTCTAATCTTTGAAAAATAAGTCTTTCATTTGGATTTTGAGTAGAAATTGATGGTGCACTTGTAAGCATTTTTAAAGTTGCTGTTTCTTTTAATGGAAATGAAACATCTTTTATTGCACTTGTCTCCCCTTTGTTACTTGTTCCACCTCTACATGCTGTAAATGATAATACTGTTAACATAGCTAATGAAATACTAACCAATTTTTTAATTTTATTTTTTTTCATAATTATCTTCCCTTCCCTTCCCTTCCCTTTTCCTTATATATTTTTATCCTTTTACTGATCCTGCCATTATTCCTTTATCAAAATACTTTTGGAAGAATGGATACATGACTAGTAAAGGTAAACTTGAAACAACAATAGTAGAATATTTTAGCAATTGTGCCATTTTAGCCATTGCTGCTGCACTTTGAACATCTGCAATCATACCAGGTCTTGGTGTATTTTGAATTAAGATTGATCTAATTACTAATTGCAGAGGTTGTAATTTAGCATCATCCAAATAAATCATGGCATCAAAGTAACTATTCCATTGTGCTACAAATTGATATAAAAGTAACACTGCAATAATTGGTTTACATATTGGAAGCATGATTTTAAAGAAATGTGTAATATCACTTGCACCATCTATAGCAGATGCTTCTCTTAACTCTTTAGGTAAACTTTGAAAATAAGTTCTTGCCAATATAATATTCCATACATTAATTGCACCTGGAAGTAAAATAGCCCATACTGTGTTAAGAAGCTTTAGATTGTCAACCAAAAGGTATGTTGGCATAAGCCCTCCACCAAAAAACATAGTAATAACATATAAAGTAGTAATAAACTTTTTCCCCACAAAATCTGGTCTAGATAATGGATATGCAGCTAAAACTGTAGCACCAACTGAAATTACAGCATAACCAGTAGAATAGAATATAGAATTTAAGAAGCCTCTTAAAATCATATCGTCTTTAAATACCCTTGTGTATCCTTCTATTGACCATTTACTAAAATCAAATGTTATACCTTGATTATTTAGCGTAGTTGGATCCATAAAAGAAGCAATAACTATATATATAAGCGGTATAATAATAGCCAATACGAAAAGTGCCATTCCTAAGTAACCACCTATTGTAATAGATTTATCAGAAAATGATAATTGTTTGAATTTCTTCATTTTCGTATTCATCTTATATTCCTTCCCCTTCGTTTAATTTTTTAACAATTGAATTCACAACTATCAATAAAACTATATTAATAACTGAATTAAACAAACCCACAGCTGTTGAAAAACTATAATCTCCATTTAGAAGACCCATTTTATAAACATAAGTTGGTAAAATTTCTGAAGCTGGTAAATTCAAATCCGTTTGTAAAGCTAATGCTTTTTCAAAACCTACGCTCATAATATTTCCTGCTGACAAAATAAATTGAATAACCATAATTGGCTTAATAGCTGGTAAATCAACATTTAAAATCTGTTGAAAAATATTCGCTCCATCTATAACAGCTGCTTCTGTTAATTCTTGACTTGCATTTGAAAGAGCTGCTGTATAAATAATTGAAGCCCAACCTGCTCCCTGCCAAACTCCACTAGCTACATATATAGTACGAAATGCACTAGGCATAGTCATGAAGTTTGTTGCAGTTCCTAGCATATGATTAACTGGCCCAATTGGTGATAAGAAAATAATAATCATACCAGAAATTACAATTACAGAAATAAAATTTGGAGCATACATAATTAATTGAACTTTTTTCCTTATACCCTCACTCTTTATTCTTGCTAAAAACAAAGCAAGAATAATTGGTACAGGGAACCCCCACAATAATCCATATAAACTTACCTTTAAAGTATTCATTAGCAAAGTCATAAAATCTGGTGAAGCTAAAAACCTTTCAAAATGCTTTAATCCTACCCACTGACTATGTAAAGTACCTAAAATAGAACTATAATCTTCAAAGGCAATTAGCACTCCTCCCATTGGAATATATTTGAAAATAATTAGTAATAAGAGAGGCGGCAACGTGAAGAAAAGATATAATTGATAATTCTTTTTAATGTACTTCAAGTTACTATACATTTTTGACTGTTTTTTATTGATACCAGTCAGAATAATTTCTGATCCATTTGCATCCGGCAAATTACTTTTTGTCATGTTCAAATTTATCTTCTCCTTTCATTTAATTTTAGAAATAGAATAATCATCATTTTACATTCGTGTTTTAAATTCACTTTACATTTGCACACACTTTTAACATCCATTAGATATTTCGTAAACCTTATCTCTTATTTCTAAATACATAATATCAAATATTCAATGCTTTTGTCAACATGTAATATTACATTTTTTGTTTTCATTTTATTATTGCACACATTTTACTTTACATTTGCACATCTTGTGTTTATTACGCTTCTTCTTTATCATATGTTTAATCTATTTTAATTTCATTTTACATTTGTCACTTTATTTGTTATACTAATGTCAATATATTATTTAAATATTAGTATGGAATTTTATATAATAGAGAAGGGAGCATTTAATAATGCCAAATAAAAAAATAACAGTTCAAGATATCGCCGATGAATTAGGCATTTCAAGAAATACTGTTTCCAAGGCCATAAACAATACTGGTACCCTTGCAGAAGCTACCAAATCTAAGATTATTCAAAAAGCAATAGAAATGGGTTACAAACAATTTGCTTATGTAAACATCGCATCACCCATTTCTTCTAATATATCTGTAAATAAAGAGATCGCACTATTCACGCGTAGTATGCCCAA
Source organism: Clostridium sp. (assembly GCA_031292145.1). Lineage (GTDB taxonomy): Bacteria > Bacillota > Clostridia > Clostridiales > Clostridiaceae > Clostridium. Next base: position 16,709 of record JARLHR010000227.1, on the reverse strand, counting down.
TAGTTCCCATTTTGGATCTTATCTTTTATCAGGTTTTGAAGAAAAAATTAGTACACAGGGTTATAGGCTGTCTATGTATGTTATTCGTGATAATGAATTGAATTCTTCCAGCTTGCCATTCAACTTCAAACCAGAATCAGTTGATGCTATAATATGCATAGAATTGTTTGATAAAAAATACAGTAAACTTGTATGTGAATTAGGTATTCCAACACTATTTGTTGATTCACCTAGCACCCATAACAATGCACCTGTAAATGCCGATGTTCTTTTAATGGAAAATTATCACAGCACTTATAATATGACTAAAACTTTAATTAATAATAAAAAAACTAATATTGGTTTTGTCGGGGATATATATCATTGTGAAAGCTTTTATGAGCGTTGGAAAGGATATTGCGCTGCTTTATTAGATTCTAAAATTCCCTTTGATACTAATAATTGTATTCTGGAAGATGATAAAAAACCTTATGCCAACCCTGAATGGCTTGGAAACAAAATAATTGAAATCCCAGTTCTTCCTGATGCTTTTATATGTACAAATGATTTTATTGCAATTAATGTCATAAAAGCTTTGAAGCATAAAAATATTTCAGTACCTGATGACATTTTAATATGTGGTTTTGATAATTCAGCGGAATCAAAAATAATTGAACCACATCTTACTACTGTTAGTATTCCTAGTTATGAAATGGGCGATATTGCTGCAAACTTGTTACTTTCCAGAATAGATAATCCATCTATTCCATTTAGAACAACGCATGTGCACACTTCAGTTAAGTTTAGAGAATCTACTGGAAACATATTAAACGAAAAAAACTATTAGCTATTCCTCTGTTATTAAACAGAGGTTTTTTTATTTATAATTTATTCACGCTACAAGTAAATTTACTAGTAAATAATTAGGTAATTTAAAATTAAATTCGTAAGCGGTGGAACACCTGCCGTATTGAAAAAAGCAGCCTCACAGAAAACCTGAGAAGCTGCTTTTTAAATAAAATCCCTCTTTTGCAATTTTTTATGTAGTTGTATTATTTTCGAATAAGTTTCTTAAATTCAGAATCTGATAATTCATTAAAAATAGCTATGCCTTCTTCATAAATACATTCATATAATGTGATATTTCAATCTGTTATTTATTTTTACTTTTATATACTAAAAGAATATTGCTGCTTATTACAAGGATAAAAATCATATTAGTTTTTGTTCTTTCTAATTTTTTTTAATGGAATTAATGCAGGTAATATTGTATAAATAATTATTACGTAACTAAGAATTTCAAAGCCATATATTGAAAAACAGTTGTTATGTTCAAAAATACATATACCGAAAATGCAGATTACCATTTGTAGGGGAATGCTCCACCAAGGTTGCTTACTTTTATGCTAACAATGTGGACATGTGACACGTGTTGAGAAACGTGAGTCCCCACAAACTTTTTTCGAAAAAGTAATAGTTTTATATTTACAATACGGACATTTGAACATGAATTTCACCTCAATTATGTTACTATACTCAATCTAGTATAACATAAATTGTAAATATCACATTTTCAATTTTCAAAGAACATTTTTTATTGGTTACTACGTCAAATGAATAGCATTGATTGCGAAGCTGAGCACCTAAAAATAGCAGTAAACTAAGAAATTTATGTTAATTTTAAATATGGCATAAATTTCTTTATTTTTACTGCTCAGGTTTGCAATCTATCCTAGAACGAAGTCGGTAAAAGCGCCGAACCGCGTAGCGAGTTGCTATGGAAAATCATTAATTTTCATATCCTTAGAATTTTTACTTTTTAGAATTTTTAAAACTTTATGATGAAAAATATATTAAACATCTTAAAAAAGCGTATAAATTCCCCCTCCCCATAATTAAGCACATTATTTAATTTCTCCTCCTGTTAAAGGTGGTGATGTGTTCCGAGGCTCAATTTTATTTTTTCTTATATAATTTCCATTATTACAATTTTTGCACTGACATATATTAATACCTGTAATCTTTAGAAAAAGCTCCGCTGCCGATAACATCTTTTTATCTTTACCTTGTTTGTATACTTTTAATAATATCTTGCATATTTTTAATTTTGTATTTATATTTCTATTACTGTTTAAGCCATAATGACGTATTTTAACAAATGATGGTGGCAAAATATGAGTAATAAATCTTCTTATAAATTCATCTGATGAGAGTGTCATTATTTTTTGCTTACTATTATCCCTATAATCTCTCCATTTAAAAGTAATTTTATTATCTTTAATATCAAGTATTCTATCATTTGATATTGCAACTCTATGTGTATATCTTCCTAAATATTTTAGTACATGCGAAGCACTTTTATAGGGTGCTTTAGCGTAGACTACCCATTCTATAGAGTACATTTTATTTAGAAAGTTTTTATATGATTGCGAATTAGTAAATTCTAATGTATCTCTGTTTAAAATAAATTCTTGTGCTTTGAATGTTTCTTTAAAGTATGCTAGAAACTTTCCTCTAAATTTTCTTGATAAAACTTGTACTGGAATAAAAAAATCTTCTTTGGAGTTGTTCCATTTATTTCCCAAATTACTCAATCCGCCCGAAGGAACTATGCAATGAATATGTGGATGATACATTAAATTTTGCCCCCAAGTATGCAAGATTGTTGTAATACCAATCTCAGCATCTAAATACTTTTTATCCTTTGCTAATTCTAGCAAAGTTTCGGAAACAGATTTAAACAATAAATTATACATAACATCTTGATTTAATAAGATTAATGTATTAAATTCATTTGGTAAGGTAAAAACTATGTGAAAATATCCTACTGGAAGAAGGTTTTTTTCTTGATTATAAATCCATTTTTCTTTTGCTAATGTTTGGCACTTAGAACAATGTCTATTTCTACAAGAATTATAGGATATCTTAATATCACCGCATTCATCACACTGTTCAATATGTCCACCTAAATTTGATGTTCTACAAAATTTTATATCGGATATTACTTTCTTTACATATCTAGGTAATTTACGATTCCTTAAGTACTCATCGCCATAGTTTTCAAAAATTTCTTGTAATTTATTATTTCTAGTCATCTAATAAATCAGCTGGACTTTTAATCTTTAATACTTTATAGTCTCTTAAATGAAGATATATCGTTGTTGAAGTTATACTAGAATGTCCCATTAGCCTTTGGATATAAATTATATCCGTACCTGCATCTAGGAGATGCGTAGCGAATGCATGGCGAAGCGTATGCACATGAGCCTTCTTTTGAATTTTAGTTTTAGCTAGATATTTTGTAAAAGCAAGTTGAATAGCTCTAAGTCCTAATGGTTTTATTCCGTCTTTTCCAAGAAATAAGTAATCTTTAGGCTTATATGTTTTCCAATATTTCCTTAAAAGCATAAGCGTGTTACGGGCTAATAAAGTATGTCTATCTTTTTTTCCTTTACCATCTCTAACGATTATTTTCATGGAGTTACTATCAATATCAGTAACCTTTAAATTTCTAACTTCATTTAATCTTAAACCACCTGAATATATAATTGAAAAAATTGTCTTATATCTCAAATCGTCAATAGAATCTAAAAATTCCTTAACTTCACTCTTAGATAGAACTATTGGTAATGTTTTTCTTCTTTTCATCCTAGGAACTTTTAAGTTGTTCCATTCTTTATTTAAAGTAACAACAAAAAGTAATTTTATTATTGAATTTTTATAGTTAACGGTATCTTCTTTTAATTTTCTATTTATGATACAATCATATAAGAAATCTACCGCATGCTTTTCTTCGAAAAGCGTTGGAGGTAGAGAAACAAATTTTTCAAATTCACCTGCAACTAGTAGATAATTTTTAATAGTGGATTCTGTAAATCCACGCATTATTAAATCTTTGCGAAAATTGACTTGTAGTTCAGTCATTTTCATTAACACTCCTTTCGACGTATAAAACAAGGGGTGTTACAAAATAAAAAGATGTTGTGGAGACAACATCTTTTTATTTTCACATATTTTTGGATATTATGGAACTATGAATTAAAAATTTATATTATGGATAAAGCCAGAGCCGTCGCTTTTAGCGAGTTAGTTCTTTCTACAGATTACGTAAATTTAAATACATCCCATGTTAAAGTTAATCCAAAGCAAAACACCCATTCATTAAAGTCTGGTAAATGTATATATTCCTCAAATAAATCAATATTATAGTTTGATAACTATATTTAAATTATAATTATTAAATGATATTGAAATTAATAATTAACAGATGTATAATGAACATAGTTCATTTGAACTCAATTAACTTTATGAGGTGTTTTAGTTGTCAAGAATAATTGAAAATCCACAGAAACTTATATTAAGTAAAGCTAAAGAAATTCTATATAATGAGGGATATCCTAAATTAACAATGAGAAATGTCTCAAAAGCTTGTGATATTGCTCTTGGTACAATATATAACTATTATCCTACAAAAAAAGAATTAGTTGTTGAAATGATGACTGATTACTGGAGGGAATACATGGATGTAACCCAGGATATAGCAATCTCAAATTATGAGTTCTATGATAAACTTAACAAAATTTTTGATACCTTAAGTGTTTTTATCAAAACCTTTAAGGACGCATGGCTTAAACCTAAACTTTATGATAATCCTGATTATGTTTCTTATGGAATGGAGAGAGAACACATATATATAGAAAAATTGGTGCACCTCATAGAAGATATTCTGATAAAAGATAATAAAGTAAATAACAGTCTAGGTTATTACGAAACAGCTAAGTTTATAGTAATGAATTTTATAACAATTATTCAAATGCCTGCTTTTAAATACTCTTCTTTTGAAGTTGTTTTAAAAGAATTACTTAATTGAATCATATTTTATTGATGCTTAATTAAATAACCCCTAACCTAGAGATGTTTTAAACAGAAGATGCATATTTTTTATTGCATGTTTGAGTTAATAATCTAATTTTATGATCTATTAAGAATATGATTTCAAAAAATAATCAATGAGCTTAGCTCATTAATTTTTACCCCTCAAATGAACATTGTTCATTTAAAAGTTGTGATAAATAAATGAGAAATTTTCTTGCTTTAAATGAACATTAATAAATTAAAATATTATTATTAGGAGGATTTTTTTATGTTAATTTACGCAATAATCTCCATAACCTTGGCTCTGGTTTTTTATACCATTGGAGTATGGAGTGAAAAATTACAAAGTGAATTAAAAAAATGGCATGTTTTAATATTTTGGATTGGTTTAGTCTTTGACACATTAGGAACAACACTGATGAGTAAAATTGTAAATGACGGATTCAAATTTAATTTTCACGGTATAACTGGTCTATTAGCAATTATTCTGATGAGCTTCCATGCATTATGGGCTACTGTTGTTTTATACAATAATGATACAAAAGCTAAGGCTAATTTTCATAAGTTTAGCATTATTGTATGGCTTATTTGGTTGATACCTTTCATATCTGGTGCGGTTTTTGGTATGGCAAGATAAAATATAAGGCCAAACTCAAAAAGTAAATGAACAAATCTAATAAATTATTGTTAATAGGTGATAGAATGACTATGTTAGAAAAATACAAAATAAAATCAAGTAAGAAAAATTTATTTTTATTAGCAGGACTGGTTTGGGTGGGAGCAGGTGGAAAAGTATTTAGTCTTGGGTTTAAAGATTTCACTTTAAATGTAGATAATCCGCTTATATTTATACCATTTTCAGTTACAGTGTTCTTTTTATTCTTTAAATTCATTTTTAATAAAATGGTCAAAAAGCATACAAAACGTATAATGTTAAGTGAACTAAAAGAACATTGTATATTTTCATTTTTTGATGTTAAAGGTTATACAATTATGATATTCATGATTACAGGAGGGATAGTTCTAAGAAATTCCCACATAGTAAATCCAATTTATTTAGGTACGTTTTACTTAGGACTTGGATTTGCATTATTCTTAGCTGGAATCAGATTTATAATAAATTTTATGAATTTTGAAAAATTACAAATATCATAATGTTTATAAAAAAATATCTCTAAGGTAAATAGAGATATTTTTTTATGCGCAATCTACAGATTGCGTATCAACAAAAGACTAATTAATGGGGAGATACAACCTTTAATCCTACTATTCCAACTACTATAAATCCAATACAAATTAGTCTAATTATATCAATAGGTTCTTTAAATAATATTATGCCTAAAGTTACAGTACCAACTGTACCAATTCCAGTCCAAATTGCGTATGCTGTGCCCAATGGAAGACTCTTCAATGCTAACGACAAAAAATAGAAACTTGCTATCATACCCACTATCGTTAATATACTCGGTATGGGTTTTGTAAATCCTTGAGAATACTTTAATCCTATAGCCCACCCCATTTCAAATAGGCCTGCAACAATCAACATTAACCATTTCATAAGTTTCACTCCTTGCAATGTTTAAAAATGAATATTATCTATTAGCTTAACTAACACTAAATAACGCCTTTGAAATTTCTTCAAATCTTTCATCGGTTATACCAAGTTTTTTCTTAAATCTTTCATCTTCCATTCTTGCAACAATTATCTTATCAGGAGAGATTTCCTTGATAATATTTTTTATCTTCTGAATTGATTCTTCATCATCGTTATAGCCCTTAATGATAGTAATTTCAAATATAAATTTTCCTTTGTATTGTTTATTAAAGGAAACCATGTTCAAAATATATTCTTTAAGTGTGTATCCTTCAATTGGTCTTTGGATTTTTTGAAAATCTTCTTCCGTTATTGTTTTTATCTCTCCAATAACTTCATCACACCTATTGGCTATTTCTATGTATTCATCTTTACCTAGTAAATATCCATTAGAAAGTAGTCTTACAGGTAAACCTTTTTCTTTAATTAGGTCAATTATATAACTAATTTTATCATTGACTAAAGCCTCCCCTTTTGAGTTAATAAAAATTAATTCTGCTTTAGTATTTTCTATCATGCTTTTCAGTTCTCTTAATGAACTATCCATTTCATCAAATGACTTCTGAGTATCCACCTTATTTTGCGACCTTCCAATAGGACAAAATATACAATCAAAGTTACAATGTTTTTCAGGAAGTATGTTCACTTCCAGTACCCTTTTACCATCTTCAATATAAATATCTTTATAACTAAAAACACCCATCACCTTATCCTCCTAAAACTACTTTATTAATTCTTCTTTATTGTTAATGTCAAGGATTGAAATCTCACATGCTCCCCCTAAATTATCTTCAGTAATAAATTCTTTCATTAAAATATACCTCCTTAATAATAAAAATAAAAAAAGCCAAGGCGATATTATAAAATATCTCCCAGGCTTTTATCCTTCCGTGAACATAGTATAAACTATGCGTTTTCTCTCGGACCTGCCAGTTATAAACTGCGGAACCCTAGAAAACTTAAATATATAATTAAATTATGATTTATAATTTTAAAATTATAAGCTAACTTTAGCATAATATTAAAATCAAATCAACTTTCCCTCATAAATTTCCCATCTGATTTGTATATTTAAATAAATAATTAGAAACTCTTAGTAATACCTTATATTTGCTAGCTTCTAAGAGTTTAATATACTTTTGGGGCTGGGAAAAATTTTTCTCAATTTAACAGAAGTTTTATCCTTGAATCATTTTTGACAAAGTCAATGTCCTTTCTTTTTTTAATGCTCTTTTTACTAAATTTTCATATTTATGGTATGCTTCAAAATCAAATACTTCAGCAACCTTTTTAGCACGCTCTATGTATTCTTATGCTTCACTAAATTTCTTTTCTTTATATAACAGCTTTATTATAAGATACAAAGCTGCTACAAGTTCAAGCCAAGAAATAATTTTTCTTTCATCTTTATCTTTGTCCTCAATTTGAGGCCCTAATAAATATATTCTTAATACTTCTGATATCATTAATATTAACTCATCACAACTTGGATATTGCTTAATTAAATCACTGCCCTTTTCAAAAACCTTTTGAAATCCCTCTTTTGATTCTATTTCACCTACCTCTTTTGTAAGTTTTTTTACTTCTACATCAGTTAATTCCTCATTAAATGCTAATAAAGTATTAACATCGATTTTTAGAATACGTGCAAGAGGTGGCAAAAGTGTTATATCCGATTAACTAGCTTAGAACTTCGTCAATTAAATGATACCAAAGCTATATAATTTAAACAATTGAAGCATTTTAATCTTTTATTTATAAAAATTAACTATTAGTTAATCTCTGGTACAATTTAGTATTTCTAATACTGTTATACAATTAAATCGTTATTTAGAATTGCATTGCACCAAAAAATCTCAAATTCATTTCCGAATAATAGAACTTTTTCCAATTCATTATTTATTTTATTAATTCATAATTCATTACATATCACACATAATACCAAGAATATATATTCCACGTACGAATCACAAGTACATATCAAAATTAAAGTCGCTATGAATATATGTTAAGTATATACGTGTGTCATTAGTTTCAAATTATATCATTTCTATCTATTCCATTCTCTATAAGAATAGCATACAACGTACCATCTGCTTTCATCTCATTAATTTTTTCATTTAAAGCATTTAATAATGTAATATCGCTTTTTTTAACTGCTATTCCTGCAGTTCCATGTATTTCAGGAGTATAATCTCTTAATGTCTTTTAAAAAAAGCTGTTATTTTTTAAAGAATAGTTTACCAAAGTAGAATCAGATACACCGGCATCAATTCCCCCATTATTTATAGCATTCAATAATTTAAGATTATTTTCGAAAAACAGCACATCTTTTACTAAGTTATTTTTCTTCCAATTTTGTATTAAATCTGCAAATTTCGTACCTCTTTCAGCTCCAACTACGGCATTTTTCAAATCATCCTTAAAATTAATTTTTGAAGCTTTTGGAACAATAACAGCTTCTGATTCCTTATATAGTGGTTGAGTAAATGATACTATCTCTTCACGCTCAGGAGTTATATATATCCCATCTGCTGCTAGATCTATACTATCATCAGTATTTAATTGGTTTAATAGATCTGCAAATGGTATTTCCTTTTGTTCAATTTTATTAATTCCAAGTCGCTTTGCAATTTCAGCTATGACATCAGCATCAATTCCACTTAGCTTATTTGTTTTAGGATTTATATAGACAAAAGGTGGGTCATTTGCTGAAGCAAAAGTTAATACTCCTTTTTCTTTTATTGTTTGTAACCTATCCTTTCCTTGTACAATATTTGTTGTTGTAATTTTACTACTACCTGTACCACATCCAATTATTCCAATAAGACCTATAATAACAATTAAAGTGAATATTTTTTTCATAAGTAAAAATCTCCTTAAAACGTTAACTATTTTTTTATAGTTATTGTTTGAAATTGAAATATAACTTATTCGCGTTTTAAAAAATTTCAAACTTTAAAAAAGAACATTTTTATTGCTCGCTATGTCAAATATTCCATATAACGCATTATATTTAAATGCATCTCATGTTAAAGTTAATCCGTAATCTTTCCATACTTTGTCTCCTTTTTTATTAATTTAAATACATCTCATGTTAAAGTTAATCGTAGGAGCTTTCTTGGTTCCAATTGCTGCTCATGCATTTAAATACATCTCATGTTAAAGTTAATCATCATTTATCCAGCCAGTTTGCATAGCGCCTGTAATTTAAATACATCTCATGTTAAAGTTAATCTTAATTGCAAATAATCTGTTGCATTAACTGAAACATTTAAATACATCTCATGTTAAAGTTAATCAACCGACAGGAGGAACACAAGTTCCAGGAAAAACATTTAAATACATCTCATGTTAAAGTTAATCAAATGTACCGAAACCAAAAAATAGTAAATTTATTTTATTTAAATACATCCCATGTTAAAGTTAATCCAAAGCAAAACAGCCATTTATTAAAATAAATATTATCATTAAACTCCCTAGAAATCAACTTTCGCATAAAAATTTCCCAACCATTTTCATAATTTAAACAAATACACATATAATCCTCATGAAGGCTTATATTTACTGGCTTTCATAAATTATGAACAATTTAGTGGCTGGGAAAGATTTTTTAAATTGAAATATGTTATTCTTCTTTCTTAATAATAAAGCAATCTTTCTGATAAAAGCTTATTCCATATTTTAAAATGTTTTTATATCCTTCACTTCTAAGTTCTAAATCATATCCCTTAGTTTCTATCTGTTTTATTGCGTCTTCTGCCTTTGCTTCTAACTCGTCTATATTTTTTGCAACTTTAAATTCAATGACTATTGCTATTCCACGAAGAGATACAGATTTTATGAATAAATCACTTCTTCCTGTTCCACCTTCTCTATTGGATTTTACTATATAATCATGCATATTAGCTAATGCACCAGCTACAAAGCCATGGTAGAAATTTTCATAGGCATCATTGAAGCTTATGGTTTCTATAAGAAGTTTCCCAAGTTCATCTTCAAAGGTTTTAGGATCTCCATTTATTATGGCAGTATACATCCTAGTTAAATCTTTTGCTTTAACCTTGTCTTGAAACCATTTTAAAACTTTTGTTCTAAAAATATATTTTACCTCTCTATTTGGTATACTAAGTTCTAAATAACGATTATCCTCACTATCCATTCTTTCATTGATTTTTTTAAAGTATCCAGTAAAAAACATAAAGTTCCATAAATTATCCATGCTATCATAGATTTCATCATAAGTTACATCTTCATGAACTGGCTTTTCAATTGTCTTTCCTTCTATTAATAATTCTATTTCCTTTTTAGTAACATTGTCGGCTCTTTCAATTAAGCTTTTAACTATACTATTTGAACTTGTATTTGCCCAATAGGATGTAGGTAATACATTTTTATTTTTATGCAAATCTTTAACAGATTTCACAACGCTCCATGGATTATATACTTGTGCCTGACCAAAAATATATCCATTATACCAGCTTTTAATTAATTCTTCTTTATCCTCAAGATAATAGTCCTTAAGCATTTTACTTACTTCATTTTGAGTAAAACCAAAATATTCATCATAATATTCGTTTAAGATTGATATAATATCCAAATTGTTTAATCCCGTAAAAATACTTTCTCTCGAAATTCTTAAACATCCTGTTATAACAGCAAATTCTAACGATGAATTTGTCTTTAAAGCTGATTCAAAAAGTGATCTTATGAATTTAATCATTCTGTCATAAAAATCTTCAAAGAAGGCATTTTCAAGGGGAACATCATATTCATCTATAAGTATTATTACTTTCTTTTCATGATATTTTTCCAAACATTCACTTAAGAAATATAAGGAGTCAATATAATCCCCTTCCTCCCCTTGTTCCCTTAAAATTTTTAAATATCTTTCCTTATCATTTAATAATTTCTCATTTTCCAATATATATTCGTGTCTTTTATATTCTTCTGCTATTCTTCTTTTTATAGAAATATACGCTAATTCAAAAGTTGGCTGCTTAGCAGATTTTAAAGATAAGTTGATAACAGGATACTGTCCCATATGAGATGTATATCTTTCCCCTGCTTTCATTATATTTAAATTTTCAAAAAGGTAAGAATTATCTTTGTTGCTATTCTCAAAGAAATATTGAAGCATGCTCATATTTAAAGTTTTACCGAATCGTCTTGGTCTTGTAAATAAATTTACTGCAGCTTTATTATCTAATAAATCTTTTATCATCAATGTTTTATCTATAAAATAGTACCCTCTAGTTATTAACATTTCGAAATTATCTATTCCTATTGGTAGCGGCTTAAAATCCATATTATCACTTCCATTCCATGTAAACTGTCTCATAATATTTAATATACCTTGCGTATATGTAAATCTCTATACTTTCCCTGCTAATATTATATCCTATAACCCACCTTTGATAAACACTGCATACTAATTTAATTGCTATTAACAAATATCAACCTGCTATAAAAGAGTTATGGCATTTATAGCAGACTGATATTATTTTGCATATGTGAACGTTAGAATTGTTACATAATTATATAAATGCTAAAGTTAATTTCCCATCGTCATCTTCAGCAACAAGTGATAATTCTGGAATAAATTTATCCTTTTTACGTACTGAATTAAGTAGATTCCTCTTCTTTTAAATAGTTATATATTTCATTGATAAATCATTTAATTCTGCTATTACCTTTTCATTATTCAATTTTGCTGCTATTGGTGAAAATATATCTAAGGTTTCTTTTGCTTTTTCTTTCCGGCGAGTTTCATCCATAAACTCAATTATCCTCATATTATGAAGCCTATCAGCCAGCTTAACCATTATTACATCTTCATCTATAGCCATTTCATTTATATTAAATATTTTTGTTTCTGCTATAATCTTTGCAATACTTTCAGAAAATATGGCTATAACCTTATCAATAGGCATACTTCCTTTTTCAAAATCAATATCATGTAACAAACCAGCTATAACAGCATCCTCACTTGCTCCCATTTCTGATAACATAATAGCGACATTAATAGGATGCGTTACATAATCATCACCTGAATATCTCTTCTCACCTTTATGTGCTTCACAGGCAAATTCATATGCCTTTTCAAGCTTTTCCTGGTTATATTCTAACATATTTTCACTTATTATATTTTTCAATATTTCATATAGCTCCTCTTTAGTTGCATGAATATTTGTATTTCTCATAAAAACATGGCTCATATTACAATTACCTCCTAAACAATTAATTTGAAAACGAAATGCTCTTAAAAGTGCAGGCGAAAATCCAAATTTATTTTTGAACGCCTTGGTAAAACCACTATGTGACTGATAACCATATTCTAATGCAACATCAATTATCTTCCTTCCATTACCAATCTCCTCTGAAGCCTTAATTAACCTACGCTCTTTCACATATTCCTTAATCGATAGCCCCATTTGCTTCTTAAACATCCTTGAAAAATAATATAAAGAATATCCTGCCTTCTTCGCAATATCCTCCGCAGTAATAGGTTCATTAATATTTTTTTCAATATATTTAAGACTTTCAGATATAATAGCTCCAAACTCCACTCCTTCACCTTCCTTCTTCCCACGTGGTAATTATAATATATGTCATTTTAAATTAAATTTCTTTTCCATCTTTGCCATCTAAAGATAACACAAAAAACACCTACTCTATATTGCACAACAAAATATCCATATTGGCATATACTATACGGCTGGTAAAATATTATTACTTAAAAATTTCGCTATATTCTTAATAATAGTGTAATATAAGCTTATCTAATTATTTATCAGTAACTAACGGAGGATTTATGAGTGACTTATTAAAAGATATTTATACAACTGAGTTTTTAAATGATTTTGGAGATAAAGTCCATGCCGTTTATAAAAACTTTGATACAAAAGACTTTATGAATTCAGTTTTAGCACATCCATGGGAAGAATTACCTTTAAAGGCTCGCATTCATAGAATAGCAGAAGTATTAGGTGAATATCTTCCAAAAGATTTTGAGGCTGCTTTACATATTTTATATTCTATCAGTGAAAACTGCGTGGGATTCCCTTATCTATTCTTTCCTGACTTTGTTGAAACCTTTGGACAGCAGCAGGAATACTTTGAGCTTTCGATGAAGGCTTTAGAGCATTTCACAAAGCAGTCATCCTCAGAGTTTGCAATTCGTCCATTTTTATTACGTGAACCTGAGCGTGTAATGGAATATATGATGAAATGGTCCTTGCATCCAAATGAGCATGTTAGACGTTTTTCAAGTGAAGGCTGTCGTCCACGCCTACCTTGGGGAATTTCACTTCCAATATTTAAAAATGATCCATCTCCAGTTTTAAAAGTATTAGAAAACTTAAAAGCCGACACTTCTCTTTATGTGCGTAAAAGTGTTGCCAACAACCTAAATGATATTGCAAAAGATAATCCTGATATTGTCTTAGAAATAGCTCAAAGATGGATAGGTAATAATAAAGATACAGATTGGATTCTTAGACAAGGCTGTCGCACTCTTATTAAAAAAGCTAATCCAAAAGCAATGGCACTATTTGGCTATACAGATTTTTCAGCTGAAAAACCTTTATTTAAGAATGCACTCCTATCTGTTGAACCAAAAGAACTTCATATTGGGGATAGCTGTGAACTAAATTATTCTCTGGATATAGACTGGACTACTTCCCCACAAATACGATTGGAATATGGTATAGATTTTATAAAAGCCAATGGTAAACCTTCGCGAAAGTTGTTTCTATTGTCTGACAAAACTGTACCTAGCTGTACACACTTACAAGGAATACGTAAGCATAGTTTTGCAGACCTTACTACTCGCAAGCATTATCCTGGCATTCACAAAATTGTTCTTCTAGTCAATGGACAGGAAGCTGCAGAAGCTACATTAAATATTTTCTAAGGTTAATTCCTATGCAAACATATTTATCAGCCAATCATCAAACTTTTCCATTTCTTCAAATTGAGGATAATGGGCAGAATTTGAGTACAATATAAACTCTTTTTGATCTGCCTTAATAGACTCAAAATATTCCTTTGCTGATTGAGTTGCTGTCATATAATCGTATTGTCCCATAATAAAGTAACAAGGAATGTTTACCTCTGTAACCAAGCTAGGTAAAGGATTATTTATAGCTTCTTTTGACAATCTAGCTTGTGACGCAGATACCCCGCAAAAATAACGAACCACATCAAGTAGGTTATATTCTGGATGAGTAAGAAATCCTTGAATATAATCTCCATTATCATTAATGAGCCTCGAAGCTCCACCATACTTTCTAATGTAGCTCCGTGGAGTTATCATATTTCCGTTTTCAATTTCAGTCGTTAAACTTTCAAGCTTTTTATAATCATCAATATTTCCAGCTTTATTAGCTTGTTCAATGCAATAATTCAAACTATTTAATTCACTTTTTATAGGATCAGACATCTGGCCAATACCAATATATGCACTAAATTTTTCAGGCGCTTTTGACGCAGCCTGCAATGCAATGTAAGTTCCAAAGGAATGTCCAATTAGTATTATCTTCTTGTTTCCGAATCTATTAGAAATATAATCTGTTACTGCCAACAAATCACTAACTAATAATTGACACGTAAGGTCAGAATAATCTTCAAAAAAATGATATGATTTTCCGCTTCCCCTTTGATCATAATGTACAATTGTAAAATGCTCTTCCAATTTTTCTTGATATTTAGTCACATAAGGAATCTCTGAACATCCAGGCCCTCCATGTACAAAAATGATAATTGGATTCTCCTTATCTTTTCCTCTTATCATAAATTGATGCTTGGTTCCATTTATTGAGATTTGCGATAGTTCACTAATACTATTGTCTCCTTTTATAGATGGTGTCCAAGTTGGAAATACTAAGCCGAGTATAATTATAATAACAATTGCACTAGCAAACCATTTCAAAAATCTTCTTGCTTTTTTCATATTTCACTCTTTCTTAATAAATAATTTAATTAATCATTTTAACTGACCACCATTTGGTAGTCAGTTAGTTAACTTTATGGAAGCTATTTGTGTTTTCCCTTATATGGAAAATTTATTCCAAATCAAATGAGAATTCAATTGTAGAATGCTCAATACTATCAATATTTTCTATATATATTTTATCAATTACGGTTTCAAAACTTTCGTCATAACAACTTAATTCATCAAGTGCTTTATCAAACTCAATCTGTTGATGTAATCTGCCGACAGTTAAGTGAGGGCAATATGTTACTTTCCTAAATAAAAAACTCTCTAATATTCCACTGTATAATTTATCATGCAGTTCAATTATATTGTCATTTCCCTTCTTTACATTAAGAAACAAATACCCATCTCTAAAGTCCCCTGTAAAATCCTTTAATTGGACATTAAACTTTTTCATTCCTTTTAACACCTTATTAAAATGAGATTTCAAATCATCTGTTGATATATCACTATCAAATGGAAAAACAATAGTGATATGTGGGGCTATGCAGTTTGCAAGTGGGTCATACTTTTCTCTTATACTTTTAATAATATTAATATTGTCGAAACTTGGAAATAAAATTATTGCCCTTTTCAAAAAATCACTCCTAACAAAATCTCGATACCTTTATATGACATTTGAAAGATGTTTATATCCACTTTTTATCATATCCTTAACTGCCCACGAATTCGTGGGCAGTTAAATTATGCTATAGAAAATTATCTTTTACCAAAATCAATCTTTGCATAAATTCTTTTTTTGTTAGCATAATAGAAATATGATCAGCTAGATAAAAATAACTTTAAAGGTGGTTGTTCTAATGAAAAGATTTGTTTCTGTATTTCTTATTTTCTTACTTCTATCATTTAATTTAAATATGATAACATCTTTCGCCGAATCTGAAGGTAAATCTTTTACTCAAGGACTATATCAAGTGAAAGATATTGGGTTAGCAGCTAATACATCATACAATATTAAAAATGTTTCTCCTAGTTCTAGCTCTATTGTTATTGTTGTTGATGAAAATAATCTAATTCAAGAACTTATACGATTGGAACCTAATTCTCCTAATTATATTCTTAAGCCACTTAATTTTAATTCTATAATAATAGTTGTAGGTAGTGGAACTGTTGCTTTTTCGTGGGAGTGTTGCAAAATGATTAAATTTTAATCAGGAGCGATACTCCTTTTCGGTTTAAAGATATAAATCTCCAAATAATTGGAAGTACACATCAATTATTTGGAGATTTCTCAATTTTAGACGCACTGAAATAAGCCTACTT
>JARLHR010000226.1 GCA_031292145.1 Clostridium sp. | reverse complement strand
CTAGATATACAAAGTATGACGACATCAATTCCCCATATTTAGTATCCATTTCGTTCATTTCGGCCTCATTTTTAAAATCACTTTTTATTGTTCTCAAACCAATGTCATATGTCATTTTCAACATAGCAACAAATTTTTCATGATACATTTTCTTAAAATCAGGATGGATATCATCTAAATATTCGTCTGATACTTTCTTACTTTCTTTTATTATATCATTATATTTTTCAATCATAGCATAATTTTCTTTTTTATATCGAGGATAAAATGTCATTATACTATCTTTATTGTCAGCGTATTTACTAACAAATGATTTGGCATTACTTGCTAATGCATGGCTCTCAGTTGCAGATTGTTTGAACATTTCTAAAGTATGGATGAACGTCTTTTCATCATTTTCAAATTTTTGATTCGTATCATTTCTCTTGCAACTATAACATAAAGTGATACTTAATAAAGTGGCTAAAATGCAAATGATTTTTTTCATATGATTATTCTTGACTCCGTAAAATATCTTTTGTTTTTTGTTTATCATATTCTTCCGCAATCTTTGTTATTTTTAGGACTTTTTAGCGTTAAGAGCTTTTTGACTCTCTTCAATAAAATTCTTAGCAAAGACCACTAATCTATCAAAGCTTGTTGATTCTGGAATATCATTCGGATCAGGGCTTCCATATTTGCGAATCAATTCCTCTCGATTTCTCGTTTCAGGACTATCAAAGAAGGTCTTATCAAACAAACAATGATAAATTATGGACGTGGTCATTATGAATCTAATGACTAATTCACGCACGACCTTATTGTTTGTCATAGCCTCATCACACTTAAACTCTATCAAGTCTTTAATTTCATTAATCTTCTCCTTGAGATCTGGAGTAGCACTGTCATAACCCTTTTCAAAATCATCTCCCATTAAATGGTTGACAACCTGAACGGCTAGTACCCCCGCTGATTCTGAATCAATTTCCTTTTCATAATATTGTCGCAATTCCAAGTAGATATGATACCTTATTAGAGGGTATATTTCAATAATTATATCATATTGCTGTCTGATATTAAGTTTTTTCCTTTTCAGGAAGTCAAACATATTTCATATCTCCTACAAACCAAGAGTGGAAATCACTTATCTTCTTTTAATTTTTTCTAATTTAGCATTTTTATCAGCTAACATTATTGCTGGTGACTTTTTTTCCAATTCTATTTTTCTCTCCGCAATTCTTAACTGCCAATCATAAAAATCAGCTGCAGATTTATAACCAGTTATTTTTGCATGATTATTCCAATACTTATTGTCATCATTGTCCAATTTTGAAAGGCGAATGGCTTCTTTTATATCAGCCAAACTTCCTTCAAAATCAAAAATTGAATCTTTAATCAGACTGCGCATATGATAATTAGCTGCTATTCCCATTTGTGGATTTTTTTGAATTGCTTTATTATAATCTTCAAGAGCATCAAAATAAAACCCTAAATCATTTAAACAACTACCGCGAAGAGAAAATACTTCAGATTCATCATAACCGTTTTCTATAGCTTTATCAAAAAACTCAAGAGCTTCCTTTGTCTTTTCTTCTCTATACTCAGAAGAATGAGGCGCTAATACTAAATCTTTCCAAATATTATTACCAATTTTAAAAGCATTAAAACCATCAAAATAATCATGATCTATTTGGTTTAACGATTTTGACTTGAATAATTTTGTAAACCAGTTCATAAGATTAATAACAACTCTTGTAATTTTACAATTTATGATTCGCACATTCAAATTGCCTTGTTTTAAGCAACAAAAAACATTTTAAGCTTATATATTATCATTTTCAATTTGTGCTTAGGCGTGCTTTCGTTGCCATAATATTGAGATAACTAATCCAATTGCAACTATTACGTCCACTACATTCCATATTTGTCTACCGAGTGCTATTTTAATAAACGGTTGAAATAGTAGTGCAAGTCCACCGTAAATGATTGCTTCATTATTATCGTTATGCTCGTGAGCTCTATATGCTAAAAGTGCAAACCCTATCAGGGCGATAAATCTTTCAAGTTGATAATAACCGTATGGCATTTTTAATAGGCTGATTAAAAGCAAAATACTTAATATTATTTTAATGTATACAGTTGTTTTATTCATAATTTAAATACTTCTTATCTACCCGAAATAATAGCATTAACAATCCTGATAAAAACGAAAATACTGAAGTTAACACCCACTTTATAAGAGCAATTCCAAATACTAAAATCAATATAGCTACTACTATCCTGCCATTTTCAAAGCTTTTGTAGACAAGATAAAGCCCGACTATAGTCGAATAAAACTGTATTAAGGTCATTAACAAATTTGTCATAATGACAAAACTATAGCCAAAACTTTTATATTCTTTGATATCATCAGATGTTAGATCCCAACTGTCTACAAAGACATTCCTAAGAATCGAAAGTTTGTATCCAAAGTAAGCATAGACTAACAATTGCAAGTAATTGAATATGTTAGGGAATGGAAAATTGAATAGTGATAATACGAATGTAAAAAGGGCTGTAATAATTATCCCAGATAGCATAAAATTAAGACCTATATATAAATAGCCAACGGGCCCTAGAATAAGTGATAACACAGTAGCAATTGTAGGGTTTTTTTTAGTCATTAGAATATTTCCTTAAAAGTTCTTTAGCTTTATCATCTCCTAAATCTGCAGCCTTCTTAAAATCTATGCATGCTTCATATTTTTGATTTAATGATAATTTTGCATAGCCTCTATTTATATAGGCGGTTACATAAGAGGGGTTTAATTCAATAGCTTTATCATAGTCATGAATTGCCCCTTTATAATCTTCTAAATTGTCTTTTGTATAGCCCCTATCCGCAAATGATATTGCATCATATGGATTTAATTTTATTGCTTTATTAAAATCCTCAAGTGCTCCGTTATAATCTCCCGAATCATTTTTTGCTAACCCTCTATTAGAATAAGCTTCAGCGCTAGATGGAGCATATTCAATTGCTTTACTATAATCTCTAATTGCACCTTCATTGTCACCTAAATATCCGTCAACATACCCCCTGTTGTTATAAGTATTGGCAATAGATGGATTTATTTTTATAGCTCTATCCAGGTCTTGAAGGGCGCCTTTATAATCACTTAAGTAAGCTTTTGCTAAACCACTATAGTTATATGAAATAACTAATATTTCTGAATTTGTATCTAATGTAATAACTTTATTGCAATCATTTATCGCACCCTTATAATCTCCTAAATAATATTTCGCCTTTACTCTGCCAAAATAGGCTTCAGTATTGGAGAAATTTAACTTGATGGAAATATCATAATCTTGGAGAGCACCCTTGTAATCATTTAATTTATCCTTTACCAAAGCTCTGTTACAATATGCATCTGAATAAGAAGGGTTTAATTCAATAGCTTTACTAAAGTGAATCAAGGCATTTTTATAATCATTCTTTTCAAATAGTTCGGTCTTGCCTTTTTTTAAATAATACTCAGGAGAAGTAGAGATTTTAGTATAGAAATAATAAATCCCTATAACCAAAAGAAGAATAATAAAAACTCCAGCAATAATTCCTTTTCTTTTATCAACTTGTGAATAACTTGCTTGACTCAACCAATATGATTCAAAATCTTCTTTGTAAATAATAAGACCATGGTCTCCCCAATGGGCTATACATAATGGGGTTTTGTTGAAATCATATTGTATTGTTTTTGAATAAAATTCTTTTTTTTGAGGGTCAAATATATTTTTTACAACAAGGTTAAAATATTCTTTACTTTTATATTTCCAAGTAATAATTGATCTATCAATATCAACCAAATAATATATATTATCCCCGAACTTTAGAATTGATTTATTACCCCTACTGTCGATCGTTTCTATTTCATTACAAAAAATAGAAATATTTGAATAAAAGTTAGATTCATTATCATATTCTTGAGTTGAAGAAATGGTGCTGTTATACCAATTTCTTTTTTGGGGGTTTGATAAGATTGAGTATATGAAATTTAATTCTTTCATTTTTGATTCGCCCAAATCTTTATCTTGATTTCTATCAGGGTGAAATTTCATAGCAAGTTTACGGTAAGCATTTCTTATTTCTTCTTGTGAAGCAGAAGAAGATATTTCCAAAATATTGTAATATGTTTTTATCATCATGAACCTGCTAATCCAGTAAACCTAAGAATGAGGAAGGGAATTACAAATGATATTCCGAGTATAATGATGGCTTTGATAGCCCAATTATGTGAAGTTTTTCCAATTAAAATCTCTCTGAGGTAAAACATTAAGAACATTATAATGGATGCAGCAATGGCAATTACAATAAAACTATACCATGCAACATTAATCGCATTTCCCTTTTCACCATCATCACCACCGAAAATTGTTGTCCATTTGAAATTCTGAATAAGAGTATATATTATATTTCCCGTTATATAAAGAAGATTAAAAATAACTTGGCTGTAAATAGAAATTGGGATGAATAACCAAAAATAATGATACCATTTGATATCAAATAAAGTCCCTTTTATCTTTTTGTCAGATGTGTAATAAGGGTTACTTATTATTTTACTTCCAATATTCATAAAATATATTGCGCAGAAGAACATTACGATAAAACCAACAATTACGAACGTTGCATTAAATACTGAAGATGAGAATGCTAAAAACCATTCGCTTAATATTTCATGCCAGTTTGCGGAATAAGTTGGAATAAAGCTATCAACAATTAGAGCAAACAAACCAAGGAAGACAAAACGAATAAAAACATAAAAGGTAGTAAATATGATTTTATCAGATAAGCTTATTCTTCTGGACAAATATCCAAAAATGAATCCAAACAGGCTTGCAATAAATCCTAAAATAAAAACGTGCAGAATATTAGTCCAGATAGAATTTCCCCAAATTATATATGTTGATTTAAAATCTTCACCAAGTCCTAAAAGACCTTTTCGATTTAGGTGATTTATAAAGACATATACTGCATTTCCTAAGACCCAATCAGCTAATAAAGCAGCCGCAAAAAATCTTCTCACCTTACTAAAAAAAGAATAGCTAATATTAGCGGTAGGTTGTAAAATATGTGACGTATCCATTTCGACCACCAATTTATTAATTATATGAAGGAAAATTCATATTACCCGAAGATAATTGATTTATATGACACACAAAAACAATATTACTATATTATCTTCGTCCATTCAATTAAATCAACCATAATAATCATTTCATATAAATTTAATTGATATTCATTCAAAACTCAATCCTTATACAATAAAATAAATAGGACAGAAGCATTACTGCCTCTGTCTATATTTATAAACCTTATATGTGTCTCCTAATCCTTTGAAACTTCTTATAAAATATTCTTTCTAATTATAAAATTTCATATGAATTATGATTATATTTAATTTATCGTAAAGGTTAAACCAAATATGATTAGCAGACTCTTCACTTGGTTCATGATTACAGTTATTATTGTCCTGTCATTATGGATGTTACCTATATTGGGGGAAGCAATTGAAGCCCATCCCTTATTTTTCGTTATCGTTTGGTTTTTCATTCCTTTATTAGCCCTATGGCTGAGTTCTGACAATCTTAGGGAATACTTTTCTCTCAAACAACTTAAGAAAATAAGAATAGTTCTAATAGTTATTGTTGTTCTTCAATCTTTCTATTGCTTTTCATCTTTTGACTATATCAAAAATGAAGTTGGTCATAAATTATTTAAAGACTTTCGAGTTCACTACTATGATGATATAAATGACTATGGCGGTCCTACAAGAAATTATACTTATGAAACCGATAACTGGTATTCTAAAGTAGGTATGCAAGTATTTGAAGGTTGTTTCTTGATTCTTATTATAGGTCTTCCTTCATTGACTTGGTATGTTACTAGTAAAGCTGTGAAAAGTGCTGAACGAGGTAGTCTAGAAAATAGGAAAATTAAAAAGCAGGATATCGATTAAGATAGTTAATACAAAAAAGGCCAGGACAATTAAACCTCGTCATTTGTTAATAGTGTTCGTTAATATAAAACCCACACCCTATTTCCATTTTATAACAGCCAATAAAGAAACTTAAATTGACGCCATTGTAAGTGGTCAGGATTACTGATACATGAAATAAGTATAACAGGATCAATCTAAATGATCTTGTATTCTTTGTATTTGAAGTGATGATCTTAAAAAGATATTCAATTTTATTCAAATCTTCCTCCTTTATTAAAGGCTGGTATTACCCAGCCATTTGAATTGTTTAGTCTGCAATAGGTTTCGGTTTATTCTTTACAATCTTATACCCAGGTGTTAACTTGGTCTGGATTGCTGAGTGATTCTCTGGTAAGTCTGTTACAGTACAGGATTCATTTGCCTCTACTCCATGCTTCATAAATAAATTATGAAATGTTTCATGTTCATCCTCCTGAACAGAATCCCGATAATTGTTAATAGCCTTTCCTAACAGAGTCATTTCCTTATTGTCGAACTTCGGTAGGGTGAAGGATTTATATTCTGCTTCAATTACAGCATCATCCTTTATACTTCGTCTTTGTCCCATCTGTGGTTTGACATATTCCTTACTAACACCATCAGAGAATGTGAGGAACCCTTCTGGAGCATTAATAGCCAAACCATATATCACTGTCTTGATATATTCTCTCTTCTTCTCAATCCTCTCTATGAATCCTTTGGCTGTTTCAATTGCTTTCTTCACAGTGGCTATTTCCTGATCGAATAATCCATCTTTCTTTGTTACCGATATAAAGGCTTCGGTCTTCGCCTGTATCTGTTCATGTAAACTGGAGAGAGTTAGATTCTCCCCTGATTCTTCATCCCAGATACAGTCAACCATACCTTGCATTATTTCATATTCTTGACTTTTAAGTTGAGCTAAACTTGTGTTCATTTTTATCCTCCTTGTATGTATATTCTTCAAGTAATGATGAATGAACTGGTACATGAACAATGAGATTTCTGTCCCTGAGTGATCTGAGGTGTAATACTCTTTCTCCCTTGAACTTTATCTCATAGATCGTTCCAGCATATATTATTTTATTGAATTGTT
>JARLHR010000225.1 GCA_031292145.1 Clostridium sp. | reverse complement strand
AGTTTTTCAAACGAAATGAAATTATTTACTTATAAACAATCAGTTTATTTCTACGATAATAAAATGGTTTACACGTTTGACAATACACAAAACAGATTTATTCCTGCTGAATTATTTTCGGGGCTATTTACAAGCCCAACGAAAATGATCAAACATATTTACTGCGATAATCAAAATATTCTATGGTGTATAGTAAGTAATAATACAGTTAACGAAATACAAGAAATAATTATTGAAAACAGCCGGAAAACGATAAAGAATTATCCATACTTTCAGATGATGATTGATATGACCGGATCTAATGTATTCGCCTTTTTTTCTTACACTCTGGAGAATAAGGAAAAAGTACTTTGGGGAGGAGAAGGCAATATACTTGCTAAATATAATATTGCTGCCAGGTCTATTTTCAGTAATACAAATTTATTTTTACCATTAATGCGGAGAGTTTATATATACGGCAATAAAATTATTTATAATGGATTTGAAAAAAATATTCCGGGCAATTATAAAGAGCTGCATACAGTGGACTATTCTAATAATCTGGTAGGATTCGAATTTGCATCACCAGACTATCTGAAAGAAAATGAGAATGAATATCAATATAAACTGGTAGGTTTTGATAAAGTCTGGAGCAGCTGGGGTAAAGAAACAAAAAAAGAATACACAAACCTGTCCGCCGGTAAATACTATTTTCTAGTGCACAGCCGTAATGCTAAGGGAGAAGTAAGCGGCGAGGCGGTTTACGGATTTGAAATAATTCTACCATGGTACATGACCTGGTGGGCAAAACTGGCCGTTCTTTTAATTCTAATACTCATTATTAATTATTTAATAAAAATAAGACTGCGTTACCTCAAAGAGAAAACAGTACTTCTTGAAAGGACGGTAGCAGAGAGAACACAAAAGATTATTGAGCAAAAAGAGACACTGGAAGAACAGGCAAAAACATTATTAGAATTAAACCGGGCAAAATCTAATTTATTTGCGAATATTTCTCATGAATTCAGAACTCCTCTTACTCTTATAAAAGGACAGCTTGAAAATTTAATGGAAATTGAGCATGATGAAGCAGTAAAGAAAAAAATAAAGGTTGCATATTCAAATTCGAAACGGCTGCATTCACTTATAAACCAGATTCTAGATCTGTCAAAGATGGATTCATGGAAAGTCAGGCTTAAATTGGGGTCTATTGACCTTGTCCCTGTTGTGTTGGGAAGAGCGGCATCATTTGAACTGCTTGCTAAAGAAAAAGGGATCGAATTAAAAGTTGCCAGTAATGTTAAATCACTTCCGGTCAGAATAGATAAAGAAAAATTTGAGAAAGTGATAGACAATCTTTTATCAAATGCATTTAAGTTTACTTCCAGAGGGGGGACTGTTTCAGTTT
>JARLHR010000224.1 GCA_031292145.1 Clostridium sp. | reverse complement strand
GTGCTACTGGAGCTACTGGAACAACAGGAGCTACAGGAACTACAGGTGCAACCGGAGCAACAGGAGATACCGGAGTTACAGGAGCAACAGGAGCAACCGGAGCAACAGGAGATACCGGAGTTACAGGAGCAACAGGAGCAACAGGAGATACCGGAGCAACAGGAGATACTGGAGCAACCGGAGCTGCAGGTGCTACTGGAACAACAGGAGCTACAGGAACTACAGGTGCAACCGGAGCTACAGGTGCTACTGGAGCAGGATTAGCCGCAGATGGTTATGTATATGAACTTGCAACAATAGCGGATTCAACTGTTGTAGGTGGAGCAGATGTTCCGTTTTCTAATAATGGTCCATTAACTGGTATTGCTCATACAGCAGGGCTTACTACAATTACTGTATCTAGTGCAGGTGTTTATGAGATTAATTACGGCATTAGTATAACTGCAGGTGTTGGCTCACAGATTGCAATTGCTGTAAATGGTACAGTTGATGCATCTACACCTATTACAGCTCTTATCGCTACTGGAGAATTATTTGGAAGTGCTATGTTAACTCTTGCTGCTGGAGATGTAATTACTTTAAGAAACAATTCAGCAACACCTTTAGTAATGACATTAGCTCCAGGGGTTGGTGCTCAATTAACTATTAAGAAATTAGATTAATTTATATAAATGACACTTTGCTTTGATGCAGAGGGTTTCTAACTAATTCTAAGCATAATAAAATCATCTGTCTTTTCAAATAAGCAGCATTTCTTAATAAAGTAATGCTTG
Source organism: Clostridium sp. (assembly GCA_031292145.1). GTDB lineage: Bacteria > Bacillota > Clostridia > Clostridiales > Clostridiaceae > Clostridium. Next base: position 37,069 of record JARLHR010000224.1, on the reverse strand, counting down.
TATCAAAATATTCTGGATTCCATATTATATAGTAAAAAATTTAAAGAAGGTGGTTATTTGATAACTGTTAGTCTTTGCATGATAGTTAAAAATGAAGAAGATTCAATAGGGAGATGTCTAGACTCTGTTAAAGATATAATTGAAGAAATAGTAATAATTGATACTGGATCAAATGATAAGACAAAGGAAATATGTAATAAATACACATCAAAGGTTTATGATTTTAAATGGATTGATGATTTTTCTGTTGCAAGAAATTTTTCTTTTAGCAAAGCTTCTAAAGACTACATCCTCTGGTTAGATGCTGATGATGTTTTACTTCCAGAAGATGCAGAAAAATTTAAATTGCTAAAAGAAACTTTAGATCCTTCTGTAGATTCTGTAACTGCTAAGTATAATATAGGTTTTGATGAATATGGAAATGTAACTGCAAGCTACAGGCGTAATAGGTTAGTTAAAAGAGCTGATAATTTTAAATGGGATGGTTTTGTTCATGAATATTTACAAGTTGGAGGAAAAATAATAAATAGTGAAATTGCTGTAACTCACAGAAAATTAAAGCAGACTCCAAAGCGAAATCTTGAAATTTATCAGGGTAAATTAAAGGCAGGAATAGAATTTAAGCCAAGAGATATTCTTTATTATGCTAATGAATTATATGACCATGCTATGTTTGATGAAGCTTTAGATTATTACAACAGGTTTTTAGATTCAAAACAGGGCTGGTCTGAAGATAATATTCGAGTTTGTGATAAGATATGTGATTATTATAAATCAATAGATAAAGTGGAAGAAAGCAGAAAATATGCTTTTAGAAGCTTTGAATATGATACGCCAAGAGCAGAAGCCTGCTGTAGAATAGGTTTTTCTTTTTTACATGAAAAGAAATATAACCAAGCAGCCTATTGGTATGAAATAGCTACAAAACTCGAAAAACCAAAAGATAGTTGGGGATTCTTTGATGATTCATGTTGGACATGGTTACCTCACTTACAATTATGCGTTTGCTATGATAAATTAGGCAATTATAAATTAGCATATGAGCATAATGAAATTGCTAGTAAATTTAGACCTAATGATGAACGTATGCTTTATAATAAGAGATATTTTAAAAGTAGAGGAATAGATTAGTTAAGTTTTTAAAAGTGCAGGATATCTATAAGTTATCTTGCATATTTTTGTGCCTTAATGCATATGAAAAAAAATAATGGACCAAAGACTGCTTATTTTTTGTGCCTAACATAGGATAAATTTTATATAAAAGCACAATCTATTATTAACCATTATGATTTAATTTAAGGTATATTAAAAAAAACAATAAGCCAGTATGCTAGTATATTTCACGTCATGGACTTATTATTTTACTTCATATGTCTAATTGTGTGGAGGTCTGCAATGAAAATATTAAAGAATATAACTATATTAATAACTTTATTAACTTTAACAGCTTATATATCTATAGATTTTACTAAAAATAATATATGTATTAATACACAAGTTTCTTCTGAAAAGAAAATCAAAGCAGCTGTAATATTATTTAATTTTGATGATCCTTATATGTCTTTAGTTCATAAAAATTTAGAAACAATTGAAAATAAACCTGGAAACTATGTTCAATATACTTTTTATGATGGAAAAAGAAATCAAGATATACAAAATGAAATTATAGATTCAGCAATCCAAGATGATTATGATCTCTTTATAGTAAACTTAGTTAGTTTAGATAAATCTACAGTTGAATCACTTATTAATAAAGTAAAACAAAAAAACATTCCAATAATTTTATTTAATGCAGAGCCGTTTATTGTTGAACCAGTTAAATCTTATAATAGAGCTGTCATTATAGCAACTAATGCTATGGAATCTGGGATTTTAGAAGGGAATCGTATTATTGATGAATGGAATTCCCACAAAGATACAATGGATCGAAATGGTGATGGTATATTACAATATTACATGTTAAAAGGTCCAGAAAATAATACAGAAACAGTTGCAAGAAGCATGTATTCTATATCAACAATTAATAATGCAGGGGTAAAAACTCAAGAAGTTATATCAACATTTTGTAATTGGGATGAGAAATGTGCTAAAGATTACACTGAAGCATTATTTTTAAGATATGGTGATAAAATTGAAGCAATTATTGCAAATAATGATGCTATGGCAATAGGAGCTATTCAGGCATTACAAAGTTATGGATACAATGAAGGTGATAAATCAAAAAATATTCCGGTTTTTGGAATTGATGGAATAGCTGAAGCTATAGATTTAATTAATAAGGGAATTATGGCTGGGACTGTGTTCCAGGATCCTAATGAAACGTCCGAAGCACTTTATAAGGTAGGAAAAAATTTAGTTTATAATCTAAATCCTATTGAAAATACAAATTATAAATTTAATGAAACAGGAATTACAATTGAAATGCCTTACCATGAATATAAATCATAATTCTAAATAAAGATAAAAAATGTAAAAGAAAATTTAATCAAATATGTTTGGGAAAGAAAATGCAACAATAAAAGATGTGAAATAGCTTGAATAGTAAAAAAAATATCTATTTTTAATAGCATTATATAAAAATATAGTAAATTCTTATTTGTTGACAAATATTTCTTTGTATGATATTGTTAATTCATTAAAGGATTTATTATAAATATATGATAAGTTTTATGAAAGGGGAAATGTTTTATGATAGCTAATGTAAAGGTGATTGCTGTTTAAAACTGAATATGGGCGAAAATAAATTATGGGGTAGTATGTACCTTTTATTTGAGTTATATTTTCGCGGCTATAACTAACCTTTTATAAATATATGTACTATTAAGGACGAATAACAAGGCAGGTGTACTGTTTTTATATGCCCGCAGATAGGAGCCATTTTTGAGGTTTGTATCTGCGGGATTTTTCTGCCCATTTTTAGGAAGTTAATAATATTAGAAATAAATTAAGGCACATGGACTTGTTATTTTTTTGAATGTGCCTAAAGCAAACAGCAATTATTGAAAGGAGAGATGGATAATGAAAGTTTTAAAACTTGCACTGAAAAAATTGGAGGCATATTTCAAAGAGTAAAAACTATGTCATATGCCTAATGTGGAGGAATATGATGAAAAATAATACTTTAAAAAAATACGGATATAATGAATTTTTTGAAAATAAGGTAAATGAACTCAATATAGCTTTAGATGATTTAATGCCTGCAAGAGTTATTGAGGTTCAAAAGGAACAATATAAGCTTGCAACAGAATATGGAGAAAGTTTAGGAAAATTAAAAGGTTCATTGTTCTATAATGATAGGGTATATAATGTGTATCCTACAATAGGAGATTTTGTTCTAGTAAAGCATAATCCTTTAGGGGAAGATATTATATATCATGTACTTGAAAGAAAAAGTAAATTTTCAAGGCTAGATTCATTTAATAAGGTGGAACAGATTGTAGCCGCTAATTTTGATTATGTATTTATAATGGTTTCACTAAATAATGATTTTAATGTAAAAAGAACTGAGAGGTATTTAACCGCTGCATGGCAAAGCGGAGCTATGCCGGTTATCATACTGACTAAGCGTGATTTATGTGATGATTATAGTTCGTATATAGAAATAGTCGGGGAAATAGCACCGTTTGTTCCTGTTATAGCAGTAAGCTCACTTACAGGAGACGGATTGGATGAATTATGGGGTTATATAGAGCCTTATAAAACTGTTGTATTTTTAGGTTCTTCTGGTATAGGTAAATCATCACTGGTTAATGCACTTTCTGGCGAAGAAATAATGAAGGTAAAAGAAATTCGTGAAGATGATAGTAAAGGCCGTCATACAACAACTCATAGGCAGTTAATCAAGCTTAAAAATGATGCTATGGTTATTGATACTCCTGGTATGCGTGAACTAGAGATGTGGGATGTGTCAGAGGGGCTTGATATAGTCTTTGAGGATATAGAAAAATTGGCTAAAGAGTGTAAATTCTCAGATTGCAGTCATGATAAAGAGCCAGGTTGCGCAGTAAAAGCTGCTTTGGAAAATGGGGAATTGTCAAAGGATAGATGGAACAATTATTTAAAGTTAAAAAAAGAAGCAGAATTCGCTGAAAGAAAAGAAAGCGCAAATCTTCAACAGAAAGAGAAAGCTAAGTGGAAGAGTATATCTAAATTTCAAAAGCAAGCAAAAAGGGGATTTTAAAATGCAGGATAAGGTATTAAATCAAGTTATTTATATAAAAGAGTATATATATCAAAAGGAATGTGAAGAAATAAATGAACTTCAAGAGATTGTAAGTTCAAAAGATAAGGTGAATTTAAAATTAGAATTGGATTATAAATTAGAAATGTATAAAAATTTAAAAACTGGTACGAGAAAAATAAATGAATTTTTGTGTTATGTGGGGGATGTTTTAGTTGCTTATATGGGTATTTCATGCTTTGGAGGAAATGTAGCTGAAATAAATGGTATGACTCATCCGGAGTGGAGGAGAAAAGGTATCTTTAAAAAGCTCTTTAAACTTGCAATAAATGAGTGTGATAATAGAAATTTTAATAAAATACTACTACTATCAGATGAAAAGTCAATATCAGGAATTGAGTTTATAAAATCTCTAGGTGGAGAATATAATTTTTCAGAATATAGGATGGAGTTATCAAATAATACTACCGTGGAAAATAAAAAAGTTGTTAATCTTAGGAAGGCAGATAAATCTGATAAAATTGAGATAGAAAGGCAGAAGTTAATTTATTTTGGTGATGAGGAAGAAAGTAAAAGTGGCGTAGATTCAAATACAGAAGAAACTGAAAAAATTGAAATGGATGATGGATTTATAATTTCAGATGCTTATATGATTGAACTAAATAATAAAGTAATAGGTAAAATTAATATTGAGTATAATAATGATTCGGCTTTTATATTTGGATTTGGATTATTGCCTGAATTTAGAGGTAAAGGTTATGGAAAAGCGGCGTTAAAGGAAGCTTTGAAATTAATAAATGAAAGAAATATAAATAAAGTAAGCTTAGATGTAGCAGCTAAAAACAGCAAAGCACTTAATTTGTATAAATCTTGTGATTTTAAAGAAATATCAGTGATGAATTATTATAAATACACTATAGATATACAGTACAAGAATTAGACTAATTGATATTAATATATTTACTAGACTTTGAATTCACATCTACACCAGAAATCAAAATACATTTGTGTGTAGCAGGCATTTGAAAATTTCGATGCTAAAAGCACTTAGAGGAAGGTTGTTCCACTTTAGCTTATCCAATCTAATGATTGGAGCAAGCCAAAGTGGAACAACCTTCCTCTTAGTGATTTCAGCGAAATTTTCATAGTCCTGCGTGACACAAATGTATTTGATTTCGGTAGATAGTGTATAAGTCTAGGGTATCCAATTGCCAGTTACAACTATCATTGCCAATAGCTTTAACGTATTTTCATAAAAGGTACATTTAGTTATTGGCTTATTCATTAAAGATTTCCAAAGAGAAATAGTCCAATTATCATTTCCTTTTTCTATAATGGAACTAACCAAAAATGGAGCAATGAAAGATAAATCATTAGAAATACCAAAGGGTTTACCAGGATAGTCATTAATTATGTAATAACCTGATTTTATATTGTCAGGATTATAGAAAGTTGTGTTTTTAATCCATTCATTTAGATTGTGAAGCTGGTTAGTTACAGGTGTCCCATTTAAAATAATATCCATAGAATATCTCCAAGGGATTCTGCAGCTATTATAATAATAATCACCATCATGATTAGATTCCAAAATTTTACCTTTTGGTGGTATATAACTAAGGTTATCTTTTATTAAAAAATCAGGCATTAAACCATTGTATTTTGATAGATTATTCATTTGCTCACTAATTATAGAGTTAATTTTTTCTATTACTAGTTCCCATTCCTTGCTATTTTCAGTATCAAATTCAATAAATTCCTTTATGTGATATATTAAAAAATCTGAGCATCTTGTAACAAATTTATAGTTATTTTCCTTTATTCCTTTTACCCAATCCCCTAAAGTTAATATATAATCTTTTTTATTTACGCAGCTATCCATTAAAGCCTTAATTCTCTTAATTGCTTCAGTTTTATAATTAATTTCATCATTTACTCCCCAAATTTTATGAGCAAGAAGTAAACCATAACTAATTTCCATATCACCATCTGTAGCAGAAGAGGTTTCAGATTCAGCATTAACAATATCGCCGTTAGCATTCTTAATTTGCTGCCAGGCCATCAAGTTATTATTATAAATGCTGGGAAATGATTTTATATAGTTATATAGATAAGTAAAATGAGCTTTAGCTGTAGCATCAAATTTACTCATAAGTGAAAATATTACTAAACCATACCCCATAGCTTCTGAAACAGTAACTGCGTTGTTAGCAGTAGGCTGATCCAAGGCATAATACAGATATTCTTCTAAGGGGGAAGAATTCTCTACAGATTTTAAGTAACGCACTTTCCAATCATTATAAAAAGATAATAAATCGAAATTTAAACTAGTTTGAGAATATAAATTAATAAAAGAATCATTATAAATTTTAACCATCACCTTTCTTTTTAGTATATTTTTTTATTTCGGAAAATAATACTATTGGTAATAATCTTAAGAAAACATAGTATTTATAATTCCAGTAATTTACCATTTAACTCGAGATTTGATGCTGTTTATTCATATGATGTAAGAATTAAAGTATCATTAAAATTTTTTAAGATAAAATTAAGATTAATAATAAAGTAATAGAATTGCAGATGAAATAAAAAATATGATAGTATTGCTATGGATATTATTGTATTGATATCTAATAATAAACAATGTGATAAGGAGTATTTTTATGGAAAATAAATGTTAAGACATAGTAAATTAATTTTAATAGGAGGGATTAATAATGTTAAAACAAAAAAAGCATATGATAGGTTTATTAATTATTGCATTAAGTATAAGTTTTTCAAATTATAAAGTAGCATTAGCAGCGAGTGATTCTACATCAACGAATTTTATAGCATCACGTTTTGGGAGTGCAGGAAAAATAGGTGTGGACAAAAATAATATTAAATGGTCATATGATTTTTGCCCTGATGGAACAATATCTATTTGGGTAAATGAAAATAGTAATTTAAGTGGAGAAATTGAGATTCCAGAGAAACTTGATGGTTACACTGTATCAAGTATAGGAGAAGATGGATTAATGGACTGCACAGATATTACAAATGTGAAAATTCCGACTACTGTAAAGTATGTTGGAGCAGCTGCGTTCTATGGATGTACGAGCTTAAGCAATATTGATATTCCAGCAAGTGTAAGTGAAATAGATTGTATGGCTTTTGAAAACACTCCTTGGCTTACAAATCAAAGAAATTCAAATCCACTTGTAGTTGTAAATAATATTTTAATAGATGGTAAAAGTGCAACAGGAGATATTGTAATCCCATCAAATGTAACTACTATAGGGGATAGTGCTTTTGATTATAGTGATAATTCGTTAGAAACTAATACACCAAGTATAAGAAGTGTTACAATTCCATCGGGAGTAAAGAAGATTGGTAACGGTGCATTTTCTGATTGTCATAGTTTAACTAATATTAATATTTCAGATACTGTAACAGAGATAGGGGATAGTGCATTTTCATATACAGGGATTACAAGTGTGAAAATTCCCAATAACGTAAAGCACATTGGAAAATATGCTTTTCTTGGCTGCACAAGCTTGAGTGATATTGGGATTCCAGCGAGTGTAAGTGAAATAGGGGAATCTGCTTTTGAAAATACTCCTTGGCTTACAAATCAAAGAAATTCAGATCCACTTGTAGTTGTAAATAATATTCTAATAGATGGCAGAAGTGCAACTGGAGATATAGTAATTCCATCAAATGTAACTACTATAGGGGATAGAGCCTTTTCTTATATTGATATTGATGGGTCTCGTCATTATAGATATGGTAATAGCATAAGTGTAACAAGTGTTGTAATTCCATGGGGAGTAAAGAATATTGGTAACGGCGCATTTTCTGATTGTCATAGTTTAACTAGTATTAATATTCCTGCTACTGTAACAGAGATAGGGGATGGTGCATTTAGTAGTTTTGCTGGAGATAGCATTGATATTCCAAACAAAACAGTAAAAATAGGAGAAAAAATAAGTGGGCCAAATGTAAAGATTAATATAGGATCTTCAGATGTAGAATATGGGTGGAATAAAGACGGTGACTATTGGTACTGGCTATGGAGTGACGGAACAAAATTAACAGGCTGGTATAATGAGGGGGATAACTGGTATTATTTCTATGGAAATGGTCAAATGGCTACAGAATTTATAGATCTTGGGGATGGATATAGCTATTATTTAAAACCAGATTCAGAGGGTAAAGCAGCAATGGTAACAGGATGGCAGTATATTAACGGAAACTGGTTCTATTTTAATCCAAATGCAGATGGATACAAAGGAGCTATGAAAAGAGCTTGCTGGGCTTATATAGATGGAAGTTGGTACTATTTCTATTATGATGGCAAAATGGCACATAATACACGCATAGATGGATATTATGTTAATTCAAGTGGGGCGTGGGTTAAATAAGATATATATATTATTAATTAAGGCTGTTGCAAAATGATTTTTATTATTATTTTATGCAATAGCTTTTTTTCGAAAACATTTATTAGAAGAGTATGTTTTTTTAGTCTAAAACTAAAATATAAAATATAGTTAGTAATTGGAGTGTACTTATTTGATAATGTGTATTTAAAGTTAAAATATTGAATATTTTCTTTAAATATGTAAATATGTCTGGTAATATTAAATGAGGAGGGAGGTGGAGATATGTTTAAAATTAAAAAGAAAATTGTTATGTGTGTACTTGGATTTACAATGGCATTAGGATTAGTTCCGACAATAGGTGTACAAGCAGCTACAACAACTAAATCTGCAATAAGTAATCAAGCCATTGCAGCTATAGCAAAATTAGATAAAACTAGGAAAACTATCGTAATTGATCCAGGTCATAATTATGGTGGGGATTTAGGTGCTCAATCTACAATTAAAGGAATAACTTATAAAGAAGTAGAGTTAAATATGCAAATTGCATCTAAGTTAAAAGTGGAACTTGAAAAGAGAGGTTATAATGTTGTGATGACTAGATATGAAGGTGAGAAAGCAAAGATAGACGTATACCAGGACTTAACAAGCAGAGTTACACTTGCCAATAAAGCAAAAGCAGATTTTTTTATAAGCATACATCATAATGCTACAGTAAATCTGCCGGAAGTTAAGGGAGTAGAAACATACTATAGTTCAGCAGAACAAGGAGAAGGCTTTAAAGGTGGAGCAGCTCCGAATAAATTGGAAGTTAGCAAGAAATTAGCAGCAGCTGTAAATAATAGTATTGCGAAAAATCTTAACTTAAATAACAGAGGCATAAAGGATAGTCGATTATTTATAAAAAACACAAATATGCCATCTGTAATTGTAGAAGCAGGTTTTATAACAAACGAAGAAGAAGCAAAAAGATGTGCAGATCCAGCTAGTCAACAAAAATTAGCAGAAAGTATTGCAGGTGCAATAAAAGCAAATATTTAAAGACTACTTCTTAAGTATCGTATTTTTGATTTTTAAAGGATTTTATGGCTTACTAGTATATATAGTGTATAATTAGGCACAATCAGTGCGTAATATACTGATTTCACATTTATATAGATATCCAATTTATAATATTGATTTATTTGTGGAATAAATATACACTTACTAGGCTTTAATGTGGTATCCCTACAAGAAATTAGAAATATTTTTGTGAAGAAAGCATTTGAAAATGAGCTGTTAAAGGTTCTTAGTTGTAGGTTGTTCCAATTTAGCTTGTCAAACTGAAAGTTGGAGCAAGCTAAATTGGTACAACCTGCAACTTAGGACCTTCAGCGATATTTTCATAGTCTTTCGGAATAAAAATATTTCTAATTTCGGTAGGTCGCCACATAAGTCTAAAATGAATGTCACTTATCTATAAAATCATTTATTAATTGATTTTAAAAGATCGGCTAACATTTCATCTGTGAAAGTTCCTTGGCTTATGATTATTAATTTTCTAATTGGGATGCTTTTTAAATATTCTAAAAATTGATTTCTTTCAATTTCATCTGGCATTATATTTTGTGCCGCCTTTATAAGGAATGGTTCAATTATAGGTTTAGATGTTGGATTTTTAAGAAAATCTCCCATAAGTGTATTTTGTGTATATGCAATTTTTGGAACATAGGATGATTGCACGTATAAGTTTTTAGATAACACAATATCTCTGGAAGATTTACCAACTAAAATTTCATAAGGTCCACTTTCTGCAACCCAATTGTTGCTAGTCATATCGTAGTGTGAAAAATCATTTGTATTAAGTATAAAACTTACCTCTTTTTCTTCTCCAGGGAAAAGCGCTACTTTTGTAAAAGCTTTTAATTCTTTTTTAGGTTTTGGAGATGTGCTTATAAGATTTTTAATATAAAGTTGAATAATTTCTTTACCAAAATATCTGCCAGTATTTTTTATTTTGAGTTTTACTTCTAATGTGTCATTGTCTTTAACTACATCTTTGTTTAATACTAAGTCACTATAAGCAAAGGTAGTATAGGATAATCCAAATCCAAAAGGAAATTCAACATCCATATTTTTTTTGTCATAATATCTATATCCTACAAAAATCCCTTCTTTATATTCTAAATTGTTGCCTGGATCTACATAATCTAAGTATGTTGGGATATCCGATAATTTTATAGGAAAAGTTGATGAGAGTTTTCCAGATGGAGTCACTATTCCAAATAGAATGTCTGCAATAGCACCACCACTTGCTTGACCAGCAAGCCAAGCTTCTAAAATAGCATCAACATACTTGCCCCATGGTGATATGGAGACAGGTGAGCCATTACTAAGTACTACAATAACATTTTTATGAATCTTACCAATTTCTTTAATTAATTTTATTTGATTATCCGGCAAATCAATATTTTTCCTATCAATGTCTTCAGAATCGCTAGACTTAGATGTACCTACAAATAATATAACAACATCAGACTCTTTAGCGATTTTTTTTGAATCTCTAAGGAGTGCTTCGTCATCATCTATGATTTCATCTGAAGTGTTGTATCCTTTTGAATAATGTAGTTTGATTGAGTTTCCCACCAATTTATTTATTTCATCATAAGCATTTTCAAGCATAGTAGGAGTAACTTCGGAGCTTCCTTTACCTTGATATTTAGGTTCTTTTGCATATTCACCAATTATGCCTATTTTTTTATTTTTTAATTTCTCTTTTTTTAGAGGTAAAATATTATGCTTGTTTTTAAGAAGAACCATGGAATTTTCAGCAGCTTCCCTGGCTAAATCATTATGTTTTCCTTTGTCATATGTAGCATTTTCCTTTTTGTCCTGAGTAACTTTAAATACTACATTTAGTATATCTTCTACAGCCTTATCAAGAACAGAAACATCTAATATGCCAGTTAAAACAGCTTCAATTATATTCTTACTGTTGATACCGTAAGAATATGGTGCTTCTAAATCTACCCCTGCATTTAAAGCATCTACAATTGAAGTTATTCCGAACCAATCAGATATGACTAGTCCATCAAAATTCCACTCATTTCTTAAAACGTCTGTTAGAAAATACGTATTTTCTGAGCAAGGAGTTCCATTTACGCTATTATAAGCAGCCATTGCAGCGAGGGGATTACCTTTTTTAATGGCAATTTCAAAGTTATGCAAATATATTTCGTTGAGTGCTTGGTCATCAATTATGTTATTAATAATTTGTCTATGATATTCTTGATTATTGGCAAGAAAATGTTTTACGCATGCACCTATTCCCTGACTTTGAAGGCCTTGTATAAAAGAGGCGGCTATTTCACCGCTTAATACTGGATCTTCTGAATAATATTCAAAGTTTCTGCCACCAAGAGGAGTACGTTGAATATTCATTGCAGGGCCTAAAAGTATCTGAACATCTTCTGCTTGGCATTCTTCGCCAATGGCTTCACCAACTGAATAAATTAGGTCTACATCCCAAGATGATGATAAAGCAGAAGATGTGGGAAAACAAGTGGATGGAATAACATCAGAAAAACCAGATAATCGTTTTGCAACTCCATAAGGGCCATCAGTTAAAGTTATAGATGGAATTCCAAGTCTTTTAATATCTTGAGTTTGCCAAAAATTTTTTAAAGAGCATAATGATGCCTTTTCCTCTAGTGTCAATTGATTGATTATATTTCTTATATCCACTCAAGTATCACCTTATCTTTCTTAATAGTTTAATTAATATATAGTGCAATTTACAATTATAGTTAAAAATATTGTGGAAATTCTTTTTATTTATTTTTTAATAATGTGAATTTTAAATTACAACATATATACTTTATTAAAAAATAATCTTATTATTATATTATTTAAAATAGAAAACATATATTACTCTTTAAGATGAAATATTATATTATAAATATACGGAATATTTAATTTTAGAAAAAATAACTAATGCATAGATAAACTAGGAAAAGTATCTAAAGTTATGCAATGGAAGTGGAGGATGTTACTTTTACTAATATTTTAATAGATTATAATTTGTAATAGTGGTTAATATATTACTGCCAAGCAAAATTTATATTATTAAGGGAGGTAATATTTATGTCTTCAAACAATAGTGGAAGAAACAGAACATTAATACCAGAAGCAAAGGCAGGTTTAAACAGATTAAAAACTGAGGTTGCTTCAGAAGTTGGATTACAAGACTATGAAAATCAAGATAAAGGGAACCTTTCTTCAAGACAAAATGGTAGCGTTGGCGGTAACATGGTAAAACACATGATACAAAGCTACGAACAAGGCTTATAATAATTAGTAAGCTAAGGATGTAGGTAACCATTTCTCCAAATACCGTAGACTCCTTCCTTACGGTTAATAAAAGGCTAGTAGAACAATTTGTATTTTATTGATATAATTGCTTTACTGGCTTTTTATTGTGTAAAGAATCATAAAATTTAAGTGTCTAAGTATTTAGGCACATTCAAAAAAATAACAAGTCCATCTGCCAAGCCTATTTTCCATCATGCTGCGTCAGCAGATTGCCCTAATAGGCCCGCTATGAGACCAATCTGCTTCCTTGCCTGATGAAAAATAATCATGGCATTTTGGACTTGTTATTTTATTTCATGTGCCTTAGATAAAGAATTTAATGACATTGCAGAAGAAAAATTCAAATTAAGTATATACTGGTTTTTCAGCCTAAACTAGCACTGACCGCATTTGGTGATCAGTGCTTTTTAGAATTTATCTTTCTAGTAGATGTATGTTTTTTCCTATTATTTTAATTCCTTTTTCTATATCTTCATTACTTACTCTTCCAAAGCCTATTCTAAAGGTATCCTCACCCTTTTTGCAGTGTTTATTTTGATCACAGATAGCAGTATTAAGGGTATTTAAATCAATGCTGAGATTTTCGAAAAAAATATCACCAGGCATAAATAGTATATTATCTTTGTAGCATAATTCTAAAAGCTTTCTTGCATTTAAGTTATTTTTAAGCTTTATAAAAATATGAAGACCACCTTCACCAGTTATATACTCATAAGGAATATATTTTTTAACCATATTCATAACAAGGGTGTATTTATCTCGGTAATATTTCCGTACATTCTTAACATATCTGTTAAAGGCACCACTTTTTAAATAATAATAAAAAGTACTTTGATCTAAGAAGGAAGAATGAATGTTTTTACCACGTTTTACACTTTCCAAGACATCAATAAGTTTTTCATCTCCAAATATCCAGCCAATTCGAAGACCAGGAAACAATATTTTAGATAGACTTCCTATATATATGACTCCATTGCCGCTTCCACATAATGAAGCTATAGGATCAATAGGTGAACTAGAATATAATAATTCTTCGTTAAAACCATCTTCTATTATAGGAACAGAATATTTTCTGAAGAGTTTATATATTTCCTTTCTCCGTTCAGTCTTAGTAACAATTCCAGTTGGGTTATTATATGAAGGTATTAAATATCCAAACTTAGGATTATAGTTATTTAAGGCTTCTTCAAGAGATTTTAAATCTAAGCCTTCTTTATCCATCTTTACTTGAACAATTTTAAGGCCATAAGCTTTCATGATTTTTAAGGCGGTATTGTGGGTTGGTTCTTCACATAAAATTATATCGCCTTTATTAGTCAAAGTACTTATAACTATATCGAATGCTTCTGTAAAGCCATTTGTAATTAAAATATCTTTGTTAATAGTGATTACTTGTTTTTCTTCCATATATTTAAAAAAGTAATCAATTAAAGGCTTATAACCTTTGGCATAACCATAATTTAATAGATTTGCCTCTTCATAATTCCATGCATCTAAAAGAGATCTTTTAAAATCGTCAAGATTAAAAAGGTGGCTTTCTGGAGAAATAGAGTTAAAAGATATCATTCCTTTTTTGTAAGGAAGTTCGCTTTTTATAATATCAAATTTTTTCAAAGCATCTCCATATGTATTAATTTCTTTCAGATAATCTACATTATATTCATAACTTTCATGTTCACCTTCTATTGAAATAAAAGTACCTATCCCTCTTTTGGTAACTATTATCCCCAGGCTCTCAAGCTCTTCGTAAGCAGAGATAACGGAATTTCTACTTATATTTAAAAACTTACTCACTTCTCTTGTGGAAGGAAGCTTACTTTCTTTTTTTAATTCCCCATTTTTAATTCCTTGTTTAATGTGATTTTCTATTTGAATGTAAATAGGGTCATCTTTATTTATAACGAGATTAGAAAATATCAATGCTAAAACACCTCTCTCTTAAGGGTATTATCCATAAGTATTATAACAATACCTGTATAAACTTTACAATATAAGAATACAAAGATATTTAAAATATAAAATTCATAAAAATAAGAATTTTTAGAATAAGTCGAAATGCGGGAGGTATTTACATTATTTAAATTAATTAACGTTTAGAATGAAATTATTAATTAGTATTTTACCTATTGTTATCATTGGAATGCGGTTTTAAGTACAACAGACTTTTTGCAATTTAGAGAAACTATTAGAACTGAACTTATTAATAGTAGAGCAGAAGAAACTAAGACTGTTCCTGAAAATGTAAATGGCTGGTTAGAAGGAAAGCTTCTTGAAGTAAGAAACTCTGCAAATACACCTACAGCAAAGGAAATAAAAACAAATCTTGATGCAGTTGATAAATTTAACTCAGATAGAATTAAAGCTTTTGAAAAGGAGTATCCTTATATTTACTATACTCAAGTGTATATATAAACAAAGAAATTAGATACATCTGTGTGAAATTTTCATAGTACTATGGAACACAGATGTATCTAATTTCGGTTGGTTACAACATAAGTCTAGGATACATATTGTTTACTATAGATATTAAATTAATTCAATATTTAATTCTTCTATAATATTCTTTATCTCATCTGTTGGTATACTATCTGTTATTATACAGTTGACATCATCTAAGGTTGCAAATTTGTAATTTCCATCATAATTAAATTTATGTTTTTCCATAACTATATAATTTTTCTTGCTAGATTGAATAATAGCTTTTTTTGTGATTCCATCTTCTATATCAAAGGTCGTAATATTTCTATCAAAAACATCAATGCCACAACTTCCTATAAAGGTTTTATCAAATTTATACCTGGAAATAAAATCGATGGTTGAAGCACCAGCAAAGCCACCAATATTTTTATTTAATACTCCCCCAGGACATATTACAGTTATATTGTTTTTATTAGAAAGTATGTTAATAATTTCAGGCATATTTGTAACAACTGTTAAGTTTTTGGTACTTTCTGATAGAAGTTTTGCTAGTATTATATTAGTTGTAGAAATGTCTAAAAAAATAGTTTCACGGTTTTCAATAATCTGAAAGGCTTTTTTTGCTATAGTAGTCTTAGTTGATATATTAACTTCCTTTCTTAAAACAATATCTTGCTCGTGGGCAGATTCTCTTATTTGAACAGCACCACCATATGTTCTTTTTAAATGACCTTGTTTTTCTAAGTTTTTTAAATCTTTTCGTATACAATCTTCAGTTACATTAAATTTTGTACTAATATCTTTAACTTTAAGTTTTCCTTCTAATTTAAGTATTTTAATGATTTCTTGTAATCTCTCTTCAGCAAACAATTGAATACTCCTTTCCAGATAGTATGACATTAATATTTATCCGATAGCTGACATCCGTAACACTCCCGCTTCTTCAAGTAGGAGATAACGGCTGCGCGCTCCTGGACATTGTGCCCCCTAATGGTATAAGTTCAACTAAATTCAGCTGGAGTATAAAACTACATCTGAATTTAGTTGAACTTCATAAAAATCAGTCATAATTATAATAAAATAAATTCAATAGTTATATACAATATATCACATTTTATAAGTATTTAGCATCTATATGTTTTTTATGAAATACTTAAGTAGCTATTAATATGTTGAATTTATAATCAAAGTTTTAGGTATTTTCCTATAGTCTCTGTTACCAAATTATGATCCTCTTCTTGACTTAAACCTGATACTGTTATAGTACCTATTACCCCTACATTTTCAACAATTATTGGAAATGCACCTCCATAAGGGGCATATTCTAATGGAGATAAAAGATATTTTTCCTCAATAGATTTATTTGCAATCTTTAATTTTAAGCCAACATATAGGGAACTTCTATAAAATCTATTAACTACATTATTTTTTCTTTTTATCCATTCATCATTATCTGGTGAGCTTCCTTCAAAGGAATAATGAAACAGCTGGTGACTATTCTTGGTTATATCTATTGAAATTGGTTTATTTGGTTTTTTCCCGTTTTCAACAAGCATAAGTCCAAGATCTAAAGCGATAGAATTATTGAATTTGGTAAATTGGAGTTCTTTTTCTTGTTTTTCAATTTCATTTAACTGTGTTTCTAAATTATTCATAACAAACCTCCACAAATTTTCGTTATTTAAAAGTCTTTTATTATATTATAGAACAAGATTAAGAAATAGACAATAATATAGAATAATACAAAAGAAATAAATGGATTTTCAATATTGCCACAATAATGTGGAAATATTAATTACTTTTGTTTTGTTGGTTTTAGACATGTTACATGCTATTATAATGACATAAGGTTCAGCAATTTAAATAATAACAAAATAAGATGGAGTTGATGAAGTAATAAAAAACAATAATAAATTGCATAGAAATCTTTAGCGTATCAATATACCAATGAATGTATAAACTATTAAGAAAATCTTAGAACAGTGCAACACTTTAATGTAAAGGATTAAAATAATTATAGTGAGGAGAGGGGAAAATGAAAGACTTATTAAATAAAAATCTCATAAAGCTAAACTTGAACTCTTCAACAAGAGATGAAGCGATTATTGAACTAGCTAAATTAATTGAATCTGAAGGAAGACTTTTAAATTATGATGAGTATGTTGAAGAAGTTTTTAATAGAGAGGAACAGAGCACTACAGGAATAGGGTTGGGTATTGCAATACCTCATGGAAAGTCACCAGCAGTTAAAATTCCAACAGTAGCTTTTGGTAGATATAAAAAAGGTATAGAATGGAATTCTTTAGATGAAGAACCGGTAAAAATAATATTTTTATTAGCAGTTCCTTCAGATGGAGATTCGTGTAATGAACATTTAAGAATTCTAGCTGCTATATCAAGAAAGCTATTACATGAAGATTTTAATAATGCACTAAATTCTATTGAAAATGAAGAAGAACTAGTTGATTTAATAAATTCAGTAATATAAATAGATTTAACAATGAGGAGGAAGAAGAATGCAATTAATATTAGATACAGGCAATGTAAAAGAAATAAAGAAATTATACACCATATTACCAATAGATGGAGTTACAACTAATCCAACCATCGTTTCAAAAGAAAAGAAGAAATTTATAGATTTAATAAAAGAAATTGATGAAGTAGTAGGAGAAGATACCCCTATACATGCTCAGGTGTTAAGCACTAAATTTGAAGAAATACTTGAAGAAGCTTTATTTATCAGTAGTCTTCGCAAGAACATGTATGTAAAAATTCCTGTGACAAGTGATGGCTTAAGAGCTATTAAAGAACTAAAGAAACAAGGAATTAAAATTACTGCTACAGCAATATTCACAGCTCATCAAGGGTTCTTAGCAGCAAAAGCAGGGGCTGATTATGTAGCTCCATATGTAAATAGATTGGATAACATATCTGCAGATGGTGTAGGTACTGTTAAAAACTTAGTTGAAATAATTGATAGATACAAATTTAATACTAAAGTTTTAGCAGCTAGCTTCAAAAATGCCCAACAAGTTATTGAACTTATGAAAGTTGGTGTTCATAGTGTAACTATTCCACCAGATATAGCTAAAGCTATGATGGAACATCCATTAACTGATTGGAGTGTGGATAAATTCATAGAGGATTGGGAAAATGTATTTGGTAAAGGCGTAAAAACTAACAGCTAAAGTAACTAATCTAATAATTAGGGAGTGTAACATATGATTAAAATAGCACCGTCAATTATGTGTGCAGATCCACTTAATGTTGAAAAAGAATTAAGACATCTTGAAGAATGTGGTATAGATATGCTTCATTGTGATGTAATGGATGGTCAATATGTGGATAATTTAGCAATGGGTTTTTATTTAATAAAAGCAATAAAAAGAGCAACAAAAATTCCACTAGATATACATTTAGCAGTTATGGAACCTGAAAGATACTTGGATATACTAGCTTCAATTGGTGTTGATATGGTTTCTGTACACGTAGAAAGAACTAAAAATATGCATAGAACTATTAAAAGGATTAAAGAATTAGGGATGAAAGCATCAATAGCTATAAACCCATCAACACCAGTCTGTATAGTTCAACATGTTTTGAAGTATGTTGATATGATACTTGTTATGACTGTTGATCCAGGTTTTGAAGGGCAAAGTTTTATTTATGAAACTATTGATAAGATCAAGGAAATTAAAGGAATGTCGTTAAAACATAATCCAAGCCTTCTTATTGAGGTGGATGGAAATATAAATACTAATACCATACCATTGACTGTTTCAGCGGGAGCAAATGTTTTAGTTTTAGGAACTTCTTCTTTATTTAACAGTGCTGATGGCAGTTATATGAAAAAAATTGATTGTATTAAAAAATTAATATACTAAATTAAAATGCTTAGGAGGAATATATTATGAAAATAGTAGCAATTACAGCATGTCCATCAGGAGTTGCACACACATATTTAGCAGCAGAATCTTTAATAATAGCAGCAAAGAAAAATAATGTAGACATAAAAGTAGAAACTCAAGGCTCTATAGGAATTGAAAATGAGCTAACAGCAAAGGAAATAGCAGAAGCAAATGTTGTTATATTAACTAATGATATTGGTATAAAAAATGAAGAGAGATTTAAAGGAAAACCAATTGTAAGAGTTAGTACTGGAGATTGCTTAAAGAAAGCAGATGGAATAATAAAAAAATTAATAGAGAAATTGGGTTAGAATTCATAAGCCTAAAATAAACTAATAATATTTATTTAAAATATAATTCTAATAAAAAGCCATTATCTATTATTAATTACTAAACTTCTAAAAAAATGAATTTATGGAGGAATTAATCATGAATGAATTAAAATGTATTTTTAAAGACACTAGAAAACATCTTATGTCAGGTGTATCCTATATGATTCCTTTCGTTGTTGGTGGTGGTATACTTCTTGCATTATCTGTCGTATTATATGGACAAGGCGCTGTACCTGATAAAGAAACACATCAATTTTTATATGAGTTATTCTTTATTGGGGTAAGAGGATTTGAATTAATGATTCCAATACTTGCTGGATTTATTGCTTTTTCTATTGCTGACAGACCAGCCATTGCACCAGCGGCAATTGCAGCTGCAGTAGGTAATCAAATGGGAGCTGGATTCTTAGGCGCATTAGCAGCTGGGTTGATAGGTGGTGTAGTCGTTTTCTATCTTAAGAAAATAAAATTACCAAGATCAATATCATCTTTGATGACAATATTTATCATTCCAATTATAGGTACTTTTATAACTGCAGGTTTAATGCAATGGGTTATAGGTTTACCAATATCAGGTATTACTAAAGGTTTAACTGATTTCTTAAATTCATTAAGTGGAGGAAGTATAGTTCTTCTTGCGTGTATAATGGGAGCAATGGATGCTTTTGATATGGGTGGACCAGTAAATAAGGTTGCTTTTGCCTTTACTATAATGGCTGTTTCAAATGGCAATTATAACATAGCTGGTATTAACTCTGTTGGTGTGGCAGTTCCTGCATTAAGCGTTGGAGTAGCTACATTTATAGCAGCTAAGAAATTTACAGCAGAGGAAAGAGAAGCTGGCAAGGCTGGATTCTTAATGGGACTTATAGGAATAACAGAAGGAGCAATCCCTTTTGCAGCAGCTGATCCGCTAAGAGTTATACCTGCAAATATGATAGGTTCAGCAGTTGGATGTTCAGTTGCAGCTTTACTACATGTAACAAATAAAGTTGCTTGGGGTGGATTAATAGTATTACCAGCAATAACTAATATGGTAGGTTATGTAATCGCTTTAGCAGTAGGAACTGCAGTAGGAGCAACATTAATAGCAGTATTAAAGAAACCTGCAAAAGAAACTGTTGAGTCTCAAGAAGACCAAGATATAGAGTTAGATATAGAATTAGGTTAAAATAATAATAACAAAATGTAATAGCTATATTAAGGAATATTATTAAGTTACAAAAGTGCCATTCTGTGTGGGAATGGTACTTTTAACTTTTAAAATAATGGAAAATTTGTATCAATCATTTATGTTGTTTTTTTGTTTTAAAACTATACCTATAAATATATAGTTCTCTTTTGATTGAAAATTAATAAGATTAATTAAGTTATGAAACAAGATTAAAGAATAAACAATGATAAAAAATAGCATAATATTTTACTATAAGTATTGAAAAATTATTATTTGTAGTATAAAATAAGATTAAACAATACAAAAGGATAAAAAGTAAGGTGAAAATAATTATAAACAATAAATGGAGGAATTATTAATGAAAAAAATATTATTAACAGGTGGTTTAGGATTTTTTTGTGCGAGATTTGCTCAAAAATTTAATAATGAGTACGAAATTCTTTCAACGGATAAAGATAATTTAGATATTACAGATAAAGAAAATGTTTTTAAAGTTTTTAGTGAATTTAAGGCTGATTATGTTATACATGCAGCAGCTATAGCTGTAACAGATTTTTGTAATAAGAATCCGGAAATTGCTCATAAAATTAATGTTGATGGAGCTGTTAATGTAGCAAAAGCTTGCAAGGAAATTGGCGCAAAGCTTGTATTTATAAGTTCAGAGCAAGTGTTTAACGGAAATAAAGAGCCAGGGCCATATGATGAAGAACATACACCAGTCCCGGATACAGTATATGGTCAAAACAAGTTGGAAGCAGAAGGATTGTTAAAAGAAATCATAGATGAATTATGGATAGTAAGATTTACATGGCTGTTTGGAATGACAGAAAGAAAAATGAATATGGCTGCAAATGTATTATGGGAAACTATAACTTCTTTATTAAAGGGTGAAAAAATATATGCTTCTCCTAATGAATTTAGAGGGATGACTTATGCAGTTGAAATGGTTGAGAATGTTGAAAAATTATTCGGGTTACCATATGATACTTATCATTTAGGAAGTGTTAATGAATTAAGTAGATATGAAGTAGTAAAACACATTTTAACTGAAATGGGATTAGAAAATAGAATAAACGAAGTTTTAGTTAAAGATGAGGAAAAGTACAAAGATTGTCCAAGAGATGTAAGGTTAAATACAGAGAAATCAAGAAAACATGGACTTGAATTTTCAACAACTAAAGATGGATTAACAAAATGTATAAAAGAATACAAATTAAATTTTAAGTAATAGGCGAAAATAAGACGAATGAAGAAAATTAATATTCTTATTAGTTAGCATTCGGCAAGATTAATATGAATAGTAAGTTTGGAGGGTATGTAATGCTAAGTGAGAGAATTGAAAAATTAAAAGAAGAACTTTTTAAGGAAAAAAGACAAATATCTCTTGAAAGAGCTAAGCTTTACACTGAAAGTTGGAAGCAGACAGAAGGAGAGCCTGTAATAGTTAGACGAGCAAAGGCTTTAGCCAATATATTAAATAAAGTTGAAATAAATATTAAGTCAGGTGAACTTATTATAGGGGATAGAACTGCAAAACCACGTGCTGGTGTTATTTCTCCAGAAATGTCTCCTTATTGGATTCTAGATGAGTTGGAGGAGTTTCCAACAAGACCTCAAGATAAGTTTGAGATATTTGAAGATAATAAAACATGTTTTAAAGAAGAATTATACCCTTATTGGAAAGGAAAATCATTAAAGGATTACTGTAATGCTGCAATTCCTGAACATATAAAGAAAACTACAAAAACTAAGATAGTTGCATTAAATCAAACAGATAAAGGGCAAGGCCATATAATTCCTGACTATGAAATTATTTTTAGCAAGGGTCTTGGAACTATGATAGAGGAAATGAATGTAAAAGTAAAACAAAATCCTCAAAACAATTTCTATAAGGCAGCGTTAATTTCTTTAGAAGCATCAAGGGATTATATAATACGTCATGGAAAATTAACTAAAGCAATGGCTGAAAAGGAGAGTAGTTCAAAAAGAAAAGCAGAGCTTGAAGAAATTTCAAGAATTTCTTACAAGGTAGCTAGTGAAAAAACTGAAAACTTTTATGAAGCAGTACAATTATTTTGGTATATAAGTTTAATTTTTCAACATGAATCAAATGCTAGTTCTATCTCACCAGGGCGTTTTGATCAATACATGTATCCATATTTTAAGAGATCATTAGAAAATGGTGAAGATATAGAATTTCTTAAAGAATTACTTAGAGCACTTTATATAAAGTTTAATACGATAGTCGCACTTAGAAGTACAGAAAGTGCTAGGTATTTTGCAGGCTTCCCTATAGGATATACAATTGTACTTGGGGGTGTAGATGAAAATGGTAAGGATATTACCAATGATTTATCTTATATAATGCTAGATATTTTAGGAGAAATAAAACTTCCTCAACCAAATTTAAGTATTCGTGTTGGTGAAAACTCACCAAGAGATTTTTTAATAAAGGCTGCCGAAATTATTAGATTAGGAACTGGTATGCCTCAAGTATTTAATGATGAAGTAAACATATTAGCCTATGCAAATAGGGGAGTTTCTTTGAAAGATTCAAGAGATTATGCAGTAGTAGGATGTGTTGAACTTTCTATTCCTGGAAAAACCTATGGTCTTCATGATATTGCTTTATTTAACTTATTAAAAACTATGGAAGTTACTTTAAATGAAAATCCAAAGAACTATGAAACATTTGAATCTTTATTAAAAGCTATAAAAGTAAACATTTCAAAATATATTAAAGATATGGTTGAAGGTTCTAATATTGTAGATACAGCTCATAAGGAATGTGCACCCACACCATTTTTATCAAACTTCATTGCAGGCTGCACAGAAAATGGAAAAGATGTAACAGAAGGTGGAGCTATATATAACTTTTCAGGGGTTCAAGGTATTGGCGCACCAAATTTAAGTGATTCGTTATATGTAATAAAAAAATATGTATATGATGAAAAGCAAATTTCATTAGAAAGCTTAGTGGAAATATTAAATAAAAACTGGGAAGGAAATGAAATCTTAAGGCAAAGATTTATTAATAAGTATGCTAAGTATGGTAATGATATTGATGAAGTAGATAAATTAGGAGCAGAGATTTTATCTTATTATTCTCAGGAAGTTGAAAAATATAAGAATGTCAGAGGGGGAATATTCCAACCAGGATCATATACTGTTTCAGCACACATACCCCTTGGAGAAGCAGTAGGAGCTACACCTGACGGCAGAATGGCTAGAGAACAGCTTGC
This sequence comes from Clostridium sp., assembly GCA_031292145.1. GTDB lineage: Bacteria > Bacillota > Clostridia > Clostridiales > Clostridiaceae > Clostridium. Next base: position 13,107 of record JARLHR010000224.1, on the reverse strand, counting down.
AGATGGAGGGCTATCACCTATGGTTAGCAGGGACAAAATGGGACCAACTGCTAGTTTGAAAAGTGTAAGTAAATTAGACAATTACTTAACTTCCAATGGAAGTTTACTAAACGTAAAGTTTTCTCCAGCTACACTGGAAGGTGAACAGGGTTTAAATAAATTAGTTGGTTATATTCAAGCATTTAGCAGACTTAAGATACAGCATATTCAGTTTAATGTTGTTTCAGCAGACACTTTAAAAGATGCGCAAAAGTATCCTGAAAAGTATCAAAACTTGGTTGTTAGAGTTGCAGGTTATAGCGCTATATTTGTAGAGTTAGATAAATCAATACAAAATGATATTATAAGTAGAACTGAACATACATTTTAGGATGTGATTTTATGGAAAAAGCTTTGATTTTTAATATACAAAGATATAGCCTTCATGATGGTGGAGGAATAAGAACTGTTATATTTTTTAAAGGGTGTCCGCTTGGATGCCCATGGTGCTCAAATCCAGAGTCACAAAATTTTAAGCCACAAATAATAAGAAAACACAGTTTGTGTATTAACTGTGTTAGTGATGATTGTTTCCAATGTGCAGCAAATCCAGAGGACTGTCCCACAAATGCTTTAGAAGTTGTTGGAAAAGAATATACAATTAATGAAGTTATAGAGGAAGTGAAGAAGGATATTGCATTCTATGAAACTACAGGTGGTGGTGTAACACTTTCAGGAGGAGAGGTTCTTTCACAAGGAGAATTTGCTTTAAATTTATTAAAAGAAATAAAAAAGTTTGGTATAAATACAGCTATAGAAACCACAGGTATTGGAGATACTAAAATATTATTAGAAATGACAAAATATATTGATACAATACTATGGGATTTTAAGATTATGAATAGGGAAAAAGCAAAAACTATAATTAATCAAGATATAGATTTAATGAAAAAAAACTTTGAATTTTCAATAAAGACTGGTGTGAAAATAATTCCTAGGTTACCTTTAATACATGGATATACTGATGATAAGGAGAATATACAGGATATAATTAACTTTATAAGACCTTTTGGTATAAAGGAAGTGCATATATTACCTTTTCATCAATATGGAAGCTCAAAATATAAAGCTATAGGTAAGGAATATAAATTATATGATTTAAAACCCCTTAGTGATGAAGAAATATTAAAGGCAAGGGAATTTATTGAAAGTCAATCACTAATAGGCATAGTTGGTGGTTATTAGTTAGAGAAGGTGCGGCGATGAATCAATATATAAATGAACGTTGTAAAAATATATTAAAAGTATTATTAGATAAAAATCAACCAATAACTATAGGTAAAATCTCTGAGGAATTAGATGTGTCCAATAGAACCATAAGATATGATTTAGAGGAACTTGATGATTTTTTGAAAGACTATGATGACATAAATATAAGGAAAAAATCTAGAGTTGGAATTTGGCTTGAATGTAGTGAAGAGAAACTTAATTATCTAAAAGAGATAATTCATAATGATAAATCATATATCAAGCCATTTTCTGCTGAAGAAAGAACATATTATATAATATCTCAGCTAATACAAGCAATAGATATTGTTAAAATGCAAAATTTAGCTAATGAGTTATATGTGAGTAGGACTACAATTTATAACGATCTTAATGAGGTTGAGAAATGGTTAAATAAATTTGATTTAAACTTAATAAGGAAACAAAATTATGGCTTGCAAATATCTGGAGAAGAAAAGAATTTGAGAAAAGCCGCATCAGAATTAGTGGTTGTTTTTAAAAATAAAGAGGACTTAAAATCAATTATGGAGCAATCTAATGAGCATTATGAAAGTAGAGTGAATCCTAAATATTATAAAAAAGTAAAGGAATTTGTTCCGGAAATAGACTTAGTGGCAATAGAAAGAATACTTAGAGAAGCTGAGGATAAATTAGATTTTCATTTAACAGATGAGGCATTTGAAGGATTGTTTGTCCACATTGCCATAAGTATAAAAAGATTGAACTATAAAAAGGATTTGGAATTTAAAGATGAACAACTTATGTCGCTCAAAAGCACAAAGGAATATAAAGCTGCACAGTGGCTGGTAAGTAAGTTTAAAGATGAACTTTATATAGCATTTACAGAAAATGAAACAGCTTATTTAGCTTTACATATATTGGGTGCAAAGATTCAAAAAAATGATCAATTTAGTGATGAAGGTGAAATAATTGAGGGCATTGATAATGAACTAAAGTCATTTACAAAAGAGCTGATCAGCCTTGTTAGCAATATATTAGGATATAATTTAAATAATGATAGAAACCTGTATAATGGATTAATTCTACATTTGAGACCAGCAATAAATAGAATGACTTATGGTCTAAGTTTAAGAAATCCTTTGATTAATGAGATAAAAACCCAATTCTCTACAATTTTTAGTGCTACATGGGCTGCTAGCACGTTGTTCGAAAAGTTTTACCATATAAAAGTATCTGAAGAAGAGCTTGGATATATAGTTTTGCATATTGGTGCTGCTTTAGAGAGATTAGATACAAGTACAAAAGTTATAGTTGTTTGCAGTAGCGGAATTGGAACAAGTCAACTGGTTGAAGCAAGTATTTCTAAGCAAATACCCAATATAGAGGTATTAGGAACATATTCAATGCTTGATGTAAAGGAGTTAGACAAGGAGAAGTTTGATGCGATTATATCAACTGTTCCTATAGAATATTTAGAAGACTATGATAAACCAATAATTAAGATATCACCACTTATAAGTGATGAGGAGTTAACTGAAATTAAAAAATTAATCAAAAGTATTGAGAAGAAGAAAGCAATTTTAGATATAAATAAAAATAAAATATTAAATAATTCAGAGCAATTATTTTATGATGATTTGGTTTTCTTAAAAGAAAAAGCTGAATCAAAAGTAGATATACTATCAAAAGTATCACAAATATTTATTGAAAAAGACTTTGTGCAAGATGGATTCAATAATTCAGTTTTAGATAGAGAGAAAATTACATCTACAGCAGTAGGAAAAAAAGTTGCAATACCTCATGGGGCTGAAAACTTAGTGAAAAAATCATGTATAGCAATTATTACATTAGAAGATCCAATTAAATGGGGAGAAGAAGAAGTTGATATTATATTTCTTCTAGCATTAAAGGTGGAGGATAAAAACTTTATAAAAAGTTTTTTCTCGCATTTTAGTTCCATTCTGCATAATGACGACACATTGAGAAGAATAAGGGAAAGCTATGATAAAAATGAAATAGTGGGATTACTTTCTGTATGGTGATAATTTAATGGCTGAAGTATGAAGAATATTATATAAAAGTATCTAGACCATATTATTTTTTAAAACCCCATTAAATCCTTAACATTATCACAGTTTTCTTTAGAAGTTAATAATTCTAAAAGTTTAAACGCTACACCAAATGCGGTAGAGGGATTATAAGATGTTATTATATTTTTATCTATAACAATCGGTTCATCACTAATAACATTTGCACCAAATTCTTTTAACTGCCTTTGTCTAATACTAGTAGGAGAATTATAAGTCGTAGCGTTTCTTTCTGATAATACACCACTTTTTCCAATAGGAGGTGATCCTACACAAATTGATGCTATTATTTTTCACGTCTTATCAAATTCTCTAATCAAATTCAAAAACTCCTCATTGTAAGCATCTTCATAAAATCCAGCTTCTTTAAAGCCACCAAGTATTGCAAGTGCATCAAATTCATCAATATTAACATTATTAATATCCATTTCTGTAATCACTGTGAAGTTCCAAGTACATTTTATTTTGTCACGCAATCCTATTGTTACTAGATCGGTACTCCCATCACCTTCAAGTTTATTCCAACCTATAACAGCTGTAAAGACACTTGCCTCAACTTCTTCAAAACCATTGGCAAGAAGAAACAATACTTTTTTATGCATTTATAAAGATAGATTAAGTACTATTTTTATGATTTTGGTAAATATTTGAAAAAAGCATTGACTTTATATATCAGAGTGATATAATTTAAATATAATATATCAGAGTGAAATATATCAGAGGTGAATTCAAATGGCAAAAGTAAATAAAACAAAATACGCACTTTTAGGAATTCTAAATAATATGTCAGGTTCTGGGTATGACATTAAGAAAGTTTGCGATACTAGTATAGGACATTTTTGGAATGAAAATTATGGGCATATATATCCTGTACTGCAAAAAATGGATGAAGAAGGATTAATAACAAAAGAAGTAAAGCAAACAGAAGGAAGGCCAGCTAAAAATATTTATTCTATAACTGAACAAGGAAGAAACGAGTTAAATGAATGGCTCTTACTCCCAATAGATAAGCAACCTGTTAGGTCAGAACTATTATTAAAAATATTTTTATCAAAAGATATACCAGTAAAAAATATTATTGAACGAATTAGAGAAATTAAAGAAGAATGTGAAAAAAATCTTCAAAAGTATTTAGAAATTGATAATTTATTTAGTTCAGGAATAATTAAGGGGGATAAGAAGAATTTAGCATTATCGCGCATTACTCTTCAATATGGAAAGCAAGATGAAGAGGGAAAAATAAAATGGTGTGAAGAGACTATGAAAGTATTAGAAGGTATAGATGATTAATAAAATTAAATGTTAAGTATATAAAATATTATGATGAGGTGATATAAATGAAGGTTTTAGCTATAAATGGAAGTCCAAGAGGGGCTAATGGTAATACAGAAGTACTTTTAGAACAATTTCTTAAAGGTTGTGAAGAAGCAGGAGCGGAAATAGAAACAATATATCTCAAGGATAAAAATATAAATCATTGCATAGGATGCTTTACTTGTTGGACTAAAACTCCAGGAAAGTGCATCCATAAAGATGATATGGAAGAATTGCTTATTAAAGTATCACAGGTAGATATAATGGTTTATGCTACACCATTATATTATTTTACAGTTACAGGTATAATGAAAGACTTCATGGATCGCAAGCTTCCATTATGCAAACGAGAAATAATAAAAGTTGGTGATAAATATACTCATCCTACACGCTATCAAAAAGAATCTCCAACTAAGAATGTTTTGATTTCAAGTTGTGGTTTTCCAGGAGAATATAATTTTTTAGGACTATTAGAAACTTTTAATGTTATGACAAAAGGAAATTTATCAGGAGCTATACTGTTTGGACAAGGAGGAGTACTTGGAGGAGTAAAAAGTCATGATATGTTAAAAGAAATATTTGAGCCATATATTTTAGCATTAAAAAATGCAGGAAAAGAAGTAGTAACATTAGGACACATAACTGATGAGACTCAAGCAATACTTGATAAAGATGTTATTGATCCAGAAATTTATATTAAAAATGCAAATGCAAGTTGGGAATAATTAAGGGGGAAATGATAATGGAAAAGATGTCAAATAGAAATAATTCAGTAATCAAGAATGTGTTTAATAAGGATTTTGTTGTAAGTGCTATAATTCCTATTTTAATTTTTTCAATATTAGATAAGTATGGAATGACTTTTGAAGGAATAGTATTATCAGGAGTGTGGAGCATAGGGGGAGTCTGTGTCAATTATATTAAAGATCATAAGCTAAATGCTCTTGCAGTAATGAGTGCAGCTTTTGCTGGAATTGGATTAATTGGAACTATTGTTTCAAAAAATCCTGCATTCTATTTAGTAGCTCCAATAGTGCAAGACATTTTACTTGCTATTATGTTCTTTGGATCTTTGTTTTTTAAAAGATCACTAATTCAAATAATAATTGAACAAAGTTATTTAAAAAATGCTTCTGAAGAGATAAAAAATAGTCTTAAATTTAAATCAACTTGTAGATTCCTTTCTATAGCATGGGGTGTTTTAACTGTTAGCCAAGCAGCAATAAGAATTATATTATTGAATTCTGTATCAGTAAGCACTTATTATACTATAAGTACTTCGTATGGAAATATTTCAACTCCTCTTATGATAGCTTTTTCTATCATGTTCCCTAAATGGTATTCTAAAAGAAAAAGTATATCAAAGGAAATAAAAATATCATAATTATATAGAATTGATTTTGAGAAATATATTAATAATTAAATATCTATGTTATACTTTTAGGGTAGTTTGAGTTATTGAAAAAATATAAAACTACTTGGAATTATCAATAAGAGTATAACAATGATATATAACTTGGAGGTATATTATGAAAATAGCTATGGCAAATGATCATGCAGGATTTAACTTAAAGGAAGAAATAAAAGCATATTTAGAATCACAAGGACATGAGGTAATAGATTTTGGAACTCATAATGAAGATGCTTGTGATTTACCAGATTATATTTATCCAGCATCAATGGCAGTTGCAGAAGGAAAAGCTGACAGAGGAATATTTGTAGATGGAGTTGGTTATGGTAGTGCTATGATTGCAAATAAGATATATGGAATATATGCAGCTGTTTGTCAGGATCCATTTTGTGCAAGTTTAGCACGTGAACATTCTGATACGAATGTACTTTGTATTGGTGGCAAGATAATTGGTTCAGCAATTGCAATGGAAATTGTTAAGACATGGATGACTATTGACCATGCAGGAGATGTTGAAAAATACGCAAGACGCGTAAATAAGGTAAAAGAAATTTCAGAAAAACATTTAAAGAAGTTATCTGAAATATAAAAGCATAGATTATAAAATAGCAGATTCTCAATATTGATGGGAACTGCTATTTTTTTTGTTTATTACAAAATTGTCATAAATGATTAAACCATATAGTAATAATTTAACTTTATTATATAATTATAGTGAACAACGGGGGGAAAGAAAAATGGTTATTATAAAAACAGAAAACTTAAGTAAAATTTATGGAAAAAAAGATAACAATGTTATTGCGTTAGATAATGTTAATATTGAAGTAAATAAGAGAGAATTTGTAGCAGTAGTTGGAGCTAGTGGATCTGGTAAGAGTACTTTGCTTCATCAAATTGGAGGCGTGGACAGCCCTACATCTGGAAGAGTGATTGTTGATAATGAAGATATATATAAGTTAAATGAGGCAAATTTAGCTATCTTTAGAAGAAGGAAGATAGGTTTTATGTTTCAATCCTTTAATTTAATTCCAGTTTTATCTGTAGAAGAAAATATAAAGATGCCAGCACTTTTAGATCATCAAAAAGTAGATGAGGAATATTTTAAGGATTTAATAAAAACTCTTGGTTTAGAAGACAGATTAAATCATTTACCTTCAGAACTTTCAGGTGGACAGCAGCAAAGAGTGGCATTAGCAAGGGCTTTAATTAATAAGCCGGCTATAATTCTAGCAGATGAACCAACAGGAAACTTGGATAGTGAAACTTCAAAGGAAATCATGGAGATGTTAAAGCTTTCTATTAGAAAATATAATCAAACAGCTATTATTATAACTCATGATTTATCTATTGCTGAAAATGCTGATAGGATAGTTAGAATAAAAGATGGTAAAGTAGTTAAATAGGAGGCAGCTCATGAAGAATTATAGTGAAATATCATTAAGATATATGAAACAAAATAAGAAAAGAACAACTTTAACAATTATGGGAATAGTTTTAGCTACAATTTTAATATTTGCAATCGGTACTTTTCTATTAAGCTTCAGAGATGCCATGATTGAAAATATCAAGCATAATGATGGTGATTATGAATTTAGATTAAATCATTTAAGCAGTGAAGAAGCGGAGAAGGTAATTAATAATGCAGAAATTAAAAATTCAGCTATTGTTAGAAATGATGATAGTGGATATATATTAAAAGGGAAAGATGATAAGGATGTATATGTTAATTATGTTGATAAAGATTATTTTAAAAGGATGTATACTTATAAAGTAATTGAAGGAAATACTCCAACAAATTCTGAAGAAGTGATAATAGATACCTATACTGAAAAAAATCTTAAGGTCGAAGTTGGTGATGCTTTATCATTAGAAAGTAAAGCAGGAGAAAATAAGAAGTTTAAAATAGTAGGAATATCTGAACCGAAATATTATAGTGGAATTGTTATATACTCATACTTTGATAATAGCAAATTAGATAAGAATTATAAATATGATGTAGCGGTAAATTTAAAAAGCGAAAATAATAAGCAAAAGATAATTAATAATGTGATTTCAGATGCTAATATAAAAGTTAACGATAACACAAAACTCGATAATAGTGATCTACTTTATTTAACTGGAAATGGTAGGAATGCTTATGATACTGCTGCTATACAGAATATAATTATATTTGTGTTGGCAGTAATAATGGTAAGTACAATAATAGTAATATTTAATTCGTTTAACATATCAGTTATTGAGAGAATTAGATATTTTGGAATACTTAAGGCTATAGGAGCTACACCAAAGCAAATTATGAGAATAGTTTTTAAAGAAGGATTCTTAATGGGATCAATTGCATTTCCCATAGGCTGTATAATAGGCTTTATATCACTTAAATTCGGTATAAAGTTATTTATTGGTAATCAACTTATGAATTTAGAGAATTTTAAAGTGGATTTTTATCCAATAGTTGTATTAATTACATTAGGTCTAGTTGCTATTACTATTTTTTTATCTTTGCTTGGACCAGCCTTCAAAGGAAAAAGAGTATCAGCAGTTGATGCTATGAGAAACAGAAATGAAATTAAAATAGGTAAGCTTAAAAGACGAAAAGGCAGAATAATATCAAAATTATTTGGAGTAGAAGGAAGTATTGCTTATAAAAATATTAGAAGAACTCCTTTTAGATTTATTGTTACAGTATTGGCGTTAACAATTTCTATAATAATGTTTAATGTGTTTTATGGATTTATAGATTTTGCAAAACAATCAGTTTCACAACAATTTTTAAACCAAGCTTATGAAGCAAGTTTAGGCGAAAATGATGCTGCAGAAACTTTTTCAAAAGATGAAATTGAGGAACTAAAAAATAAGAATTTCTTAAAGAATATGTTTCTGTATAAAAAAGTAGATATAGATTTAATTATTGAAAATAAATTTGTTAATAATGATTTTGCAGCAAAAACTAAAAATAATCTTGATGATGAAACCTATAAAAATTTAAATTATACCAAGTATGATAGAATAAGTTTAATTTCAGGAAAGGTTGAAAATTTTAAAATTATAGATAAATATATTATAGATGGTAAATTTGATGAAACAGCATTAAAAAATGGCGGAGTGATTCTTATTGAAGACTGTCAAATAAGAAATAGTGCTGGGAAATTGGAAACTGTTAATGCTACAAACTATAAAGTTGGAGATAAAATTAAAATACCAAAATTAAAAAGTTATGCTGAGTTTGGTAGCAAAGAAGATAAAAGTATAAGTTTAAAAGAATGGAATAATAGAAGAGAAAATGAAATCAAAACTGCTATAAATAATGGAGAATTCTACGAATTGCCTGTTATAGCAATTGCTAATAAAGAGCCTTTCTCTGGATCTAGCAGCTCTAGAATAGGAATGATTGTCAACGAAGACTTAAGTAATACATTACTAGGAAATTCTGATCCTACAACAATTTATTTTGACTATGATAATGACAAGGATAGGGAACAGGCTGGAGAATATTTTCAGAGTACAAAAACATCTAATAAATATCGGTACGATGATAGTAAAGAAAGCATGGATAAATTTGATCAAATATACAAGCAAGTTTCATTCTTTGTTTATTGCTTTATAATTATAATTACAGCAATATCTGTAGTTAATATATTTAATACTATTTCTACAAATTTATTATTAAGAAAGAAGGAATTCTCAACACTTAAGGCTATTGGAATGACAGAAAAACAGCTGAAGAAAAGTGTAATGTTAGAAGGAACTCTATATGGAATAATATCAGCTATATTAGGAGGAATTGGTTCAGCTATACTTTTAGCAGTATTAATTCGAGCTGGTGGAGGAATTGTCGAAATAAAATATAAATTTGGAGTTATACCATTTCTATTATCTATAGTATGTGCAATTTTAGTGACTTATATTTCAACTCTAGCACCTTTGAAGAGAATTGAAAAACTTACAATTGTTGAAGGAATAAGTGATGAAGAATAGGGGGATAAGTTTAAAATAGTTTTTGTTTACGGTATAATATATTTTAAAAGGCATATTTTGGTTTAATGTTTATCCTTAATATGCCTAATTCCATTTATGCAGGAGGGAACATGAAAATTTTATTGGTTGAAGATGATATGACTTTAGCTATGGGAATAGAATATTCTTTAAAAAATGAAGGCTTTGAAGTAATTCACGTAAATACTTTAGGAAAAGCAAGACAAGCTTTTATAGAACCACAAATAGACATGATTTTATTAGATGTAACTTTACCAGATGGAAACGGCTATGAGCTTTGTAAGGAAATTCGTATAGAAAAAGACACACCCATAATATTTTTAACTGCTTGTGATGAAGAGGTTAATGTTGTACTTGGCCTTGATATGGGTGCTGATGATTATTTAACTAAGCCAGTCAGAGTAAGAGAACTAATTGCCAGAATTAATGCTGTCGCAAGAAGAAGAGGAAGGAAAATAGATGATGGAAATTCAAATAAAATCATTTATAGAGATTTAACCATATTTCCCTTAAAGTATGAAGTGTTTAAAAATGATGAAAAGATTGTCTTAACATCCGTCGAATATAAATTACTATTACTATTGTTCCAAAATAAAGGTAATGTACTTACTAGACTCCAATTACTTCAAAAACTTTGGGATGTAGATGGCGACTTTATAGAAGAAAAAACTTTAACAGTTTATATTAAAAGATTAAGAGAGAAGCTTGAAGAAAATAAAGACAAACCTTATATAGAAACCGTAAGAGGAATGGGCTATAAGTGGATAGGTGAAGAGTTATGAGCTTGAGCAGGTTTTATGTAAATCCAGAGGTAAGAAGAATTACAGGTAAGTTTATAATTTTATTATTGTTAGGAATAATAAGCGTATATTCTTTATCCTTTTACATTGTGAAAAATATTAACAAAACTTTAATTAATCAAAATACTGTGATTTTAGCACAAATTTTAGATAATAACTCTCCTGAAGATATAATTAAAAATTTTTATACTGTAAAATCAGATGAAGAATTAAAAAAGGCAAGAACCTTGCTAAAAGCTTATGGATATGATGAAAATATATCATTAGCAAGTAATGATATAACTCAAGGGGTATTTAATGAAATTATAAAAGTTTTTATACCAATTTTTTTGTTTTACATAATAATCATATATATATTATTTTTAAATGAATTAAAGGGGATATTTTCTCAGGTAGATAATATTGTAAAAGAGACAGGAGGTATGTCAGAGGGCAAATACAATAGAATTAAAGGTAAATTTGAAGAAGGAGATATGGCAATACTGATATCCTCTTTAAATTATATGGGGGATAGGGTTAATAACTCTATTGAACTCTTAAAAGAAGAAAAAAGTTATCTTAAGGATTTTCTTTCCGATGTATCTCACCAATTAAAAACACCTCTTGCATCTTTAATTATGTTTAATGATTTATTAAAAGAAAATGAAAATATGCCCTATGAAGATAGAAATAACTTTTTAGATAGATGTGAAGAACAGCTTGGAAGAATGGAATGGCTTATAATGAATCTTTTGAAGGTTGGAAGACTTAAGGCTGGTGTAATTAATTTTAAAACTGGATGTCAGCCTATAAAGGATACTATAGAAATGGCAATATCTTCATTAAAGGAAGCAGCTAAAAATAAAAATCAATCTTTAATAGTATGTGGAGATTTAGATACAGGAATTAAGCATGATAGGCAATGGCTAGCTGAGGCTATATCAAACATTGTAAAGAATGCTATTGAGCATACTTCGAAAAATGGAGAAATTATAATAGAAGTATGCAAAGGAAAGCTTATTAATAAAATATTTATTAAAGATAATGGAAGCGGTATTCCTAAGGAGATACAAGATAAAATTTTTAAAAGATTCTATAAAGGTGAAAATAGCGTAAATCCTAAGAGTATAGGAATTGGATTATCATTAGCTAAAAGTATTATTGAAGAACAAGGTGGAGAAATTAAACTTTTAAGTGAGGAAGGTAAAGGAACTAGTTTTGTTATTAGTTTTATGGATTATTAATTAAAACGGCTATGAAAACAGATATTAAACTTCTGTTTTTTATAGCCGTTTTTGACAACAAAAACAAATTAAAGTTCTTTGAGTTGTATAATATTAATTTATATTTTACTTTTGAATACCATACTGTTGAGTTACAGGATCCATAAATATTGGTAATTTAGGAGGGGAAAAGGTGAATTTAGTAAAAGTAATAAATATTATTAAACTTATAAATACAGATAAACAAAAAAGCAATATTCCTATATCAGAATACTTATAAATATGAAGAGATAGGACTTGAGCAATTAGAAGTCCTAAGAATAATGAAAAGATATCAAGAAATAAAGAGTGTATTCCTAAAGCGCCAGTATAAGTGTAATAAAATGATACTACTACTAGAGCGCTAGTAATAACTGAAATAACACAACAAGTAAACCAGTTATACACATTTATTTTATTTTCAAATAACAAAAATCCCAGTGCATACCATAGAAAGGTTGGGTATACAGAAAGCTTTAAATGTTCCCAGATACTTTCATTAACAGGAGCAAAGATTCCTATTAAGGTTGATTTCTCGCTTAAATTATATGCAAAATGCATAAATGAGCCCAATAAAAAAATAAAAGGGATACCTAGAAGAAACCAAAAAGTTGGTTTAAAAAAAGTGTTGTTCATATTATTAGCCCTCCAAATGAATGTGAATATTAGTATTTTAGATAAAAACAAAGTTAGGTAGCAACAAAACTAAAAATCTGTATTATAAATATATTTGAAAAATTAAGATATATGAGAGAAAGTTATGGGAAATTCTATGGATTTGTATTATTGTTATGCAAATGGAATAATGATTTTCTTTAATGTGCCTTAATTAAAATAGATAAAAAAATTGAAATGAAAAATCCGATGTAATCGGTTATTTGCAACGATTATGCAATTGTTAAAAAAAACACAAAGAATTCTAAAGTAACTAAACATAAATTAAAGTTACTTAATATTTTAAATTTTCAGACAAAATGATATTATCTAATTACACCAAACAACAACAAAAAAATATTAAATATAAAATGTAAATG
>JARLHR010000223.1 GCA_031292145.1 Clostridium sp. | reverse complement strand
TTTTTTCCATCCATATTATAAACATAACAACCATTTTCTAAATGATTTGGAATATTATCCCTCATAAACCATTTATAACCTTGTTTATCAATATCTTCACTTGTTATTTGTTTATTAGGGTAGTTTTCATAGTCATAGTCATTATTTAGGTTCTCTCTAATTTCACCACCCAAGATCCGCCTGAAACTTTTTTTTTTCTACATGTGGTACGGCTATATCCATTTCCATATACCGGACGTCCACTAACATCATAATCAATTATTTTCTTAGTTTTCTTAGTTTCTGGTTCTTCATAAGGGATAACACTTTTATTTTGTCGATTTTTTATAATTTTCTTTCTTTGTTGAGTGGATTGTGAGTGATCACCACTATTTGGTAATTCATAATCTTCATCATTATTATTTGCTTCTTCTTCTTCATATAATTGTTCAATTCTCTTCTTCTTTTTTCTCTCCTTCAATGAATTTTCCATTTTATCATAATCTTCATCTGTGAGTTCTTTATTATTATCTAATTTTTTATTAGCATAATCTGACAATTTATTTATTCCTTTCTCTACTAGAGACGGGGCAACATTAGAAACTGTATTCAGTGCTGTATCTCCTAATTTTTTTGCTAACCCTGATTTTGTTATTTTTCCAAAAATCGATTTTATACCATTCCAAAGTGATCCCCATATGCTACCTCCTCTAATCATACCTTGACCGATTGGTTGTTCTAAAATGTCTTGACAGTTATTTTCGATTAACTGCATCATTTTATCAACTGGAACACCTGATTTTGTCAATGCTCTCATCAAATGACATTTCAACGGTGGCATTAATACATGTCCCATCTTCATATCTTGAATACTTCCACCAGTTTTTTGTGTTAATATGTGTTTCAACATCAAACCATTTCCTGCATATAACTGTTTGAATTGACCCTGAACATATTTATTTGGTACACCTGAATTAATGGCTTGACTATAGATATCTTTATAAAAACTACCTACATTATTAGTATTTGGTTTTCTTCCAAGTAAATAATGAGATCCTGATTGACCCATACCATTTCCTATAATCTTAGATACAATTGATGGAACAATCATAGATGCTATACTACCTAATATTGGAAGTAATGGAAAGAATCCACCTGTTTTTCCACCATTTGGTGCAGATAAATAACCTCTTCCTGTTGCATTTGGTGCTCTTAGATAACCTCCACCATGTGGATGTGCCCCTAATATTTCACTTTCTAAATAAGTGTCTTCATCCGTTAATTTAGTCCTTAAATCATTTTCTTTCTTGTTTTCTGCATCATACGATTCATTAACTGATGGATCAATGTCATCGAAAATCTGTTTTTCCTCATCGTATAATATTGGTTTTGATTTGTTCATGTATATATTATATAAATAGTTTTTATTTTTTGGATTGTTTTAAACAAAATTTATAACAAAATTTATAAAATTCTTATCAATATATATAATATATATATATAAATGGATAAAATAGAGAAATCACTTGAAAAAAATATAGATTCTCCGATTGGTGTATCAATAAAAAGAATTAATTGTGATGAATGCATCCATAAATCAAAATTACTATGTAATGGTTCAAATCGTATATCAATCATCGGTTCATCTGGAAGTGGAAAATCGACAGTATTATTACAGTTAATTCCTATGTTTACTAATGACTTGAAATATATTATATTGGCAACTGTGAAAGATAATGATGATGCACACACTGCAATCGAAAAATATTGTAATGAATACAAAATTAAATTTGTAAAAGTGAATAATCCTGAGACTGCAATGGATGAAATCGATAAAGTTTTACAATCTAAAAAAATATCAGATCATGCATTAATCATATTTGATGATTACGCAACAGGTTATAATTCATCTGCAAATGATCCATCTAATAAGGTTATTGTAACATGTTATTCATTATTACGTTCTTTTAATTGTTCAATGATTATGATAACTCAATCATATAATAATGTTCCCACACGTGTAAGAGAGAATATAACAATGTTAATATTGTTTAAATTAAAAAATGTATTTTCCTTAAGGGCGGCCTTGGAAGATATTAATGGTATGTTTTCATGTGGTGATGATAATGATAAGAACACTAAAACAGAGATTGGAAAAATATACAAGGAT
>JARLHR010000030.1 GCA_031292145.1 Clostridium sp. | reverse complement strand
TCTTAGGATTTTTCATCATTTGTTGCTCCTTTTCAGAAGCTACCAATTTAAATATACACCATTGGAATATGTAATTTAATAATGTTTTAATGGATTATATGGAATATTATAAATACTATTGTCAATAAATGCAAAACGAAACTTGTCCAAATGTCGAAAGTATTCCAGGATGGAATACCCTTTTGGGGTTATAATTATTGCAAAGAAAGGGGCACATTTACTATAATAAATTATTTGAAAAATTAAATAAGAACATGAGAACACACGTTCTTTACTAATGGTAAAAATTGTAGTAAAATATTATTAAAGTTTGAGGGGGAATTGGAATGAAGGATAATAAAGATAGTACAAGCTCAGAGCTAATAATTGAAAGTAAAATATTAAACATTATGAAAAACATTCAACTAAATAAAACTATAGATACTGAATATATATTGAGTGAATATAAAAAAATAAAAGCAAACTAGTTTTATAACTAGGTTTGCTTTTATTTTTTTTCAATTGGATTTAATAGGACATATGCACGTAATACTTTCTCTAATGCATCTAAATCCATATGCTCTGGATTTATACCAGCTTTCTTAAATGTATTAATAATATCTTTAGTGTTCTTCAACATTTTATAATCATCTTCACTTACTTGGGCATGAGGATTATTAGTTCTTTCTAGCAAATAATCTGATGTTACATCAAAATATGTTGCTATGAGATTTAATATTTCAGTGCTTGGCATTCTTCTCCCTTGCTCATACATACCTACTGTACTAGGAGATACATTTATAAATTCAGCTAATGATTTTTGGCTTATTTCTTTTTCTTCTCTTAATTGTTTAATTCTATTACCAACCATATAAGCCTCCTATATGTTATATTAAAATAATTCTAACACAAAAAGTGTAGTAAATTTAAAAAAACTTCTAAAAGTGTAAAAAAAGTATTGACAACACTAAAAGTGTAGTAGTATTATAAGTACATGGAGATACACTTTAAGTGTGATGGAGGTGATAAAATGAATGAAAGCTTAGTTAATTTTCGAAACTATAAAAATTTAACTCAAAAAAATATGGCGGAGTTAATTAAAACAACACTTAGTTACTATTCCAAGATTGAATTAGGACTTAAGAATCCAAGTTATAATTTTATAGTGAAATTCAAAGTGGCATTCCCAACTGCAAAGATAGATGAAATTTTTTTTAAAAATTAACTACACTTAAAGTGTATTTCTAGTTTGTCCAGTAGTTAAGAAATTATTAAGTAAAGGAGAGGTAAAGATGGGAAACACACCTAAAAACTTAAACGATATTGAAGAAATTCTCTACAAACAAGTGGAGTTGCTTGCAGAGAAATCTAAAGATTGTGAACTTGAAGATTTAAGAGAAAATACTAGAACTATTTTAAGTGCTTATTCAGAACTTAAAGTTATTTAGTAGGATCAGTGATACTGATAGTATCAAAAATCTTATTATAAGCATTAGCTAATGCTTCTGGATAATTAGGATTAACACTATTGGCTTTATGTTCTACATTAATAATTTGACCTGAAATTAATTTAGTTAGTTCAAGAACAATTTCAGCTTTATTCATAAAAATCACCCCCTTTCAACAATATTTTACCATATTGTGGGGTAATAGGAAAATAAATAAAACATTGATACTTATATCAAAAAATTAAGTCAAAACATTAAATATTTGATTTGTAACCTAATTAACAACAAATGAATAAAATAATATGAATTTTTATAGAGGTGATCAATTTGAAAATTATAGTACATCTACCAGAGGACATGACAGAGATTTATAAAAAAATGGATGACTTTAAAGCAAAAAAAATAGTTAAAGAATGTACACCTCAACAAGTAGATGCAATCATAGATTACTTTAAGAAAATGAAGGATAAGGAGGATATATGAGTAATGATAAAAGACCTCCGAAAAGAAAAAGTGAAAAGCCAATCACAGGAGAAATAGAGGGAGAAATAACCGAGGAATTAAAGAGAAATTTCAATAATAGACTTGCAATAGCGCTTATAAAACAATATGGAGAAGCTGGAGCAAGAAAGATATTAGAAGAGTTAGAAAAAGATAATTAAATACTTATGATAGCAAGGCAGAAATGCCTTTTATAAAAAGCTTTTTATCAGCAAAAAGAATAGACTTTCTCAATATATTATATGCAGGAAATGGAAAATTAGTACTAGGGGGAGATGAAAAAATGAAAAGCTTCGTAATCCAATTTAAAGCAAATGAAACAAAAGAAGAAATATTAAAGAAGATTAATGTAGCGATTAAGAGTAAGAGCCTATGAGATATAAGAAATGCAAAGTGTGCAACGTATTATGGAATATAAGCACTAAAACAAATTTAAGCAAAGGGTATATATGTCCACATTGTGAATCCAAAGGACTTAAACCAATTGTAGTTAATAAACCTAAGAGAAGAAGTGAGGGGAGGGTTTCAAGTGTACTACTTAGGAATAGGAATAAATTTTCTATCAATAATTCATAGAAGCATCTATTGGGGATGGAAAACAGAAGAACGAATGATTATTCCAAAGATTATAGGAAAAGTTCAAAGGGGTTTCTTAAGACATTTTAGATCGGACAGAATACTAAGAATGAAAAACAGAATTAGAGCTAATCAAATTGAAGAATTATAGGAGGATGATTAATTATGAAATCAACAGGAGTAGTAAGGCAAGTAGATCCATTAGGAAGAATCGTAATTCCAATGGAATTAAGGAAGACTATGAATATTAAAGACGGGGATGCGCTAGAGATTTATACAGAGGGCGACACAATAATACTTAAAAAATATGTTCCAGGATGTAGTTGCTGCAAAGAAGTAAACAATGATTTAAAGGAAGTTAATGGAGTTAGACTTTGTAAGAAATGTATAGATAAATTTAAAAGAGTGTAGGGTGGCAGAATATGAAAACTATGAAACTGAAAGGAAAAGGTTACAGAATAATTAAAGAGTTTAATGATTCATTCTTAGTAATAAGTGAGATAGGATTCATTTTTAAAACAATACCTAAATTAGTAAGAATTAAATGAAAGGAGAGTAAAAGGAAATGTTTGAACAAATAGCACCAGTAGAATATGACAAGTGTGGAAGGATGAAATATAATCCGGATTTGCACTTTAACCAAGGAAAATCATGGAATGATGATGATCTTGATTATTTAATAAACTGGTATACCATAATCGGACTTGAAGAAATGTCTTTAGCACTCGGTAGAACAGAAGGAACAATTGCAAGTAAGGTTAATCAATTTAGAAACCAAGGCAGAATGCCAAGAGAACCTCAACAAAGAATTATAAGAGAATTAAAACCAAAATCTAATCCTGGAAGACCTAAAAAAGCTACCAAGAACCCCGACCAAAGCGTTCAAAGTAGCATAGTTAAAAATTCACCTTCATTATACCACATGAATGGAGGAATGCAAATTGCAAATTGATAAAAACAAATTTATAGAAGGAATAGCAAAAAGTTTTGTATGTCCTAAGGATTTTGGGATTGAAGTAAGTAAAGAAGGCAAAATATGTGGTTATTCAGTTGACTGCCAAAAATGTTGGGATGAAGCATTAGAAGAAGTCAGCAATATTGAATTAATAGGAGGTATACAAGAATGTCAAAAATAAACTTTTTAAGAATTAGTCAATTTTTAGGAATTGATGAAAGAGAACTTGAAGCGGCAAAGATTAATATTTTTAAAGGTCCAAATGGAAAGGGTAAGACTTCAATTATAGAAGCAATTGAAAAGACATTTACCAATAAAGATAGACGTACTGAGGTAATTAAACATGGTGAAGAAGAAGCAACAATGTTTGTTGAATTGGATGATGGATTAAGTGTAGACAGAAGAATAAGAAGTAGTAGCAAGAGCAATTACTTGAAGGTAAGGCAAGATGGAAAAGGTGTTGAATCTACAGAAAAATTTATAAGCTCATTGGTTAATGGAAATATATTTAGACCTTTAGATTGGGTAAATCTTAGTTCAAAAGAGCAAACAAAGTCTTTACTAAGTATGTTAGAAATAGGCTGGAGCGAAGACGATATCGTGAATTGGTTTGGAGACCTAGTGAACGATATCGACTACTCACAACACATTCTACTCATTCTTAAGAGTATAGAACAAAAATACTATAAAACACGTGAAGAAGTCAATAGGGAAATCAAAGAATTAAAAGCACGTATAGATAGTATTTATGTTGATTTACCAGCTGAGTATAACGGTGATGAATGGAAAAATAAGAATGTTCAAGAGTATTATGCAAAGGTTAAAGATGCTCAAGACATTAATAAATGGATATCAGAAGCCAAAGCAATTCAAGAGAATTTTAATTCTAAAGTTGAGAGCATAAAAGCTAATGCAGAATCAACAAAATCAAGAATAACACTTAAATATAATTCGGAAAGAGAAGATATAAAGGACATTATAGACTTATCAAAATCAAAAATAGAAAAAGCTAAAAACACAATAGAAGGTTTTGATGCGAATTATCAAACAGGTTTGAAAAGTATTGAATTAGACAATCAAAAAGCTAAATCTGATCTTGAAACAGAACTTCAAGCTAAGATACAAAAATTAAAAGCTGAGTATGCTGAAAGAAGTGAGCTAGTTAGTAAAAAGTCTAATGATGATAAAGAAAGATTGAAAAAACAGTTAGAAGAAACTAAAGAAGAATCAAAGGATTTAATTTCTATTAATGAAAA
Source organism: Clostridium sp. (assembly GCA_031292145.1). Lineage (GTDB taxonomy): Bacteria > Bacillota > Clostridia > Clostridiales > Clostridiaceae > Clostridium. The sequence goes on along the minus strand of JARLHR010000030.1, from coordinate 7,329 downwards.
TAAAATATCAACTAAGCAACAAGAATTACTTGGATTAGATGAAAAGGAAGAATCTGAAAAGAATTCAGTTGATGAAAAGGTTAAATCAGAAATTGAAAAAGAAGAAATTAGAATTGGAAAAGCAGCTAAGTATATAGATGAACATGAGGAAATAGATGTAGCTCCAATTCAAGAAGAAGCGAATCATATTCAAGAAATGGTTTCTTACCTAAGAGATTGGGATAGGATTATTGAAATTAGAGATAATCAATTAGCTCCAAAGGAAAGATATTCAGAGGAACTTACTGTAAAAATTGAAAAAGCTAGAATATTACCAAGTGAACTTTTAAAGACTGCTAAGATGCCAATTGAAGGTATCAGTGTAGATGTTGATGGTAACGTAAGAATTAACGGAACTCTTATTGATGGATTATCGGATGGTGAAAAGTTAGAACTTGCTATGAGAGTTGCTAAGGCACAATGTGGATCACTTAAGATTATATGCATGGATAAGTTTGAATCTCTTGACAAGAAGGCTCAAGAACAATTGTTAAAAGAAATGACAGAAGATGAATACCAATACTTTGTAACAGAAGTTGCAGATACCGAAAATGGTGAAATTGAAGTTGAGAAGATAGGATAGGTGATATTTATGGATTTGAATTTAACAGGAGAAGGCAAAGTAAAGTTTATTGAAAATAAAGATTTGTTCCCTAGTGCAAAAGTAATTTTTGATACTAGAACAGATGATGAAGAAAGAACTATGTGGTTAGAAGCTAGAACTAATACAATTGGAGGTTCTGAAATAGGATCTATTGCTGGATACAACAAGTATGGAAGTGCATTAACAGTATTCAATGACAAGTTAGGTTTAGGTAAGAAATTTGAAGGAAATATTCATACACTATTTGGAAATAGAATGGAGCCTATTATTAGAGAATGGATTCAAGAAGATTTTAAAAAGGCTACAAAAATAAAGCTTAATACCTATGAATATCCTTACATGATGGTGGATAAGGAGATTGAATATTTTAGTGCCAATATTGATGGGATAGGAATATTAAAAGAAAGCTACACTTATTGGGAAAATAGAGATACTGGAGAAATAAAGTTTATACCTGAAGGTGAAATGTTTGGACTAGAAATAAAAACTGGTTCAGAGTTCTTAACAAAGATGTGGGCAGGAGAAGAGATTCCAGATGCATATTATTGTCAATGTCAATGGTATATGGGGGTAACAGGATTAAAGTATTTTTTGATAATTTACTTGCTTGGTAAAGAAGTTAAGTGGAAAGTAGTGCCTAGAAGTGAAACTGATGTTGAAGCTCTTAGAAATATAGGCAAGGAATTCTGGGAAAATCACATATTAACTGAAATTCCACCAGCTCCAACAGGAAATCCAAAAGAAACTGAGGATATTAACTATCAACAAAAGTTAAAAGATGATAGTGAGATTAATATAACAGATAGTAAGTTAACTCAATATAAATCAGTTTCTGATGAAATTAATGCGTTGGAAACTAAGAAAGAACAACTTAAGCAAGAAATATTCTTGGAAATGGGTAATAACAAAAAAGGCTCAGATGGTTCTTTCAAGATAAGCAGATTTGAAGTTAAAAAGGATAAATTAGACACAAAAACTTTAAAAGAAAAATATCCAGTAACTTATGAAGCTATCTTGAATGGCCAAACTGAGTTTGTAAATTTAAGAATTACTCAATGTAAATAGAAATGAGGCAAATCAATGAAAAAGAATGAAGTACTAAAAGCATTAGATAATATTTCAGAAATGAATGATGAAGACATAAAAATTGATGAAAATGCTGAATACATTAGAAAAGCAGCAATAGAAGCATATGCTCTAATTAAAACTTTAAATAAAGAGATCTCAAAGAGGAGGAACAAATAATGGCAAATGTAAATGGAGGTTTAGTTACTAATCAAGGTAATAGTCAACCACAACCACAAGCAATAGCAACAGTTAAAGGGTTATTGTGCAATGTAGATTATAAAAAAAGGTTTGAAGAAATTCTAGGAAAGAAAGCACAAGGGTTTTTAAGTTCTGTAATTAATGTATCAAATTCACCAGGATTAAAAGATTGCGAACCAACTTCAATAGTATCAGCAGCAGTTGTTGCAGCAACTTTAGATTTACCTATTGACCCAAACCTAGGATTTGCATATATAGTGCCTTACAACACAAAAAAAGGAAATGAAAAAGTTAAAGTTGCACAATTTCAAATGGGGTATAAAGGTTTTATTCAATTAGCACAAAGGAGCGGACAATATAAAACTATAAATGCCACAGAAGTATTTGAGCATGAAATAAAAAAAGTCAACAGATTAACAGGAGAGATAGAATTTAATGAAGATGCGGAGCCATCAACAAAAATTGTTGGATATGTAGGTTATTTTAGATTAATAAATGGTTTTGAAAAAGCTTTATATATGACAAGAGAGCAACTTGAAGCACATGGAAAGAAGTACAGCCAATCATATAAAAGCAAAATGGATTGGGTCGTTAAATCAAGTTTATGGACTACTGATTTTGATTCTATGGCAACAAAAACAGTGATTAAGTTATTAATAAGCAAATACGGACCACTTAGTATTGAAATGCAAAAAGCAGTAGCAGCAGATCAAGCTTTTGTTAAAGAAGATGTATTAAAGGCAAACTCAGAAATAGATGGTTCAAACATGGAATACATTGATAATTCAGAAAATAATGAGAATGTAGTTGATGCTGATTATACAGAAGCAAATAATGATAAGTCTAATAAAGAACCAACTGAAAATGAACCAGCACAAAAAGATATGTTTGAAGGTTCACCATTAGAGTAAATAAAATAAGCCCCTAATCAAAGGGGCTAAGAACGAATGGAGCAAGTAAAATTACAACCTATTTTATTATATGCAAAATCTTAAGAAATTATTCAAAAGAGGAAGTGATTAAGTGGCAGAAAAAAGATATTTTTGGTTAAAACTTAAAGAAGATTTCTTCACTCAGAAGGAAATAAAAAAACTTAGGAGATTGGCAGGTGGAGATACTTTTACAATTATATATTTAAAATTACAACTTTTAAGTCTTAAAAATAGTGGGAAAATTTATTATGAATGTTTAGAAAATTCTTTTTATGAAGAAATGGCACTTGAACTTGATGAAGATTCAGAAAATGTTAAATTCACAATAATGTTCTTACAACAATATGGATTAATAGAAGAAGTAAAAGAGAATGAGTTTGAAATATCTAGAGTTTTGGAAAGTATAGGAAGTGAAACGCAAGGAGCAGTAAGAGTTAGGGAACATAGGTCAAGAAAAAAAACGTTACAATGTAACAACTCGGTAACAAAATGTTGCGTAGAACTAGATATAGATAAAGAACTAGATATAGATAAAGAACTACAACGAGAGGAAAGCTTGTCAGTAGTTGTCCATAGTAATATAGAAGTTTTTAAACATTTTGAGAAATGTGGATTTATGATGACATCTAGATTAATGGAAATAGTGGCAGCAGACATTGAATTATATAGTGGTAAATGGTTAATAGATGCAGCTAATGAATGTGTAATTAAAGGAAAACTTAATAATTATGGTTATCTAAAAGGAATACTTCAAAACTGGCAAACAAAAGGGAGGGAAACCAATGGAGCTACCAGCAAGTCTAACGAGAATACTGGAACAGAAGGAGCACCCCAATATGACTTCTCATGTTACGAGTAGCTATAAGTGTGATAAATGCAGAGATATTGGCTTTGTACAAACAGAAAAAGGTTATGCAAGATGTGAGTGTTATGAAATAGATTATGCAAATAGACTTTGGGAAAACTTTGGTGTTAGGCCTGATGATGTGAAACTGTTAAAAGATTATAAACCGTACAATGACCAAACTAAAAAAGCCAAAGAAAAGGCAGCTGAATATATAACTGAATTTAATAGCTTGGACAAAGGGACAGGATTTTGTTTAATGGGTCAACCAGGAGCAGGGAAAAGCCATATAGTTTTAGCAATTGGAAAAGCATTTTTAGAAAAGAAAATAAAAGTGATATACATGCCTTATCTTGAAGCAATAAGAGAATTAAAAGCTAATGCTATGGATGATGAATATTATTTAAAACTCAGCAACAGATTTAAAAAGACACCAGTTTTAATAATAGATGATTTATTCAAAGACAAAGTTAAGAAAGGAAAACTAGCTGGAGAAATAACACCTGCGGACATGAATCATATATATCCAATATTAAATTATAGATATTCTAATAAACTTCCAACTTTAATTAGTACAGAATGTACACCTAATATGTTAATGGACTTAGATGAAGCATTAGCAGGAAGAATATTAGAAAGATGTGGCAAAAAATACGGAATAGTATTCAGTAAGGAATGTAATTATCGTCTAAGGGAATTTATGAGTTAAAAGGGGGATTTAAATATGGAATTAGAAATAGCAGTTAAAGCAAGTGAAATAATGTTAAATACACATTTAAGTTTAGTTGAATCTATTCTAAAGGCTATAGAAATAATCGGAGGTGAGGATAATGATTGATGTAACAGAGCATATGGGATTAGCTTCTTATGTAGCATGGAATATGTATTTAAAAGTAAAAAATAAATATGAATTTGAAGATTTACTTCAAGTTGCTTATGTAGGATTAATTAAAGCTGGGAACAACTTTGATGAATCAAAAGGATTTAAGTTTGCGACATATGCAGTCCCAACGATAAGAGGAGAAGTTAGTAGATTTTTAACAGATGATAAGAAATTCAATATTTCAAGAGGGGTATCACATAATTTCTTAATGTTATCTTATGAATTTGAAAATGAAAATGGATGCTTGCAAGACAAGATAGGCGCTGATGAATTTGAAGATAAGTTAATTAATAGAACATCACTTAATCAAGCTATTAATAATTTATCAGACCAAGAAAAGAAAATTTTAAAGTTATACTACGTTGATGAAATTTCACAAACAGAGATTGGAAAGATGTGTGGAGTATTTCAAACACAGATTTATAGAATAAATAAAAGGCTGATAAAGAAATTAAGAATAGCATTAGATATTAATGTTAATGAGAAGGTGAGCATATGAAACTTAAATTCATGCAATTAGGTAAGAATTTAGAAACTAACGAGGATAATGAGAAAGATACTTGGGACAAAGTTAAATCCAAATTAGAAGAAGAATATAAGGAACTTATAGAAGCTATTGAAGAAAGGAATCTATTACATGTGGCGGAGGAAACTTTTGATGTAATTCAAGTAGCTATTAGATCACTAGTACTTCTCAAAAAAGAAAACTTAAATCTAGAGCAACTCAACATGAGACATAACAGAAAATTAGTAAATCGTGGATGGCAACATGTAAATATAATAAGAATCCTTTGGGACAAGTAGTTATGAGTGCTAAAGATGAATACTGCGAGGTATGTGGAAGACAAGCACAAGAATGCCACCACATGATATCTAAGGAACGATGTAAGCCTTTAGAGAACTGTATTCAAAATCATGTATATCTATGTTCAGAGCACCATAGAGGAACATTTGGAGTACATGGAAAGTATGGACATGTATTAGATCAAAGATATAAATTACAATTTCAAAATTATCTTGAAAGAAGTTTACTAAAAGAATATTTAACTAGAGAAGAAATAAAAGAAGTTCTAGGAATAACAGATAGACCATTAAACAGACTCTTAAAGAGCATAACAATGTATAAGGGTAAATATGTTAGGGGAGATGTAATTCTTAAATGTATGGGCGGTAAATTAGCTGAGGAGGTATCAAAAGAAGTTGGATGAAGAACTTGAAAAAGAAATAGAAGACTATATAAATGGGGAGGAAACAATAAAAGAATAGTTTTAAAGATTCTAGAGGCACTTTATGGGTGGCATGTAGTGAATGTGAACGCGGTGGGAATGGTGCGGATAAAGATAAATGTAGTTCTGGGGGAGCCGTCAAAAAATTTAAAGGGACTGGATGCTTTAGTGGAACTTTAATGGAAAAGTATAAGGAGAAATTAAAGAATGAATAATGATTTTATAAGTGGTGTAGGCATAGGAGCAATTTTATGTTTTGCTATTACAATTGCAACAGAGTTAAGAATATTCAAAATAAAAGCTAAAGACTTTTTCAAAAAATAATTTAAAGTGAGGTAAGAATTATGAATTTAGAAAATAGTATAAAGGATGTTATAAGCAATAAATTAGTAGATGGAACTATAGAAAAATTGGTATCAGAGCAATTAGAAAAAGGTGTTACAAATGCATTAGAAAATTTGTTTAGAAGTTATGGAGATGTAACAAAAATTATAGAAGAAAAAATAAAATCAGTTATGGTTCCATATTTAGAAAATTATGATTATAGCAAATATTTAGTTAAATTAGATAGTGTTTTAGTTGAAGTATTAAAGAATTCAGCATTAGATAATAAAAAATTATTAGAAAACTTTAAAGAGCTAATGACAACTGATGAAATTCCAGAAGCTATAAAAATGTCAGATATATTTAATGAGTGGAAGAAGTATGCAGCTAAAGAAGTTGATACTTCTGAATTAGAAGATGATTGTGGAGAATATGAATACTTGGAAGTACGTATGTCAAGCGAAGATGTTAGTTCTTCATGGAGTGATTATGAAAAGTATATAGTTACTTTTGAGTGCGAACAGGATGAAAAATTAAACTTTGAATTTGAAATATCAAGATGGAAAAAATCTAATAAGAAAACTTTTGATTTACATTATTATGATACACATGACTTAGAATCATTAAGATATCTAAAAAACTTTGAGATTTATATGATAAAGATAAAACAAGCCTTCTGTGATATAGAACTGGATATTGAGAGTGATAGTGATGAAATAGAGGTAGAAGCTAAACCATATGACTAAAAGTTAAATCTTGCAGGACTAGGAGCGTTAGCAGGGATTACAAATTGTTAATGTTAAGGTTACTGCAAATTAAGAGGGGATTTTCCCCTCAACATAAAAATCGAGGTGAGAGAATTGGAAAAACCAATTTTATTTAATACAGAAATGGTTAAGGCTATATTAGATGGTAAAAAAACTACAACTAGAAGAATTATTAAAGATGTTGAAGGACAAGAATTCTTAGGATTTTCATTCTGTTCTACACCTAAAGAAAATGAAGGAAAAGCAATATTTCAATGGAATGGACTTCATAGGTCAATTAATCATATAAAGCCACCTTATAATGTTGGAGATATTCTTTATGTAAGAGAAACATGGATAATGCAGAGCATGAGTAATTTTGATAAAAAAGCTAAATTTTTATTTAAAGCAAAGCCAAATGAAAAATTAAAAGAAGTTATTCTATCTAGCGATAGGTATGAAGAG
>JARLHR010000222.1 GCA_031292145.1 Clostridium sp. | reverse complement strand
TTTGGTTAATATATATTATGATAATTTAGCTGGGTCATATTATTCTTGTACTGGTTTCTTTAATATTCCTAATATTACTGCACCAACTATAGAACCAACAAATATAGCTCCAAGATATGCAATTGGGTTACTTACAATTGCAATAACGAATATTCCACCGTGAGGTGCTCTTAACGCACATCCAAATGCCATTGAAAGTCCTCCAGCAACTGCTGAACCGATTATACAAGATGGTAATACTCTTATTGGATCTGCTGCTGCAAAAGGTATTGCACCTTCTGAAATAAATGATAATCCCATTATATAGTTTACCATTCCAGCTTCTCTGTCTTTTTTAGTAAATCTATTTCTAAAAATTGTAGCACATAATGCAATTACAAGTGGTGGAACCATACCTCCAGCCATAACAGCTGCCATTATATCGAAGTTTCCACTAGCAAGTGATGCTGTACCGAATAGGTAAGCTGCTTTATTAACTGGACCACCCATATCAACTGACATCATACCACCTAAAATTATTCCTAAAAGAATCTTACTTGTTCCACCCATTGAATTAAGTCCACTACTAATAGCTGTATTAATAACTCCCATAACTGGGTTTATGAATAAAATTATAACACCAATTAAGAATGTTCCAATTAGAGGATATAATAATACTGGTTTTATACCTTCTAAACTCTTTGGTAAGTTTGCAAATAATTTCTTAAGACCATTAACTAAATATCCTGCTACAAAACCTGCAAGTAGTGCGCCTAAGAAACCTGAGCTTACTGCTGGAATCTTTGGATCGAATGCATTAGCAAAAGTAACTCCTGCACTAGCTAAAGCTCCACCAACAAAACCTACAGAAAGAGCTGGTCTATCTCCTATACTCATTGCAATAAATCCAGCAAGTACTGGTAGCATAAATCCAAACGCAGTTCCACCAATATTCTTCAATACAGCTGCAAGTGGTGTACCTGTACCAAAAGCACCAGGATTTGCAGGATTCCATGTATCAAAAAGGAATGCAAGAGCTATTAGTATACCTCCACCTATAACAAATGGTAACATATGAGATACACCATTCATAAGGTGTTTATAAATTTGACGTCCTACTGATTCATTTCCAACATCCATGCTTCCTTCTTCACCTTTACCATCATGATGATAAACTGGAGCATTTCCACTTGTTGCTTGATTAATTAAATCTTTTGCCTTATGAATTCCATCTGCAACTTTAGTTTTAATAACTTTCTTACCATCAAATCTTGCCATTTCAACATTTTTATCAGCTGCAATAATTATGCATTCTGCGTTTGCAATTTCATCTTTAGTTAAAACATTTTTAGCTCCTCCAGAACCATTAGTTTCAACTTTTATTGAAACCCCTAACTCTTTAGCCTTGTTTTCTAAACTCTCTGCTGCCATATAAGTATGTGCAATTCCCGTTGGACAAGCAGTTACTGCTAAAACTCTGTACCCTTTATTACTCATCGTTTCTTCCCCCTTCACTTCATCTGGAAATTTTTCCATTTCTTTTCTATCTATTAATTTTAGGAATTCATCTTTATCAGAACAATTAATTAAATTATTCCTAAAAGTTTCATCCATTAATATAGTAGACAATCTTGCTAAAACTTCTAGATGTAAATTATCACTATTATCTGGCACAGCAATCATAAAGAAAAGGTTTGCAGGTTGGCCATCTAATGAATCATAATTAACACCATTTTTGCAAACAGCTGCTGCAAGTGATGCTTTCTTAACAGCTTTTGTTTTACCATGAGGAATAGCTATTCCTTCACCAATACCTGTTGTGCTTAATTCTTCTCTGGCTAAAATAGCCTTTTTATATTCTTCTTTATTATTTAAGTTCCCTGTCTTATCCATTAAGTCAACTAATTCATTAATACATTGTTCTTTTGTACTAGGATTAAAATCTAAATTTATACCTTGTTTGTGTAATAAATCCACGATTCTCATTTTTAGTCCTCCTCAATAATTAAAATATAATTTCAGTATGATAAGTATAATAAGTAAAAAGATTATTTTATCTTTTTAGTATTAACGATTTCATTTTATTTCTACTAAATTTTTTATATAAAATATGTATGTTAAAATATGTTGTAATGAAGCTCCATATTTAATCTCATATTATTTAACTAATACACTACTATAGAATCGCTCTTACAACATATTTTAAAATAAACTAACAACTTGAATGTTTACATTTGTTCTAGTAAATTATATACTTCTTCTTTTGTTGCAAGTTCTTCAGAAAATGCACTTGCACTACCAGTTGCAATTCCCATTTTAAAAGCTTCATATATATCATTATTC
>JARLHR010000221.1 GCA_031292145.1 Clostridium sp. | reverse complement strand
TTCTAAGAGTATAGCTTCGCTTAATAGTTGGAGTTTCACCATCAATAGCAGGAGCAGCACCATTAGGAAGAGGAGTTCTTCTGTTATCAAATAGTTCTTTAGTAGAGCTTAAAGTATTTTTTATTGAAATAGAATTAGCAGAGTTATTTTGAAGATTGATGTTATCAGTTAAAGTGGTATTAAATTTGGTATTAGTCTTAGGATCTTCATGAGTAGTAGTTTTATTAGATTTACATTCAGGATAAACTTGAAAGTTTTCAGTAACAGGATCATCATCAAAAGAAAAGGAAGATATACAGTCACCAGCTATAGAAGCGTCACTAGTAAAACCACATACTTCACCTTCATCATATTCAAAATCATTGTTAGGAATCTTGGCAGTTCTTCTCCCAGCCATAAATTATATACCTCCTTTGCACTAGCAGTATTTTTATGTATCCTCTTAAAAGATATATGGTTATTTATAAAAGATTCTAAAGTTCTTAAGAATTTTAGAATACATATTTTTTAGAATTTTAGAACTTTATAATATAAGAATATATATTTTTTAGAACTTAAGAATATAAGAATTTGCTTATAAAATGCGGGTTTGGAGTATATTTATATAAATTCAATAACTATTATTAATGTAATGTTTAAGTTTAAGACATATATCCATAATAGCAGCTGATTAATTTTTAAAGCTGCAAATAAATTAATGGAAGGTGTTTAAAAATGATTAGAGATGAAATTAAGATTGGATCAGAAGAAGGAGAGTGTTTTGATAAAAAGCAGATAGCTCTTGCCATTAGAAATTCTACTTTCAATGATGAACTCAGATGTTCTTTATTAGATGATGGAATACTTAATAAATGTGAAGGATGCAGCTTAAAATATATTTGTGATGGCATTGATCAAGTGGCAGATGATTATCTCAAAAAAACTACAGAAGTGGTTAATAATTTTAATTTTGAATAAGCGAATGGACTATACACATATAAAAATCAAAAACATTTATTTATAATGTTAAAATGGGGAAAGTAACAGCTCCAAGGTTCAATTGACCTTGGAGCTGTTAGACGTTTATCCTAATAATACAATGAAATATTATTATGGATTTTCATTAAAATAGTTTTCTTTTTTAGAATAGCAGTTGAGTAGCACATATTTTTTAAATAAGCATATTCCTTTACAGTGTAATTTCTATAGAATACAAAATTTATAAGCTCAAGTTCCTCTTCATTTAAATTCTTAAGAGCTAATTTTAAATCTTCATAGTCACACATTTCACATAATGAAGTTTCTGTTGAGATTTCAAGTTCAGGAAAATTATTTTCAACATCATCATGTAAGCTTAATGCATCACTACCTTCAGTAGACCTTCTAGTTTTGGTTCTTTTGATTAAATCATTCATATTATTTTTAATAGCATTAGTAGCATAGGCAACAAATCTATGTTTTTCTAAATTGTACATGGAAACAGATTTAAAAAGTGAATGATAACATTCTTGGATAATATCGTAGCTATTGTATCCATCAATGAAAGTTCTTTTAGAAATATTGTAAATTAATGGCCTAAATTCTATAGCCAATTTTTCTTTTGCTTCTTCATCATTATTTTTACATCTGGTTACTAAAGCTTCAATATAATTAAAATCCATATAAACCTCCATTTTAAATATAAGAGTCATAAATAAAAGTGATTAATTTACATATATTGTGTTTGATGTTAAATTTATCTCTATATATAGTATATATGGTTAAAATACATATAACTTAGTTGTAAATATAAAAAATTAAAGATTATGGAGAGGAAGTGTAGAATGAGTAATTTTATAATAGCTGTAGGTCATACTGCAAGTGGTAATGTTGGATGTGGGGTTATTGCTAGGTTAGATGAGAGTAATTGCACACGTCAGATTGGTGTTTTAGTTTCACAGTATTTGAAGGAAAAAGGTTATGAAGTTGATTTATTAAGAATTGATAAAAGTAATAGTTATGACTGCGAAGACTGTTATGAAAGAGCAGATGAAGCTAATGAAATAGCAAAAACATTAGATGTGGAACTGTATATGGAAATTCATATTAATGCAGGGGGAGGAACCGGGACAGAGGTTTGTGTTACCGGAAAATCAGAGGTAGCAAATGAATATGCAGCTAAAGTAACAACTTCATTATCAAATGCTTTGAATTTACCGAACAGAGGTGTAAAAACAAGAAGTCTTATTGTTCTTAATAAAACTGTTATGCCAGCAATACTAGTTGAATGTTTATTTGCTGATAGTGATGATGCCAATGTGTATGATCCAGAAGTTATTGCAAGAGCTATTGTTAGTGGATTAGTTGGAGCTAGTGATGGAGAATGGGTGCATGGATGGAATCAGAATGATGTTGGATGGTGGTTTTGTACAAACCTAGAAAATAGATATTATTATACATCACAAAATGGATGGCAGGAGATTGATGGAGAGTGGTATATATTTGATTGTAATGGATATGCCCTTCAGGATTGCTGGTATCATGATGAAAACAATAATGCATGGTATTATTTGGATTATAATTGTAAGATGATTAGAGGAAGCAAGGAAAAGCCTTTGTGGAAGTGGATAGACAGTTGTTGCTATGCTTTTGATGAGAAAGGAAAGATGTACTGTGATTGTGTTACTCCTGACGGTTGGAGTGTTGATGGAAGTGGAAGTTGGGTAGAAATTTAGACATTACTATATGAATTTAAAAACTCTAAGTAACACAATTTCAAATTTAATATATTTATTTTTTATTTTATATTTTATAATAAACATTGAAGGCATAAATACATTTATGTATAATAAAATATATATTAATTAGCAGAATGTAAAAATATATTATTGTAAAATATCGATAATGATTTATTTATCTTAACTAGTGGAAGTCACCTTTTAGGTGGCTTATTTTTATATGCAAAATGTTATGATTTATATAGAACTTCTAATTAATAAATTAATTAAAGGGGATAACTATGATGGATGGGTTAGGAAATATATTGAAAATGATTTTTATACTAAAAACAAAGAAGAAGGTGAAAATAAAATCTTTAGCAGATGAGCTTGATGTAAGTGAAAGACAAGTCAGAAGATATAAAAATGAAATTGATAAATATTTTAATATTGAATCAATTACGGGATCAGATGGAGGATATACATTAATTGATGATTATTTTCCTTTTAAGGATGTATTAACAGAAAATGAGATTAGTAAGCTAAAGTTTTTAATTAATTCGTTAAATTATGAAAATTCTTCAGAGTTAATGGAAATAGTAGATAAACTAAATTTAAGAATCTTAAAGAATGAAAAGAATTATTTACATAATGAAGAAGTAATACACTATTCAAAGCCAAAGTTAAAATTGGAGGAGATAACAAAAATATATAATAAAATATCATCAGCTATTGAAAATAGAAATGAAATTATTCTTGAATATTGTGATAATCATGGAAACTGTTCAAGAAGAAAGGTACAGCCACATAAACTTTTATTATTTAGAGGTGAATATTATTTAGTTTCTACATGCTTATTAAGGAATGAAATAAGATATTTTAAATTAACGAGAATTAAAGAGTACATAATAACTGGATTTATATTTGAACGAAACATAGATATAGATGAATTTTTAAAGGAGCAAGAAGAAAATAATATAGGAATATATAACGGAAAAGAAATTGATTTAGAATTAGAAATAACGCCTCCAATGGCAAATACTATTAAAGAGAGAATATGGGTAGATAATCAAGAAATAATTGAGAAAAATGATGGAAAAATAATTTATAAAGCGAGAATAAAGAAGGGACCTGAAGTGATTTCATGGATATTAAGTATGTCTGATTGCGTTAAGGTTGTATCACCAGAATCTTTACGAATAGAGATTAAAGAAAAAGTGGAAAAAATTTTGGGAAATTTTAATTGTGGACAAATTAAGTCCTAAATAGGTGATAATCTTTAGTAAAGAATCTATTTAGAACATAATTATTTATAAATAATTAGCAGAGGTAATGTTTTATTTTTCAATAATATATAGGTTGATTAATATTTGGATAAGAGTTATAATAATACCAATAAAAGGAGGGATATGATAAATATGAGAATTTGTATAGAGCTTAATACAACTAGATTGCCATTAAACTATAATTATTTAATTTTAAGTCTAATAAAAAATAATCTTTCAAAAGAAAATCCTATGTTATTCCAAAAGTTATATGGAGACAATGAAGATTATGAATTTAGGACAAAGCCTTTTACTTTTTCAGTTAAGCTTGAAAATTTTCAAATTAAAGATGATGAGGTTACACTTGAAAGACATGCATTATTAACAATTTCAACTAGTGACTACATATTTGGAAGTGTTATATATAATTGCTTTCTTAAAGAAAAATCTTATGAATATCAAAACAAGTACAAGCTTCAAATCGGAAAAGTAAGTGTTCTAAAAGAAAAAAATATAAATTCTAACCAAGTTGTTTTTAAAACTTTATCCCCAATTATTCTTAAGAATAAATTAGGAGAATTTTTAAAAATAGAAGACTTAAATTATGAAAAAGAATTAAATTATATAACTGATAAGGTTATTGAATCTTACAGAGGTAATGGTTTAAAACAAGAATTAAAATTTGAACCTGTTCTTATGAAAAAGAGGGTAATAAAAGAAAAAATATCAGAATTCACAGAGAAGACAGGGAAAGAGATATATTATATCACAGGTTATGAAGGGATATTTAAGCTAACAGGAGATAAAGAAGATCTCAGCCTGATTTATAAGATGGGCCTTGGTGTAAGACGTTCATCAGGAGGAGGCTGTCTAGAAATAGTTTAAATAAAGAATAAGTTGAGGGTTAAATTTGCTTGCCGGTATATACCTCAACTTATGAGAAGAGTTAGATGGAGGTGAATATATGTCAGTAATAAAAATAGAATTGTCTGATTGGATGAAAAATGCCGGCTTAGTAGGGCTAATAAATATATTTGATAGCAGCAGTGAGCTTAGAAAAAAATATAATGAAAACAAGAATTATATAGAATTTGATTCTTCAGAATTAGAAAATTTTCATGAACTATATTTTGAATACTTAATAAAAAAGTATAAAGCTTTTATATCTATTGAAAAAATAGTAAGTAAAGAAGAGTGGATAAAGGGTCTATTAGATAAAGAAATAACTGAAAAAGAGTTAGAACGTTTTAATAATTATATTAAATATGTAAAAGAAAGATTAAAATCAGCAAGTTATAAAAGTGCATATGAAATATTAGGAGATAATGAGTGTGGCTTATTAGATAAATCAACAGACTTAAAAGAAATTAAGCTGAAAAAGACTCAAAATATAAGTGATACGGCCTTTGACTTTAAAGAGCAATGTAATTTGCTTTTGGAAATAATAGAATCTCTAAATAAACCAGAAGTAAGAAAAATAATTGCTGCTAAAAATGTAATATATGATGTAATACAGGGATTTTGGTCTGACGTTAGTTTCTTAAATAAAAATAACAGTAAGTTTGATATGTATAAATGCTATAAAAATGATTTTACTGAGCCAGTTAATAACTATATTGAAGCTAATTTAGAAAAATCAAAGAATATATGTTTTACATGTGATAATAAAATGCAAAAATTATCAAAACCCTTTGCATTTGATATTACATGGATAACCAAGATGGGTGTTGATGGAAACAGAAAATCATCTCATTTTTGGAATTACTATAGTGATGCAAATATTTGTCCTGTTTGTAATTTAGTTTATTCATGTATACCAGCTGGATTTAGTGTTATTAATGGAAAAGGTTTATTCATAAATAATAATCAGTCAATAAAAGCTATAATATCAGCAAATGCACATGTATTAAATAGAGATAAAACACTGGAAGAATTAGAAGAAGAAACTTATTTTAACATAGTTGATTCTATGGAGCAAAAATCTGTAGAAGAAGCAAAGATAGAAATTGAAAATATACAAGTAGTTAAATTTGATAAGAATAATGGTTCTAGACCATATACTTTTAATGTTTTATCTAAGGACAAGCTTTTAATAATAAAAAATAATAAAAAGATTTTAGAGGCGCTTTTAAACAAAAAAGTAAAACTTGCAAAGGATTATTATTTAAATATATATTCATCTGTTCTTGATAGAATTTATAATGGAAAAAACTTATTTGATTTATTAGATACTCTAACCAGGTTACGAATTAGTGGTGAATATAAGAATTCTTATGTTATCTATTTATTAATAAAATTAAACAATAATTGTATGGATATGAGGGGAGGAAGCCAAGTGTATTACAAAGATATTGACAAATTTAAGGATTATGGAATGAATTTAAAAAAGGTATATGGTAAAGAAGGAGAAAATAAAATTCCTGGTATATTATATAGACTCCAAAATGCATTAAAGGTAAAAAATGAAGCTAGATTTATGGATACATTATTAAATGCATATACTTCAAAGAAACAAGCGATTCCAGTAGATTTTATACAGGCACTTCAAGATACTGATAAATTTCAAACTATAGGTTATGCGTTTTTAATAGGACTTCAAGGAATGGAAATACCAAATAAAAATGAAGAAAATAATGAAGCTTAGAGAGAGGAATGGTGATAATTATGGAAAATAAGGGTTTAACTATATCAATGATATTTGAAGCAGAAAGCGCTAATTATGGAGAAAGCGTGGGAAATGTAACAGCATTAAAAAAGATATCTAGAGGTTCAGGAGATTCGTATTCTTATATTTCAAGACAAGCTATGAGATATAATATAGTAAATCAAATGGGTGTAGATACAACTCCACTTGGACTAGATAAAGAGGTTTTACAATTTCATCCGGAAGCAACAATAGCTGATTATCCTGAAATAGACTTTTTTGGATATATGAAAACTGTGAAACCAGTGAAAACAAGAAGTGCAGTGGTAAGGTTATCAAATGCAGTAGCCTTAGAAACATTTAATGCTGATACAGAATTCTTAACTAACAAGGGTCTTTTAGATAGATATAATGAAACTGCTAAAGACAAAAAAGATGGAGGAAACATAGCTCAAAGTGAAATTCATAAATCATATTACGCTTACACTATAACAATTGATTTGGATAAAGTTGGAATAGATACAAATGATAATATTGAGATTTCTAATGAAGAAAAGAAAAATAGAGTAAATAAATTATTAGATACAATAATTTTCTTATATAGAGATATTAGAGGCAGAAGGGAAAATCTTTCTCCAATACTTGCAGTTGGTGGGGTATACTCTATAAAAAATCCGTTCTTTGAAAATAGATTGAAAGTTAAGAATAATAAAGTAAGCGTGGAAACTATTGAGGAAATTTTGAATCTACACGAAGAAGTAAAAAATCAAACTAAAGTCGGTTTAATTAAAGGAATTTTCAACAATGATAATGTGATTGAAGAAAAATTAAATACAATAGAAATGAGCTCATTCTTTAAAGGATTAAAGGAAAAAGTAGAAGAGTATTATAAGTAGGTGAGTTGATGAAAAAAGCAGTAAAATTAGAGATTTATCAGAATCTAGTAAACTATAAAAAGCCTACTAGTTTTCAGTTAAAAGAAACATATCCTTTACCTCCTCCATCAACAGTTATAGGAATGGTTCACTTTGCATGTGATTATAAAGAATATATTCCAATGGAAGTGGCTATTCAGGGGAAATATCATTCTAAGATTAACGATTTGTACACTAGATATGAGTTTGCAGCTGCTTCTTATGAAGAAGGAAGGCATAATGTGAAACTAGCTAGTTCTGAAGAAAATAAAAGTTATGGAATGATGAGAGGTATATCTACTACTGAGCTTTTAGTTGATAATATTTTAGTTTTATATATCTGTCCTGACGATCAAGGAAGAGTTGAAGAAATCTATAATGCCTTTGTAAATCCTAGAGAATATTTATCATTAGGAAGAAGAGAGGATATTGTGCAAATTAATTCCGTTGAAATAACTGAAATTGAAGAAGCTGAATTAGACGATGATGTCACACTGAAATATGATGCTTATATTCCAGTAAAATTGCTTAAGGAAACTAATAGTAATGCAACAATTTATAATTTAACCAAAGATTATGAATTAAAAACCATAAAGAAAGGCGTAGAGGTTAGAAGCTGGAATAAAGTTAAAGTTGCTCATTGCGTAGAAGGAAAAACAGTTATAGATGAAGGTACAAAGGTTATTAGGGAAATTGCAAATAAATCAGTATTATTTTTAATTTAGGGTATGGTTTTCCATGCCCTTTGCTTTAAGGAGGATATATGGAAAATAAGGCGCTTGCAAAAACAAAAGATGAAGAAACTATAATTAGTCATACAGAAGAATTAATAAAAAATTACAAGTTATTAAAAAAATATTATCCCGATATCAAAAATCTAGATTGGGAGCTTTTGAAATTAGCATGTGTATATCATGATATGGGGAAGCTAAATACTAAATTTCAAAATAAGCTTATGAGTAAATTAAATTATCCAAATCTTAAAGATGAATTAGAAGATATTAACGAAATTCCACATGGTTATTTAAGTCCAGCCTTTTTAGATTTAGAAAGCATTCAAGATAAATATGGACTAGATGATTTAAAGATATTATGCCAATCTATTTTTTATCACCATAACAGAGAAAAGCCTGATAATCCAGATAATATTAAAAGAACTATAAAAGAAGACTTATCAAAATATATAAATGAATTTTCATATGAAAGGATAGGAAAAGTAAGTGAGTTAAACACAAAGTACTGGAAGTATGTGAAAAGAAGACTTCCCGATCAAGAAAGCGAAGATGATGAAGAAAGAAGAATTTTAACTAATAAAAAGTTCATAATGACAAAAGGGTTGCTAAATAAAATAGACTATGCTGCATCAAGTGGCGTGCCAATAGAATACAAAAATGATGAATTAGAAGAAAAAACACACGATTTTTTCAATAATATGAATTCTGAACCTAATAAACTTCAAAAATTTATGAAAGAAAACAGAGATGATAACGTCATAGCAATTGCATCAACTGGTATTGGGAAAACAGAAGGAGCATTATTATGGATTGGAAATAATAAAGGATTCTTTACGCTTCCATTAAGAGTTTCCTTAAATGCAATTTATGATAGATTAAAAGATAAAATAAAATTTAATAATGATAAACTTGGTCTTTTGCATTCAGAGTCTGCAACGGTATATATGAAGAGAAGTGAAGGAGATATAGATAAAGAGCATTTAGATGAAACGAAGCAATTATCAAAAGCCTTAACGGTATGCACTTTAGATCAGCTATTAGATTTTGTTTTTAAATGTGAAGGTTTTGAATTAAAGCTTGCAACTCTTTCATATTCAAAACTTGTAATAGACGAGATACAAATGTATAGCTCAGATATGCTTGCTTATCTTTTAGCAGCATTAAAAGAAATTACTAACATGGGAGGAAAATTTGCAATAGTCACAGCTACGTTTCCGCCTGTATTAAAAAGCTTTATGGAGTATTTAGGAATAGATTATAAAGAAGCAGAAGAACCTTTCTTAAAAGAAAATAATAATGGAAATACTTTTGAAAGACATAGAATGAAGGTATTAAATGAGAAGATAAATATAAATCATATTAAGAGTAATTATGAGAATAAAAGAATTCTGGTTATTGTTAATACGGTAAAAGAAGCTCAAAGATTATATGATGAATTAATTAATGAGAAAGTTTCTAATATAAATATATTTCATAGTAAATACATTAAGAAGGATAGAAGTGAAATTGAAAAGAAGATATTAAAAGCAGGAGAAGTTATTAATGGAATTCCTAAAAATCCAGCTCAAACAATTTGGATAACAACACAAATTGTGGAGGCGAGTTTAGATATTGATTTTGATGTTCTTTATACAGAGTATCGGGATTATTTCAAAGAATGGGGAGAGTATATAGAAATAGAGAGCTGGATGATAGTACTAATGTTTATATATATACAGGAGGAGTTGGGAATCCATCAGGTATAACAAAATCAAAAAGATCAATAATTGACTATGAGATATATTCTGCATCTAAAAAAGCAATACAAGAGTTTGGAGATGGAGAAATAAAAGAAATAGACAAAATGAATTTAATAAATAAATACTTTACTTATGAGAACTTAGGAGAAAGCAATTTTTATAGAGAGGTTAAAGCTAAAATAGATTATATAGATAATTTAAAATGTTTTGAAGTTCAAAAAAGTGAGGTCAAGTTAAGAGATATTCTTACTACAACTATAATTCCTAAGGTAGTATATGAAAAAAATTTAGAAATTATAAATGAAAACCTTAATATATATTTATCTGAGAATATCAGCTATTCAGAAAGAATAAAAAGCAGAGATAACATTTTGGCTTATACAGTAGCAATACCACAATATGAATATGAATTTGCAGTTGAGAGGGGATTAATATTTAAGAGATTGGATATAGGAAAGTATCAAGAAATAGAAATAGTTAGCTTTCCTTATGACGAAAAAGGCTTGCAAAAACCTAAAAATGAAGATGCAAATGATATAGAATGCTTATTTGTTTAAGGGGGAATTATTATGTCCTTTGATTTTGAAGCTTATAAGACCCAAGGGGTTAAGATAAATTATTTCTACATATGTAAAAGAAAGTTATGGCTTTTTTCTAAAGGTATATCTTTTGAAAGGTATGATGAAAGAGTATCGCAAGGAAAAACAGTTCATGAAAATAGCTATACAAGAGAAAAAAGTAAAGAAGTAGAGATAGATGGAAATATAAAATTAGATATAATTGACAAAAATTTCGTTAGAGAAGTAAAGATAAGTTCAAAGATGGAAAAAAGTGATAGGATGCAGTTATTATATTATCTGTACTATTTAAACGTCCTTGGAATTAAAAGAAACGGGAAGATTAATTACGTCAAGGAGAGAAGAATTGAAGAGATAGAATTAGAAGATAAAGATAAAATCGAAATAGAAGAAGCATTAAAGGAAATTAAAATTATAGAAAATTTAGAGTTACCTCCTTCTAAAATAAATGAACCTTTTTGCAAAAAGTGTGCTTACTATGAATTTTGTTATATTGAGGAGGAAGAGTAAAGATGGGAAAAGATTATTATGTTTTTTCACCAGGAAGAATAAAAAGGAAAGATAATACTATTTACTTTATTAATGCTGACGATGAAAAAAGAGGCATTCCAATTGAAAGTATAGAAAGAATTCATTTTTTTAGTGAAATTGATTTAAATAGTAAATTTATCAATTACATTTCTCAGTATGATATAATTTTAAATTTCTATAATTATTATGGATTTTACTCTGGAAGTTATTATCCTAGAAAGAAAAATATTTCTGGATTTTTAATAGTTGAGCAGGCTATGGCTTATAAAGATAATAATGAGAGGCTATTTTTAGCCAAATCTTTTATAGATAGTGCAATTCATCACATCTTAAGAAATATGAGAAGATATGAAGCAGTTCCAAAAGAATATTTTGAAAAAATAAGAAGTGAAAAAGAAACTATGATGAATTCTAAAACTATTCAAGAACTAATGGGAGCAGAAGGTAGAGTAAGAAAAATGTATTATGAATGTTTTAGGTATATGCTTAAAAATGATTTTGGATTTATCCATAGGAATAGAAGACCGCCTAAAGATCCCTTAAATGCACTTATTTCATTTGGGAATGGAGTAATGTATACTGCAATTTTAGGTGAAATGTATCAAACACAGCTTGATCCAACAATAAGTTATTTACATGAACCATCAACCAAAAGATTTTCATTAATCTTGGATATTTCAGAAATATTTAAACCTTTAATAGTAGATAGTATTATATTTTCATTGATAAATAATAGAAGATTAACTAATAGCGATTTTGATACATTAGAAGGAGTATGCTTTTTAAATGAAAAGGGAAAGAAAAAGTTTTTAACGGAATTTGAAAATAAGATGTCAACTAGTATTAAACACAGGAAATTAAATAGAAATGTATCATATAGACAATTAATTAAACTTGAAGCATATAAACTCATTAAACATTTAATAAAAGATGAAAAATATAAACCTTTGAAAGCCTGGTGGTAATATGTTTGTAATAATTACTTATGATGTAAATGAAAAAAGAGTAAATAGGGTTAGGAAAGTCTTAAAAAAATATATAACATGGTGCCAAAATTCAGTATTTGAAGGAGAAATAACTGAAGGAAAATTAACAAAATGTATAGAAGAAGTAAAAAAGTACTTAATGGATTCGGAAGATTCACTATACATTTATAGGATTCCTTATACAAAAAACATACAAAAGAAAGTTATAGGGATAGAAAAGAATCTAGATGAATTATTTTTATAATTGCAGTAAGCGATTTGGAATTTCAAATCCTTCTAAAGCTAGAAGCGGACTGGATTTTAATAATGCTTTAGTAAATACTAAAAATCATTACTGTAGCTTTACTGCAAAAATTTATGTTATAATATAAAAAAATACACGCTCACGTGGCTAAAATAGGTGATTTGAACTATGTGTTTTTCCGGGGTTTTATCTTAACTAGAGGAATGTAAAGGTATTTATTACACCTTTATACATTGATGTATCACGGTTTTATCTTAACTAGAGGAATGTAAAGATTGTTAAAACTGAAAGACCATCATCAAATGAAATTGTTTTATCTTAACTAGAGGAATGTAAAGAAATGAATATCATCATCTTCTTTTTTTTCTTCTTTAGTTTTATCTTAACTAGAGGAATGTAAAGTTTACTGAATACGCTCTATACCCTGTTGGTTCTTCAGTTTTATCTTAACTAGAGGAATGTAAAGCGAGGATAGAAGCGAAGCGTGCTTGTATAAAAAACAGTTTTATCTTAACTAGAGGAATGTAAAGTATCATCAAACTGTCCAATAAAAAAATCACCAGGAGGTTTTATCTTAACTAGAGGAATGTAAAGAAGCCATACTGGCAAGCGTAAGTTTGTGGAGTGTAGGTTTTATCTTAACTAGAGGAATGTAAAGTTATTTATAAATTAAATAAAGAGAAAAGACACATACAGTTTTATCTTAACTAGAGGAATGTAAAGTATAAAATTTACCACTACTATTTTGTATGTCAGCCTGTTTTATCTTAACTAGAGGAATGTAAAGTATATTGACATAGCTCATTGTATAGAAAAATCTAAAGTTTTATCTTAACTAGAGGAATGTAAAGTAAGCATATATAGAAGATAATTGAAACCATCCTATGTTTTATCTTAACTAGAGGAATGTAAAGCAGAAATATGTCATTTCACGTGAAACAGCACTCTTTGGTTTTATCTTAACTAGAGGAATGTAAAGGTAATCAACGTTCCGTTATACCATGTTGCTCCCCTTGGTTTTATCTTAACTAGAGGAATGTAAAGCAAAAACACAACTCAAAGATATAGCGGGTAAAGAATGTTTTATCTTAACTAGAGGAATGTAAAGTTTAAAGCTTCATACGACAAATTACACATACCGTCGAGTTTTATCTTAACTAGAGGAATGTAAAGAAACTATTTTTATTCCCATGGTTGGACTTACTGTTAGTTTTATCTTAACTAGAGGAATGTAAAGAAAAATTCTGCCCTATTTGTCGTTTATTATGATTAAAGTTTTATCTTAACTAGAGGAATGTAAAGGTGATATAATAGCAATCCACCATGCCTTATTTTTTAGTTTTATCTTAACTAGAGGAATGTAAAGTCTTTTTTCATTAATCTTTCGTAACCAAGTATTCCGTTTTATCTTAACTAGAGGAATGTAAAGGTATTTCGAATAGTGGTACTGACAAAACAGTGAATACTGTTTTATCTTAACTAGAGGAATGTAAAGCGACAACGAAGAACCAAACATATACATGATTACAACGTTTTATCTTAACTAGAGGAATGTAAAGAGAGTAGGCAATGTACTATTAATAAAACTACCTATCGTTTTATCTTAACTAGAGGAATGTAAAGGAAGTTCCATCAGCGTAAGCACGTTGGGACTCATAAGTTTTATCTTAACTAGAGGAATGTAAAGTCGGGTGGGTATTTTTTATAAGGAGCTTTTCAATGAGTTTTATCTTAACTAGAGGAATGTAAAGGGATTATATCAAGCAGAATATTCAATGGTACCTGGAGTTTTATCTTAACTAGAGGAATGTAAAGAGGAATATATGAAGGCAAAATAACGAATACATCTACGTTTTATCTTAACTAGAGGAATGTAAAGGCAATTTAAAATGACTATTTAGAAGGTTAGGTGGAACGTTTTATCTTAACTAGAGGAATGTAAATCCATTATTGCTTTCAATAGATGCTAACCTGGTCTTGGTTTTATCTTAACTAGAGGAATGTAAATACACCAGCACCTTTATAGTTAAAGAATTGACCTTCTAGTTTTATCTTAACTAGAGGAATGTAAATTAAAGCTTCTTGCAAATTTGAAGAATGTTTTCTCCTGTTTTATCTTAACTAGAGGAATGTAAATGTTTTTTCAAGTTTTGCCTCTGCTAATTTTGTTAAGGTTTTATCTTAACTAGAGGAATGTAAATCTTGAAATAGCTACTCAGAAATTTCCGTTTTCTATACGTTTTATCTTAACTAGAGGAATGTAAATAGTACTTAAAAGGTTGCAGTGGCGATGGCGTAATGGTTTTATCTTAACTAGAGGAATGTAAATTGGTTAAGAGGCGGTGACAGGACAAATTCAAATTGGTTTTATCTTAACTAGAGGAATGTAAATATGCACAAGAAAAGTTACAAAAGATGATGAATACTTGTTTTGTCTTAACTAGAGGAATGTAAATTTAAAACATAAAGAAAGTTTAACAGCTCTGATTCTCGTTTTATCTTAACTAGAGGAATGTAAATCTAGTAAAGTCATATACTGTTTTCATTAGATCACTTGGTTTTATCTTAACTAGAGGAATGTAAATTTCACATTTACAGGGTGGAAGTTGCTCGATACAATAGGTTTTATCATAACGAGAGGAATGTAAATCTAACCAGAACATGTGGAGTTATTTTCATATCGATAAGTTTTATCTTAACTAGAGGAATGTAAATAAAGATGTTGAACTTGAACTCGAAAAGGTTGTTAAGTTTTATCTTAACTAAAGGAATGTAAATGCTGTAAAATCTAAAACACAATGTTCTTGATCATCCGTTTTATCTTAACTAGAGGAATGTAAATAAACAAAAGTGAAGAAGAGGAGGAATCAAGTGTATAGTTTTATCTTAACTAGAGGAATGTTTCTCATATTAGCAAGCACCCATGAGTAATAATACGACTTCGGAGTTCTAAATATTTTCAGGTACAAGTTATCTGATTAAATTATTGTCTAGGCCCCAATAAAGTAAAATAATATTTATAAATTATTCTGTTAACTATTGATATCACTTAAATTAAGAAATGGTCGGAAGAACTAAAATTTCCACCCTTCTTCCGACCATCAACAAGATATGTTATATTATTTAAAAATGCAATATGTAAAATATGTTATTTTTAATCTAAGGTTTGATTTATTTTTCATGATAGCTAGATACAATAAAATGCTCTAAGTTACAATTTAATAAAACCATTCAAACACACGCCTCACGTTGAAACTACTATGCAATTTGCGTAATGGTTTTATATTCTCTATTTCCTAAAGAAAACTTCGTAAAGATTATAATTATGGTAAAATATAGTTGATTACGTTCATATAGAAATATATATGAGGAGTTGATTAACAAAATGGGCGGCAGTAAAGAATTTTACCAAATAGGAGAAGTATCTAAAATATGCAATATTCCAATAAAAACACTGCGTTATTATGATGAAATAAAATTGTTAATACCAAGAAAGACAGATCCAGGCAGTAATTATAGATATTATTCAAATGATCAGTTGGCTTTGGTTCTTGTAATAAAGCATTTTAAAGAAGCAGGTTTTTCATTAAAGGAAATAAAAGTGCTTTTAGGCAGAGAAAACTTGGAATATAACACCATAAAAATTAATGAAAAATGTATAGAGATTGATAATAAAATCAACGATTTAAAAAGGCTCAAAGAAAAGTTACAGTTTTTTATAAAAGAAAGTAAAAAGGAAAAGAAAAAACAAAATGAATTTAAAATAAAGATAAAGCAAATACCTATTTCTTATGTTGTATATCTTAGAAGCAAAGGTCCTTGTACTATTGAAGAATTTACAGTTAGATATTGTAAGCTGATTTCCTTAGTAGAAAAGAATAATTTCCACATTACAAAGAATGCTATGGCTGTATATTATGATAACTGTATTAATTTTGAAGAAAAAGAGAAGATGGATTATGATATTGAAGTTTGTATAGGTGTATCTGAAGAAAGAGAAATAGATGGTTTAGTTAGAAAATTTGGAGGTTTTAAAGGATTAACGTCTATTCATTATGGAAGTTATGAGAATATGATAGATACTTATAGAAAGATGTATAAATACATTTATGAAAAAGGATATGAAATTTGTGGTGAGCCTATAGATAATTATCTTGTAGACATAATAAATACAGCGAATGAAGAAAATTATGTAACTGAATTGATAATTCCGATAAAATAATTAAATACTTAAAATAAGTGTTGACTCTCCAGTTACTGGATGCATTATTCTTTCAATATGAAGTTTGAAAGAGGTGTATATGAATGAGTGAAGAGAGTATAAAAATTAGTGAAAATTATATTGAAAATGAAAAGATAGGCAAGCTTATTATGAAGTTTTCAATTCCTTGCGTGCTTGCAATGGTAGTCAATGCTCTTTACAGTATTGTTGACCAGATTTTTATTGGTCAGGGGGTAGGTTATATTGGGAATGCAGCTACGAATATAACTTTTCCTTTTGTGGTTTTAGCATTAGGTTTTTCACTGCTTTTAGGAGATGGAGCTGCTGCTTTCTACAGTATAAAACTAGGAGAGAAAAACAAAGAAGAAGGCGCTAAAGCAATAGGTAATGCAATCACTTTGATGGTGATTTTAGGTTTGATATTTTTAATAGTTGGATATATTTTTATGGAGAAATTATTATGGAGCTTTGGAGCTACAAGAACTAATATTTCTATGGCACTAGATTATATGAGAATAATTTTAATAGGATTTCCTTTTATGATTCTGGCAGCAGGTTTAAATTCAATAATACGTGCAGATGGTAGTCCAGAATATTCTATGTTAGCTATGATACTTGGAGCAGTTACAAATATTATTTTAAATCCTATATTTATATTTCTTTTAGAGATGGGAGTTAAAGGTTCTGCTATAGCAACAATAATAGGACAAATATTATCCTGCATAATTTCTCTAATGTATCTTAAGAAGTTTAAAAATATAAAGTTTAAAAGAAAATATTTGAGGATTGATATAAATCTTAGTAAGACAATAATTCTTTTTGGGATATCAAGTTTAATTACGCAAGTAGCAGTAACAATAATCATAATAGTAAGCAATAATATGCTTAAGGATTATGGAGCACAATCCATTTATGGAAGTGATATTCCTATATCAGCAATTGGTATTGTAATGAAAGTGAATGAACTTTTATTGGGTGTTGTAATAGGTATAGCTATAGGTGGGCAGCCTATACTCGGCTACAATTACGGTGCTAAAAACTTGACACGAGTGAAAGATACATATTTTATGCTTATAAAAATAGCAACGGTTGTATCAATAATAGGATTTATTATATTTCAGTTTTTTACACAAAGCATAATAAATTTATTTGGTCAAAATGATCCACTGTATAATGAGTTTGCATTAAAGTCATTTAGGATATTCTTGAAACTTTGTATGTTCATAGGTTTTGAACTTACAACATGTGTTTTCTTCCAGGCTATAGGTAAGCCAGCAAAAGCTCTAGCACTTACATTATGTAAGCAGACTTTTTTTATAATTCCACTTATGATAATTTTGCCTAAGTTTTTTGGAATTTTAGGTGTACTTTATTCAGGGCCATGGGCAGAAATATTATCAGTTGTAGTGACTGTTATACTTATCACATTGGAACTTAATAAAATAAATAAAGATATAAAAAATAATAGAGGAATAGCATAAGTAATAATTGCGCAATTTGAAATGGAAGGTAATATTAGAATACTTAAATAATGGATTTATAGAAAACGTATGGAGTAATGATAAACTAGTTGATATAAGGAATAAGTATAAGATTAGTAGAATCTATTCAAAACTATGTGAAGTATATAATCAAAAGTTATATTAGATGAATTTTATAATTAATAAACAGTGATTTTTTGAATAAGGAACTTGCCTTGGAAAATACAAGTTGTTTAGTTTATTGCAAAGATTTAAAAAATTAGCCTAAAGTAGAAAATAAATTTAAAGATTATCTACTTTAGGCTTTTTACATTCATCTAATTTTAAGTGGCAATTGCAATTTTAGATGTAAGTATGAATAATATAGGTACTATATAAGGGGATATTCCCTTAACTTTCCCTTAAGGGAAAAAACACAATAAGATACAGTAGAATATGATAAATTATTATTATGATTAAAAGTGGCTAAACATCAATATTTCAGAGTATTGTAAAATACAATAAAATATGATTTGGTACAGGCTGTTGCTAATACAGAACTCGGCAATCAAATGAATATTATTATTAAAGTAAAAATTAATTATAAATTTATATAAATCTCAAAAAAATATGAAGATGTATTTAAAATCGGTACATCGTCATATTCTTATATATTATCTAATACTATTCTACAGGGGGCAAAAAATAAAATATCCGCTCAAATAAATGGCTATATTACTTGGTTTTACTTAGACATAGGGTTATTTAATGGATGATTACAAAAATCAATAAATTACCTTTATATTACAATAAAACAATATACTCTCTTTACAATAGAACGTTTGTTCTTTATAATAAAAACAGAACAAATGTTTGGAGATGATTATGTGTTTAATGATAATATGTTTAGTAATGAAGACAAAATAATATTTCACATTGATGTAAATTCAGCATATTTATTAGAAGTTGCATATATGTCCGGATTACTCTAAGGCTTTGTAAAATCAAGTCTAAAGTAATATTTTTGTTTATTTGAGTTTTCGGACACTTTTTGTGGAACTAATTTAATATTTCATATATTAATAAAATTTATTTATATTATCTATTATATAAATAAACTATAATTTAGCAGGTTATAAATTATATATATTAATTAATGTATATGCTAAAAATTGGTAGATTGTAAAATTAACATATGATATAGGCGAGCACTTGATTAAAATTTTTTAGTAACAATATTAGTGACAATCAAGTTGTAGTTTAACATAATATACAACAATCTCTATAAATCATTTTGTTTTCGTGAACAGTGAATAAAGGATAAAAGTTAATTGGAAATGTCTATGAAAATAACATATCTTTTTATAGACATTTTCAATGATAGATATGCAATAATATTGGAATTAATCATAAAAATGGTATTATTTACAAAAATATGATATAATAACGATAAATATATTATATTCTTTTTTTATGTTTTTTTAATAGTTATAGGGGTAATACCAGCAACCATGTAACCTAGGGCAAAGTATTTTATTCATGTTGATTTTAGGCTTTTCCAATGTTACACAATGTACTTTGGTAACATTCACTTTCATTAAATAGCAAGAGTTTTCACTAGAATGCCATAAAAGATTAAATTGAATGCTACTTAACACAAATAGGGGTAAAGGGAGCATCCGTGTTATGTACTGAAATGTAGATACCATAAAAAGGATTTTTTGAGTCTGTGTAAAAAAGTCTGTAAAAACAGCTTTCTATCTAAGTTCTGTTCTTGGGTACTTACCCTTGCATATCCAAAAATCATAAATTTAACATCCTTCCATGGAAATCAGTACTATAATGGTAAATTAAACGATTAATTCAGTCAATATATTTACTTTGATTTATTTACCTAATTGTTTTACCATACAAACGGCTTGTATTCGTCAAAGTGAAAATTGATATAAAGAGTAATAAAAACGCTCGTTTAATGTACTGATATTTTAGACACTTAATTTATATAAAAGAAAAAAGTTCCCGGAGAACTTTTTATATGGAATGCTTAACGTGGGGTAAAAGCCACATATTTATAAATTTGGGATGCAGCCGAGATACATGTAAAATTGAGCCACTTGATAATAATATTATCTATTCATGGTTTTATAAAAAATATCATTCGACAGGTAAAATAAGTCTTGACATTCGGAAACTAAAACACTATTATAGTTTCCAAGGAGGTATTTTGTATGGATGATATTAAAATTAGAATACTTGATAAATCAAAGATAAGATTCAACCATTTTGGATTTAAAAAAACCACACTAGATGAAATTTCTCAAGACTGTTGCATATCAAAGAAAACTATCTATAAGTATTTTAAAGATAAGGAAGATTTATTTACTAGCTTAGTTATAAATGAAACGCTTAAAGGAAGGAAAATGATTCTTGAACGTGTTAAAAATATCAATGATCCAGTTGAATGGATAGAAAAATTTTTCATAGTATCTATTGAGTATTTTATGGAAGATAACTTTCTTACAAAAATTCTGAGAGATGAAGGGGTTCAAGGTTCACCATTCCTTAGTGTAAAATACTACAATATGATTGAAAAGGATATTATAAGTATTATTGCAGATGTAATTAAAGAAGGGAAAAGCAAGGGAAAGATAAGAGATGTGGATGAAACTGTTATTGCCTATGCTTGTTTTAAATTATTCCAAGCTTTAAGTTATGCAAAATCTGGTTCATTGTCTAATGATGAAAATAAGCAAGAGCATTATATTAATTCGTTTTTAGATTTTATAAAATATGGATTATTTAAATAGAGTAGTTCAGTAAACTACAGCCAAATTTAAGTTAATTAAAGGTTATATAAAATAAATTGGAGGTAACAAAATGACATATAAAGATTCAGAAATAAGTAAAAAGTTCAACCCATTGGAACATCTTGAGAAATTAATAAACCCAATAGGGCTTTCAATAAGCGATTGTGGTGGAAAAATCAATATTATGGGTGAAGATCCATTGTTCCCTAGTACTGTTCGTCTAGCTACTGCGTTTTCACTTTCGGCAATGGCAGCCGCCGTTGGAGCAGCAGCTATTTGGCGAGAGCGTACTGGTGAAGGGCAAGATCTTTCTATTGATATTCGCAAAGCGGCACATGGTATAAATCCTGATTTTACATTTCATCCTACAATTAACGGTAACCCATATCCAAACTGGATGGGACAAACTCATCCATTTGGAGTATTTCCATATAAAACAAAAGATGGACGGTGGATATATACCTCAGCAGTTTATCCACACCAACAGTCAGACTGGTTAAATTTCTTTAATTGTGGGCCAGATCATAAAAAAATTGCAGCCAGTGTCGCAAAATGGAATGCTCAAGAACTCGAAGATACAGCTAATAGTCAAGGGCTTACCGCTTGTATAGCACGTACACCAGAAGAATGGCTTAATCATCCACAAGGCCAATATCTATCTAATGAGCCGGTAATTGCTATCCGAAAAATTGGTGATAGTGCACCAGAAGCTTTTAAACCTTCAGAAAGACCACTCGGCAATATAAATGTTTTGCAAGCAACTCATGCAGTAGCTGGACCAGTTGTAGGCCGAACTTTAGCAGAACAAGGAGCCCAGGTGCTTCAATTTAACCATTTTCATGATTTTGAACATAATTGGGTTTATGATGATGCAAATGTTGGGCATCGTTCTACACACCTGAACCTTAAAAATCAAAAGGACAATGATAGAGTCAAAAAATTGGTTCAAAATGCGGATATATTTGTAGATAGTTATCGAAGCCGGAAGATTGCTGAATTTGGATTTTCGCCTGAAGAGCTTGCAAAAATTAGGCCGGGTATTATTGTGGTAAGCGTTCGTTGTTATGGCTATGGTGGTCCATGGTCTGATAGGGGTGGTTTTGATATGCTAGGAACTGCTGCATCAGGGTTAGCAATGTTAGAGGGCGAAAATGGCATGCCTGCAATGCCTCCGACAGGTTTGATTAATGATTATGTTACAGGGTATATGGGAGCAGCAGGTGCCACTGCCGCACTTCTCAAACGTGCAAAAGAAGGTGGAAGTTATCATGTAACTGTCAGCCTAACTAGAAATGCAATGTGGTACCAAAGTTTGGGACTAATTCCTAAAAAGGATATCGAATTTGCTGTCAATCCCTTTCAGAAAATTTATAAATTATCCCCACATGAATTGATGAAAGCTGCTTCAAGTTTAGGAGAACGTCTATCTGTAGCTGAAGCTATAATTCGAGATACTCCTTTGGGAGAATTAAGAAGACTTGCGCCAGCAGTAACCTATTCAGCCACACCTGCATATTGGAATGATCCAATTCTTAGACCGATGGGGTCAGCCAAGCCGGAATGGATACTGTAAAGGGCTTGAAGTATCATTGATAGTCAAGTAGCAACAATTACTATTGGCAGAACTATTGTGTAATAAAATAAGGAGGTGTCACACTAAATTTATTTTTAGTGCAACATCTCCATTTGAGATAATAGCTACCTAATTTAATATATATCTTAGAGTGGGTGAAAATTTGATTTTTCATCCACTTTTTGTCTTAGCGTGGGTTTTGTCGGAAATGTTGGCGGTACCCCTTCCAGCATCTGCTGAAGCAGCCCTCCAAATAAATCTTTTAGTGTATTTTGTATATCTTCAGCTGTTTTTATGTCCGAGTTATTTAAAATCAATTTTACTAATTCATCTCTAGATAAAGACATAGTCTGTGCTCCCTTCATTCGATAATTTATTATATCATCTTAATGAAGTTTACACAGACTATTTTACACTCTCTAAATATTTGAATCTTTAATATCTCAATATCACAATCGAACTAACTTATTTTATAAAAAATTAATTATTTTCGTTTGGAAATTCTATTATGTTGTTTCTAAGTTTAGTCAATTCTAGGGCAAGGTCATTGTTAGTTTTTATAAGTTCTATTCTTTCTTGAGCTAAAGCATCTTTTTGTTTTTTTAATTTCTCATTTTCTTTATACAAATCATCTATTTTAGCCTTAAGATTGGCCAGTTCAATATAATTAATAATCATATTGTTTAATCTTTGTTCAAGTTGTGTATTTTTAGTTTCTAGATTAAATATTTCTTTCTTTGAGAATATATCAAATTTATCGTTCATTTCGTTTATACGATTTTGAATATATGTATATAGAATATCTTTATTTTCATAAACTGTGCTTTTGCCAACATTTGAGTTACTACAAACTCCTCTTATAGATAGATTAATTTTATCCAATTCTAAAATGCAGTTTTCATATATAGTAATGCAATTTTGGAAATAAGTTTCAATTAACATTAAATGCTTTTTGGTTTTGGGTTTAATTTTGTGATAATTTTCTAGTTTATATGCAATTATTTTAGATTTAACTACATCTACAATTAGTTCCTCATCCATTTTTCAACCTCCATATTTATTGCATTAATATTTTTTATAATTGGAATAAGTTCCTTATGATTTGTGATTAAATTATTAATACCTTTAATTTTGAGTTCTGTTTCCAAAAGGTTTAGTTCAGGCACAAATCTTTTTTCTAAGAAATATTTTAATTTATTAACTTCTTTAATATATATTTCAGAGTATATTTCATCTTCTTCAAGTAAAGTTGCATTATACTTAATAACCTCAACTTTGTCTCTATAGCGTTTTAAATCTAAAGAAAGGGCTTCAAGAGTAGGAATTTGAATTCCTAAATCAAAAGAATTTTCTATTGCATTTAAATATTCTTGGTGTTCACATAACATTAGGAGTACATCAGAAGCACAGAACCCCATAAAATTTTCTGAAAGGGGAATCTGTTTCTTGTATAATACATTTATTATTTCGCCTACATCTTTATATATATTTAGTTTTTTTGTTTTATGTAGGGAATCTAAAAAATAATTTATTTCTATATAAGCTTTTTTCAGATTGTCATCTTCAATTTCTTTTTTTATGTTTGGATCTAGAATTTTAGTTGAATCAGTTTCTAGGTACTTGCCATCTTCAGATGCTCTTCTTATTAGAGTTTCAACAAGGTTAATTTGTTTTTTCTTAAAATTTTCATCGCGAATATAGTGTTGAGTCATTTCTTCAGATAAATGATTCATATGCATTCGAATCCATTCTAGGCTAATATACTTTTTATAGTATAGGATAGTGGCAACAGTAACTCTGTACTGATGAGGAGTGATATAATATAAATTTTTACCTATGTTTCCTCTGACTGTAAAATTTCCATATCTATCTACATTTTCATTGTCTACCTCTAAGAATTTAAAAGAATCAATCTCATCTTTTGTCATGTTCTTAAAATCAAAATTATGTTGATGATTACTGAAAAAAATAACATTATGTGTCCATAGGGTAGACTGACTAGCATATTTTTCTCCAAATTGCTCTGAAACATATAGATATTTTGAATTACTTATTTTTCTAACAGTTTTATGAATTTTAATAAGTGTTTTATAAGCTAATACTGCATTAGGAGTCATATATGTAATAGTCCAATGACCATTTATTTCTGGCGAAGTTTTATAAGTTAAGAATTCAAGATAGTATTCTTCTTTAGCATTAGGAGATTTGAGTTTAACAAGCTTATTAATTTGCAGTTTTTCAAATTCGCCTAATCTCATTCCAGTTTCTCCAAGTAAAATTATCATACAAGCAATTTTTCTATGAAAATTTGATAAACTATCATTTTTTAAATCATTTAATGCTAAAGAGATGATTTTATCAAATATAGACAGTTTTTCTTTGGAAGTTTCATAAGGAATTAACTTAAATTTATTATTTTCTTTTTCTTGTAAAAATTTATCTCTGTCATATACATCTAAAAAAGCGTATTCTTCTGTAAAATCAGCTGATGTAAAGTCTTTTGTTAATTCTTTAAAAAAATCTTTGATATATGATTTTTTTGCTATAATTGTATTTTCTTTTAGGTCTAATTCGCCAAAATATTCTGTGATTAGGTCAATATCTATAAGTTCTAAATGAACTATATTTTTTTTAAACAGCCATGCAAAGAAAAGTCTTAAAGAGATGAGTTTACTCTGAGCAGAACTTGGAGTACAACGTCCTTTTAGAAAAAGCGTATTTAATATAATAATCTTAGCGTAATATTTATAAGGAGATTCTATGTTACTAAAATTAAATATATATTCATAACGTTCTCTTCCAATTTTATTAAAGCTATTTAAATCCCAAATATCGTCGTTGAAATTACAATTATCGGTGATGGGAATATTTTCGTTATGAAATACTTGAGATAAACGATTAATTGTAATGCATTTTTGTACTGCTTCAATATTCCACTCTATATCATTACTTGTTGTTATTTTTCTATCATCCACTAAATAAACCTCCTACATTGTTAAATCTAATAATCTTTTATAAAATGCTCCGAGAAGTTTTAAATTAGCTTTTATAAAGGCCTTTTGGTCATAATCTGTACAATTATATAAATCTTCTTTAGTAATTTTAATTTCATACTCAAAATAATTAAGGCGAGAAGTACAAGTAATAAAACTGCTACATATCAAGCATTTATATTTATTATATGGTTGGATATTTTCATTAGACGTATTTTTGTATTTACATGATTTATTTTCGCAATTGCCAAGGTTATTGGCAACTAGATTAGATTCAGAGGTTGATAAATCATCAAGAACTATTTTACCATTTATATCTACATTGGAAATTGTAACTCCGGTAAAAATCTCTGTATATAATTTAGTATTATTCTTTTTTATATAGTTTTGCAGATTAACTTGAAGAGAACCTCCAAGCATCTCATTGATTTCAAGTTCAGAGTACCCCTTTTTGTTTGCCTCAATATAGATTTTATTCTTTCGAGTATGCCTAACTTGATAGGGAGTATATTTATTACTCAATCCTGCCTTTTTCTGGGCAAGCAAAAAGACCTTATTATATTGAGCACCCAGAAATATAATGTTTAAATAATTATACTTATTATTTGTTTTAGTTCTTGGAAGTATAAAAATATAATCTTTATGGTCAATGCTTGCTCTTTCAGCAAGTTCATCGGTTAATTTTATTGCTTGATTTATAAGATTTATACAGCTTAGTGGGATTATTTCTGTATCATAATTTCGATCTAGAGTTTTGGAATAAAATTTTATTGTTCCCACTTGATGTATGTCATCAGTACTAACGATACAATCTCTTCGGAGGTTTAAAATTGAACCAAGACGAAGTTTAGTAGTGGAACAGAGATAAAATACGATAAAACTCAACTCATTTTTTAAGGATTCTGATCTCATATTTATAAACTGTTCCATAATCAGATTAAAATCATCATCTGGTATGGGGTTTCCACCTCTTTTAATTCGTTGAAAACAGCTTAAGTATTTATATGTAAAATCACTGATAAAATATTTTTTTCTAAAGTATTGTAGATAGCTCTTTACTGCTAATACAGCTGCATCCATAACTGTGTTAGTATTGTATCTATTCATTACATGCAATCTATAAGAAAACATCAAATCTTCGGAGAAAATATTTTTCGTGTACAAAGGGATTATATTTTGTTGTCGTATATCGAATTTATATTTGAAATTAAGAAATTCTAATACATATAAGAATCTTTTATTACGACAAGATAATGATGCATTAGAGTTCCATATAAAACTTGCAAAATCATGTTTTAATTTTTTATCAAATAGTCGGGTAAAATCAAAAGAACACAAAGTCTGTTTTGCACCCTTAGCTCTGTGTGAGTTTTGAGTAATTATAACTGCAACTCTATTTCGTTGAGGAGGACTTTGTAATCTTGTATCTTTTATAAAGAGGTAACCTTTTTTAAAAAGAGTATTAAAATTAGAATTTAATAAAATCGTTTTATCTATGCCAGTGCCATTAAACGGATTATAATTAATATTGCTTTCTTGTATGTAATTATATAAAAATATGTAAAAGGATTTTAATAAGTCTATTAAATTATATCTATATGTTCCGTAACTTTTTTTGTATTCTTCTGTTACTGGATATTTACAATCAAGCATGAAATAAAATCTGAATTGTTTTCTAAAAGTTTTATAGTCAAAATCATTTATTGAATGGTAAGTTTTGTAGTTACTGTGTCTTAATGATACATTATTTTCTGAAGTTCTATCCAAATCATTAGTTGAGTATAAGCTTTTATCAAAATAGTATATGAATTGTCTGAAAATAAGTAAAGTAGGGGTTCTAGA
This sequence comes from Clostridium sp., assembly GCA_031292145.1. GTDB lineage: Bacteria > Bacillota > Clostridia > Clostridiales > Clostridiaceae > Clostridium. Next base: position 18,939 of record JARLHR010000221.1, on the reverse strand, counting down.
GGTTCTGCTGCTGGAATTATCCTTTGGGTAAGATTCGATAAATTCTATAAGCAAATTCTTTATGAAAAGGTTATCGGTATTTAAATTAATTAATGAAGTATAAATTCCTTTTATTTTACCTTGATTTAAAGTTTTATATAAATACAACCGGGAAGGAAAACTATTTACACTAAAGTTAAAATAAATTTCACTAATTATTTTAGGATGTATATTAATTTTGAAATTAATTCGTGGACGTTCAGGAACATCTAAGAATTCTTTAAAATTTCTTAATATTACAATGTTTTGGTTAACTAAATTAATCTCATCTATCATATATTTGTAAAATTCTCTAAATAGGTGCTCAACCATTGCTGGATAATTACTACTTAGTGAACGTATAGCTTGCAGAGAGGAACAGAAATTACTCCAACTTATATCAGACGATGAAAAATTATGTATATAACTAATAAATTCTGGAATTTTGTTAAAATAAATAAATTTTAGTTTTGATAAATTTACTTTATATGAAGGAGTGTGTAGTTCTTTAATTACAAATGATGCTAGAATTTTGCTTATCTCAAAATCAAGAGATGCACATTCAATAAGTTTAAATATTTTAGTTGTTTTTTTTTCGATAAAATCTAATTTCAAATGTTCATTCCTCCATTTCTTTGCAATGTAAATGTAGCATTAATAAGTTCAGATTTCTGGGTTTCAGTTAATGAGAAATATCGTTCACATGAACGGATATTAGTATGGCGCAAAACCTTTTGTAGCTCTAGTCTATTATATTTTTCAACTAGTACTTTAAACATCGCGAAACCATGTCTGAACCGATGCGAAAGGCCATTTTCTTTTTTAGCAACATCACAATTAATTCCAATATTATTGAATATTTGTTTTAGTATATTGTCCCATTGTTTGCCACATAAGGCAGTTCCATTTTTACTTACAAATAGATATGAATTTCTTTTTATATCATTTCTGTTACTAACTTTATCTGCGATATTTTTTTTCTTTAGATTGTTATATGCTTTAGCACCCCAATGATCTGGATTTCTTGTTATTTTAATATAATTTTCGATTTTAGATAAAGTTTTTGAAGAAATTTTGATATATTCACATCCAAAGTGTTTGCCAAGACCTATTTTATGATATTCAGGTCTATTGTAGATATTTCTTGAGGAAACCTTCATACATCCCTTAGCATACTGGTAGCGTTTATCAGTAAACCTATTTCTAATGATGAGGATTCCATGATTTTCATTTGTATATTTTACTCCAAGTACATCTTCAACTGTAAGTCCTAAAACTTCTCCAATTCTCATTCCATATTCATACATTAGAATTACGATTATTTCTTCTCTAGTTGAAAAGTAAGTATTTATAATATTTAAAATTTTGTTATATTCAGTTAGTGAAATGAATTTAGGTACATTATTTAATAGATTTTCAATTTTTGTAGATTCATATATAAATGATTCGGTTGTAACAGTATGAGCCAGAAAACCTGTGCCAGTAGATTTTACATATCTTAGTCCCTTAATTTCATCAAAAACATTATCAGTAATTTTAAGAAAATTAAAATATTGTCTATAAGCTGAATAGTATCTATTAATAGTTGAATTACTTCTTATGGTTGAACCAACAAATATAAATCCGTTTCCTTCTCTTACACAACCTTCTAAAAATTCATCTAGTTTACTTATTTTATCTTGATCGATATCTGTTACTCCTAAAAGTCCATATAAATCTATGAATGAATAAAGTAGCTTTAATGCTATAAGAGCTTGCTCTCTCTTATTAAATGATTCATCTTTTAATTTTATGTTTAAATAGCGATAGGCTTCTTCAATTAAATTACCATAACTATCTATCAGCAATAGATATGTAAATTCACCTAACACTTTTTTGAAACTATCAATCATAACTTTCTGAACTAATTTATCATTTTTATATTTTTCGAACCCTATTCCTGAGTATACTGATATCTCAACTATTTTCTCCAATTAAATCCCCTTTTCTAATATATTGGTATAATTTTAGTATTAATGTAATTAAGAGTCAATACTGTATTTTTAATTATTTAAGGATATAAATATATAAAATCCGGACTATATTCTAAGTTCTCATAAGCATATCTGTCATGGACAGCAGTTAAGTTATTGCAGTATGGAAGTGAGCTTGATATACGAGAGATACCTTCAGTAATTGGAGGTAGCGAAGAAAATAGGCAGGGAATAATACTTGCAGCTTCAATACCTGCAAAGAAATATGGAATTAAGACAGGGGAACCTATATATTCAGCAAAACTTAAGTGCAAAGATCTGGTGGTGTATCCTCCAGATTATAATTGGTATGTACAATCAAGTGATGCATTATATGAACTACTTAATGAATATTCTCCTAAGATTCAAAGATACAGCATTGATGAATGTTTTATTGATTGCACACATTTTAAAGAAAATTATAAGAGAATAGCAATGAAGCTTAAAATGAGGATAAGTGAAGAACTTGGCTTTAATTGTAATATAGGGATTTCTACAAATAAGCTGCTTGCAAAAATGGCAAGTGATTTTAAACCTAAAAATACTGTTCATACATTATTTAAAAATGAAATCCCAATGAAGATGTGGGATTTGCCAGTTGAAGATTTATTTATGGTTGGTAGGGCTAGCGCAGCTAAGCTTCATAAATTTAATATTAATACAATAGGTGAATTAGCTAAAACGGATGTAAACCTTCTGATTAATAAATTGCACTCTCATGGAAAGCTTCTATATGAATATGCCAATGGAATTGATAATTCAGAAGTAAGAAAGTCAAACTATTTAGAAGTTAAGGGAATAGGAAATTCAACAACAATTGCCTATGATATTGAAACCATGGAAGAAGCATTGAAAATACTTTTGTCTCTTACAGAAAGCGTTGCCATGAGGCTAAGAGGCAGCAAGAGTTTATGTGGTCTTGTGGTTGTAAGTGTTAAGACTAACCAATTTGCTTATTATTCTCATCAGAAACCATTAAATAGTTCTACTGATTCGACAAGTACTATTTTTGAGGGAATAAAAGCAGCTTTCAAGGAAGTATGGAAAGGTGAAAAAATAAGACAGTTGGGAGTAAGAGTAACAAAGCTTTCCAATAATGAATATGTGCAGGAAACTATATTTGATTTTGAGAAAAGTGAGAAACAAAGAAAGCTCGATAAAACCTTAGATGACTTAAGGAATAAATACGGAAAAGAAGCTGTTATAAGATCAACCTTTCTACACTCAGGAGTAAAACCGCTAAATGGCGGAACAGGTTCAGATGAATATTATCCAATGATGAGCAGCTTATTGTAAGGGAAGTGTAGAAGATGAAAATTGTTTCTAAGAAAATAGAAATGATAGCTTATTTTAAAGAAGATGGAAAAATAAATCCCTTAAGATTCAAAATAGAAGAAGAAAACAAATGCCAGGTTATAAAGATAGGCAAGATTATAAGTACTGATCTTGAAAAGTTATGTGGCAATAAGATGTGGGTATTTACTTGCAGTGCTGTTATTGGAGATGTTGAGAAGGTGTTTGAACTTAAGTATGATATAGAAAAGTGTAGTTGGATTCTTTATAAAATTTAATAAAGTTTATTGAATAGGTAATTGTATTTTAAAAGTAACAAATGTATAATGTTGGTAAAAGAAAATTAATTACGTCAAAGGAGACTATGAAACAATCGATTTAAGCTTAGCAACAAGATTCCTATATAAATATAATGAGTCAGTTGGATCACCAGATTTTAGACCAGAAAAATATATTGAAATGTATAAAGAATTATTGGATGATCCAAATTTCAAATAACTAAAAAATTAATATTAGAATTTATTAAGGCATGTTGGTTAATAAAAATACATGTCTTATTTTAATAAATAATTTTAAAAAAATTTGTTAATAAATTTTTTTGATAAATTGAAAAAAGCAGTTTACTAAAAAAATTAATAATAAATCAAAATAAAGACTTATATAGAATACTAACAAATTCTCAGAAGATAGTGTTCTCAATATCTATCCAAAACTAGTGTGGGAAAAGTGTGGGAAAATAGAAAAACACCAACGTTTATACATTTCAAACGTCAGTGTTTTCAACAATGGTGACCCATACGGGAATCGAACCCATGATTTCACCGTGAGAGGGTGGCGTCTTGACCGCTTGACCAATGGGCCTTACAACAAATATAATTTTACTCCTATTTACCTATTATGTCAATATTTTTTTTATATTTAAATTTGATAAGGCAATTATAGGATAAAGCAATAATAATTGTTTATCTATATGCCAAAATTTTGTAATTTATTTTATAAATCATAATTTTCTAAATATTTAAAAAATAGTCTTGTTTTTTAACGAAAATCTGCTAAACTATATTATAGTTAGTAATTTAAAAAGAGGTGTATATTACTAGATATACTCATCGCTCCTCTAGTATGACTAATAAGTCATACAAAATTACGACTCCTTTTTAATATTTTGTGGGATATCCATTAGAATTTAACTGAACACAGCTAAATTTTGATGGGTATTATTTTTTTTAAGAGTATACAATTGTTTTGTGATTTATTGTAAAAGAGTTTTTGTGTAATTATAAGTTTAGACGCTTATCGCTATTTTGGTACATCAGAAATGTATTTGGAAGCTGGTTAATGTGGGATAAGACATTAAAAGAAGCAGGAATTTTAAGTAGAAACGGTGATGTTGAATTATTGAAAGCAGATGGAGGTGACTTTACATTACACGTATTGTTTCAAGTAGAAGATAACTATATATTTTAAATATAATAGAATTAAAAATCCCTTTAAGGGATTTTTAATTAGCAAGCCATTCTAGGACATCTGGATTTGCACATGCGGAAGTTTTTGCATTGATTTCTGTTACAAAAATAATATCACCTTTATTAGATACTGAGCTAACTTCATTAAATATTTCTTCAGATGATGAAGAAGTTTTTACAAAAAAACCTTCTGGCATAAATTGAGCCCAAGCACCTAAAGATTTTATTTTTCCTACTATGTTAGCATCACCACTTGAATGAGTGTGAGAGTGCTCTTGGTCACTTCCGCATTTTTCGTCATGATTATGGCCGTGAGTATCACTTATAAAATATGTAACCATATATACTGACATTTAATCACCTCTTTCGAATTTAATATGTGTTTATACAATTAAATTATACACCAATAAGCGATAATGTAAATCAAATAGTAACGATGTAGTATGGAAAGAGAACTTGGACAAAGGAACTTGACCAGTCAAATGTAAGACACACTCTGGTAGTTGCTTTTTGTATAAATTGTTTCATGTGAATTTCTTATTGTATAATAAACAGAGTTTAAAGACTTAAATAAAAAAATAAAACATCGATAAAATTCGACAGATATACTGACAATATGTTATAATATTTATATATAGAAACAGAGGAGGAAAATAATGATAAAGGAATGTAAAAAAGGTTATGAAGTAAACATAAGAAAATTTGGAGTACAAACAAACATAATTCTGCCATTCGCAAATATTAATAGTGATGGTACAAGCTCTATAAAATGTAAAACAGAGAAATGCGAATTTATTGAGACATGTGAGTATAAAGATTATATAAAAGAAATGGATAAATAATTAATGAGCAAAGCACTTATCTTTTGTCGGGTGGAGTGCTTTTTTCAGTTGCATTAAAATTCAAATATGACGCTCCTTAAATTTGAGGGGTTCGTCATTATGATGAAAACTTATATATTGTAGAAATATAAATAAGTATAATAATTAAAGAATGTACATAAAATAATACCCAATTAATATTGGGAGGTAAAATTGTGGATGAGAAAATAGTAAAGCAACATATTCAAGTTTTATGTGAAAAATATGGATTATTATATTCAGATAAGAAAATCGTGATAGCACCTGATATTGAAATAAGAATTCATATAAATACAAATCAAAAAAACATTCATTTTCATGAGTATATCGATGATAATGGATTTAATAACTGTAGTCTAAATTGCACTATAAATGGAATATACAGATGCTATTATTTAGATAAATATAAAGATTTCGTTGAAATAGAAAATGCTATAGAATATTGCATTAAAACAATACTGGAAAGTTATAGAAAAATATTTAAAAGCTAAAAAATAGCAATTAAGAACCTTAGACATAGGGTTCTTTTAATTTGTAGAGATATTATTAAATGTTATTTGCAGTTATTTAAAGAAATTAAATAAATCAAAACTCTGAATATGATGAATATGTATTATCAGGAAAAGAAGAATTAGTAGCAAACGATGGCAATCTTGTGATGTTAAAAAAATAAGTATATGGCGTTTAGTATTAACTACAGTCTTTATTTTTGTGGCATGCATTTAGTTGGTGTATTTTAATAAAGTAATAGTTAGGTGGACTCACATTTTGTGGGTTTCTTTTAATTAAGGAAAATATAAAATAAGCACTTTGCGCATAAGAGTGCTCAATCTCGCAAATAAAAAATATTAAATTTCGAAAGAGATGGAAAGAAAACTCAATATAAAGCATATAACATAATAAAGATATAGAATAGATGGAGGAGGGGGAAGGGTTATGGATTTTACGCAATATATAGCACAAAATGCTTTGATTTTAATTCCTGTTTTGTATATAATTGGAATGATTATAAAGAATACAGAACAAATAAACGATAAATATATTCCAATAATATTGTTAATAATAGGAATTTTAAGCGCTATTGGAATAATGGGAATTAGTGCAAATTCAGTAGTTCAGGGGATATTGGTAACTGGTGCGGCAGTTTATACCAACCAATTAATAAAACAGACTACTAAAAAAGATTAATGAATATATTATTTTTTATTGAATAAAACATTGTTCTCATATATAATTTAAGAAATGATTTTTAGGTTCATATAAGATGTTATAATTATATGATTAAAAGGGAAAGTGGTTAAAAGCCACTACAGCCCCCGCTACTGTAATGGAAGACTAATCTCTAGGGCATACGGAAAATAGAAATAGGAATACCTAAGTGTTATTTTAATATGCTAAAAATCCACTGAGAAATTTTCTTGGGAAGGAAGAGATATAGGATGAGGCCAAAGTCAGGAGACCTGCCTAAAAGTGTTAAAATGCTGCCTTCGGAGGGGAGGGGAATAGCAAATAATAGAATGTGTTTGTAAAATTATATATTCTTAATTTGTTGTGTATTTCCTCTTTATCTGTTGGTAAGGGGGATTTTTTTATTAAATAGATAAACAATTTCCATATAGTCTTATTTTGTAGCATGCGTAAACAGATTTGCTAGATTCTAAGCAGATATCCATACTATAAATCATAAATATTTTGTGTAGTAGGCATTTGAAAATGACTATCTATTATTAAATAATGTCTATAGAAATTAGGAGGAAAATATATGAAAAAGGCTATTATAGTGGTTAGTTTTGGAACTAGTCATTTAGATGCACTTAAGAATTCAATTGAAAAAATTGAAAATAAAATTAAGGATGAATTTAAGGAATATGATGTATTTAGAGCTTTTACGTCTCACTTTATAATAAAAAAGTTGAAGGAAAGATGCAATTTAGATATATTTACACCAGAGAGGGTTTTAGGTGACTTAAAGGTTAAGGGCTATGAAGAAGTTATAGTTCAGCCGTTACATCTAATACCAGGAGAAGAATTTGATTATATTAAAGGTATTGTTGAAAGTAAAAAGGAAGAGTTTGAAGCCTTAAAGCTTGGAAGACCAATATTTTTTTATCAAGGAATGAATGGACTTCCTGAAGATTACTCTTTGTTTATTGAAAGTATTAAGGGAGTATTAGAAGGAGAGGAAAGTGTAGTATTATTTGGTCATGGAACTGAACATCCTTCTAATGCTGTTTATGGAATGCTTCAAACGGTATTGGCATACGAAGGGTACGAAAATGTTTTTGTAGCTACAGTAGAAGGATATCCAACCATAAATAATGTGTTAAAGAGGTTAAAGAATAAGAAAATAAATAAGACAAAGCTTGTTCCACTATTACTTGTGGCAGGAGACCATGCTAAAAATGATATGGCATCTGACGAAGAAGATTCCTTAAAGAGCATACTTCAAAGGGAAGGGATAGAAGTTAAATTACATATGCATGGACTTGGTGAATTAGATGAGTTTGATGGATTATATATAAAAAGAATTTATGATTCAATTGAAGATAAGTATGCAAATGCAGGAAGGACTAAAAAGCTTAAGGAATATGAAAGAAAATAGACTAGCATGCTGGCTTATTATTTTGTTGAATATGCTGAAGTAGAAAGGAAAAGAATATGAAGTCAATAATCATATCTTCAAATTGCAGTGGTGGTGGCAAGACCACTTTTACTCTTGGGCTTATGAAGGTGCTTAAAAGCAGACAGCTAGAGGTTCAGGGTTATAAGGTCGGACCTGATTACATAGATACAGCATTTCATAAAGAGGTCACAAAAAAAGCTTCACGGAATTTGGATACTTTTTTGATGGGTGAAGAAGGTGTAATGCAAAGCTATCTTAAAGGAACTGGAGATGTTGGAGTAATTGAAGGAGTAATGGGTTTATATGATGGCATGGGAGCAAGTGAAAAAGCTTCAACTTATGAAGTTTCAAAACTTTTAGGTAATATGCCTATCATATTAATATTGTCTCCTAAAGGTCAAAGTGCAAGTATATGTGCTGAAATTAATGGTTTTAAAAATTATAGAAATGCAAACATAGTTGGAGTTGTATTAAATGCTATCAGTGAAAAATATTATAATTTGTTAAAGTATGCAATAGAAGAAAACTGCAAAGTAAAGGTCTTTGGATATCTTCCTAAAACTTCAGATATAACATTAAGCAGCAGGCATTTAGGTCTTATACAAAGTATGGAAGTACTCAATCTTGAGGATAAATTAATTGTATGTGAAAAATTAATTGAAACATATGTTGATGTTGATGGGATTATAAATGAAATGATTGAAATTCATGAAGACAAGGAAAACTTTAAAATTGACAGTGAACTTAACACTCTTAATATTAAAGCTGAAAATAAGTCTTTAATGATCGGGGTTGCATTAGATAAATCTTTTAGCTTTTATTATAAAGATAACTTAGAATATCTAGAGACTCTGGGTGAAGTAGTTTATTTTAGTCCAATTAAGGATCAAGTTTTACCACAAAGTTTAGATTTTCTATACATAGGCGGAGGATATCCAGAAGTATTTAAGGAAGAATTAGAAGCTAATTATTCTATGAGGCAGAGTATCAAAGAAGCATTGGAAAATGGCCTGAGATGTTATGCAGAATGTGGTGGGTTAATGTATTTAACAAAGTCAATTGATGGAGCGAAGATGGTTGGTTTTTTTGATGGAGAGAGTGTAATGACAAACAAGCTCCAGAATTTTGGATACTGCAAATTGAAAATAAACAATAGATGTTTTAATAATGAAATCGAAATAAATGCTCATGAATTTCATAAATCACAAGTAAATATAAATGAAGAAAATGTATATGAAGTAGAAAAAACACTATATAATGGAGATATTACCAAATGGAAATGCGGATATTTTAAGAAAAATACATTGGCTGGATATGCTCATGTAAATTTTTTTGCTAATAAGGAATTTATAAAGAATTTAATGGATAATGATGATATACTTGGCATACAGGAATAATTTAAAATAAGAGGGAATTGATTTTCTTGATTGTGCCTAAAGTATAGATTACTTAAAAAGTTAGAGTTTAAGCTATGAGTAAGGTTGATAGTTTGAGATTTAAATAGAAAGGATGTTTTATATAGACATGGATTATTTAAAGAATCCCATGGGAATTGAAGAAAAAAGTTTTGAGATTATTGGTAAGGAGATGGGACAACATGCATTTACAGATGAAGAGCTTCTTATAGTTAAGAGAACTATTCATACTACGGCTGATTTCGAATATAAGGATTTAGTAGAAATAAGTGAAGCAGCAATTGAAACTGCAAAAAATATTTTCAGCGAAGGTGCTAAGATTTACACAGATACTAATATGGCTTTAAATGGAATTAATAAAATGGCCTTGTCTAAAACTAATAGTCAAGTGATTTGCTATGTTAATGAAGAAATTGTACATAAAGAGGCTAAGGAAAAAAACATAACTAGAAGCATGGCAGCGATTGAAAAAGCTTGTAGTAATCAGGTAGATATTTTTGTTTTTGGAAATGCGCCAACTGCACTTTTTAGACTGAAGGAATTAATAAAAGAGGGAAAGGCAAACCCAAAATTAATTATAGCAGCACCAGTAGGTTTTGTGGGAGCAGCAGAAAGTAAAGAAAATATGGATGAGCTTAATATTCCGTATATAAGAGTTAAAGGGAGAAAAGGCGGAAGCACTGTTGCAGCGGCAATAATTAATGCTCTTATGTACATGGTGGTTGAAAGGTAATATTATGTTTGAAATGTATGTTGATAGCGATGGAAAAAGGCTAAGATGCGGATATACAACTGGGGCCTGTAGTGCTGGAGCTGCAAAGGCTGCAGCCATGATACTTTTTAACAAAGTTGAAACATTAAAGAAAATAGAAATTGCATCTCCAAAAGGAATTAATATAAAAATGCCCATAGAGAACATAGAAAAATTTGAGGATTATGTGGAATGTACCATTTTAAAAGATGGTGGAGATGATCCTGATGTTACGAATGGGATTGAAATAAAGGCAAAGGTTAGAAGAATTAACAATACTGAATCCGCAATGAACAATTCATACTGTACAGTTCAGGAGGGAGAACCTGAGGAGTTTCATAGAGTTGTACTTAAAGGTGGGCTTGGTGTTGGAGTTGTTACTAAAGATGGACTTTTTATACCTAAAGGACAACCAGCTATTAATCCAGTACCCAGAAAGATGATAAAAGAAGAGGTGTTGAAGGTTTTACCTGATGGGGAAAGCGTTGAAGTAACTATTTCAGTACCAGAAGGTAGGGAAATTGCAAAAAAGACTTTTAACCCTAGACTTGGCATAGAAGGCGGAATATCAATACTTGGGACAACAGGAATTGTTCATCCTATGTCAGAAGAATCTCTTAAAGCATCAATAAAATTAGAAATTAATCAAAAAGCATTGAATAATAAAAAATTAGTATTAACTTTTGGAAATTTAGGCGATAATTATGCTAGGGAGCTAGGGTATAGGGAAGAAGAAATTGTTATTTGCTCAAATTTCATTGGATTTGCGCTGGAAACTTGTGTTTTATCAAAAGTTAAGTCTGTTATTATAATTGGACACATAGGTAAAATGAGTAAAATAGCTTATGGGTGCTTTAATACTCATAGCAAAGTGGCTGGCGTAAGGCTTGAAGTTATTGCTTTAGAGCTTGCACTTCTTGGATATGATATTTCTCTAGTTAAAAGAGTTCTTCAGGAGAAGACTTGTGAGGGTGCAGTTAATCTACTTGGAAGTGGATATGATGAGCTTTATGAGAATATTGGAAAGAAAATAATTGAAAAAAGCACAGAGCACGTTTATGGAGAGTTAGAAGTTGAGACAGTAATGTATTATGGAGCATCAAAGCCAATTTTACTTTGGAAGTCTGGGGGTGTAGTATAAGTGATTTATATTGTTGGGCTTGGTCCAGGACATAAGGACTACATTATGCCTAAGGCTTTGGAAATAATGAAAAAATCCCATATTATAATAGGATTTAAAAGAGCACTAGATTCATTAGAGTTTATAGAAAATAAAAAAATATACATAAGTAAATTAAGTGACGTAGACAAATATATACATGAGAAACAAAATCAAGATTGTGATATTTCAATTGCTGCTTCTGGTGATCCAACCTTTTATGGAATAACAAATTATATTAAAAGTAAAACTGACTTGGAAATTATAGTAATACCAGGGATAAGTTCATTTCAATATTTAACTTGTAAACTAGGTATGCCATGGAATAATGCATATTTAGGAAGCCTTCATGGAAGAAGAGAGCAGTTTTTAGATATAATTCATGAGCATAAATTAAGCATTTGGCTTACAGATAAAGATAATAATCCTGCTATTTTGTGTAAGATCTTATATGAAGCTGGAATTAATTGTAAAGTCATAATTGGAGAAGATTTATCTTATGAAAATGAAATTATAAGTATAGGGATTCCAGAAGAATTTTTAAGCAAAACATGTAGTTCCTTAAATATTTTCATAGTTGAAAATTTAGAAGTGAGAAGTTAAAAATAATTATACAATTACCAATTACAATGAGGAGGTTACCTTCATGATTTTTATAAAGGATGAGGAATTTATTAGAGGAAAATGTCCAATGACTAAAGAAGATATTAGAATACTTTCTGTTATAAAAATGAATATAAAAGATGATTCCTTAGTATTAGATATAGGAAGCGGCACAGGAACCATTGCAGTTCAAGCCTCTAAGATTGCAAAGTCAGGAAAAGTACTTGCTATAGAAAAAGATGATGAGGCATATAATGTTACTCAATTGAATATTGAAGAATTTGAATGTGAAAATATTAAAACCATTAAACAGGAAGCAAGCAAAGTGCTAGATTCTTTAATTTACCAAGGTTTAAAGTTTGACTCTATATTCATTGGAGGAAGTAGTGGACATTTAGAAGAAATATTACTTAAAGTAAATACTATCATCAGGAGACATGGCACCATTGTTATGAATTTTATTACTTTAGACAATGCATATAGAGCTTTAGAAGTAATAAAAAACTTAGATTATAAATATGAAATTTCATTGGTTAACATAAGTAAAAATCGTGAAAATACCTTAATGATGATAGCAAATAATCCAATATATATAATTCAATGTATAAGAAAGTAAGCTAGTCTATGAAGTAAAATAGACTAGCGAGATGATTTATTAACATAATATAGTAACTTTAATTAATAAATTAATAGAACAATGCATATGAAAGAAAATAATAAGTTCATGATGCGATGTATATTTCGCGCAAAACAATGAAATATATTTGTCTCATAACAGACATATTGGCGAATATGCTAACTTATTATTTTTTGAATATACCTTAATATGTAGATTAGTTACTTAGGAAGAGAGGAATTAAAAAATGGCAACATTATACGGAATAGGGGTAGGACCTGGAGACTCAGAACTTTTAACAATAAAGGCTGTTAGAACTATAGAAAAATGCCAAGTTATTGTTGCACCAGTTGCAACAGAGGGCGGCGAAAGCATTGCTTTAGAAACAGCCAAGGAATACATAAAACCAGGTACAGAAGTAGTAATAAAACATTTTCCAATGGGAAAAAAAGATAGAGTTATAAAAGCATTGGAAGCTTATGAATTTATAGAAGCAAGACTTAAGGAGGGAAAAGATGTTGCATTTTTGACAATAGGAGATCCTTATGTTTACAGCACGTATAGTCATATGTTAAAGCATGTTAGAGATTGTGGGTTTGAAGTACAAACAATTCCAGGGATAACATCTTTCTGTGCAGCTGCAAGTTTAGTTAATAAAACTTTGGTAGTAGGAGATGAACGATTAGTAGTTATGCCAGCAACTAAGGTGGGAGAAATTACAGATGAAAAATTTGTTGTCATAATGAAAGTGTACAAACGTGAAGAAGAGGTATTAAATGTTTTGGAAGAAAAAGGCTTTGATTATGTTTATGCAAGCAGAGTTGGAAGAGAAGGAGAAACAGTTTTAACTGATAAAGAAGAAATATTAAAGTTAAGGGATTATATGTCTTTAATTATTGCAAGCAGAGAATAAGGGATTTGAACGACAATAATAGGCAGGCATGCTTGTCTGTTATTTTCGTTCATGTACCTTAGGGAGTTGAAAGAAAATAACAAGTCAAAGATTCTGAGGATATTTTGCGCTAGGCGAAGAACCATAACCCGTGCATAGTGAACTATGTAAGGATTATGGTGATGAAGCATAGCACAAAATAGACCAAAAGCTGACTGGTTATTTTTTTGAAACTCCCTTAGCAAGGTAAAATATAATTAATTTTGAAAATAAGTGAATAGTAAGGATATATTTTTAAAAATAGTAAAAAATATATAAAGAGTTGGAGTTTGAGATTATAGGCATATGAAAGAAAATAATAAGTCGATGATGCGATGTATATTTCCCGTCAGACAAGGAAGTATTTTTGCCTCATAGTGGGCCTATTAGGTAAAAATACTGATGAGCAGAGAACCAAAATCTATGATTTTGTGTGAATCGCTTACTCAGCGAGCGTACGCGAGTCGAGCTTCCTTTATGACGAGAAATAGACTAGCATGCTGACTTATTATTTTTTTGAATATGCCATTGCCTTTGATTATAACAAATATGGATTAAGGGAATATACTAGTACAAAAGATGTGAAAATTTTAAGTTAATAAAGGGAGCAAATTTGTATATGAAAACTTTAATTGAAAATGTATTTTTAAAATTAAAAAACATTTGGCTCTTTATATTAGTTCTCATTGGCCAAATATTAGTATTTTTTACTATAAGTACGTCCAGCACAAGAAAAACAAATTTGATTCATTTTTTAAATGGACATAATTTTTGTAATTTTGTTATTATGGTCGTAGTTTTTATATTAGTAATTTCTAAGCTAGTAAATATTGAGCCGATAAGGAAAGAATTAAGGTTAGGACTTGAATCAACCAGTGCTAAGAAATCAGATTATATAGGTAAGTTAATCTATATGTTTAAATTAATGATTTTCTCTTCATGCATAACTTTTTTCGAATTGTTAATATTAGTTCATAAATTTGGTTATATGAAGTTTTCTTATATACTTATGTTGAAACAAAGTTTTTATCCTTTAATTGGTTACCTACCATTTTTTACTTTGCAATTCTCAATATTAATGCTTATTAATAAGAAAGGTGTTTCATTTGCTAGTGGTGTTATAGGATATTTTTTAGGTGTACTAGGTTCAGTTGGAATCTCTTTGAAAGCTGGGATTTTTGATATATGGGCTTATCCATTTTATACAGCGCCTATAATAACTGATAGTGTATCTGGGATTTCCGTTGAAAATGACATGAGTATTATATTAATATTGTTAAGTATAATTGTTTCAGCTATTATTATTTTTATATCCTTGTACATTTGTAATAAAGAAGAAATATCTACAAGACAAAATAAGTTGAGTTGATTGTTAATTGAAAGAAAGGGTGTTAAATATGATTTATTTTATAGGTGCAGGTCCAGGAGCTGCTGATTTAATAACTGTTAGAGGTCGTGATTTATTAGAAAGAGCAGATGTTGTAATATATGCAGGTTCTTTAGTTTCTAGGGAACACCTAGAATATTGCAGACCAGATGTTCAAATTTATAACTCTGCAAATATGACCTTAGAGGATGTAATGGAAATTATGACAATGGAGGATCAAATGGGAAAGTTAGTTGTAAGATTACATACAGGTGATCCATCAATTTATGGAGCTATAAGGGAACAAATGGTGGAATTGGATAGGGTTAGTATATCTTATGAGGTTGTCCCAGGAGTTAGTTCCTTTACAGGGGCAGCAGCAGCGATAAATAGAGAATTTACTTTACCTGGTGTATCTCAAACTGTTATATTAACAAGAGTGGAAGGCAGAACTCCTGTCCCAGAAAATGAAGATTTAGAGAGGCTGGCATCTATTGGGGCCTCAATGGCAATATTTTTGTCTGTATCTATGATTGATAAAGTAATTGATAAATTAAAAAAAGGATACAAAAAAAATGTTCCTATAGCTGTAGTTGAAAGAGCAACATGGCCTGATGAAAGAATAATAATAGGTCATTTAAATGATATAGCAGAAAAGGTAAAAGAAAATAATATAACTAAGTGTGCTCAAATTTTGGTTGGAGATTTTATTGATAGTGATTTTGAAAAAAGCTTATTATATGACAAGAGCTTTTCACATATGTTTAGAGATGCTGAAGATACCAATGAATAAAAAAAATAACATAGAAAATATAGTGGAATCAAACATAAGTATAATTTGTCCATCACCTAATGGGAAAGAAATAGCAAAAAAGCTTCAGAAAATTCTAAATGCAAAACTTTATATAAAAGAAAATGATAATAGTTTAAGAGATATTAATAGATATTTTAGAGTAAAAACTAATGAAGTATCAAATGAAGAAGATGGACAAAATTATATGGAAGCAGTTACATATAGATATGGTGAAGATTTTAAGCTGCATGATGTCACACGGCAAACTATGAAAAATTCACAGGCTATTATATTTATATCTTCAACTGGTATAGCAGTGAGGGCAATAGCACCATTTTTAAAAGGTAAAGATAAAGATCCAGGTGTAGTAGTAGTAGATTTATCCTGTAAATATGCCATAAATATTTTAAGTGGACATCTAGGCGGGGGGAATGAACTTACCTTTAAGGTATCGAAAATTTTAAATGTAATGCCTATCATAACTACAGCTAGTGACAATTTAGGAATAATTGCACCGGATCTTTTAGCAAAACAAAATAATCTAGTAATTGAAGACTTAAAAAAAGCAAAGCACATAGCTTCAGTATTGGTTGATAAAAAAACAATTGGAGTGAAAGACGATTATAATATGGTTCTAATTAGTAAAGGTTATGAAAGCGTAGAGAAATTAAGAGAAAACTGTATTTGGATAACTCATAATTTAAAGGATAATTCCCAGGAAAACATTAGCGAAGAGGCAGATTATTCTAAGGTTTTAAGACTTATAAAGAAGGATATAGTCTTAGGAATAGGATGTAGAAGAGGCACACCCTATGAAAAACTAAAGGAATTCATATCTGATAAGTTGATAAAATACAATTTAGATATAAGGTCAGTCGCAATTGTAGTTTCAGTAGATGTAAAAGCAAATGAAGATGGAATTATTAAATTAGCAGAAAATCTTAATTGTCCTTTTAAAACCTTCAGTAGAGAAGAAATAAAAAAAGTCCAAGATAAATATGATAAAAGTGAATTTGTATTAAAAACTATTGGAGTAACAAGTGTTTGTGAACCATGTGTAGATATTGCTGGTGCTGAGATAATTACAAGCAAAATAAAACATAAGGGCATGACTTTAGCTATTGGAGTATTAAGGCACATTTCATAAAATAATAGTTAAACTTTGCGTTGTTTAATCTTAATATACTAAAGCTATAAAAGTATGGTATAATATTGTTATAAATGTGGTATTTATTAGAATATTGTAAAAAATAGTCTGGATGATAATTCTAAAGTAATGTTTCAGAAGTAATTAAGTATTAATATTATTAATATGTTGCATTGATAGAGAGTTATCATTTTAGATTAAATATATACAATATTTTCGGGGGGAGAAAATTATGACAATAATAGAGATGCTGAATAAAATAAATCCAAGAAATAAGTTAATGGAACAATCATTAGAAATTATTAAAGATAACTTCACAAATTTAGTAAATGATAATTATGAATTAGTAGTTAAGGAAACTGGGGAGTTAAATGTTAAAATTCCTAGTTTGGAAAAGAGAAATGAATATGTGTATAATAGTTTAACAGAATATAAATATTCGTTAATAATGTGCATGAAGGTTCAAGAATTAAAAAATGCTGAAGCATATAACTTTATGTTGTCTAAATTTATGGAATCATATAAGGACAAACTGGATTTGTTATTTAAGGATGTAAATACTATTAATAAATTAAAAGAAAAAATAATAAAAACAAAAAATAATATAGATTACATAACATTAGCTTCGTTAATAACAGGGGTCATTGGTGCAATATCTTTATGTTTATTTGATTTTACTAATACAACAAAAAACGTGTTTATAGCAGGGATTATAATTTGTTTCACTCTTTCAGTAGTAATACAAGTTACAAAGGAAAGTCGAGTTAGAAAAGTTATAGACGCATATATAAGTTTGATAAAAACAGATTGGTATAAAGATGAATTACTAAAACAATATGCATTTCTTTGCAACTTTACGGAATAATATATGGAACCAACATGAATCTAAGGTTATGCAATGATAAACCGGTACGTTAGGGCGTACCGGTTTTTATCTGTTAAGCTTAGTTATAATCTTGGTTATCTATAGGCTCTAGTAGCACATTTTGCATAACAGCAGACAATTTATTTAATCCATTTGATAATTCTAACAAGTTATAGTTAAGGTCATTTACAGAATTTTTTAGATTTGAAACATCATTGTTAATAGTATTTTTCAATTCAACCATATCGTTATTCACAGAATTTTTAAGCTGAAGAATTTCATTTTTTGTTAAGTCATTTAAGTCTGACGCTAAATTATTTAAAGAGTTTGTAAGAAAACGTTCATTAGTTGAATTTGAACTATTTTTTACAGTCTCACTATGATCAGTTAAGGATGTTAGAGTGTTATTTATATCTGAAAAGATTTGATTTACTTGGCTGAGTAAGGAAATAATTTTATTATTTGAATCAGTTTCATCATTTTTTATATAAGCAATTTTCGTTTCCATAGAATTTTCAAAATCTGAAATATAGCTAGAAATTGAATTTTTTAATTCAACCATATCGTTATTTACAGAATTTTCAAACTGGAGGATTTCACTTTTTGTTAATTCATTCAATTCTGAAGATATGCTATTATTAATAGAATTTTTTAATTCAGTAATATCATAGTTTACAGAATCTTTGAGTTGAAGGATTCCATCTTTTGTAAATTCACCTAAGTTTAAAGCTAGAGTATTTAAAGAGTTTACAAGAAAATTTTCGCTAATTAGATTTGATTCATTTTTTATAGCTTCAATAGAATCCTTAAAGGAAGTTATATTGCTATTTACATCTGAAAAGTTTTCATTTACTTGGCTGAGTATGGATGTAATTGCATTATTTAAATCAATGCCATCATTTTTTATATCAGCAATTTTTGTTTCCATAGAATATTTTAAAGTTGAAACTTCATTATCAATAGAATTTTTTAATTCAGTAATATCATAATCTACAGAATCTTTTAGCTGAAGAATTCCACT
>JARLHR010000220.1 GCA_031292145.1 Clostridium sp. | reverse complement strand
TTCACTTCTGCCTTCTACTGCCACACTAGGTGATTAAAAGAAGCCTGACATTTATGAATATGTTGCAAATCCCGATAATGTCATGTAGGTTGAATATCATAAGCTTATCGCACATCTCAGGAAATCTATGCTTTTATTATACCATAAAATATTATATTTTCAATAGTATTTTATGGCATTTTTACTTATAGTAATCGTTTAGAACATCTTCCATTTGTGCATCTGTTAACTTATCCGAAAACGCTGCTACAAATTTGAAATATCCACTCTCTCCATTTTCCATCCCAATTTCTTTATATTTAGCTTCTATTTCTAATTCGTCTGCTATTTCATCTATTATTGACTCAACATTATCTACAGCAATATCCCTTAAATATGGAATGTAACATTCATTATACCATTCATCACTTTCTGGTTCAAAATCACTTTCCTCAGTGGAATAAGCTTTTGCAGCACTCAATTCTTCTTTGTCAAAATCATAATAAAATCTTATTATAACATAATTACTTTTTTGTTTTATTTCTTCTACATCTGCTAAGTCATTATCTTCTAAATAATTAATTATTTCTGAACTCTTCATAAAATCCGCACTCCCTTTTACTTAAGGCACATGAAAGAAAATAATAGACCAAAGATGCGACGTATATTTTGTGTCAGACAAGGAAGCAAATTCTGCTCATAGCGGGCCTATTAGTAGAATTTGCTGACGCAGCATGACGCGAAATAGACGAGCATACTGGTCTATTATTTTCTTGATTGTGCCTAATATAATAATTTTTTATATTCCTTTTTAATTTCTTCAAATTCCTTGTCATCTTCCACAAGATTTAATTCTTCATTTCCATCTTGATTTATATCTATTCTAAAAGCAAACATATCATCACTATCTTCATTAACTGGTGATAATAATAAATATCCTTGTTCTTCTAAATATATTTTTGCTATAGCTTCGAAATCAACTTTATTTCCATCTTCATCTCTAAATGACATTATTTCTTTTTCTTCCAACTTGTTCACCTCATCATAATATTTAATTAAAGTTTTTATTTAATTACTTTATGGAATTTAACATTGAAAATTATATTTATAACTGTAATTTTTGTAATAAATGTATCTAAGAAAAAACATTTATATAATTAAGAGGTAATATGTAATAGGTAAGAAGTAAGAGATAAGGAAGAAAAGCCATAGGCTTTTTAAAAAATATTTTTTAGAAATCCCGTTTAGGGATTTCATCATTAGCTCCTACTTCTTAGTTCTTACTTCTTAGCTCTTACTTCTTAGCTCTTACTTCTTAACTAATTAAATACATTATCCTTAATAAAAAAATCTACTAACATATAATAAATAAACTTATCAATGCATTCCCTATAGTACTTAGTTAACTTTCAAATTATTCTAACCTTATTATATGATATTTCATATTTTTGTCTATATTTTTTTATATTTTTTCTTATAATTATTGCAAAAAAGCTCAATGCATTTTTCAAATATTGCATTGAGCTTGATAATTCAAAGACATTATGTTTCTTTTACCTTTGTACAATTAAGAATTAATTATATAGAACTGTATTGACGTTTATTCTTAAAATCTCCAAACACATTATAAATACTCTTATGACTTGTTTTTGCTAACGCCTTAACTATTGCATAAGCTATTATACTATCCACTGAATGATGTATCATTGCACCAACAAGTGTAACTATTAACGCTATATACGCACCAGGTCCAAATCCTACAAAAGGTATTGTAACTAAAGCTTCTAGTATTCCATGAATAGGTGCTGTGATTGCCACTGCTTTAATATAACTTTTATTCTTCATAATTATCATAGCCCCAACACCACCTACAACAATGTGTGTTGCTGCTCTTGCCACTACTGGCGCTGGCGTCCCCGCTATTAAAAAACCAATTGTTGAACCTATTCCAACTACCACTGCTACAAACGGTGATATTAACATAGATAACATCATTGGTACATGAGCAGCCAATGTTGCTGTAAAATATGGTGGAATAATTATCTTTAAAAATCCAAATTGAATAGGAATTATAATTGCTAATGCTGTAAGTAACCCAGCATATACCATTTGTTTTATTCTATCATTCATTTATTCATTTCCTCTCCTTGCTTTCAATGTATATACACCAGTATATAATGTGTATGCTTATAAGTAAATACTTTTATAAAATTTATACATATTGAATTTAATTTTCAAATTCTTTATAATCTTGTATTTATTTCAGATAACTTTTATAATTAATGTTAATTAAAGTACATATTAAGGAAAAGCCTTAATTATATTATCTTTAAAATTCATATCTTTATACAGGGAGATTTAAAATGGAAAAAATAAATATACTTGGTACCGGTTCTGCCATGGTTACTAAATGCTATAATACATGTTTTACATTATCAAAAGACGATGAACATTTTCTTATCGATACTGGTGGTGGCAATACTATATTATCAAATTTAGAAAAATTGAATATACCAATTACTAAAATACATAATATGTTTATATCTCACAATCACAATGATCATATTTTAGGTAGTGTCTGGGTTATTCGTGCTGTAGCCCAAAGTATACTAAATGATAAATATATGGGAAACCTGAATATTTATTGCCATAAGGATTCTATTGATGCGATACGAACAATTTGTTCCTTTGTACTTCAAAAAAAATTCTTAAAACTATTTGATGATAGGGTATTATTCATCCAAATTGAAGATGCTTATACTACTACTATATTAGATAGACAAACTACTTTTTTTGACATACATAGCACTAAAGATCTTCAACATGGCTTTAAAACTATATTAGCTAATGGTAAAACTTTAACTTTTTTAGGCGACGAGCCATATAGAGAAACTGTTAGAAATTATTGCGAGAATGTAGATTATCTGTTTCATGAAGCATTTTGTCTTTATTCTCAAAAAGATATATTCAAGCCTTATGAAAAACATCATGCAACTGCAAAAGATGCGTGCAAGAATGCTAAAGATTTAAATGTTAAAAATATTATTTTATATCATACGGAAGATAAAAACTTGGAAAATAGAAAAGAACTTTATGTAACTGAAGGTCGTGAGGAATTCCCTGGAAATATCTATATGCCTAACGATTTAGATGTGATAGAACTGTAAAACTTAAGTGATAATCTACCGAAATCAGAAATATTTTTATTACGTAGGACTATGAAAATTTCGCTGGAAAGTTCAAAATGCCTACTACATAAAAATATTTCTGATTTCTCGTTTAGATATTCACTTAAGTATAGTGAAGTATATATGTTATTTTATTATTTTTTAACTTTGATACAATATCCTTAATATCGTTTATAATAAAGTTTATTTAAATTTACTGTACATATAGCTACTGCGCCCTGCATTTGCATACCAGCAAGACCTAAAGATGATACAGCATCATACTCATACCAGAAATTGTTTATCTATATTCATAAATTTCGGCACAATCAAATAAATAACAAGTCATTTTGTCAGCCTATTTTCCATCATAAAAGAATCTCGACTCGCATACGCTCCCTGAGCAAGCGGATTCACACAAAATCATAGATTTTGGTTCTCTGCTCATTGGTGAATGAACCTAATAGGCCCGCTATGAGGACAATTCACCTCCTTGACTGATAAAAAATATTCATGGCAATTTTGTACTTTTTCTTTATTTTCATGTACTTTATAGAAAACTATATTAAAATAAAAGTAGTTTTAAATGTTTATATTAACACATCTTTATATGTTAATATTTTCAAAGATATATAGTTACATATAAAAATACTTTTATAGTTAAATATTAAAATATGTAAATATTTATAGGAAACATCAGGGTTTATGGAGAATGTTTAAACTTAACTCTTATCATATCAATTCCGAAAATCTCAATAAATAACCATCTGGATCTTGTACTAATATTTCCTTAAATGCTTTTTGATCTGAATTTATTCTATATTGGCTGACAAATTGTTCTTTAAATAATTTTATCCCATTACTTTTTAACTTTGATACAATATCCTCAATATCGTTTATGAAAAATTGAAAATTAATTCCCCTTCCAAATGGATATTCTGTTATTCCTGTACTCCAGTTTCCGTTAACGCCTTCATCCAGCATTAATTGCACACCATTAAATGAGATAAAAGCAAACTTATCCTCTTCTCTTTCATACTCAACATCAAAGCCAAGTATATCCACATAGAATTGTTTTGATATATTAATATTACTAACAGATAATTCAGGCACCATTTTATTAAAAATCATATTATTTAACTCCATTTCATTTGACTCTAGTATTAGTTTTCATTCTATTTTTCTTTTTTATTATATAGATACCAAAATTCTAAATCACATGTATAGTTTGAAATATATCCAAACAAAGAAATGAGATACATGTTTATGAAACAAGCATTTGAAAATGAACTGCTAAAAGCACTTAAAGGAAGGTTGTTCCAATTTTGCTTGTCTAACTGGATAGTTGGAGCAAGCTAAATTGGATGCATCCTTCCTTTTAGTGCTTTCAGTGATATTTTCATAGTCTTGTGAAATAAACATGTATCTCATTTCGGTTGATTGCGATCAAATCTAAGATACATGTTGGGTATCTATATTATAAACTTTAAAGCATTTCTGCTAATGTTTTTCTAATAGCTTTAATAAAATCAAAAGTATTTAAAGTTTGAATATTATCATGCTCTGCAAGTAATGCTAAATCTTTAGTCATTATACCATCTTCAATTGTCTTTATTGAAGCCTTTTCTAATTTATCTGCAAAATCAATTAAAGCTGAATTATTGTCTAATTCTCCTCTTTTTCTTAAAGCTCCTGACCATGCAAATATTGTTGCTATTGAATTTGTTGATGTTTCTGCACCTTCTAAATGTTTATAGTAATGTCTTTGAACAGTACCATGAGCTGCTTCATATTCATAATTTCCTTCTGGAGAAACAAGTACAGATGTCATCATAGCTAGTGAACCAAAAGCTGTAGCAACCATATCACTCATTACATCTCCATCATAATTCTTACAAGCCCAAATTATTCCACCTTCTGATTTAACTACTCTTGCTACAACATCATCTATTAATGTATAGAAGTACTCAATACCAGCTTCATCAAATTTAACCTTATATTCAGCATCAAAAATCTCTTGGAATATATCTTTAAAAGTATGATCATACTTTTTAGAAATTGTGTCTTTGGTAGCAAACCATAAATCTTGCTTAGTATCTAAAGCAAAGTTAAAACAGCTTCTTGCAAAGCTTTCTATAGACTTGTTAAGGTTATGCATTCCAAGAACTACGCCATCTCCAGTAAAGTTATGTATTAATTCTCTTTTTTCTTCTCCACTTTCAGAAGTAAATACAAGCTCACACTTACCTTTTCCTTCTATTTTCATTTCCACATCTCTGTATACATCACCATAAGCATGCCTAGCTATAGTAATTGGTTTTTTCCATGTTCTAACGTATGGTTTAACTGGTTCAACTATAATTGGTGCTCTAAATACTGTACCGTCTAATATTGCTCTTATAGTACCATTAGGACTTTTCCACATTTCCTTTAAATTATATTCTTTTACTCTTGCTGCATTAGGTGTAATTGTTGCACATTTTACCCCTACTTTATATTTCTTAATAGCCTCTGCGGCATCAACAGTAACTTGATCATCAGTTTCATTTCTATACTCTAATCCAAGATCATAATATTCAGTATTTAACTCAATAAAAGGATTTAGTAATTCTTCTTTTATAGCGCCCCAGATAATTCTTGTCATTTCATCTCCATCCATTTCAACTAATGGAGTAGACATTTTTATTTTTTGCATTTTTTTGCCCCCTTATATTGCTTATATTGACTTTAATTTTATATTAACATTATACAGTACTGTTTTATCTTTTTCAATATTTTTGCATGCTTAATATATTATTCTTGCAAGATTTAAGAAATGCTCAAATTTTGTCCAATCTATATACTACCTTGAAGGTTATCGATGCAACAACCATATCTTCATATTGCAAAAACCCAAAAAAACTCGGCCTGTTAAACCGAGTTTTATCATCCAAACTAAATATTAGTCTTTTTTATCATCTACATCCTCATAATCTACATCTATAACTTCTCCATTAGTATAATCATCACTTTGAACATTATAGTTATATGCATCATCTTTGCCATTATCAAATTTGTTTGAATGTTTTTCTTCAGTTTTTGCTTTTATAAATCCCACAACTTTAGTTATAGCATATCCTATAACTCCTGCTAACAATAACCATGGGAGAATGTGCAAAAATACTGATACCGCAAAAAACATTACAACAATTCCTGCAATAATATATATATATCTTTTTATATCTCCGTTCATTACTCTTTACCTCTACATCACTTAGTTTTATGTCTTATTTCACTTAATTTAGTTCCAATTATACATCAAGTACATAGTATTTACAATGTATATGTTGCAATTCGCAATTGTGGTCAGAATTTGTTGAATCTCTTATATTTATGCTAAAAGATTATTTTTTCAACACCTGCGCTGAGGCTCAATCAAAAAAATAATAGACCAGTATGCTTGTCTATTATTTTCTTTTTAATTTAGGCTTCACTGTAAGGTAGAAATTTATATACTAAAAAAATTGTTAATAATAATAATATTGTAACTACAATTCCACCCTCTGGACCAAAACTGCCGCCATTAATTATATTAGGACTAATTGTTCTTACTGTGTAAATGGAATCTGTAGCATTTCCACTTACTAAAAAACCAAAGACATCTCCTTGAAAGTAATTCCATGTTATATGGTAGCCTATACACATCCATATATTCTTAGTTTTTATAAATATATATCCCATAGTAATTCCAAATAAAAATAAATTAATATATGCAAATAAACTTATTCCACTATTAAGTGAATGCATTAATGCAAAAATTATTGACGAAACTACTATAGGAGCCCATGACATTTTAGTTTGCTTTAATACAGTCATGCAATATCCTCTACTAAAAAGTTCTTCATTAATCCCAACAAAAATAAAAATTATTAATTGTATTATTAATGAACCGGAAAAGTTTGGTTTACTAAAATTATTTACTAATTCCACAGATTTAGTTGAAATTAATATTATTGCTACAGTTGTAAAAGATATTGCTCCTATAAATAATCCAGTACACAATTGTATCCAGCTGCTTTTTATATTAGTTAGACCAATATCTCTTATTTTCCCTTTATCCCATAACTTCCAAAATAATACTACTAAAAATATTAATGTTATACATTGAATCAAATATAAACATATGCCCGGAAAATGACTCATTCCTGAAAATTGTTCTCTTAATGAATCTGATTCACTTAAAGATAATTCATGATTTTTATTATAAAAAATGACAGAGTATATTAAACCAAAAATACCTGAAAATATAATTGTTGTAATTGAAAATGTAAAATAAAGACTTGCTATTTTCCATCCTGATCTTACTACATTGTTATTGTTTTTAAATATTTTCATTATTTTATTCCCGCCCCCTTATACAGTTCTTTTAACCATATACATTTATTTAATTATTATAACTTTTTACTTAATAAAATTATATTAAAATATCCTTAATTTTATCCTAAATAATTTATATTAACTTCCTATTTTATATCAATCATCATCGTTATTTACTTGGATGTACTTTTAGGCATATGAAAGTCGATCATGTGCTGTAGGATGATGGGACGTAGTCTAGCCGATGAACTTGTTATTTTTTTTGAATATGCCTAAGTTTATATACGAAAATAATACCCCTAGAAATTTTCTAGAGGTACTATTTTATATTATTAGTTTCTCAAAAAGTCATTAACTGCTTTTGCTGCTTGCTTTCCTTCGCTTATAGCTGTTACTACTAATGATTGACCACGTCTAGCATCGCCTGTTGCAAATACTTTCGGAACATTAGTATTGAAGTCTTGTTCTCCTGCTTTTATATTAGTTCTTGCATCTGATTCTACTCCAAATGCTTGTTTAATGTACTCTTGTGAACCTGTGAATCCCATTGCAAGTAATACAAGTTCAGCCTTCCAGTTCTTTTCTGAACCTTCAACTGGTACTGGTCCGAATCTTCCATTTGCATCCTTTTTCCATTCAACTTTTACAGTATCAACGCTTTCAAGATTTCCATTTTCATCAGCATGAAGAGCTGTAACTGTTGTTAAATATTCTCTTGGATCTTTACCATATAGCTCTATAAATTCTTCTTGGCCGTAATCAACCTTAAGAACT
Organism: Clostridium sp.; assembly: GCA_031292145.1. Taxonomy (GTDB): domain Bacteria; phylum Bacillota; class Clostridia; order Clostridiales; family Clostridiaceae; genus Clostridium. The sequence goes on along the minus strand of JARLHR010000220.1, from coordinate 3,522 downwards.
TTAGGCCATTCTGGCCATGGATTATTTTCTGCTCTTTCCTTCGCTGGCTCTCCCATTATTTCAAATTGAACTAATGATTTGCATCCATGTCTAAGTGAAGTTCCAACACAGTCTGTTCCCGTGTCTCCACCACCAATAACAATGACATTTTTACCTTCTGCTGAAATATATTCATTATCTGCATGTTTCGAATCTAAAAGACTCTTTGTATTAGCCTTTAAGAAATCTACTGCAAAGTGAATTCCATTAATCTTATCTTTTCCTTCAATATTAAGATCTCTAGGTTCTGAAGCACCTGTTGCTAGAATTACTGCATCAAAATCGTCTAAGATTTGTTTAGCATCGTAATTATCTCCAACATTAGCATTAGTTACAAATTTAACTCCTTCTTCAGCCATGATACTAACTCTTCTTAATATAACTTCTTTATCAAGCTTCATATTAGGAATTCCATACATTAATAATCCACCTGGCCTGTCACTTCTTTCAAACACAGTAACCTTATGACCACATTTATTTAATGTATCTGCTGCTGCAAGTCCTGCAGGACCCGAACCAATTACAGCAACTGTCTTTCCTGTTCTCTTAATTGGAGGATTTGCCTTAACTGTTCCATTTTGGAAAGCAACATCAATTATTGTTCTTTCATTTTCTTTTATAGTAACTGCTGGACCATTTAACCCAGCTGTACATCCAGCTTCGCAAGGAGCTGGACATACTCTTCCTGTAAATTCTGGGAATGGATTAGTCTTATTTAATCTCTCATAAGCTAAATCCCATTTTCCTCTATATACCAAGTCATTCCATTCAGGAATTAGGTTGTGAAGCGGACATCCTGATACCATACCTGAGAATAATACTCCTGCTTGGCAGAATGGTACACCACAATCCATACATCTAGCACCTTGAAGACATTGCTCTTCTAATGGAAGTCTTGTATGAAATTCATTATAATCTTTTAATCTTTCTTTAGGTTCTCTGTTTTTACCTAATTCTCTATCATACTCTAAAAATCCAGTTGGTTTACCCATTTGTCTTTAACCCTCCTACATTCCTTTAATTTCTTGGAAAGTTTTAATTAATGCTTCTTCCTCATCACATCCAAGATTTTTATACTTTTCAACAGTTTCTATTACCTTCTTATAATCCTTAGGAATTATTTTATGGAACTTAGCTTTTTCTGTTTCAAAGTTGTATAATATTTTATTTCCCTTAGGAGAGCCTGTAACTTTAACATGTTCTTCAATTAAGTTCTTTAATTCGTCTTCATCTTCTAAGTTTAACTCTTCTAGTAAAATCATTTCTTCATTTAAGTTTATTCTAAAGTTTGGATCTTCTTCATAAATGTAAGCAATTCCGCCACTCATACCAGCTGCAAAGTTAATTCCTGTTTTACCTAAAACAACAACTTTACCACCAGTCATATATTCTAATCCGTGAGCACCTACTCCTTCAACAACAGCAGTTGCACCTGAATTTCTAACGCAGAATCTTTCTCCTGCAATACCATTTATAAATACTTTTCCTGAAGTTGCACCATATAAAGCAACATTTCCTATTAAGATATTATCTTCAGCTACAAATGTTGATTTCTTTGGAGGATATACTATAAGTTTACCACCTGATAATCCCTTACCAAGATAGTCATTAGCATCCCCTTCTACTTCAAAAGTTAATCCCTTTGGAATAAATGAACCAAAACTTTGACCTGCTGCTCCATTACATTTAATACTTATTGTATCCTCTGGTAATCCTTTTGCTCCATGTACCTTAGTTATTTCAGACCCTAAAATAGTACCAAGAGTTCTATCAGTATTAGTAACTTCTACTTCAAAGTTTGTCTTTTCTCCATTAGTTATAGCAGCTTTACATTTTTCTAAGAATACTTTTTCATCTATAACTTTATGCAACTTAAAATCATATTTCTTAGTTTCATCAAATTTAACTACTTTGCCTCTATATTTATCTGGAGTATGAAGTATAGCGCTTAAATCAACACTCTTAGCTTTCCAGCCATAAGCATTTTCTCTTTGTTTAAGTCTATCTACTCTACCAACCATTTCATCAAGTTTTCTAAATCCAAGCTTAGCCATGATTTCTCTAAGTTCTTCTGCTATGAAGTACATAAAGTTAACAACATATTCAGGTTTTCCTTTAAATCTCTTTCTAAGCTCTTCATTTTGAGTTGCAACTCCTACTGGACATGTATCTAAATTACAAACTCTCATCATAACGCAACCAAGTGCTACAAGTGGTGCAGTTGCAAATCCAAATTCTTCTGCTCCTAGAAGTGCTGCAATAGCAACGTCACGCCCACTCATAAGCTTACCATCAACTTCTACTCTAACTCTTTCTCTTAAATCGTTAAGTAATAAAGTTTGATGAGCTTCTGCAAGTCCAAGTTCCCAAGGAAGTCCTGCATTTTTAATAGAGTTTTTAGGTGATGCACCAGTTCCTCCATCATATCCTGAAATTAATATTACTTCTGCGCCACCTTTAGCAACACCAGCAGCAACAGTACCTACTCCACATTCTGAAACTAGCTTAACAGATACTCTAGAACCAGTATTAGCATTCTTCAAATCGTAAATTAATTGTGCTAAATCTTCTATAGAATAAATGTCATGATGTGGTGGTGGTGATATAAGTCCAACACCTGTAGTTGAATGTCTAGTTTTAGCAACCCATGGATAAACTTTAGTTGCAGGTAATTGACCACCTTCCCCTGGTTTTGCTCCTTGTGCTAATTTTATTTGAAGTTCATCTGCATTAACTAAATATTCTGAAGTCACTCCAAATCTACCAGATGCAATTTGTTTTATTGAAGATCTTCTTGAATCTCCATTTTCATCTTTAATCCATCTTTCTGCATCTTCTCCACCTTCACCAGTATTAGATCTACCGCCAATTCTATTCATTGCTATAGCAAGTGCTTCATGAGCTTCTTTAGAAATAGATCCATAAGACATAGCACCTGTTTTAAATCTCTTAACTATTTCTGTAACTGGTTCAACTTCATCTAAAGGAATTTCTTTAGAATTATAGTTGAATTCTAATAATCCTCTTAAAGTTATTTCAGCTTTTTCATCATCAATTAATGAAGTGCATTCTTTAAATAATTCATAATTTCCTGTTCTAGTTGCTTCTTGAAGTTTATGAATAGTTAAAGGATTATATAAATGCTTTTCTTGATCTCCTTCACCAGATCTAAGTTTTTCATATCCTGGCGAATCTAATGCAAAGTCAGCTGAATAAGTTTTATCCATAAATCCTTTATCATGATTTACTTCTGCTTCCTTTTGAATTTCCTTTAATCCTATTCCTTCAATTCTGCTTATAGTATTAGTAAAGTATTTATCTATAACTTCTTTTCCAATACCTATAGCTTCAAATATTTGAGCTCCTTGATAAGATTGGATTGTTGAAATACCCATCTTAGAAAGAATCTTAATAATTCCCTTAATTACTGCTTTATTATAATTATAAACAGCCTTATTATATTCTAAATCAAGTAATCCATCT
>JARLHR010000029.1 GCA_031292145.1 Clostridium sp. | reverse complement strand
TATTGGCGACCTCTAAATGAGATTGACCAATTAAAACAAGCTGATAACATGCCTGCTAAATGGCAAATGCTTATTAGCCTTGGTCAGCAAACTATACTTCATATGCAAGAAGATCAACGATCCTAAAATAAAGATAAACTTAATACACTTTACAGTTTTTGCCTTCGACGACGGAGGTGTTTTGTCATACGCAAAATTAAATAATAAATTGTAAAATTAAACATTTTTACTTAATAGTGTAGATTGATTTTTACTTCTATTTTTTCATAGCTTACTTTACACTACCGTTTATATGTTATATCCTAATGGAATAAGTACATTATTTTATTTTCACAAACTTTTCTTAAATATTAACTTTTAATAATTCAAATAATACCATTTTATTATGGAGAACTTATGAAGATTTTCTTTTTTTAATCAATATATACAATTATTCATTAATTAAATATGCTATGCATAACATTACAATAATTGGATTGATATCCCATTTCTCAAAATTTATTTAATAATAAAACTTCAGAATAGCCTTTTTATAATCTAATATTGTTATAATTTGAGATATATAATTCCTTTTTTATCAAGTAACTTAAGACAGTGATTTGATATCTAAAATTCATCATGTTATGTAGTATAATACACAATAAATTAAGCAAAATATTATTAAATTTATGTCTGTAGCTAATAAGGAGGTATTATTTATGGATAGAGGTACATCAGGTTTTTTGGGCGGGGTAATAGCAGGCTTTATCAAGCTAGTAATTGATCAAATTGCAGTTGCCATTAACATATCTTCTTCTAGCATGGGATATGTTATTTCAAAAATATTATTTGGCACAGGTGGACTATATTTTTTTATTAGTTGGATTATCTACATACTATTTACTGGTTTTTTAGGTTGGATTATATCAAAAATAATAACCGGAGTGTTAACCAACTATCTTTATTGGGGAACAATTGCAGGTATAACTATATGGGCACTCATGAATAATATGTTTATACTTTTAGGAACTCTTAATCCCACATGGTCAATGGGAGTAAATACTAGTTTAGTAAACTTTTTTTCACACATTATTCTTGGAATAATAATTACATATGCTATTTCTATATCACATATAGAATTCCCCCATTAAACATAAGTACACCGAAATGAATTAAGTGCGTAGACATTAATACTTTCACTACACTTAAAATAACATCTTAAAAAAGTGTCACTGCAATACTAAGGAGAAAAGCGAATTTGTATTACAGTGACACTTTCTAGAGTTAAAATTTATAAATAAATCAGAGCATACTCTTCAAAATAGAAAACATTAATTAACTACAAGATTAAATGAATTATAATATTCTCACCTAATTATTAACTTTTCAATTCCCACTTGATCTCCTATTCTTATTATAGAATTCAAAATATCTTTTTCTATAATCCAATTATTCTTTGCGATATCTAAATATAATTAACCAATTTTAATCAAAATGATACTTGTTATCGGTCCATTTAGTTCAATAGTCATGGGAATTGCCTTTGCAACAGGATGGACACCATGTATAGGGCCTATATTATCATCAATACTTATCTATGCTGCAAACATGGATTCTATCGATAAAGGAATCTTACTTTTAATAATGTATTCCATCGGACTTGCTGTTCCATTTATACTAACTGCCATTGTCATAGAAGGCTTTAGTGAACAATTTAAGAAGTTCTCAAAATACTTACCTATTATTTCAATAATAAGTGGTGTTTTAATGATCATAATGGGTACTATGATTTTTACAAATAAATTAGCCATATTAAGTCAATATTCAAGTTTTATTAATTTTTAACATAAGGAGAATATATATGAAAAAATCACTAATTGCCATACTTTTAGCGGCATTCCTTATTGGTGTTTCAATTTTGACTATTAATAGTTTTAATTCATCCAACTCCAACACTAACTTATCTGCAAATAACACAAATAACACAAATAATAAAAATATTACTTCTAAAGATAATACTTCTACTCAACCTGCTGAGGTGGATCCTAGTGCTATTAAAACCAAGGCGATTGATTTTAAATTAAAAGATTTAAATGGCCAAGAACTATCTTTAAGTGATTTAAAAGGTAAAAAAGTATTTCTTAATTTTTGGGCAACTTGGTGCCCTCCATGTAAAGCAGAGATGCCTGAAATAGAAAAATTATATCAAGAAACAAAAGACAGCGACTTAGTTATAGTTGCTGTAGAAATAGGAGAACCTTTAGATACTGTCAAACCATTTATTGAGAATAATAAGTATAATTTTAAGGCACTATTAGATCCTAATCAAAGTGTTGCGACAAAATATAATATAACCTCAATTCCTACTTCATATTTTATTGATGCAGAAGGATATATAGTTTCTAAACATGTTGGTGGTATGAATATTGACCAAATTAAGTCTTACATCAAAACTTTAGATAAATAGCAAAAAAAATCACCTTTTCCTTCATAATATGTGAAGCCAGATAAGTTATTTATCTGGCTTTACATATTATATAGTTAATTCATTTCAAATTTTTTTATTAAATAATATTCGCTATTACTGTATTTTGGCGCATATTCTGAAGAATATATATGGTAATATGGTTTAGAATATATATTGTAAACCATATTGCCATATGCAGCGTCAAAATATAAATGACAAATATATGGCTTATTATGCATATCAAAATACCAATTATTTAATATTTATTATCTAATTAACTTATATAAAATCATAGTCTGCATAAACTTCATTAAATAATTTATCATATCACCTTCATGAAGTTTACACAGACTATTTTATTTTACACTCGTTCCTTTTAAGTATTAGTATTATAATATTTTTTTGTTCCTTAAGCTTCTTCAATTCCTAAGACATCATATCCAGCATCTTCAATAGCTGTTTTAATTGCTTCATCAGTAATATCTCCAACTTCAGCAACAGCATTTCCTTCTTCTAGATTTACTTTTATATCAGTTGCCCTGATTTCATCAAGTGCCTCATAAACGTGATTTACACAATGTCCACAGCTCATTCCTTCAATTAATATTTTCTTTTTCATTGTTAATTCCTCCATTTTATATTATATTTTTAAACTTAGGCATATGGATACATGTCAATTTTTCATTTTTTCAATATGCCTTATAGATTTAATCTGTATAAAATTTACTTCAATTAATTATGCTTTAAAATTTCTAAGTCTTAGTGCATTTGTAAGTACTGATACTGAACTTAAGCTCATTGCTGCAGCTGCTATCATTGGATTTAATAATGGACCTCCAAAAATGTGAAGGATACCCATTGCAACTGGAATACCAAGTACATTGTATCCAAATGCCCAGAATAGATTTTGTTTTATATTTCTAATGGTTGCTTTACTCAACTTAATTGCAGTAGTAACATCCATTAAATCGCTTTTCATAAGAACTATGTCAGCAGATTCTATTGCAACATCGGTACCTGAACCTATTGCAATCCCTATATCTGCTTGTGCAAGCGCAGGTGCATCGTTTATACCATCTCCAACCATAGCCACTTTTCGATTTTCTCCTTGAAGTTTTTTAACTTCATTAGCTTTATCTTCTGGTAAAACCTCAGCTAAAACTATATCAATTCCTACTTGTTTAGCTATAGCATCTGCTGTTTTCTTATTATCTCCAGTAATCATAGCTACTTTAATTCCCATGTTATGAAGGGCTTCTATAGCACTCTTACTGCTTGGCTTAACTATATCTGCTACAGCTATTATTCCTCTAAGCACTCCATCAATTGAAACATACATAGGTGTCTTTCCTTCATCTGCTAATCTATCGGATTCTTCTGATAAAGTATCCATCTCTATATTTTTTTCATTCATCAGCTTTCTATTTCCAACAAAAATAGTTTTTCCTTCTATCTTCACTTCTATTCCATGACCAGGAATTGCATTAAATTCTTCTATTGTTTTAAACTCTAGATTTTTTTCCTCTGCTCCCCTAACTATTGCTTCACCTAATGGATGCTCTGATCCCTTTTCTGCACTTGCAGCTAAAGCCAAAATTTCATCTTCTGAAATTCCATTAGTGATGATGTCAGTAACTACAGGCTTTCCTTCCGTAATTGTTCCTGTCTTATCAAATACAATTGTACTGATTTGATGAGTTGTCTCTAAAGCTTCTCCACCTTTTATTAATACTCCATTTTCAGCACCTTTGCCTGTTCCAACCATGATAGCTGTAGGAGTTGCAAGACCTAAAGCGCAAGGACATGCTATTACAAGCACTGCAATAAATATTGTTAATGAAAATATAGGTGTTTCTCCTGAAATTATCCATCCCACAGAAGCTATTATTGCTAATATAATTACTGTTGGTACAAAATAAGATGATATAACGTCTGCAAGTTTTGCTATTGGAGCTTTTGAACCTTGTGCATCTTCAACTAATTTAACTATTTGAGCTAGTGCAGTATCTTTACCAACCTTTGTAGCCTTATATTTAATAAATCCAGTTTTATTAATACTTGCTCCAATTACACTGCTTCCAATGCTCTTTTCTACAGGTATGCTTTCACCTGTAAGCATTGATTCGTCAATTGCTGTACTGCCTTCAATAACCTCTCCATCTACAGGTAACTTTTCTCCTGGTTTTACTAAAACTATATCTCCAACTATAACCTCTTCAACTGGCATAACTACTTCGCTGTTATTACGTATAACAGTTGCAGTTTTAGGAGCCAATCCCATTAATGCTTTAATAGCTTGTGAAGTCCTTCCTTTTGAAACGGCCTCTAGATATTTTCCAAGAGTTATCAAAGTTAAGATAACTGCTGCTGATTCAAAATATAAATGCATTGCATACATAGTTTCACCAATATTTATTTTATAAATACCAAATATGCTATATATAACTGCTGCAAGTGTACTTATGGCTATTAAAGAATCCATATTAGGACTTAATTTAACTAAATTTTTTATTCCAACTTTATAAAATTTATATCCCATGATCATTACAGGTAGTGTTAATGCTAGTTGAATAACTGCAAAATTCAAAGGATTCATCATAGAGTCTATTATCATTGGAAGAGGCATTCCCAGCATATGTCCCATAGTTATCACTAAAAGTGGAACTGTAAATATTGCTGAGACAATAAATCTTCTTAATAGTAATTGACTTGCATCAAGCTTTTTCTTTCCCTCTACCTTTTCTTCTTCTTTAACTAATTTATATCCAGCCTTATCTACAGCTGCTTTAATCTGACTATAACCAATTTCATCTTCATCTATACTTATTGTAAGTCTTTCAGTAGTTAAATTAACTACTGAGCTTTGAACTCCTTTAAGCTTTTTAGTAACTCTTTCAACTCTGGCTGAACATGCTGAGCATGTCATTCCTTCAACTTTAAATGTATAAGTCTTTAAATTTTTCTTAACTCCATATCCAGCTTTTACAACTGCTACTTCTATATTTTCGTTATTTAATTTATTTTCATCAAATTCTACATTTAGAGTTTCTGTTGCAAAATTAACACTTGCATTACCTACGCCATCTAATTTCCTTACAACTCTCTCAACTCTATTAGCACATGCAGAACATGTCATTCCTTCAATTTTAAATGCCCTTTTCTCCATATTTCACCTCCATTATTTAGAAAGTAATTTTTCTAAAACCTTATTTAATTCTTCTATTTTTTCGTCTGGATTGTTATTATAACAAGCTTCTTTTACACAATGACGTAAATGGCCTTGAAGAATCATTAAATCTGCTTTTTTTATTAAAGATTGAACTGCCATTAATTGATTAGCAATATCAATACAATATCTATCATCTTCAATCATTTTTATTATTCCTTCAATTTGACCCTTTGCTGTTTTTAAAGATTGTAATGCTTTTTTTCTTTCTTCACTCATATTATGCCTCCTATACTACCCCCACCGGGTGGGGGATACTTATATTATATACGATTGATAATCTTTGTCAATAATAATTACGTTTGATTTTTTTATCTTCTGTACACATATTTGCAGCTCTCATTCTTTTATTATTATAAATCAACTTATAATTTATTAATAAAAAGAAGTTACGGACCCAACAAAGTATCCATTAACTTCTTTTTATTTATACCCTTGTTTTATTTTCATATTAAAAACACTTTTTTAAACTGTTATTCTATTTTGTTCTGGTTTTCATTCACTTCTTTCTTTCCACTGCAGCAATTTCCATGCTTACTATCCTTAAACATCATCCCCATCATAAGCACCATCATTATAGGACATATGAAAGGAGCTATTCCCCCTATTGCTGCTTTTAATCCTGTTCCTACATTCATAAAAGAAAGTGCTCCAACAACTATAAAAGGTAATCCGCAGCAAAGTACCATCATTAACATATGCTTCATTGGATTGTGTTTTTTATTTTCTCCATTTTTATTATTTCCATGACAATTCATAATAATTTCCTCCTTAATTGTGTTTTTATATTTAACGAGCGAGCTTAACAACTTTTCCACTCAAAATCGATTTATTTACAATTTCTTTAATATCGTCTCTTGATATCTCTTTACCTCTGTAGATTACTTTAATTTTTTTTGATTCTAAATTAACATCAACTCCTACTAACCCCTGAAGGGAGCTTAACGTTTTTACAACATTCATTAGACATCTATGACAAAGCATATTTTCTTGTTTAAAACTTAAACTATAGCTTTTCATCACTATCGTCTCCTTGTAAATACATTATATATAAATGTTATGAAGATATTATGAAGATAAAATTCAATTTTAAATATTATTTGAAATCATGATTATCTAGATAATTAAAACATAGCTACATAGTTTTTTGTATATTAAAAGTAAACAATTCGAGACTAATTACATTACTAAAAATATATTCAATGTTAAACGAGTTGCTTGTTTAAATTGTTTTAATAATCTAAACAAGCAACTCATTCTCTTCTATCTCTAAATTTCTTTTTAAAGTTTTTTAGGTTTATTTATGGAATCTATATTATCTGTAACTTTAATCACTCCTTTGATCATTCCCATCCAGCAGCTAAAGTTTATATCTTCATCCTTTGGTGTAAATTCCATTACATTTTCTCCTGGCTTTAAATCTTTCTCGATATTTAAAGATGGTAATACTATGCCATTGTTACACGAATTAAGCTGATTTCCTTCAAATATTAACTTAACATGAATATCTTTTTGAACATAAATAGCATCAGGGGTATAACCATTATTATCTGCTGTTATTCTTATGACTTGAACCCCATTTTCAATAGCTGCCTTAGTTATATTTACTTGAAAGGCATTAGCTTCATTTCCTGATAAATTTTGTTTTAATTTTGTACTCATATCAAAACTTGACATAAAATTACTAAGTAATAAAATAGCAACAGCTATAACAAATAATCTTACATATTTTCTATTATTTAAACCTTTAGTATTAAAGCCTGCTTTATTAACTTCTCTTCTAATATTCATGCTTATCACCCCTATTATCAAAATTAGTTTACTTCAAAAATTCATCTCAATCAAAATCCCTTCTTATATAATAAAGTGTAATAAAAAATTATGAAGATTCTATGTGGATTTGATATGAAATTTTTGTTATATTATATCCGTGATTACGTATTATATCGAAAAAATAATAATTTTCTTCATTAAAATAAACTCTAACTATTAGCTATATTTTAATAGTTAGAGTTTCAGTTTCGATAGTAATTAATAATTGTTTTAATTGCTATCACTACTTTTATTTATACTTACAGTAAATACAGTTCCTTTATTCTCCTTACTTTCTACATCTATTGTTCCAGAATGCAGAGTTAGTATCTTCTTCACAAGAGTGAGGCCGATTCCGCTCCCCTCAATTTTATGTCTGCTTTTATCTCCACGATACATTCTTTCAAAAACATAAGGCAAATCTTCTTTTTTAATTCCCATACCATTATCCTTAATTTCAACAATCACAGAGTTTGCATCGCTGCTGATATTAATCCATACTGACCCATCTACCTTGTTAAACTTAATTCCATTTGAAATAAGATTTATAAATACTTGTTTTAATTTATCATAATCACCTGGTACTATAAAATCCTTATCTTCATTTTTATTTATTAATAATTTTACATTCTTTTCAGCTGCAGCAATCGAAAAATCTTCTATTACTGATGAAAGAAGTTCACTTATATTTACTAATCCTAATTTAAGTATTATTTCATCAGATTCTATTTGTTTTAGTGAATTTAAGTTATTTAAAAGCTTACCAAATCTTATTACTTCATCATTTAGATTGTTAAGTTTATCGGTAGTTATAGGTATAATTCCATCTATCATCGCTTCTAAATTATTTTGCAATACATTTAATGGAGTTCTAATTTCATGGGATATATCAGATACAAGTCTTTTTCTAAGTAGATCCTGGCTATTTAGTTTCTCTCCTAGAGAATTTATACTCTCAGTTAAATTTCGAATTTCTTCAATGCTGCTTTTTACATTTGATCTGGAATTATAATTTCCTTTAGATAAACTCACAGAAGTTTTTGAAACTGCTTTAATAGGCCCGGAAAATTGCTTTGATAGTATTAAGCTTATTATTCCTACTATTATCAATGTTAATACACCACTAAATACTATCCCTTTATTAATTTGCCCCTTGAAATTTATATCGTCCTGCGAAAGTAATACAGGTGAATATTGGCCCACTATAATATACCCTACAGTTTTATCATTTACATTTATATCAAAAGTATTTGAAGTATAAACTCCAGTTTCTTCTTTACCATTTACCGTCATATGATTTTTATTTTGTATATCATCATGGTTCATTTCCCATACAACTTTTCTATTTTCATCCAAAAGACTTAAACAATAATTACTCATATATGCTTCATGCATCATTTCTTCACCAGAGGTTGAATTCCAACTTCCATCATTTTTATAAACTTGTTGAAAATATTCTATCAGCCTTGCATTTCTTTTAGTTTGAATATCCTCCATATATTTATTGAAGGTATTTGTTATTGTCGTATTTATAATCAAAGCTGATAAAAGCACTGAAACTACAGAACAAAAAATTAAAATAAAGCTTAAGCGTTCTCTAATATTTTGCTTCATATTTCATCACCAAATTTATAACCGATTTTTGTAACAGTAACTATGTATCTTGGAGATTTGGTATCTTCTTCAATTTTCTTACGTAAATTTTTGATATGAACATCTATACTTCTATCTGATCCATCAAAATCAATACCAAATACTTTTTCTATTATAGCTTCTCTTGAAAATACTTTTCCTTTACTTGAAGCTAAAGCATATAATATATCAAATTCATTTGGAGTTAAATTGACTTCTTCTCCTTTTAATTTAACTGATCTTTTATCAATATCAATTATTAATTTATTATTATCAAAAGAAAGAATATTTTCTTTACTTCCCCCAACTCTTCTAAATAATGCATTTACACGTGCAGTAAGTTCTCTTGGACTTAATGGTTTTGTTAAATATTCATCAGCTCCAATATTTAATCCTTCTATTTTATCACTTAGTGTACTTTTAGCAGTTAGCATAAAAATATATACGTCTGATATTTTTCTAAGTATTTTGCAAACTTCTTCGCCATCTATATCTGGCAGCATTAAATCTAAAATTACAAGATTGATTTTTTCTTTTCTAAATAATTCTATCCCATCTAATCCATTTTCAGTTGCAAACACCCCATATCCTTCTTTTTCTAAATATGCCTTTACAACATCTGATACACTTTTTTCATCTTCAATTATTAAAATGTTGTTCATAACTTTCACCCCATATAGTTAATATTAATATAACTTTATCATATATTTAATAATTTAGCATAAAGTTATGAATTTTATGTGTAAATGCTGATATCTTATATTATATTTTTCATATAAATTTTACCTGCAGTTCTTCATCTAAAATTATTCCTTGAAGAAGTTCTCTTATTATGCTGAATTTCAAATTCTGCTACACTTAGGCACATGAAAATATTTATTACTATATATAACCACCTAATTATTTTTATACATGTTCAAAAAACGCTATCATTAAAATTTGATAGCGTTTTTTAATTACACATTATGTTTATATACTCAAATATATATTGTTTTTTTGATTGTGCCTTATATTGGGTTATTATAGAGCGCAGCGAATTTTCCCCTTTACAATATTTATTTTCTATTGGTATAATTGCTTTCCCAAAAAACATTATTTTAAAAAAGCTCTATTATTAAAACCATAAAATTAAGTATTTCTTTCTTTTACTAAATACTTACTGCTTATAATTATCTTAAATAATAGAGCTTGTTTAAAATTTCATTATTGGTATTATGTATATCCTAATGTCAGTATTTTCTCCAAATAAAATGAATGATCTACTAGGGTGAATAGACCATTCTGAATACTGGTTAATAATTATTTAGGGGATAAATAATGCTTAACTACTTTATGTTTATATAATACTAGATAATTATGTCAGCAATGTGGCAAGCTATAACTTTCTTAATCTGCAACTTATGGTAGAATGACGCATTAAAATAATCGCAAATTTAATTTCTTGAATAATGCGATTTTACAATTTAGTATTCATTTTTAGTGATTCATCATATGAGTTGTGTTGATTGCGATGTTGAGACCTAAAAATAGCACATACTTAAAATAAATCTATACTTAATTTTATAGCTGTATTTTAAATATGCACATCTCAATATCGCAATCAATTTATAGAACGAAGTCGCTAAAAGCAGACCGCCCCGTATGGGGATTCAAAAATTCACCACTCACCTTAAATTCCATAATCTTCATATATATATTAATATTTTAAGACTTTACTCCACAAAAATATATAGTTATTTTATTTGTGAACATAAATTCCCCCTCCCCATACTTAAGTATTTATTCACTTTTACCTTAATCTAAGGTGATGAATCACTCCGAGGCATTATCCCACCTATCTTTATTAAATTTCCCTTCTCACAATTTTTACACTTACCTATTCTAATTCCAGTTAATCTAAAGAATAGCTCCGCTGTCGATAATATTTCTACTTCTTTTGGTTTTATTCTAAATATTTCTTTGCATCGCTTAAACTTTAGAGTTTTATTTCTGTTTGCTAAAATACCATAATGTCTTATTTTTACAAATCTATCCGGTAAGATATGCATAGTAAAACGCCTTATAAATTCTGCTGGTTTTAAAGACATTACTTTTTTCTTATTTTTATCTTTGTAATCTCTCCATTTAAATACTATTTTTTCATTATCAACTTTTATAATTCTGTTATCTGATATAGCAACTCTATGAGTATATCTACCTAAATATTGAAGTACATATTCCGCACTACTGAAAGGTGCTTTACTATAAACAATCCATTCTTTTTTATATAAATCATCTTTAAATGAACTAAATATATTCCTTGATGATAACTCATTTATATTTCCAGGAAATTTAAGTTTATTCTTTAGATAAAGTTCATTTAAATGATAGAGAAATTTTCCTCTAAATTTTCTTGATAAAACTTTTACTGGGATGAAAAATTTCTTTTTCGATCTTATCCATTTTGTGCTATCAAGGCTTAATCCACCACCTGGTACTATACAATGAATATGTGGATGAAACATTAAATTTTGTCCCCAAGTATGCAATATTGTTGTAAATCCAATATTCGCACTTAAGTATTTTTTATCCTTTGCTAATTCTAGCAAAGTCTCGGAAACAGAAGTAAAAAGAATAGAGTATATTTCTTTTTGATTAAAGATTGTTAATGAATTTAACTGTTCTGGAATTGTAAAAACAATATGAAAATAATGAGTTGGCAATAAAGCTTTGCTTCTTTCATAAATCCATAACTCTTTCGCATAAGTCTGACATTTAGGACAGTGCCTATTTCTACATGAATTATATGAAATCATAGTATCTCCGCATTCATCACACTCATATACATGGCCGCCAAGCGCAGCAGTTCTACAATCCTTAATAGAATATAGTGCTTTTAGAATATTGGATGGTAGTTTCTTTGATTTTGTATACGATTCGCCGTGTAACTTAATAATATCTTGAAGTGAATTCATAAACCTAATCCAATGTATCTAATGGACTTTTTATATTCAATACCTGATAATCTTTTACATGTAGATATATTGAAGTTGTTTTAACATTAGAATGTCCCATTAATGTTTGAATATTAGCAAGTTCAACACCATCATTCATTAAATGTGTAGCAAAAGAATGCCTTAAAGTATGAACAGTTGCTTTTTTAGTCATTCCAGCTTTTTTCATTGCTTTTTCCATAGCCATTTGTACACCTCGACTAGTTAACTTAGTTTTTGTTAGTCTAGATATAAATAAATAGTCATCTGGAGAATAATTTCTATGACCAAACTTCTTCCAATATACCCTTAGTAACTTTAAATTCTTTTGAGATAACAAAGTATATCTTTCTTTATTTCTCTTACCGTTTCTAACTCTGATTTTCATTTCTTTACTCATAATATCAGATATTCTTAAGTTTATAACTTCGCTAACGCGTAAGCCGGCAGAATATATAGTTGATAATATTGCTTTATGTTTTAAATAAATAGTAGATTCTAATAAAAGTTTTACTTCCTCTTTTGTTAAATATTTAGGCAATTTCTTATCATATCTAAGTCTTGGAACTCTTAAATCACTCCATGATCCTTCAAGTGTCACAACATAAAAGAATTTTAGAGTACTATTAATATAATTTACAGTTCCTCTGCATAATTTTTTTGTTTTTATGCAATACTCTAAATAATTAATGATTTCACGCTCACCTAATAATTCAGGTGGCTTGTTATAAAATCTAGAAAAAGCGTTCATAGTGCAAACCATATTTCTAATAGTGAGTTTACTATGTCCACGAAGTTCTAGATCTTTAATCATTTTTTCGATTTTTTGATACATTTTATCACTCCTTGTAAAAGGCGTGTAAAATGTGAGAAGTGAAGTTCCTTGAGAAAGAACTTCACTTCTTATTTTTTCCACATAAAATTTTATTTAATCACCAAACCAAGCCGTCGCTTTTAGCGATTTAGTTCTAAAATACTATTGTTCATTTGATTATAGTTTTGTATAGCACTTATTAAAACATATTTTAAAAATAGCAGTAATAAATACATTCCCCATTATTCCTTGGCTTTAACCAAAAAAATGCGTTGGTTATTTCTTAAATATATCTAATTCAAAAACTTGAAATATATGCCATACTAGAAAGAACTGGTGATCTTTTGCGCAGTGTTACATTGAGAATAATGCTGTAGGTATTTCTTCAATAGAAGTTGTTCCATTTTTGCTTGTCCTCAGCTTGTCTGAGGAGCATGCAGAAATGGGTACAACTTCTATTGTTAGAAATCCACAGCCTTATTCTCCAGTAACCGAGTAACAGATCACCAGTTCTTTCGGCAAGCTATAGCATAAGTCTAAGTTCACATTTGTGTATCTATTTATTTTTACTATACCAAATTTACTTTTTCTCCATCGCTTAATAGATTTTGGCCTTCAGTAATGATATCCAAGCCTTCTTGTACCTTGCCTGTTACTTCGGTAAATTTCTCATTTGAAATTCCAGTTTCAACAGATATTTTTTTAACCTCGCCATTGTCAACTGTATAAAGATAATTTACACCATTCTCCATTTTAATTGTTTCATTTGGAACCATCAATATGTTGTCCTTCTTTTCAGATGGTAGCGATATTTTAGCAAACATACCTGCTTTTATATCATTATTAGAATTATCAATTTTAACCTTCACAACATAGAAATTGTTTTTAGAACTTGTATTTGGACTGATATTATCTATTACTCCAACTATTTTTGCATCTGGTAATGCATTTATAGCAACTGGTACGGATTGCCCTACTTGAATTTTTTCAAGCATTTTGTCTGGAATATTTATTTCTGCCGTCAAACTACTATCATCTATAACAGTAACAGAACCTGACTGCCCACCAGCAAGCTCACCTACTTCTACAGCTTTTTCTGACACAACTCCAGCTATTGGTGCAGTAATGGTAGCATTATTTATCTGATTTTGTATAACACTTACTCCTGCCTGTGCTTGTTCTACTGATGCTGCAGCAGCCTTTGTAGCTTGAGGGCCTGATTTACTCTTTAATAGTTCTAAGCTATCTTGCGCATTTTTTAAGTCTATAGTTATAGCATCATATTGTGATTTTGCATCATCCAACTCCTTTTTAGGTACTGCTTGTGCTGCATATAATGTTTGTGTTCTGTCATAACTATCCTTTAGCGTATTATACTGTAATTGTAATTTTCCTACCAGCTGTTCTGCTTGTAATAGTTGCTGAGTAAACCCCGAGTCACTGGTTCTTTCTAAGTTAGCGCTAGCTGCACTCACTCCCGCCTCAGCCTGCTCTAGTTGCGCTGCATAATCTGTAGTTTCCAATGTAAATAATGTTTGCCCTACACTAACCTTGTCTCCAACATTTACATCTACAGTCGCAACTTTCCCTCCTGCTTTAGGTAAAACCACTACCTCCTTTGCAGGTTTTAGGTTACTTGCATATTCTACATTTGTTGAAATTGTTCCAGTTGTTACTTTTTGTGTTTTTACATTTTTAACATCTTGTGTTACTTCTACCGGTTTGCTTTTACCAAATCTAAAAGCAATTCCAACTGCAACAACTGCTAAAACTATCGTTCCTATAAAAATCTTTTTCTTTAACCCCTTAGACTTCATATGTGGTACCTCCCTCTAAGTTTTTAACTTTTTTCTTTTTAAATGAGATAACTCTTTTTAAATCATCCATTAATGTATAAATAATTGGCAATATAATTGGTGAAAGTATTGTTGACGCAACCATACCTCCAATGATTACTACAGCCATGCTCTTTTTCATTTCAGTTCCTTCACCCATAGATAAAGCAACTGGCAGCATGGAAACAATCATAGTTGCACTTGTCATTATGATTGGTCTTAATCTTGTAACACCAGATTCTATAAGAGCATCTCTTAAATTCATTCCTCTCTTCATTAGGGTATTGGTATAATCTATAAGTAATGTACCATTTTTAGATGCTAGCCCTTCTAACATAATTAATCCAATCATGGACATTAAGTTTAAAGTCTGTCCAGTTAAAGCTAGTAACCCAAAGGCTCCTATGATAGCACAAGGTAGGGCCATCATTCTTATAAATGGAGTTAAAAATGATTCATAAAGTACTACTAAAATCATATAAACAAGGGCTAATGATGCCGCTAAAGCTAGTCCAAGAGAAGAAAAGCTATCTGCCATCTGTTTTTGATTTCCCCCGAAGTCTATACTATATCCATTAGGAACTGAAAGAGCTTTTAGTTTAGCATTAATATCATTGGTAACTTCTCCAAGAACTCTTCCTTGCAGATTGGCTTCTACAGTGATCATATCCTGCTTATCTTCTCTGGATATAGAAGGATCACTATCTATTTTTTGAATAGAAGCAACTTGACTTAATGGAATTTGTTGACCTAATGAATTAGTAATTTTCAATGACTTAAGGTCTTCTGCACTCTTTATTTGTCCATTATCAAACTTAAGGGTTATATCATTTTCTTCATTGTTTGCTCTATATACTCCCACGTTGGTTCCTGCAAGCGCCATTCTAACAACACTGCCTACATTTGAAGTAGAAATATTGTACTGGGTAGCTGCAAGACTGTCTATATTCACCCTAAGTTCACTACTTCTTGCACTTGAAGAGTTACTTACATCAATAATTCCTGGCACTGCCCTTATTACATTTTCAACTTCCTTCGATAGTGACTTCAAAGTATCCGAATCATCACCTTTTATCTTAATTGATACAGGCTTACTACTGCCACCAGATGAAGATGACTCTGCTACATTAAAATCAACTCCAGACATATTTTTCCCAAAAGCACGAACCTCACCTGCAAGTTCGCTTTGGCTTTTTTTACGTTCACCCTTAGGAACTAAGTTAACGTAAATTTGAGCAATTGATTTATCTGCAGTTGCTTCTCCATCATGTCCAATCAATGAAAAATAATTTTTTACCTCTTTTGTTCCTTGTAAATATTTTTCTACCTCAGCAACTTTCTCATCCGTTTGTTTTAAGGTAGATCCTGGGGCAAGCTTCACGCTAATGGTAAAAGAACTCTGGTCTGCCATAGGTATAAACTCTGTTTTTATCGCTCCCATTGGAACAAGAGCCACACTAAATACAACCCCTGCAATAACTAAAGCTAAAACTTTTTTCCTGTTATTTAAAGACCATATCAGGGTTTTTTTATAAATTTCTGTAAGTTTGCCAAATGACCCTTCCATTTTAGAACTTGTTCTACTGAATTTAGAGCTCATCCTACTGATAAAGTTCGCCTTTTTGTTTTCAACTTTCTCCTCTTTAATGTTTCTATTTTTTAATAATCTTGACGAAAGCATTGGTGTAATTGTAAAAGATACAATTAACGAAAACATGGTAGCAGCAACGATTGTCAAACCAAATTCTCTAAACATCTGGCCAACTAAACCTGACACAAATGAAATAGGAGCAAATACAACAATATCACATAAAGTTATGGCTATTGCTGCCATTCCTACTTCTTTACGGCCTTCAATGGCTGCTGCTATAGGATTTTTCCCCATATCCATATGCCGTTGTATATTTTCTATAACAACTATGGAATCATCCACCAGAGTACCTACAACCAGAGATAAGCCCATCAAGGACAACATGTTCAAGGTAAAGTGCATCTCATACATCATAAAAAACGTAGCAATCAGTGAAGTTGGAATTGCAACTAAAACCGCTAAAGAAGAACGGAAACTGCGGAAAAATAAATAAAGTACAATTGCAGTAGTTAAAATTCCTTCCAAAAGATTATGCTTTATTTGAGTAAGTGAAGAATTAATAAAAGTAGTAGTATCCATTAGAATATTTACTTCCGTTCCCTTTGGAAGTGTCTTTTTTATATCTTCTAATTCCTTTTTTACAGAATCAGCCACTTCTACTACATTTGAATCACTTTGCTTTCCAAGCATCATTGCTATGGTCTTGTTGCCACCAAATCTTGTTAATACGGTAGCATCTGGAACTTCTAAATCAATCTTTGCAATATCGCCAAGACGAATTGTTACTCCATTACCAGCGGGTATTAACAGATTTCTTGCAGCATCAATGGTACTGAACTGACCAATAATTCTAACAGATTGATCTAAGCTGTCTTGTTTAATATCTCCAGCTGGTATGTTAACGTTTGACGCTTGCAATGTTCCCATTAAAGCATCAATGCTGACTCCATAATACTCCATAGTAGCTTTGTCAATCTTTATCATGAGCTGCTTCTTATCTGCACCCATTAAGGAAATGTTTCCTACTCCAGGTACTTTTTCTAATCTTTGTTTTAAGATATCAGATTGATTGTAAAGTTCCTCATAACTGGCATCTCCATTTATTGAAACTATCATAATAGGTATGGCACTCATATCCATTTTATATAAAATAGGCTTATCTGCTTCTTTAGGAAGTCTCGCTGAAGCAAGATCAACAGCTTTTTGGACATCTAAATATGCGGTATTTATATTTGCACTCATTTTAAAGGTTACTGCAACAGTACCATAGCCTTCTCCTGAAGTAGAATTCAGAACATCAACGCCGCTTATTCCTGATACTGCATCTTCAATTGGTTTTACAATATCTTTTTTAATATCTTCCGCACTGGCACCATTATAAGTTGTCATTATGGATATAACCGGTATATTCATAGAAGGCATTAAATCTGCCCCCATGCTTTTATACCCTAGAATGCCCAGTCCAATGAATAATATTACTGCCATCCACATGGCTGCTGGTCTTTTTACTGATATTTCAGTTATACTCATTTATTTCCTCCTTCTATGTTAGAATCTGACTGGTTATTTTTTTGAAGGTCCCTTAGTATATCATCATGTGATGAATTAGAAATCAAATTTGCAATCTTCAACATAAGAATTATAAATTTCTAAATTACTCTGACTTTTACATGTATTCCAACTATACCCAGATTAGAATATTCTTTAAAAATTAGCAAACTCCTGCATTGAATTTATTAATTTTGTGAGTTTATTAATAAAGAGTCATTTTATGGTACTTTAGTTTGATTTTTAGCTACTGCCTTTTGTTTTCTATAATAATCCATAGTATAAATTCATTCACATGAGACAACATAAATATTAGATACAAAAATGTTTGCCATGGAGGATTAAAATGATAATATTGAAAAAAGCACTTTCACTTTCTATGATTACTATTATAGTTTTTGCTTTAGCATTAAATAGTACTAAAAATAATATATATTCTTATGCGCAAGTTCTTCCTCAAAATCAAGTTAACGTAGCTGTTATTTTATTTACTTTTGATGATCCTTATATTTCTTTAGTTCGTAAAAGCTTAGAAGAAATTCAAAATAGGAATGGTAGTAATGTTAAATATACTTTTTATGATGGCAAGAGAAATCAATCAATACAAAACGAAGAAATAGCTTCTGCTCTTAATAATAATTATGATCTTTTACTTGTAAACTTAGTTGACTTAAGCGAAAATACAGTAACATCAGTTATTGATGAAGTAAAATCAAAAAATATTCCTATAATTTTATTTAATACAATCCCATTTAATGTTGAACCAATTAAAACTTATAGTAAAGCTCTGGTTATATCAACCAATGCTGATCAGTCAGGTATTTTGCAAGGAAATCTTGTTGTTAATGCCTGGAATTCAAATAAAGGCACTATAGATAAAGATGGTGATAATGTATTACAATATATCATGTTAAAAGGTCCTGCTAATAATACTGCGGTTGCTGCAAGAACATTTTATTCTATTTCAACAGTTAATGATGCCGGAATAAAAACAGAAGAATTAGCATCAATAAACTGTAATTGGGATCAAGAGTTAGCTAAAAATGCCGTAGAACCATTGTTTTTAAAATACAACAATAAGATAGAAGCTATAATTGCAAATAACGATGCTATGGCAATAGGCGCTATTGAAGCACTTCAAAAGTATGGCTATAATACAGGGGATAAAACAAAATATGTTCCAGTTTTCGGAATCGACGGAATACAAGAAGCCAAAGATTTAATTGATAAAGGTATTATGGCTGGTACTGTTATTCAAGATCCAAATGAAACAACTGAAGCACTTTATACTGTTGGAATGAATTTAGTTTACAATAGGAATCCTCTTGAAAACACAAATTATAAATTTGATAATACAGGTGTTACAATCGAAATACCTTACCATGAATATATTCCAAAAAGCAGTAGTTGACCTCTACTACTATTACTTTTAACTTTTACAAAAATTGTATAAACGTATTCGATGTTAATTAACATCTATGCATATTATAAAATCTAGACAACATAATAAATATGAAAGGTGGTTTTATAATTGAAAAAATTTATTTCTGTATTTTTTATTTTATTATTTTTATCATTTACTATTACAGGTGCTACCATACCTATTACATCAAATGTATTTAGGGAAGGTGTTTACAACTTAATTGATTATGAAGCCCTTTTAACAGATAAGATTTATGAGATTCAAAATGTCTCTACAAATAAAAGTTCTTATGTAATTGTTTTTGATAATAACTTGGTTATACTTCAATCTATAAAACTAGATCCACAGTCTATAAAATACGACTTAACGCCATTAAAATCCAGTTACAAAATAGTGATAGTTGGTGATGGTGATGTATATATTTCATAAAACAAAGTAGTGGTTGGATTTCTTCTGTCTACTGATCTTATATTTACTGCTATGACACATTATAAAAATAAAGGTAGTAAACAATATTTCTACTATCTACTACCCTCTAAAAATAATTATTGAGTTTGTAAAAATTTCTCATAGGTTTAAATTTTATCCTCAATACTCTCCCAGCGATATCAATGGGAGAATATTAAGAGTTAAAAATACAACTTCTTTTAATGCAAATTTAATTGCTTATTATAAAAAATTTGGTTTTTATATAATTCAAAGTTCAAAGTCCTTATACAGCAGACTTGGTTGAACACTTTCATTATTTTGATATTTTCCACTAGCATATTCATCATAAGCCCCTTCAATGCTATGGTAATATATTTGGCATAACTCAACATTTGAGTAAATTTTTATTGGCTGCACACAGAAGATTTCTAATGTCCAATAGCCCTTAAAACCTACATCTCCAAATCCAGCAGTAACGTGAATAAATAATCCTAATCTTCCAATTGATGACCTGCCTTCTAACATTGGAACATATTTATCTGTTCCAGTATACTCCATAGTTCTGCCAAGATATAACTTTCCGGGTTCTAAAACTAGTCCTTCTTCCGGTATAATCACCTTTTTAACTTTATTTTCTTTTTTCATATCCAATATTTCTTCATCATAAACAAGTAATTCATTATGTAATCTTAAGTTATAACTATTAGGATTAAGTTGTTTCTCATTAAATGGCTTTATTATTATTTCTTTTCCTAACTTATTTTTAATTTCTTTTCCTGATAATATCATCTTTTATCCTCCTGTTCAAAATATATTATTTTGTAATTTTCGATTAACTATATGTTTTATATTTAATTCCATGATTTAATTATAATATAAATATTTCACTAAAGCTTCTAAATTGTATAGATAAACAACATATAACTTAGACTTATGCGATAATCTACCGAAATCAAATACATTTGTGTTACGCAGGACTATGAAAATTTCGCTGAAATCACTAAATGGGAGCTTGCATCAACATTGGCTTGCTCCCACTTTCAGTGTGACAAGCTAATGTGAAACAAGCTCCCATTAAGTGCTTTTAGCATCGAAATTTTCAAATGCCTGCTACACACAAATGTATTTGATTTCTAGTGTAGATATATACTCAAAATTTAGTATGATTTCATAATAGTTCAAGTTATAAGTCCAAATCTTAAATTGTATATCTATAATATAATTTTATGAAGGTCATTTTATGAATAAAAAACATATAATCTATATTATAACAGGGTTATTTGTAATTTCATCATTATTGTTTGTGAGGTGTAGTAGTAAAATGGCCAGTGCAGAATCTAAAACTGAAAGTATACAGTCACAAGATAATAATCAAATAGAAATTTATTTTACAAAAAAAGATGGGAATTTAGATAAGATATTAATTAAAGAAATTAATAGTGCTCTAAAGAACTTAGATATTGCTATTTATTCTATAACTAAAGAAAATATAGTCAATGCCATTATTGATGCTAAGAAACGTGGTGTTGATGTTAAAGTAATAACAGACAAGCAAGAGGCTCATACTAAGGCACAAAAAGCTATGTTAGATAAATTAAAGGTAAATAATATTCCAGTTAAAATAAATAGTCATACAGGTTTAATGCATTTAAAATTAAGTGTAATTGATGATAAAACCGCGCTTGCCGGCTCATATAATTACACACTTAATGCAACAAAAGTGAATGATGAAAATCTAATAATAATGAGAATGCCTAATATAGTTAATAATTATTCTACAGAATTTAACACTATATGGAATGATACTAAGAATTATTCAAATTATTAGGCACATGAAAGAAAATAACAGGTCCAAAATGCCATGATTATTATACTTGCTAAATCTTAAGTGGATCTCTTCACTAGAAATAATAAATATTTTTATGTAGAAAGCATTTGAAAATGAGCTGTTTAAGGTTCTTAGTTGTAAGTTGTTCCAATTTAGCTTGTCACGCTGAAAGCGGGAGCATGC
>JARLHR010000219.1 GCA_031292145.1 Clostridium sp. | reverse complement strand
CATAGTAAACTTTTCAATAGCGAATTCATAATCGCCAGTTTTATCAACTATGCTTTGTCCCGTGATATCTTGATAAACAGCTTGATAATCGTTTGAGTTAACGTCAGTTTTTTGACAGACAATTAGAGAATTATAATATACATGTGAATTATCACCCATTTGTTTTATATATACATTATATACATAAAATAATTTTAAACTTTTGTAAAAATTACATGCATAACTGATTTGAAGTGTCTGGCTCTATTTGCGCACGTGTATTGTCCGCCACACTCACAAAGGAGATTTGTATTTGCATGTTGCTTGATAGCTTCCTTATTTTCTATTCGGTAGAGTTTCCGTTGCTTGTTAATTTCTTCTTTATTTGTTTCTCTGTATTTCTTATTTTTTAGTAGTAATTCGTTTTTGTGATTAATATAATATTGCTTATGTTTTTCCGCAATTTCTTCTTTATGTTCTTTAATCCAATCTTTGACATTTCTTCCAGCAATTGTTTTGTTGACAATATCGTTTTTATATTTTATTATTAACTCGCCCTCCTTTCTCTGTAATTCCTCTCTACTATTACATGGGTAGTTTTCTAAGAGTTCAATGTACCCATCATTAAAATTTAGAATTTCATATGATGAATAATAACTCGAAGAATTTGGATTCGATACATACATTCTATGTTTTTGTCTATGTCCTGCAAGACGATTACAAAGTAATTGTGTTGTGCTTCCAATATAATATTTGTCTGAACTTGGAGAACGAATTGCGTAAATTTTCCCATTTTGGAATTTATTATTCATGTTTTATAATTATTAATTGCTTCATCTTTTTAAGTATATTTATTAAAATTAGACTCCCCAGTTTTGGTTTGACCACTTTGTTATTGCTTCGTCATACGATTTCGCTCCATATTGCCTTACTATGCTTTTAACAAAATCCAAAAATACACTGTTTCTCAAATCTCCTTCTAATAAAAATGCAGTTGCCCATCTTCCACAAGTTGAAATGTCTCTTTTG
>JARLHR010000001.1 GCA_031292145.1 Clostridium sp. | reverse complement strand
CAAAAAAATAATAGACCAGTATGCTTGCCTATTTTGCACCATACTGCGTCAGTAATTTAAGCTAATAGGCCCACTATGAGCATAAATTGCTTCCTTGTCTGGTACAAAATATGCGTCGCATCTTTGGTCTATTATTTTTTTCATGTGCCTTATAGTTAAAATTAACTTATAAAAAATCACCCTACAATCAAATGGTTGAAATATATTAATTCCTAAAAAAGATACTCCCTCCATTTACATACTACCCTTTATTATATCATTTTTCCCATTTAATGTCGATACAAACTAATTTTAAGATTGTTAAAGTTAATTTATCTCTTATATTATTTTAATTTATATGCTATAATGTTTATTTGTAAGTATTTTTTATAATTTTAGGAGTGATTTTATGAGGAAGAGTTGTATTCCTAATGTATTTACCTTCATTAATTTGTCTTGCGGAATTATATCTATATTATCAGTAATTAACGAAAAATATGCATTATCGGGTGCTTTTATTCTATTGGCTGGATTGGTAGATAGATATGATGGACGAATAGCTCGTTTTTTAAATGTTTCTAGCGATTTAGGTAAAGAGTTAGATTCATTAGCTGACTTGGTTTCTTTCGGAGTAGCACCATCTATATTAGTATATATATTATTTAACCTTGATTCCTTTGGTCCAAATGGATTATTAGGTTATGCAGTTTTATTATTATTCCCAATCTGCGGTGCATATAGATTAGCTAGATTTAATACTACCGATTTTGATGGTTCCTTTACTGGAGTTCCTATAACAATAGTAGGTTGTTTTATGGCGCTTATTTCATTAATTTTACTTAATTTGAATATAACATCACCAATTTATCTCATTGTTCTTTTAATGATAATTGGTTCATATTTGATGGTAAGTAAACTTAAATTGAAGAAATTTTAATCTAAGAAAAACTCTGTCTTTCATTTAGACAGAGTTTTTAAGCATATTCATTATTCTTCTCTTTGAGAATTTTGGAAATTTAATTCGTTATCAATTTCAGTAAATATCTTATCTTTTTTTGTACTTATGCTAATATAATCATCTTTAATATTACAATACTTTAAATAAGATACTTCACATTTATCTAATGTATTTATTAGCTTATCTATTAATTCCCCTACTTCTTCAACTCTATCTATTGCTTTTTTCACATCACTTTTCTTTACTAAATCTATACTGTATAATTCCGCTGCCCCAGCAATTAATAGTCTATAAGAATCAACATAGCTTTTCAATAGTCCACTTATATTATTTATATCTTCGTACTGCCTTTTAACCAAATCATCAAATTTCATAATTAAATCCCTATAAAATTAATACTAATATAATTAACTTGCATATAACTCATCGAATTTAAAATAGTTATCTAAAAATAGAAACTTACATTCCTAAAGTTTCACACTTTGCATATTCATTGTCTATATCCTTTAATATATTTTTCATATGCTCATATTCCATATTATCATTACACATATCCTCTTCGTAAGGTTTTTCTTGAGATTCTTCATCATCAAATTCAAGATAATTCATACCTTTCTTTCCAATGTTATTCTTATAAAAAGTTTCATTTTCATATTCATCTTCAGGAAGCATTTCATATTCTTTCATTTTCTTATAAGGTTCTACAACCTTTTCCATCTGCAAATATTTTAATTCCCACTCCCTATACATAGGGTTTTCTTTCAACTCCTCTGTATAAACAACAGGCACTACAAATTCTTCTGGATATTCATAAATCATATATTTGCCCCCTATTTGTAATCCTTACAATTTAATTTTTTAAAATATGCTCTTGGATATTTACATAATGGACATTTCATTGGTGCCTCTTTTCCTTCATGGATATATCCACAATTTAAGCATATCCATTCTGCTTCCCTATCTGATTTAAACATTTTACCTTCTTTTATTCTTTTAGCTAATTCTAAAAATCGTTCTTTATGATGGTCTTCTACTTCTCGAAGTTCTTTATAGAAATCTGCAATATCATCAAACCCTTCTTCTCTTGCTGTTTTTTCAAATTCCTTATAAATTACTTTGTTTTCTTCAGACTCTCCAAGTGCTGATTCTATTAAATTATTTTTTGTATTACAAACCTTATCTAAATATCTTTTAAATACCTCTCTAGCGTGAGCTTTTTCATTACTAGAAGTTTCTTCAAATACGTCTGCAACATACATAAAGCCTTCTTCTTTAGCCCTTTCTGCATAAAATGTATATTTATTGCTTACCCTAGATTCTCCCGCAAATGTTTTAAATAAATTTCTTTCAGTTTTACTTCCCTTTAAGTTCATCGTGTTCTCCCAAAAATATTACTTTACTACATAAATATTCATTAATATTTTTTTGGTTACATTATAATGAATGATTAAGGCACATGAAAGAAAATAATAGACCAAAGATGCGACGTATATTTCGTGTCAGACAAGGAAGTAAATTCTGCTCATAGTGGGCCTATTAGTAGAATTTACTAACGCAGTATGACGCGAAATAGACGAGCATACTGGTCTAT
>JARLHR010000218.1 GCA_031292145.1 Clostridium sp. | reverse complement strand
ATTGGTTCTATTATTCTAAACCATGAACCTGAATCAGCATATTATAATGTTAAATGGGGATTTGATTATGACTATTCAGATGTTTTTGTTATACATACATTTGCTGTCCATCCGAAATTTATGAAGTGTGGCACCGGCAAAGCACTAATGGACTTTGCTCATAAACACAGTATTAATTCAAAAGTTAAATCAATCAGGTTGGATGTTTACGAAGGTAATTTGCCTGCCATTAAACTTTATGAAAAATATGGCTTTACATATATTGATACTGTTGATTTGGGACTTGGAAAACACGGATTGGATTGGTTTAAACTGTATGAAAAATTAATATAATGTGCTATGGATAGAACAGGTAATATTATTACTAAATTTATATGTAAAGGAAAAAGGTAATTAGAATTGATAGAAACGAAACAACAAGCAGTTGATTCATTATTGTTAGCATTAACGGTTATAATTGGAATTATTTCTTATATTTTAAATTTAGGGTGGATAAGAATAATCTTTATTATTCCTTTTTTAGCTTATAACATCATTATGTTAATTGTAGGTATAATTTATGTTTTTATAAATCGTAAGAATAGAAAAATTAAACATAGGAATGTTTTTTATCTTGGTTTATTAACATACCTTCTTTTTAATGTATTTCTTTGTGATGGTGCTGATATTGGTCCTCCTTATTGCTTTTTTGGTTTAATAAAAATATATGGAGAGGGTTCTTTGTTTAATAATATATCAACGGTTAGTTTTATTATAAGTTTGATATGCATTATATTAAATATTAAGACAATTATAAGCAAAACTTGAATTAATGGAACTCCTAAAAGGGGTTCCATTATAATATGTTATATTATCAACACTATCCATTAACATAGCCTTAAATTAAAATCAAAAACATTTACACAACATTTTATATTTGTGGCGGATTTATCAATATTGCAAAGACATACAATTGAAAGGGGTATCTTTATGATTTTAAAACATGGATTAGTAAAAGCAATTTTATTTTTTTAAGCTGTTAATGGATTTTAAAAAGAGAGAATTTAGATATATAATCAGCAGACAAGTAGTAATGTGTAGATCTATAAGTTGGAGGCATAATGGATATTAATAAAATAAAAAATCCCAAAGATATATTTCGATATATGGATGATTATATAGAGTATGGATGGATTGACATAAATAATAACAAACATATTAAAATAATGAAAGATTTTAGAAAAATCTATAGAATATCCTCGTTGGAAGAAACAATTGAGAATGGCTTAGGTACATGCATTGAACAAGTTGCATTGATGAATTATTTATTAACCAAGTTAAATATAAAAAATAAAATGTTTTGCTGCAGGATTTATGAACCTGATGACTATGGCAATTTAGAAGAAGAAGAACATATGCATTGTTTTGTGCTTTACTATTTAAATAATAAAGTTTATCATATGGAGCATCCTAATTTTGAGAAAAAAGGCATATATGAATACGATAGTGAAGAATTAGCAATTAATGCTATTGTTAATTACTACAAAGAATTAAGGGGCGGAAAAGATAGTCCTGCAACAGAATTTTATGAAGTCAAAAAAGGTTTGTCATTTAAAGAATTTAATAATTATATAAACCATATTAATGATTAAATAAATTCCAATTTAAGGTTGAGTAATAAAAATAGTAATTTGAAAGGAAGAGGACTTTATGAATTATGAAGAATTTATGGAGGATAGTTTATGATAAAGCAGGCAGATGAAAATGATATTCTCACGATTGAGGGAATTCTGATAGATGCAGTAATTTGGATGAAAAAAAATAAATTACAGAATCAATGGAATGAGGACGGTATAAAGTGGAATTCTCTATCAAAAGATTATCAGATTAATGATTTCTATATTGATTATCAGAATGGGGTGCCGGCAGCATGTATAGCTATAACTGATTTAGACCCAAAATATTGGTCTGAAATTCCAAAGGGAAAGTCACTATATATACATAAGTTAGCTGTTAAGAGAGAATTTGCAGGTAAAGGCATTTCAAAAGAACTTATTAACTTTGCAAAAAAATTATCTTTAAAAAATGGTATTAATTCACTAAGATTAGATTGCAATTTGCAAAGAAATAAATTGAGGATGTTATATGAAAATGAAGGTTTTATATATGCAGGTAGGAAGAATTCAGAAAATAATTATGATATGGCACTATATGTATGGCATATATAAAACTTCGCTTAACGACAAATTCCAATTTAAGGTTGAGTATTATAAATCATAAATTTGAAAGGAACTTATGATATGGAAACAGAAATTAAACTTGCTTATGATAATAATAGAGAAATTAAAGAATTGTTTTTGGAATATACAGAAATGTTGGTTAAAAATGACTTGAATTTTGCAAAATATTTGGAAGTACAAAATTATGATTCTGAACTTGAACATTTAGCAGATAAATATGGATTACCAGATGGGAGATTGTATATAGTAAAAATTCAAAATGAAGTTGCTGGATGCATTGGCTTAAGAAAAATAGATGATGAAAACTGCGAAATGAAGAGGTTATATGTTAGACCTGCATTCCGTGGACATAAGATTGCAAATAAGCTAATTGAAATGATTATTGATGAGGCTAAAAGAATTGGTTATAGAAGTATGCTTTTAGATACATTACCTTTCTTAGAAGGAGCTATACATTTATATAAGAAATTCGGATTTTATGAAATTGAATCATATAATAATAGTCCGATGGATACTTCAATTTATATGAAATTAAATTTGTGTAGATAAATTCAGATTTTTAATGATAAGTATTATAAATCGGAATTTACCACTTAGTTTTTAGCAGAGAGTATTTGTTATATTATATAATCTAATTATTTCTATATCAAATTTCAATTTGATATAGAAATAATTTTGAATAAATGTTATAATATTGCAAAGTAAATATTATAATTTAAATTCTGTGAAAAGAAGAGTACTTATTTATTAATATCTAACAGCGAGTAAGGGTAGAGTGGAAGCCTTATAAGATATCAAATAAGGAAAAGGGACTTGGAGAAGCTAGCTGAGCATAAATTATTTATGTAAGGATAAGTCGTTAACTGCGTTAAAGTTTTAAGTGAACTATATTTAGTTAAATTGAGTGGTACCACGGTTATAAGTCGTCTCTTTCTTTGTGAAGAGGCGTTTTTTTTATGCAAAAAAGGAGGCAAAGTTATGAAAATATTTATTGATGAAATAAGTAATGTAGTTAAAAATGCTTTTGAAGAACTTGGATATGATAGGGATACTGGAAAGGTTAATATATCAAATAGACCAGACCTTTGTCAGTTTCAATGTAATGGTGCTTTAGCAAATGCTAAGAAATTTAAGAAATTACCAATGATAATAGCAAATGATGTTTTGGATAAATTAAAAGTAAATAACATTTTTTCTAAGATAGAAACTGTTGCACCAGGATTTATTAACATAGACATAAATGATGAATTTTTAATATGTTATGTAAACAAAATGAATAATGTTGATAATTATGGAGTATCAAGTGTATCAGAAATAAAAAAGATTGTAGTAGACTATGGTGGAGCTAATGTTGCAAAGCCATTACATGTTGGACATTTAAGGCCAGCCATAATTGGGGAAAGTGTAAAGAGAATTGCAAAATTTTTAGGACATAATGTAATAGGTGATGTACATTTAGGGGACTGGGGATTGCCAATAGGTATGGTTATAGCAGAAGTAAAAAGAAGAAATGCCTCATTACCATATTTTGATGATGATTTTACTGGAGAGTATCCAATAGAAGCACCGTTCACAATTGATGAATTAGAAGAAATATATCCATATGCGAGTAGACTTGCGAAATCAGATACTTTATTTATGGAACAAGCTAAACAAATTACTGCTGAGCTTCAACAAGGTAAAAAAGGATATATTGCTTTGTGGGATCATATATTAAATGTTTCTGTTACTGATTTAAAGAAAAATTATGAAGCATTGGATGTTCATTTCGAATTATGGAACGGTGAAAGTGATGCACAAAAATTTATTCCTGAAATGATTGAGTTATTAAAGGAAGAAGGTTATGCTAAAGAAAGTGAAGGCGCTTTAATATTTGAAGTAGCTGAAAGTGAAGATAGAAGCCCTATACCACCACTTCTTTTATTAAAGTCAGATGGTGCTTCTCTATACGGAACTACTGATTTAGCAACGGTATTAGAAAGGGTTAGAGATATGAAGGCTGATGAAATAATATATCTTGCTGATAAAAGGCAAAGTCTTCATTATAAACAATTTTTTAGAGCAGCTAAAAAATCTGGAATAGCTAAAGATACAACAGAGTTAAGTTATATTGGATTTGGAACGATGAATGGTCAAGATGGAAAGCCTTTTAAAACTCGTGATGGTGGAGTAATGAGGTTATCTACATTAATAAAAGCACTTCAAGATGCAAGCAAAGCAAAATTGGTTAATAATAAGAGCCTTTCGGAAGAGGAAATTGAAGAGATATCAGCAAAAGTTGGATTAGCAGCATTAAAATATGGTGATTTATCAAATCAAGCTTCTAAGGATTATATTTTCGATATTGAGCGATTTATATCATTTGAAGGAAATACTGGACCATATATGTTATATACAATAGTGAGAATCAAATCAATTTTAAACAAAGCCAATTATATAAATAATGATATCAAAATTTCAATTCCAAAAAGCGATTCTGAAAGAAAGTTAATGTTACAATTAGTAAAATTTAATGAAACAATTAAACTAAGTTTTAAAGAGAGAGCTCCTCATAGAATTTGTGAGTTTATTTATGAACTATCTAACTGCTTCAATAAGTTCTATAATGATACTCAAATTCTCTCTGAGGAAGATGAGAATAAAAAATCTTCATGGTTAACTTTAATAAACCTTGTAAAAGATGTACTAGAGCAAAGCTTAAATTTATTAGGGATTGATAGTGTTGAGAAAATGTAGTTGAAATTAACTTTATGCAGGAATTTACATATTATTAGAGTTAAGAAAAGAATTGATGAAACAAATAATAGGTTTCAAGGAATTATTAATATTCTTAAATTGAGTCATAAGAATAAATTATGGGGGAGAAATAAAAAAGGAATTGAGGTAAGTAAAATGAAAAAATTAAAATTAACAAAATTGATAGTGAGTTTGTTAGTAGTAGCTTCAGTATTGTCATTAAATCAAATAGGAGCAAGTGCGCAGTGGAGACAGGATTCTAATGGCTGGTGGAATTCAGAAGGAAATTCATGGTCAGAGGGATGGGAATGTATTGATGGGGAATGGTATTATTTTGACAACAATGGATATATGAAAACAGGTTGGTTAAATGATGGTGGTAAATGGTATTACTTGTATAATAGTGGTGCTATGGCTAAGGATGTTGTCATTGATGGTTACCCAGTAGGTTATGATGGAGCATGGATTCAAAGACCTATTAGAAATAGTTCAAATCAAAGCAACTCTATACAAAATGATATATCAAAGTTATCAAATGTTAATTCAAATGGTACAACCATAAGTGATGTAACTGGTATAAAGCTTGATGATATTACAAAAATAGATTTTTTTGACGGACGAGGTGGACTAAATGATACTGTAACAATTGAAGATAAAGAAAAGGTAAAGGAAGTTATTGGATATTTGAAAGAGTATAAAATTAGAAAAGCAAAAGATTCCGAATTAAAAGCGGGATGGGCACATGGAGCTTTATTTTATATCAATAATAAAGTAGTAATGGATGTAACCTTTGGCGATCCAATATCTTTAAATAGGGATAATTATAAAGTTACAAAAGGTGATTTTGATGATGATAAGATTGACAATTTTCTAAAAGCAATTTATCCGTCTTATCGAACATCATGGGATTCAGTTGAGGCATCTGAAAATTAATGGCAGATGGACTTGTTATTGGACAGGAATATTTTCAAAGACTAATGATAATAGTACAGAGATAAGTTTAGAGGGGGATAGATAATGGAAATATGGGATGCATATAAAGAAGATGGAACACTTGCAGGATGTAATCTGATTCGAGGAGAAGAAATTCCTAAAGGGTTATTTCATTTGGTAAGTGAAATAATAGTTAAACATAAAGATGGAATGTATCTGCTTATGCAGAGAGATTGGAAAAAGCCTAATTTTCCTGGATTATATGAAGCAAGTGCTGGTGGCAGTGCACTGAAAGGTGAACAGGCATATGATGCAGCAGTTAGGGAACTTAAGGAAGAAACAGGTATTGAAGCTAAAAAATTAAAACTAATATATAAAGGTATGAGCAAGCATGCCATATTCTATGGTTACTTATGTGAGACTGATTGTGATAAAGACTCTATTACACTTCAGGAAGGAGAAACAATATCGTATTTATGGATGGCTAAGGAAGACTTCTTGAAATTTGTTGAATCTGATAAGTATATACAGCCATATAAAGAGAGAATGAATGAATATCTGGATTCAATTAGATAAATTTCAGCTTAGGGTTAAACGTGCTAAATTGTAATTTATAAAGGAGAATCAGCTAATGAATATATATACAAAAAGGTTATTATTAGTCCCATTAGGACCACAATATCTTATATCTACACATAAATATGCTAGTGATTTTGATAACACTAAATATATGAAATGCCTACCAAGTACTACCATAAGCGAGACGAAAGACTTTTTAGAAAGGGTACAGGAAGAATGGCAAAAGGCTAGCCCTCAGTTTTATGAATATGCTATTTTGCTTAATGGTGAACATATTGGTGCTGTCAGCATTTATATTAATAAAGACATTGGGGAAGGGAACATTGGCTGGATAATAAATAAAAAATACTGGAGAAATGGGTATGCAGAAGAAGCGGCAAAAGGAATCTTGAATTTTGCAGTACAAGAACTCAGAGTCAGAAAGTTTGTTGCACACTGTGATAGTGAAAATATCGGTTCATATAGAGTTATGGAGAGATTAGGCATGTCATTAGTTAGTAAAATACAAGGGCGTAGGAACAAATCTTCTAAAGAGGATAGAGAAGAATTAATGTATTCACTTGAAATTGAATAAAGCTAAAATCCAATTTGTAGAGTTGCTTTAACACAATTTTTGACTCAGTTAATTCGCATCTTTCTTAAGTTATGAATCAATAAAATTAAATAGCAAATTATAAAATCGTATTATTCTAATTTAACTGCCCACGAATTCGTGGGCAGTAAATATAATAAACGTTAAATTTAAATGTGTTAAATCAACATTGGAAAGACAGATTATTTGGGTTAGGTTATGTAGGTGAGATCAATATACATAATAGGTACTTTTGGACAATAATATATACATAAAATATGGTGGAGTATTTGGTTCTTAATGTTGAGTTTAATAAAAATCTACTTGAGGTATACAGTGTAGAATGGTAAATTATGATGTACTACTAGAAATAGGGAGGTGATATTTTGTATAATGGAGCATTTAAAATAACTCTATTTCATGTTGATAAAATAAGAATTTTAATGATTTGTTTTTTTTGTATGTATGCTGGTATTTTACTAGGTGATAATATATCTACCCATTTTACCCCTTGGATATTAAAAGCATCAATATTGTTTTATCTAACAATTTTGATTGTTGATATATATATGTTTATTAATACAAAATCAAAGTTAATAGAAGCAAATCTAAATATTGGAATTCAATTAATGATTCTATCGATAAATATATATAGTTATATTCTCTTTAATACAAAACTATATTTATTCTTAATAATTATATATATTCTTATTATTTATTTTGCAGCAATGTTTATATTTAAAAAGAGAGTATTTAGTTATAAAAGTCACTCAAAAAGCAATCCATATGTTTGGTTAGGAGCTGCAATTGGAGGGGGATTTATAAGAAGTATGAGATCGAATCATTTGGATGATTTTTATCAGAATATAATAGTATTATCCTGTTGCTGTATATTATCACTACTAACAATGTTTATATCAGTACAAATGATTTGTAAGTATATATACATTTCTAAATATAAGAATACTCACAGATTCTATTTAGACTTTGATTAGTTATATTTAATAGTAATTATTATCTGATTGTCTAGCTTAGTTTATATTTAAATTAACTTACTATATGAAAAATATGGTAAGTTTTATCTTGCTTGTATATAATATAGATATGTTGCAGAATGGTAAATAAGTGCGAACTAGAGAATATTTATAAAACACATAGTATTTGTTTTGTTCAAATAAAAGTATTTTGATGTTGTATAGAATATAGAGGAAGTATTTAAAACAAAAAGTTCGAAAAATTATGATATATCATTATAGCGACTTCTTTTAGAAAAGGTAGAAGGGAGGATTTTGGACAACCGATTTCAGTAGAAATAATAAAACTAATAATTCAAGAAACGCGCTTAATTTAGCTGCATAGCTTATATATGATGTCTATAGAATAATTACATACAAATCAAAATTAATAAATAGAGATAAAGGAGATTATAAGAATGAATCCATATGTAGAATGCCCAACAATAAAAACAAAGAGCTTTACAATTAGACTTATTAGAGAGTCTGACAGAAAATCACTTTTTAGATGCTATAATGACAAAAGAGCGGTTGAATGTATGAATGATGATAATTGTGATTTTAGTTTTTATGTTGATTCTGAGGAGAAGATGCAGGAGACAATAGGCTATTGGATTAATTTTTACCAAAAGAAATACTTTGTTAGGTTTTCTATAGTTGATAATGCAACAGAAGAGGCTGTAGGTACAATCGAGGGCTTTAGTGGTGAAACAGGGGTTCTACGTGTAGATATTTGTAGTGAATATGAGAAAGCATGCTATCTATCTGAACTATTCAATTTTGCAAGAGATAATTTCTATGCATTCTTTGGTAATGAATATATAGTAACAAAGGCTATTTCTAAGGCATTAGAGCGTCGTGAGGCTTTGGCAAACAATAGATGGGAGAGCATTGATACATACAGAGATTATCGCGATTATTATAGGATTAAACTGATTTAGACGATAAAGGAGTATATATATATTGTTATGAAAATTTCATAATCGAAGTAAAGAATATGCACTAGGTATACCTGCATACTAGGGAGGATATCAATGAATAATACAATCAATTGGCTTCTTGAAGATGATACACCACAAATCAAATACCGTACAATGATAGAACTTCAAGGGCGCACAAAAGACGACATCGAGGTTAAGAAAGCATATGATAACTTATTAGATTCAGAAACAATTAGTTTAGTGTTGGATAAGTTTCAGGTAAATAACAAGTGGGAACATATTAACGCTCTCTTGTCTATTACTGAATTTGGATTAACACGTAATGATATACCTATTGACGAATATGTTGAACTAATAATAAAGAAGATAAACCTAAGCATGAAGTGTGCAAAAACCCTATTACTAAGAAATCTAGTTTCACTTGGATATTATGAGCATCCGTGGGTACAAGAACAAATATATTTGTCATTTTCTACTATACGCGAGGATGGAACAGTTCGTTGCTTAGACAAAGGCAAGAAAACAAACGATTCTAAGTTGCCAGATATAGGGTGCTACAGACAGATTACGACATATCTTTTACTCGCAGCTGAATTAAAAAAGATTGGTATTACTTTACCACAATTTGATTCAATCATTAATTTCTATATGAGTCATAATGTTATGTTTCATGCTAATGTGCCTGAAAAGGTAATCATAAAAGATATGACAGGTACCTTTTATCCAATTGATCACGTACATATAGGTCTACAAATGATAATGTATGGGCTTTCTATTCTTGGTTCTGGAAATAATGATAATTGCCAAAGAGCAAGGGAGATATTACACAGCTATGAAGGCGACGAAGGAAAATACTTACTTAGTGATTCATTCAAGGTACCATATTTCGATGTTGGATTGGTTGGACAACCTAATAAGTGGGTAACATTATATGTTATGCTGTTTGAAATGTATCGTGCACGGTAAGAACATGCTTGAAATTAAGAGAATGATAATTAGAATAACTGTTTTAAACATCTAATATACACTAGATTGGTGAACGTACGCCCGCATATGGTCTGAAAAATATGCTTTATACGATGTTTGAGCATAATTAGAAGTTGTTTTACTTCACAATTTTCTTATAGAACTAAATCGCTAAAAGCGACGGCTTGGTTTGGTGATTAAATAAAATTTTATGTGGAAAAAATAAGAAGTGAAGTTCTTTCTCAAGGAACTTCACTTCTCACATTTTACACGCCTTTTACAAGGAGTGATAAAATGT
>JARLHR010000217.1 GCA_031292145.1 Clostridium sp. | reverse complement strand
TCATTAACAGGCACATCTATATCTTCTCTTGATGGCTCTGCAACTACTTTTCCTTCATAGTTATCAACATTAGCTTCTAACCACTTTGGTAAAGTTTTTGGATTTTCAACAAAAGTCTTAAATTTTTCACTTGATCTGCTTTTTTCGCATACAGTAATTACATCATTAACTGAAACATTGTATGAACAAATGTCAACTTTCTTACCATTTATTAAGAAATGTCCATGAGTTACTAATTGTCTAGCTTCATTTCTTGATGCACCATAACCTAATCTATAAACTATGTTATCAAGTCTCATTTCTAGTAATTTAAGTAAGTTTTCACCTGTTATGCCTTTAATATGCTCAGCTCTTTCATAATATGTTCTAAATTGGCCTTCTAATATGCCATAAATTCTTCTTGCTTTTTGCTTTTCTCTTAATTGAACACCATAGTTTGATATCTTCTTCTTATTAGCTCCATGTTGTCCTGGTGCATAGCTTCTTCTAACAAAAGCACATTTATCTGTAAAACATCTATCACCTTTAAGGAAAAGTTTCATACCTTCTCTTCTACATAATCTACATGTAGCGCCAGTATATCTTGCCATTAAATTACACCTCCTATTACTACAGTTATATTAGACTCTTCTTCTCTTTGGTGGTCTACAACCATTATGTGGTATTGGAGTAACATCTTTAATTAAAGTTACTTCTAAACCTGCTGCTTGTAAGGATCTTATAGCTGCTTCTCTTCCTGAACCAGGTCCTTTAACATAAACTTCTATGCTTTTTAAGCCATGTTCCATTGCTACTTTAGCTGCAGTTTCTGCTGCCATTTGTGCTGCAAATGGTGTGCTCTTTCTTGATCCTCTAAAGCCTAATGCTCCTGCACTTGACCATGATAAAGCATTTCCTACTGCATCTGTTAAAGTAACTATTGAATTATTAAAAGTTGACTTAATGTGTGCAGCACCATGCTCAACATTTTTTCTTTCTTTTTTTCTTCTAGTTTTCTTAACTGCTTTAGCTGCCATTATCTTCCCTCCTTACTATTTCTTCTTATTTGCTATTGTCTTCTTAGGACCTTTTCTAGTTCTTGCATTAGTCTTAGTTTTTTGTCCTCTTACTGGAAGACCTCTTCTATGTCTAATTCCTCTATATGATCCTATTTCTACTAATCTCTTGATATTTAAAGCGACATCTCTTCTTAAGTCACCTTCAACCATTAAGTTCTTGTTGATATAAGTTCTGATTTCATTAACTTCATCTTCTGATAAATCTTTAACCCTTGTGTCTGGATTAATTCCTGTTACAGATAAGATTTTTTGTGAAGTAGATAATCCTATTCCATATATATAAGTTAAACCTATTTCAACTCTTTTTTCTCTTGGTAGGTCAATACCTGATATTCTTGCCATTAAAATTTACACCTCCTGATAATTGAAATGTATAAAAGTTGATTTTATTTTTTTATTTATAATAAAATTTTAGGTCAATAGAGTAAATTCTATTGCCAGCCGCCCTAAAATTTATTTTTGATTAATTAAACGACTATATAATCATATTTGACTTTTGCTGAAATGTCAATATAATTTACATTTATTTTAATACAAATTATATTGTAACTTGATCATTAGCCTTGTTTTTGCTTGTGCTTAGGATTTTCACAGATTACCATGACTTTCCCTTTTCTTTTAATTACTTTGCACTTTTCACAAATAGGCTTAACTGATGGTCTTACTTTCATAGCTAACCCTCCTCATATTACTTTTACGATAGATCTTAAATAAGTTTTATCTACCTTATTTAGCTCTCCATGTAATTCTACCTCTTGTTAAATCATAAGGCGAAAGTTCTACTGTAACTTTGTCCCCTGGTAAAATTCTTATGAAGTTCATTCTTAATTTACCTGATATATGTGCTAGAATCTTGTGCCCACTCTCAAGTTCCACTTGAAACATGGCATTTGGTAAAGATTCTAGAACTGTGCCTTGCATTTCTATAACATCATCCTTTGACATAAGGTAATCAACCCTCCTTAACAATGCCTCTAAGCTTTAGAAATCTCTTAATTTTTAAATTAGTACTTTTACCGCATAATCTAATTAGTAACAATAATTCATCATCTACATCTTCTAAAATACTTAAGTGTTTAATCTTTTTCTTCTTAGGCATATCAATTAATCTTGTATCCCCATTAGCTAGCAATACATAATTGTTATCTATCTGCCTAACAATAACATATAAATGATCCCTATCTCTTCCTGCTTTCGAAAGTACTACTTTTCCAATCAAGTCATTGTTTTGCAAATTTTTCACCTCTATGATTACCTTAGTATAAATTAACATTACCATAATGGTATAATGCAAATTTATAACTAAGCAACACTCTTTTTTCTACTTAATCAGTGTTAATATTTCAGGTCCATCTGATAAAATTGCAACTGTATTCTCATAATGTGCTGATAGAGAAGAATCTGCTGTTACAACTGTCCATCCATCTTTCAATGTTTTTACCTTGTAAGTACCTATATTAACCATAGGCTCTATTGCTAATACCATACCTTCAAGCAATTTCGGCCCCTTACCAGACTTACCAAAATTCGGTACATTAGGATCTTCATGAACTTTTCGTCCAATCCCATGCCCTACAAAATCTCTTACAACTGAGAAACCTGCAGCTTCTACGTAGCTTTGTATCTCATGTGATATATCAGTTAATTTATTTCCTTTTTCTGCAAACTTTATACCTTGGAAAAAACTTCCTTTTGTTATATCAATCAAATTCTGAGCTTCTACTGAAATATTTCCAACCGGAAATGTTCTTGCCGCATCACCATGAAACCCATCAAAAAAAGCTCCACAGTCAATGCTAACTATATCTCCATCTTTAAGAACATATACTCCTGGAAATCCATGTATTACTTGCTCATTTACTGAAATACATAGTGACGAAGGAAAACCATATAAGCCTTTAAATGAAGGTTTTGCTCCATGCTTAGTTATAAATTCTTCTGCCATTTTATCTAAATTTGCAGTTGTTATCCCAGGTCTCACTTCTTTTTCAAGCAATAGTAATGTTTCAGCTACTATTCTACCTGCTTTTCTCATTATGGCAATTTCATCATGATTCTTTATAATAATCATTATTTATTGTTCCCTAACATTTCGCATATTCCCTTGAAAACTTCATTAATTGCTCTTGTACCATCAACTTCTGAAAGCAAACCTTTTTCACTATAAAATTCAATTAATGGTTGTGTTTCTCTTTGATATACATCAAGTCTTTCCTTTACAGTTTCAACTGTATCATCTTTTCTTTGTATAACTTCACTTCCACACAAATCACATTTTCCTTCACTGGTTGGAGGATTAAATTTAACATGATAACTTGCTCCGCATGATGGACATACTCTTCTACCAGTCATCCTTTCAAGAATGAACTCATTAGGTACTTTAATCAATAATGCAGTATCTAATTGTTCTCCTCTTTCTATAAGAAAGTTGTTAAGAGCTTCAGCTTGTGCCACAGTTCTTGGAAAACCATCTAGTAAATATCCAACCTTACAGTCATCCTGTTGTAATCTATCTTTCACCATATTAATGGTTACTTCATCAGGAACTAACTGCCCGTTATCCATATAACTTTTTGCTTCTATTCCTAAAGGAGTGTTTTCAGAAATATTTTTTCTAAAAATGTCTCCTGTAGAAATATGTGGTATTGAATATTTATTACTGATTGATTTAGCCTGTGTTCCTTTTCCAGCTCCAGGAGGACCTAGTAATACTATCTTCACTGGCTTCATCTCCATTTATTCTAATCTATTTAAGAAATCCTTTATAATGTCTAACAACCATTTGTGATTCTACTTTTCTAGTAAAATCTAGTGCGACATTTATAACAATTAATAATCCAGTTCCTGAAAAAGATATATTTTGAAAATCAGTATAATTTTGCACAACTACTGGAGTAACTGCTAAAACTGCTGCTAATAATCCTCCAATAAATGATAATCTATTAAGAACTTTTTCAAAATATATTGTGGTTTCTTCTCCTGGTCTTACTCCCGGTACAAAACCTGCAGACTTGTGCAAGTTCTCAGACATCTCATCTGGTTTAAACGTAATCTGGGTATAAAACCAATTAAAGAATACTGTTAATATTGCATACAATACTAAATACATCCAACTCTTTTGATTGAAAATACATGTAGGATTGCTCAATATCCATTTCGCCCATTCTTTATTTCCGCCAAACAATTGTGCTATTGTTTTTGGAAAATCCATTACTGACATAGAAAATATGATTGCAAGAACTGCTGAACCAATTATGCTTAATGGAATATGTGTTGATTGTGATTTTACCATATTACTATTTCCAGACGCAAATTTACCAGCATATTGCACTGGTATTCTTCTTTCTGATAAAGAAAAATATAATATAGTTGCAAGTAATAATACAATAAATACTGCAAATAATGCAATTTCTACAATACTTGCACTTCCGGCTTCCTTTAACGTCATCATTGAACCAATTGTCATTGGAACTCTTGAAATTATATTAACAAATATTATTACAGATGTTCCATTACCAATACCTTTAATAGTAAGTTGATCACCTAACCACATGCAGAATGTTGTTCCAACTATTAATGCGAAAATAATAATTATCTGTTGTATTAAGTTCAAACCACTTGTTGCTCCACTACTTGAAATTGTTGCAAAAATCCCATAAGCTAATATTGCAGAAATTCCAAGAGATACGTAACGCGTTGCATTTTGTATCTTTTTTCTACCAGTATCTCCTTCTTTTGAAAGTTGTTCTAGTTGAGGTATTGCAACAGTTAATAATTGAACTATGATTGACGCATTAATATATGGCATAACTCCTAATGCTAATATACTTGATCTGCTAAAAGCACCTCCTGAAAGCATATCATAAAAACCTAATAAGCCTCCAGATTGTGATAGTTTATTAAGATAATCAGCATTAATTCCAGGAAGAGGAATATGACTTCCCATCCTGAAAACTGCTACTAGCAATATTGTCCATAAAATCTTTTTTCTAAGTTCAGGAACCTTAAATGCATTTCGTAGAGTTTGAAGCACTTTACATCACCTCAACTTTTCCCCCAGCTGCTTGAATCTTTTCTATAGCAGACTTAGAGAACTTACATCCTTTAACTGTTAAGCTCTTTTCTAATGTTCCGTTTCCAAGAATCTTTACCCCATCTAACACTTTACTTACAACTCTTCTGTCAAGTAATACTTCTGGAGTAATTTCTGTGCCATTTTCAAAGATATTTAATCTATCAAGATTTATGCTAACATATTTCTTTGCGAAAATGTTTGTAAATCCTCTTTTAGGAAGTCTTCTATATAAAGGCATTTGACCTCCTTCAAAACCAGGTCTTACACCACCACCTGATCTTGCATTTTGACCTTTTTCACCTTTACCAG
Organism: Clostridium sp.; assembly: GCA_031292145.1. Classification (GTDB taxonomy): domain Bacteria; phylum Bacillota; class Clostridia; order Clostridiales; family Clostridiaceae; genus Clostridium. The sequence goes on along the minus strand of JARLHR010000217.1, from coordinate 4,695 downwards.
CATTTCTTCCTAAGCCAGAACCAGTACCTCTACCAATTCTTTTAGGTGCTTTTTTGCTACCTACTGCTGGTTTTAATTCGTGAAGTTTCATATTCAGTGCACCTCCTTATTTTTATACTTCTTCTACTTTTAATAGATACTCGATCTTTTTTATCATACCTTGTACTTGAGGTGTTGCCTCAGGTTCTACTGTCTTTCCTATTTTCTTAAGTCCAAGAGCATTTGCAGTAGCGATATGGTCTTTTTTTCTACCTATTAAGCTCTTTACTAATGTAACTCTTAATTTAGCCATTGCAATACCTCCTAACCTAATATTTCTTCTACAGATTTGCCTCTTAATCTAGCTATATCTTCTGCTGTTCTTAAGCTAGCTAATCCGTTTATTGTAGCATTTACCATGTTATTAGGATTGTTTGAACCTAATGATTTAGCTCTAACATCCTTTAATCCAGCTAATTCAAGTACTGCTCTTGCTGGACCTCCAGCAATAACTCCTGTACCTTCTTTAGCAGGCATAATTAAAACATTGGCTGTTCCAAATTTACCATTTACTTGGTGAGGAATTGTTGTTCCTACCATTGCAACGCTTACTAAATTCTTCTTAGCATCTTCTATGCCTTTTTTTATTGCTTCTGGGATTTCGATTGACTTACCCATTCCTACTCCAACGTGTCCGTTCTCATCACCGACAACAACTAGAGCGCTGAATCTGAAGTTTCTACCACCCTTAACAACCTTAGTAACTCTGTTTATAAAAACAACCTTTTCTTTAAGGTCTAGTGTACTAGGATCGATTCTCATTTATTTCCCTCCTTGTTTATTAGAATTTCAAGCCTGCTTCTCTAGCTGCTTGTGCTAATTCTTGAATTCTTCCGTGATATATGTATCCACCTCTATCAAATACCACTGCATCAATTCCCTTTTCTATAGCTCTTTTAGCAATAACTTCTCCTACAAGCTTAGCGCCTTCTTTATTTCCGCCTTTAGCAGCAAAATCTTTATCTAAGCTTGAAGCAGCTACTAGTGTTACGCCATTTATATCATCAATTACTTGTGCATAAATATTCTTTTCACTCTTAAAAACTGAAAGTCTTGGTCTTTCCGCAGTACCAAAAACTTTTTTACGAACTCTAAGGTGACGTTTTTCTCTGCTTGCCTTTTTGTCTACCTTTTTGAACATAAAACTCACTCCTTTCTATTATTTCTTACCAGTTTTACCTTCTTTACGTCTAATCACTTCGTTATCGTACTTGATACCTTTACCCTTATATGGTTCTGGTACTCTCCATTTTCTTATATCTGCTGCTGCAAATCCAACTTTTTCTTTATCTATTCCACTAACTATTACTTTAGTTGCAGCTGGAGTTTCAAATGTGATTCCGTCGATAGGTTCAATTTCAACTGGATGTGAATATCCAAGGTTCATTACAAGTTTTTTACCTTGTAATTGAGCTCTATAACCAACACCAACTAAATCTAAAGTTTTTTGGTAACCTTCTTTTACTCCAATTACCATATTATTAATTAATGCTCTTGTTAAACCGTGAAGAGCTCTGTGATCTTTTTGTTCACTATGTCTAGTAACAATTACTTCATTGTTTTCAACAGCTATGCTAATATCTTTATGCATAGTTTTAACTAATTCACCTTTTGGTCCCTTAACTGTAACAACGTTGTCTGGTGTTACAGTAACAGTTACATCAGCAGGAATAGCTATTGGTAATCTACCTACTCTTGACATAATTGCACCTCCTGTATTATTTAAAATTGCTATGTTACAATTTTATTAGTTTAATTTATCTGAAATCTTACCAAACGTAGCAGATTACTTCTCCACCTAAACCGTTCTTTCTTGCTTCTCTATCTACCATTATTCCATTTGAAGTTGAAACAACAGCAATACCTAATCCATTAAGAACCTTTGGTACTTCATCTTTCTTACAATAAACTCTTAATCCTGGTTTAGAAATTCTCTTGATACCAGTTATAACTCTTTCTTTGTTAGCTCCATATTTAAGAGATAATCTTAACATAGGAACAACTCCATCGTTATATTCATTTATTTCTTTTATATAACCCTCTTGTAATAATATATTAGCAATTTCCTTCTTTACATTTGAAGAAGGTACTTCTACCATTTCATGTCTTACAGCATTAGCGTTTCTTACACGAGTTAATAAATCTGCTATAGGATCTGTCATAACCATTTAATGTGCCTCCTTTCGTTACATTGTATATACTACCAACTTGCTTTTCTACAACCTGGAATTTCGCCCTTATAAGCAAGTTCTCTAAAACAAATACGGCATACTCCATATTTTTTTAATACAGAATGTGGTCTCCCACATATTCTACATCTTGTATAAGCTTGTGTTTTAAATTTAGGAGTTTTGCTCCACTTTTCAATAATAGCCTTACGTGCCAATGTGTTTCCCTCCTTATTATTGAGCGAATGGCATTCCAAGGAATCTTAATAATTCCCTAGCTTCTTCGTCTGTATTTGCTGAAGTAACGAAGATTATATCCATTCCTCTGACTTTATCTATCTTATCATATTCTATTTCTGGGAATATTAATTGTTCTTTGATTCCTAATGAATAATTTCCTCTACCATCAAAAGCTTTGCTAGAAACTCCTCTAAAATCTCTAACTCTTGGTAATGCTATACTCATTAACTTATCTGCAAATTCAAACATTTGAGCTTTTCTTAAAGTAACTTTACATCCTAAAGGCATGTTTTCTCTGATTTTAAAGTTAGCTACAGATTTTTTTGCTCTTGTTAATATAGGCTTTTGACCTGCTATTAAAGTTAAATCATTAACAGCTGATTCTAATACCTTTTGATTTTCTTTAGCTTCTCCAACGCCCATGTTGATTACGATCTTTTCAAGCTTTGGAACTTCCATTATATTTTTATATCCAAACTTTTCAATCATAGCTGGAATTACTTCTTTTTGATATTTTTCTTGAAGTCTTGTCATATTAGTTACCTCCTTTCAAATTTTAGAATGTTTCTCCGCATTTCTTACATACTCTAACTTTAGTACCATCATCTAAGATTTTGTTACTAATTCTAGTTGCATTCTTACATTTGTTACAATATAACATAACTTTTGAGCTGTTGATTGCTGCTTCTTTTTCAATTATAGCGCTTTCAACTTGACCCTTATTAGCTTTTTGGTGTTTTTTAACTATATTGATTCCTTGAACAAGAACTTTTCCTGTTTTCGGATACGCTTTTAATATCTCTCCAGTCTTGCCTTTATCTTTTCCAGATATAACAATTACTGTATCATTCTTTCTTACATGTATCTTCAAGTTGGCCACCTCCTCTTATAGAACTTCTGGTGCTAGTGATAAAATTTTAGTAAATTCCTTATCTCTTAGCTCCCTAGCAACTGGTCCAAAGATACGAGTTCCCTTTGGTTGTTTATCATCTTTAATTATAACTGCTGCGTTTTCATCAAATTTGATATATGAACCATCTGCTCTTCTTACACCCTTTACCGATCTAACTACAACTGCCTTTACAACTTCACCTTTTTTAACAACTCCACCTGGTGTTGCGCTTTTAACACTAGCTACTATAACATCACCGATGTTACCGAACTTTCTTTTAGATCCGCCTAGGACTCTGATACACATAATTTCTTTTGCACCTGAATTATCTGCAACCTTTAATAAGGTTTGTTGTTGTATCATTACATTACCCTCCTTTCAGTTTTAAAGCTTATTTAGCCTTTTCAACTATTTCAACAAGTCTCCATCTCTTATCTTTAGATAAAGGTCTAGTTTCCATTATTGATACTCTATCGTTAATTTTAGCTTCATTCTTTTCATCATGTACTTTAAACTTTGTAGTTCTATTAACTGTTTTGCCATATAATGGGTGTCTAACTTTAGTTTCAACAGCAACTACAATAGTTTTTTCCATTTTATCAGAAACAACCCTACCAATTCTTTTCTTTCTTAATGCTCTTTCCATTAGGGCTTACCTCCTTCCAACTTTTATTGTTCCAATGCTTTTAATTCTTCTTCTCTTAAGATGGTTTTTATTTGGGCTATAGACTTCTTAACTTCTCTTATTCTCATTGGATTTTCTAATTGTCCTGTAGCTAATTGAAATCTTAAATTAAATAATTCAGCTTTAAGGTCTCCCAATTTAACTGTTAAATCTTGAGGATTGCTTGATTTCAATTCTTTTAATTCTCTAGCCTTCATTATTGTTCACCACCCATTTCCTCAAAATCTCTCTTTGAAACAAATTTTGTCTTTACAGGAAGTTTGTGTGACGCAAGTCTCATTGCTTCTCTTGCAATTTCTTCTTGCACTCCTGATAATTCAAATAAAACTCTACCTGGTTTAACTACTGCAACCCAGTATTCTGGTGATCCTTTACCTGAACCCATTCTTGTTTCAGCTGGCTTTTCTGTAACTGGCTTATCTGGGAAAATCTTTATCCAAAGTTTTCCACCTCTTTTGATATATCTATTAATCGCAATTCTGGCAGATTCAATTTGATTACTTGTTATCCATCCGCAAGAAAGCGCTTGAATTCCATAATCTCCATAAGCTAAGAAATTACCTCTTGTTGCTTTACCTTTCATTCTACCACGTTGCACCTTACGATGTTTTACCCTTTTAGGCATTAACATGATCTATTCCTCCTTTCCTATGCGTTAGCCTCTTCCTTTT
>JARLHR010000216.1 GCA_031292145.1 Clostridium sp. | reverse complement strand
GGTGCAAAGAAGCAGGTGCTGACGGCGTTCAGATACAAGGCTCACACGGTAAATTGCTCAGCCAGTTTCTTAGCCCGTTTTTTAATAAACGAAATGATGAATATGGAGGAGATATTTCTAATCGTGCGAAAATCGTATTTGAAGTATATGCTGCCATTAGAGAAAAGGTTGGAGATGATTATCCTATCTGGATTAAAATTAATGGAGAGGATTATGTAGATGGAGGATTTAGTTTTGAAGAATGTTTATGGGTATGTTGTGAGCTAGATAAGTTAGGTATAAATGGAATTGAAATAGGCGGTGGTATAGACAATCCTGGTTACTCAAGGATAATGTCAAATTCTGACAAAGAAGGTGTGTTTGCTCAAAATGCAATGCAGGTTGCAGAGAAAGTGAATGCATCCGTAATAAGTGTCGGATGTCACCGTACGCCAGATATGATCGAAGAATGGTTAAATAAAGGGAAAATAGAAGCAATAAGCTTATGCCGTCCTCTTATTTGCGAACCTGAATTGCCAAGTATTTGGGAAGCAGGTAACAGAAGAAAATCAAAATGTATATCGTGTAATAAATGTTTTGATTTAGGAACTGGATTTGGGTGTAAGGTTTTTAAATAATAATAAAATAAATTATGACAGATGCCTTTTTGCTTACAGAGTGAATATTGAGATATAGTGGTAGTGGGAGCATCAGTGCAACCAGAGAGGGCAAAGTAGAAACCACGCCTAATGTCCGATAATACTAGTTATGTAAAAGATGCCATTCCGTTTTTGAAATGGCATCTGCCGTTAATAAAGCATATATTTGATTTTCTCAGTACTACCAATAGGGTTAAAAGGCGAAGTAATATAATTTATATAATATACAGAAAAACAACAATTCTCAAAGGAGAATGATTATGCTTGAATTTAAATATGATACGCAATTATTAATTGAGGGAGAAAATCTTTCAGAAGATGAAATCAATAAATATATCACAAATAATATTGAAGGTGATTGCTTACTTGCAGTTGGAGATGAAGAACTGATAAAAATTCATTTTCATACGAACACACCTTGGAAACTGCTTGAGTATTGTGATTCTTTGGGTGAAATTTATGATATTGTAGTAGAGGATATGGAACGACAGTCAAAGGGTCTGCAAGGTTAGCAAATTCTGATTTGTTACAGATATGAAGAAAATAATTTAGTGCACAATCTTCTTATCTTGTTCAACAATAACAAAATAAATGTAAAAATTGTTATATATTTTTGGGTATAGAGAAAGAATATGCAGATGCATTGGAATTACCAGTTAATCAAAGTATGATTTATAAAAAAGAACAAAAATGTATTTATACAATAGTATATGTTGGAGATAGAGGAAGCTTATCATTAAAGATTTTAGATGGTGCTATAAAATATATAGAAGACAATGGTTATAAAATTGTAGATGATATTATTGGAAACCTATTAGCACGAGTACATGAAGATGATAAATACTATATATATATAGAACTATGGATACCAATAGAATAAGTTAAGAATTTATTGATAAAGTGCTGGACCCTGTAGCTACTACAGGGTTTTAGTATACTACTGAAAACAAAAATTGACTATTAGGAGGAATAAGAAAATGAATTTAATAACTGTAGATCAAGAGAAATGTATCAAATGTGGAATTTGTGCAAATGAATGTCCTGGACAGATATTAAGAATTGGAGAAAATGGTCCGGAAGATATTTGTTCGGAAAAATGTATTGCCTGTGGACATTGTGTAGCTGTTTGTCCAAAAGAAGCTATTAATAATGTAAAATCACCATTAGTCAATCAAAAAAGTTCAAAAAAGTTTCCCCAATTAAGTCCTGAAGAAGCAGAAAACTTTCTTCGTTCAAGACGTGCAATTCGATCTTATAAAGAAACTCCTGTTTCAAGAGAAAAATTAATGGATCTAGCTAATGTTGCACATTTTGCTCCTAGTGGACATAATCTTCAAGGTATATCTTATACTATCATAGATGATAGGGCTATACTTGATAAAGCTGTTGAACTTACTGTTGAAGAATTTGAACATGATGAATTATTCAGTAAGATGTATAAGGACGCTATTAACCCTTATCGTAATGAAGGAATTGATGCTATCTTGCGAAAGGCACCTGCTCTTGTTCTAGCAACTGCTGATGTAGATTTTCCACGTGGAAGAGAAAATTCTATTTTTTCATTAGCATATATGGAACTGTATGCCCCAACACTTGGATTAGGTTCATGTTGGGCTGGAGTATTTGAAAAGATTGCGCTTAAGGATAATTCACCGATGCTTAAATTATTTAATATTCCTAAAGATAAAAAAATAACAGGTGCAGTTATTGTTGGATACCCAAAATATAATTATCCAAGATTAGTGGATAGAAATCCATTGCAAGTTACTTTTTATGAATCTAGATAATCTTATAAATTAGAATAAAAAGCAGAATAAGGATGATCTTATGTTTTATTTCGTATGTAGAGGTTTTTACGCTGGGGACATTAGGTCATCTGAAAACAATATTACAAGCAGAATCATCAAGCTTTATATAACCCTATTATATAATTCAAATTATTTAAAATTAGAAATCCAGATGATCTATCATTTAATTGAAAAAATAATTTTGAGGGGGATAAAATGGATTTAATAAGTAGACCAAGAAGACTTAGAAAAAACGAACCTTTAAGAAAAATGATAAGGGAGACTAGAATGGATAAATCTTCTTTAATTTATCCAATATTCGTAAAAGAGGGGACAAATATTCAAGAGGAAATTCCATCCATGGAAGGGCAGTATCGCTATAGTGTAGATAGGCTTCCGTATGAATTGGAACATTTGGCAAAAGTCGGTGTGTCCAATGTTATGCTTTTCGGAATTCCAAATGAAAAAGATGAATGCGGAAGTCAGGCATATGCAGAAGATGGAATTATTCAACAGGCTTTACGTGAAGCAAAGAGACAATTTCCAGATATGTATTATTCTACTGATGTATGCATGTGTGAATATACCTCTCATGGACATTGTGGCATATTAAAGGGTAAAGATGTAGATAACGACATAACGATAGAACTTATGGCTAAAATTGCTCTTTCTCATGCACAAGCTGGTGCAGATATGGTGGCACCATCTGATATGATGGATGGACGTGTGCTTGCCATACGCAACAAACTAGATAGTGAAGGGTTTATAGATATACCAATAATGTCTTATGGAGTAAAATATGCCTCCGCGTTCTATGGTCCATTTAGGGAAGCGGCAGACTCTACTCCAGCCTTTGGAGATAGAAAAACTTATCAAATGGATTTTCATAATAAAAAAGAAGCAATTAAAGAAGCACTTTTAGATGTAGAAGAGGGTGCAGATATAATTATAGTAAAGCCTGCTTTGGCTTACTTGGATATTGTTAGTGAAGTATCTAAGCAAATAAATGTACCTATTGCAACTTATAGTGTAAGTGGAGAATATGCCATGGTAAAAGCAGGAGCAAAACTTGGATACATAGATGAAAATCAGATTATTTGTGAAATGGCAACGAGTGCTTATCGTGCTGGTTCAGATATATATATAACATATTTTGCAAAAGAGCTTGCTAAATTCATGGATGAAGGAAGAATTGGATAATGATAATCAACAGGTTCTGGATTGAAGATCTTATGTAGCTTATCCACCTTAAACTTTTGGTATTCAAGACTATGTTAATCCTCAAAAGCCCACTGCTTATGAGGATTATGTTTAGCAATAAACAAAAGTAAGTGGGAAATTACTTTCAAAAGGCATTGATTATATAAAAATAAATAAGTTATAATTGAATCCAAGACAATGACAACCTTTCGTGTTTATTTTTGTTTGGTGAGAGATTCAATTATAACACAAAAAGGGGGTCATTGTTTTTTATTTCTAAAAAACGCTGTAACCCTTGATATATAAAGAAAAAAATAAAAGAATAGTGTAAAAAATTTTAGCTTTTTAGATGTTATAAACCAATACTTATATAAAGATACTAGATATTTAGGGGGGGATACGATGAATATATCAAATTCAAAAATAACAGCCCTAGGGGCATATGTGCCAAGTAAAATATTGAACAATTTTGATCTTGAAAAGATGGTGGATACTAATGATGAGTGGATAGTACGCCGAACTGGTGTAAAAGAGAGAAGAATAGCTGAAAAAGATGAGTTTGCAAGCGATTTAGCTATAAAAGCTGTTGAAAATTTAGTAGAAAAATATAATTCTAAAATTGAAGATGTTGATATGATTATTGTAACAACTTTTACTCCAGATCATTATACTCCAACTGTTTCTGCTATAGTTCAAGGATATTTTAATATAGCACAAGCTGGAACAATGGATATTAACTCTGGATGTGCAGGATTTGTATATGCATTAAGTGTTGCGGATTCTTTAATCACAGCTGGTCATTGTAATAAAGTATTATTAATATCAGCAGAGGCCGTTTCTAAGGTAATAGATTATTCAGACAGAAATACATGTATACTTTTTGGCGATGCAGCAGTGGCTACGCTTATTGAAAGAACTGATAAAAGAGGAAGTTTAATAGCATCATATTTTACTACTGATGGAAAGGTGGCAGAAAAAGTTTCTTGCAGCAACTTCTCACAAAGGATTAATGGTAAAGAAATTAGCAAGGAAAGGTTATTTGAGCAAGACGGTAGATTCTTATATGAATATGTTGTTAAGAATGTTCCTGATGGTGTATGTAATCTATTAAAGAAAGCTGATTTAACTTTAGAGGACATTAATTGGTTTGTTCCACATAGTGCAAATTTGCGTATGATAGAAGCAATTAATAAAAGGCTTGAATATCCTATTGAGAAAACACTTGTAAGTAATGAGCTTTATGGAAATACATCATCATCATCAATTCCTCTTGCTCTATGGATAGCTTTGGAGGAATCGAAAATAAATTCTGGAGATAAAATGGTGTTATACGGCTATGGAAGTGGATTAACTCATGGAGGAGTTGTAATTCAGTGGTAAAACAAAATTCCAATGAAGGCCTTCGGTAAAATGTCTACTTAACCAATATATATATACTGAAATTTAATATGAAATAATAGAATTTTCACCTACAAAATATGCAGAAGGATTTGAAAAATTTATAAATGCATAATTTATGTAGCTTATATGGAGTAATTATTTAAATAATTTTCTTTGGAAAGTTAGCAGTTTTAGACCAGTTATAGAAATAATAAAAAGAATTATAAGAGTTGATATTAATTCGTACCAGAACGAATGAGGTGAATAAATGAAAAAAGGATGTATATTAGATAAGATAAACGAAATTAACTCTATTTCAAATAAGTTTATTGAAAAAAAAATAAAAGAAGAAGGGTTACCAATATTACAAAATCATATTCCGTTGTTTTATATACTTCCTGAAGATGGAAGTGCATTGATTTTTAATGAAATATCAAATATATGGGAAATATCTAAATCATCGTTATCTGATATTATAAATAAGTATGAAAGCCAAGGTTTAATAAAAAAATGCAATTGCCTTGAAGACAAAAGAACTGTATATGTAAGTTTAAAATCAGAAGCTCTATATATAGTACGGAAGCTTTTGAGCATAGAGGCTGAATTCTTAGGCTTAATGCTAAATGATTTTGATAATAATGAAAAGCAAATCTTTGAAAAAAATATTAATAAATCTCTGAAAAATATTAGGAAAATACTCTAATATAATTTTTTCAAAAGAACTATTTCGTTCACGTACGAAATAAAATAGAGGTATAATCCGAAAATAAGAAACTAAAACGAAAGAACAACAAATAAGGAGGAAATTTATGTTCAAATCTATAAGAAAAAACTTGATTTTTAATTCTGTAGTGATGGCTACAATTATTTTAATAATTAATACTACTTTTTCAACTTATCAAATGATAGCAGGATTGCAAAATCAAATGAAATATGATGGTGGTAATCTAGCAAATATTATAAAGGTAAGCATAGAGAATGCAGGAACTGATAATATAAGTAAAATACAATCTATAGTTGATGAAACTTATGACCAATCAGAGGGAAATTTACTTTATATAGGTGTGACGCTACCTGATAGAACGCTCATAGCAGGTAATTCAAAGGATTCCATTGGACAAAAAATAGATTCTAAAGAATTAGAAAGTGTTTTTAAAGGGAACATTGAATCTTATATGTTTGAATGGGAAAATACTCCTGCATATAATGTAACAGTACCTATAAAACAAGGTGAAAAAGTTATTTTGAGCGTTTCTGTAGGTATATCTGTAAATAATATGGAAAATGCAATAAGAAGTGGTATAGTTAAAGCTATTATTGTTAGTATTATTATTTTAATGATAGTTACTGCTCTTGGAATAATAATAGGAAAAAGAATAGGTGAGCCTATAGAAAGCTTAGAACGTACTTTTGGAGAAGTAGGTAAAGGAGATTTAACTGCAGAATATACGGTTGTTAAAAGGAAGGATGAAATTGGCAGGCTTGCGTATACAAGTAGTGAAACTACAAAAAATATCAGAGAACTTATAAAGAAAATTAAGTCTATTTCTTTAAGTTTAAATAATATATCACAAGATATTTCAAATGGTGGTGAAGAAGTAGCATCAGCCAGTGAGGAAATTGCAGCAGCTGTTACAAGTGTATCAGAACAAGGGGCAAAGCAAACAGAAGCTTTATCAGATGCACTTGAAATTTTAGAAAATTTTTCATCAGACTTAAATAATGTAAGTAGTAAACTAATTAAATTAGCTGAAAATGGAGAAGAAATAAAGAATGATTCGACTAAAGGAGCAGAAAATATTACTAGTTTATCAAACACTATAGAAGATATGCAAAAATCATTTTATATTGTAAGAAATAAAGTGGAAAATTTAGATGAAACTATATCACAAATTAATTCTATAGTAGATGTTATAAACAGTGTGGCTAAGCAAACAAATCTTTTGGCATTAAATGCATCTATAGAAGCAGCAAGAGCTGGAGAATCAGGAAAAGGTTTTTCAGTAGTAGCTGGAGAAATAAAAAAACTAGCGGAAGAAGTTCTAGATTCTGCTAAAAATATAACAGGTTTAGTTAATGAGGTTATGAAAGAAACAAAGGATGTTTCAGAAACTACTGATTTGGCTGCTAATATAGTAGAGGGAAGTAAAGAAAATATAGCAGAATCAGTAAGTGTGTTCAAGGAAGTTATTAATAAAGTGAATAACATTCCAGTAAAAATAAATGAAGTTAATGAAGTAGTTCAAAGAACTATGAAAGGCAAAGATAAAATTTTATCTACAGTAGAGAGTATAGCCTCAAATTCAGAAGAAATATCATCACTTTCAGAAGAAGTTACAGCATCTACAGAAGAACAAGCAGCTATAACTAATGAAATAGCTATTAGAGCTAAAAAATTACTTAATATGGCGAATGCTTTAGAAAAGAATACTTCAAGTTTTAAAGTGTAATTCAAAGAGAATCCTAGTAAGTTAAAGAATGGGATTGATGTGAGAATTTAAAGAGTGTGCACCTTTCAGCAGAAATCCTATACAATTTAGCGATATTAAAATGAATAACCACATTAAAAAAGTCGCTAAATTGTATCAAAATCTTAGTTATTAGATATGAAACCCATGACAGAAATCTAAAATTTGGATTGTGGGTTGTGCTTTGAATGATGCCCAGTTAAAGCAATAAAATTATATGCATAAAGAAAATGACAAGTCAAAGATATTGAGTATGTTTTGAACCTAATTAGGAGGAATTAATGATTAAAAATTTATTTAAGTTGTATGTTGATAGATGGGACTTTTTCCTTAATCTTATATTGCAGCATTTAGAACTTTCAGCTATTTCAATTTTAATAGCAGCTATATTGGGATTATTACTAGGAATTATTATTAGTGAATATAAAAAAACATCACCTGTTGTTTTGGGAATAACAAATTTTATTTATACAATACCATCTATATCTTTACTTGGATTCCTTATTCCATTTTCAGGAATAGGAAATATGACAGCTATAATAGCACTTACGGTATATGCACTACTACCTATGGTTAGAAGTACTTATACAGGAATAGAGAATATAGATGCTTCAATTATTGAAGCTGCAAAGGGGATGGGAAGCACACCTTTTCAGATCTTATATAAAATAAAAATCCCTCTTGCATTAACAGTTATATTATCAGGACTTAGAAGTATGGTTGTCATGACAATTGCCCTTGCAGGTATTGCATCATTTATTGGGGCAGGAGGTCTTGGAGTAGCTATATATAGAGGTATTACAACCAATAATGGTGCAATGACAATGGCTGGTAGTTTGCTAATTGCATTACTAGCATTGATACTTGATTTTCTTATTGGAATAATTGAAAAAATAATAAAAAAGAAATGGAGATTAATATAATGAAGAATTTTAAAATTAAAATATTTACAGCTTTTATGGCTGTTATATTAACTATGACAGTTTTCTTGACGGGATGCTCAAAAAACAGTGGAACAATTAAGATTGCTACAAAGCCAATGACAGAACAATTAATACTAAGTGAAATGTTATCATTACTTATTAAAGATAACACTAATCTTAATGTAGAAATCACAAAAGGTGTTGGTGGTGGTACAAGTAATATTCATCCTGCCATTGTAAAAGGTGATTTTGATTTATATCCTGAATATACAGGAACAGGCTGGAGTGAGGTCTTAAAGGAAAAGGAGCTTCCAGATAATGATACACTTTATAAAGAACTTAAAGAAAAGTATGAAGAACAATATAAATTAACATGGGTTGGTTTATATGGATTTAATAATACATACGGACTTGCAGTTAGAAAGGACATTGCAGAAAAATATAATATAAAAACTTATTCTGATTTAGCTAAATATTCACCAGAACTTATTTTTGGAGCTGAATATGATTTTTATGAAAGAGAAGATGGATATAAAGCACTTTGCAATATATACGGATTTAATTTTAAGAAGACAGCAGATATGGATATTGGATTAAAATATAAAGCTATAAATTCTAAAGAAATTGATGTAATGAATGTATTTACAACAGATGGTCAACTTAGCGCATCTGATGTAGTAGTTCTTAAAGATGATAAAAACTTTTTCCAAACATACTACTGTGGAACTGTGGTACGTGAAGATACACTTAAAAAATATCCAGAACTTAAAGATGTTTTGATGAAGATGCAAGATATAGTAACTGATAGTGAAATGGCTAAATTAAATTACGAAGTTGAAACTAATGGACGTGACGAAAAGGATGTTGCAAAAGAATTTTTAGAAAATAAAGGCTTATTGAAAAAATAACAATAGTGGGTGAGTAAAATATGAATAATGAGGTAACTATTCACTTTGATAATGTATCAAAAGGATATGATGGGAACTTAATATTAGATAATTTAAATTTGAAGATAAATAAAGGTGAATTCATAACTATAATTGGTAGCTCAGGCTGTGGTAAAACTACAGCCCTAAAGCTTATTAACGGATTACTGAATCCAGACAGTGGAAAGATATATATAGATGGAAACGACATCGCTACAGTTGATCAAATCAAACTAAGAAGAAATATAGGATATGTTATTCAAGGTGTAGGATTATTTCCGCATATGAATATAAAGAAAAATATATCTTATGTACCTAACTTAATAAAAAAAGAGGATAAGAATAAAATTTTAGATAATGTTAGTAATTTAATAAACGTAGTTGGAATGAGTGAAGATATTTTAGAGCGTTATCCAAGTGAACTTTCAGGAGGGCAACGTCAAAGAATTGGTATTGCACGAGCATTAGCAGCTTCACCTAAGATATTGCTTATGGATGAACCTTTTGGAGCTGTTGATGAAATAACTAGGAGATTACTGCAAGAAGAAATTTTAAATATTCATGAAAAACTTGGAGTGACAATTGTATTTATTACTCATGACATTAAGGAAGCTTTAAAGCTAGGAACTAGAGTTTTGGTTATGGATAAAGGAAAAATTATTCAAGCAGGAATACCTACAGAAATTGTGGATCAACCAAAAACTGATTTTGTAAAAGAACTTGTGGGAGCGAAATACCATTAATAAAATAGAGAAATTAGACTTTTTAATAAAGGAATTGATAAGTGAAGAAACAAGATATAGAGAACTTAGAATTCCAGAAGATTATAACGAAAAACGCAAGTTACTACGTTGCGGATAAGAATTATCAAAAGCAGAAAATATTATGAATAGTTTTGATGCTAATAAAGAGCTATATAATATTAAGGAATGAAGAGAAATTTATTATTGTAGATAGATAATACTAAAAGCATTAAGATTGCCTAAGTAGGGAAGTGGTCGGAAGAACTAAAAATTCCACCAATCTTCCGACCATCAACAAGATATGATATATAAATTTAAAATACAATATGTAAAGATATGATATTTTTAATCTAAGGTTTGAGTTATTTCCAATGACAAATAGATATAATAAAGTATTCTAAGGTACGATTTAATAAAACTATTCAACACACTCCTCACGTTGAAACTTCTATCCAACATGAGGGTTATTTTGCAATATTTAGAATTATAGCTTTTAGTTTTGAAAGTGTAACCTTCCACTAAACTTCCACTATGCATGAAAATATAATAAAATATAAATAGTTATAGAAAAATATGTAATTAGGTTTAAAGCAAGTTGTATCAATACTTTGAGAGTACAATAAAGTATGATTTGATACGCTAAAATCTATTCTCCGTGCAATACAGAACTCGGCTTACGGTTTATCTATAACATTAAAATAAAATCAACAATCTGAAAGATCTGAAGATTACTTTTTAAGTTGAATAGTTTTCTTCATTTATTATTTTTATCAAAAATAATAATAAATTTTATGCAGCATAGTAATTAAAAAATATTCGATATTATGTCATAAGAAATTTATTAATAAAATTAGCAGTAATATATTTTAACAATTAGTGGCAAATATAATTGCAATTATAGCCAATATTACTTAATGTTCAAAAGGAAAATATTAAGATAAGATGGATTTATAACTAAAATATTACAAGATACTATAAATGGCATTATTACTAGGTTTAGAGGATTAATTGATGGTAAATACAGGATTTGTTACAGAAGTGGGAAAAGAAGTGGGAAACACATAAAAAAAGCCATACTACAAGGTATCTAAACCAAGTAATACAGCTATTCATCAGAATAAATGGTGCCGCTAGCCGGACTCGAACCGGCACGGTATCGCTACCAGAGGATTTTGAGTCCACCACGTCTGCCATTCCATCACAGCGGCATATAAACTGACAAAAAATATCTTATCACGTTTGAGAAGATATAGCAATAGTTTTTTCGAAATTTTCATTATTTTAGAAAAATATATTTGTAAGACCCATAAAAATATTTAAGAACATTGTTATATTATATATATTTTTCTATAATATATATGTGCGTTGAAAATATTAGACAGTATTTTTTCTAATTAAAGCTAATAAAAGATTTTTATTCATTTCTAGCATAAAATTTTAAATAAAAGGTTGTGGGGAAGCAAATCATTTGTTAGAATAGGAATAGGGAAAAGTGTCCCCGGTGGGTTATTTTATGCCCAGGTACAATTTTAAGGCTTGGAAATAAGCTTTAAGAATTTGTAATTATCTAATAATTAGGGAGGAGCAAAAATATATGATGTATTCAAAAGAAGTTGAAGAAATGTGTGTACTTGCTAAAGGTCCTAATCACGGATCAGCGCCAATTCCTGCAGAAGGAAAATGGGTTCAATCTAAAGAAGTAACTGATATATCAGGATTAACTCATGGAATAGGTTGGTGTGCACCACAACAAGGAGCTTGTAAATTAACATTAAACGTTAAGGATGGTATCATTCAAGAAGCATTAGTTGAAACAATTGGATGTTCAGGAATGACTCATTCAGCTGCTATGGCTTCAGAAATATTACCAGGAAAGACTATATTAGAAGCATTAAACACAGACTTAGTTTGTGACGCTATAAACACAGCTATGAGAGAATTATTCTTACAAATCGTTTATGGAAGAACTCAAACTGCATTCTCAGAAGGTGGACTACCTATCGGAGCAGGTCTTGAAGATTTAGGTAAGGGATTAAGATCTCAAGTTGGTACTATGTACGGAACTCTTGCAAAAGGACCTAGATATTTAGAAATGGCTGAAGGATATGTTACTGATATCGCTATCGATGAAGATAAAGAAATCATTGGTTATAAGTTTGTTAACTTAGGAAAAATGATGGAAAGCATCGGTAAAGGTATGGATGCTAATGAAGCGTTAGAAAAAGCTAGAGGTCAATACGGTAGAGTTGCTGACGCTGCTGAATTAATGGATCCAAGACATAAATAATTATTTGTAAAGGAGGAAATTTATTATGGCATTATTTGAAAGTTATGAAAGAAGAATTAACCAAATCACTCCTGTATTAGAAAAATACGGAATGAAAACTATGGAAGATGCTAAGGCAGTTTGTGCTGAAAAAGGAGTAGATCCTTACACAATTGTTAAAGAAACTCAACCAATAGCATTTGAAAACGCTGGATGGGCTTATGTTTTAGGTGCTGCTATAGCTATAAAGAAAGGTTGCACTAAAGCTGCTGATGCTGCTGAAGCAATCGGAGAAGGATTACAAGCATTCTGTATCCCAGGTTCTGTTGCAGATGACAGAAAAGTTGGTTTAGGACACGGAAACTTAGGAGCTATGCTTTTAAGAGAAGAAACTAAATGTTTCGCATTCTTAGCAGGACATGAAAGTTTTGCTGCTGCTGAAGGTGCTATTAAAATAGCAGAAAAAGCTAACAGAGTAAGAAAAGAACCTTTAAGAGTTATCTTAAATGGTCTTGGAAAAGATGCTGCATTCATTATTTCAAGAATTAATGGATTCACATATGTTCAAACTCAATTTGACTACTATACTGGAGAAGTTAAAGTAGTTAAAGAAAAAGCTTACTCTACAGGAGAAAGAGCTAAAGTTAAATGTTATGGTTGTGACGATGTTAGAGAAGGTGTTGCAATAATGCACAAAGAAGGCGTTGACGTATCAATCACTGGTAACTCAACTAACCCAACTAGATTCCAACATCCAGTTGCAGGAACATACAAAAAAGAATGTATCGAACAAGGTAAGAAATACTTCTCAGTAGCATCAGGTGGTGGTACAGGAAGAACTCTTCACCCAGATAACATGGCTGCAGGTCCAGCTTCTTACGGTATGACTGATACTATGGGAAGAATGCATTCAGATGCACAATTCGCAGGATCATCATCAGTTCCAGCTCACGTTGAAATGATGGGTCTTATCGGAGCAGGTAACAACCCAATGGTTGGTATGACAGTTGCAGTTGCTGTTGCGATTCAAGAAGCTATGACAAAGTAGACTATAAATTGTTGGCTTGAAATAGTTTTTGAATTTCTAATATTGTTTATTGAAACATAAAAAGTATAAGTTATAGTCTTTATAAGACGTAAAATAGAGCACACGTTATTTTAATGAAAATTAGAATGACGTGTGTTTTGTTTTACGTCTTTTTTATTAAGTAAAGTAGGTGATTAGAAATTGAAAAAACTTAAAATTAAACAAGAAGATGATATTACTTTTGAACAGGGGTTTGAAGAATTTATTGATAATTGTAATGCGAGAAATTTAAGACCAGCTACATTAAATCATTATCGAGAGTCATTTAAATCCATAACACGATTTGTTGATAAAAACTTATCTATAAAAGATATTAAACAATCTACAGTAGATAAGTTCGTTAGGGATTGCAAAGAAAACTTAGAAGCTAATACTCAAACAATTTATACTTATACAAGAGATTTGAAGACGATATTATATTTCTTTATGCGATTAAATTGGATGAAAGAATTTAAAATTAAGCTACCTCAAGTAGACAAAAAGGCAGTAGAAGTTTACACAGATATTGAACTAAAAGCGTTATTAAAAAAACCGGATTTAAAGAAATCTAGCTTTGTAGAGTATAGAAATTGGGTGTCAATTAAATTTTTTCTATCAACTGCTGTAAGACTAAATAGTTTTATTAATGTAAAAGTAAAAGATTTGGATTTTGAAAATGAGGTTGTTTATGTAAATGTAACTAAGAATAGAAAGCCTTTAATTATTCCTTTAAATAAAGATATTATCAAGATTTTAAAAGAATATTTGAAGATAAGACAATACAGTGGTGAAGATGATTATTTATTTTGTACTTGTTATGGAAAACAACTTAATAAGAAAACTCTCAATGGGAGTTTGAATAAATATAACAGAGATAGAAATGTGTATCACACAGGAATCATAGATATCGCCATACAGTGGCTAAAAGGTTTGTAATGGCAAATAAAAATCCAGTAATATTGCAAAAACTCTTGGGTCATAGCTCATTGTTAATTACGGAAAATTAACTAAATATTTTAGTTTCAGATTTAAAGAAAGAAATGAATGATTTCAATATATTACAAGATTTTAATAGTAACCATATAAAAATAGAAACTACCAAAAGAAAGTAGGTGTTATTTATGTTAGAGATAGAAACTAAATATGCAGTCTTTGGGTATTTTAAAGATGTTTTATTGTTTATGCAGGAAGAACGCTTACAAGAGATAGAAATAACAGAACTTAGGTACTGTTTGAATAAAATATTTGGAAAAGGCGTTTATACGTTAGATGAAATTAAACAAATCATTCAATAAAAAAACAACTAGGTACTTTGGAGAGTATCTAGTTGCCTAAAACTGAATATCGTTTTATAAAATTGACACTTTCAAAAAGTATCATCACATCTAACTAATTTGATTTTACAAAAAATTGAAGGCTTTGTCAAGTTTATTTCCTGCACCCTTTTTTAGAGTGTAGGTCAGTAGTCCAAGCACTAGAGCTACTATAAATAATTCCAGTGGTCTGGTCAGCCAATGCATAGAATGACCATGTCATATAAAGCTAGTATTAATTATCTTTGTTATAGATGCTAGGAAGGTGTTTATGTGACATAGGTGCGTGTCAACCGATACCCTAATAAAATAATAGACTCGGTGGTTACTTGGTGTCCTAAAGGGCAGGTAAAGAGTAGTAATTCAACATATTGGACAAGTATGATATGGTAAAACTACTTATACAGAAATGTAATTAATAACAAAGATTTAAAGCGATTCCTATTCAACTCAAAACATTAGCTTTAGAGTTAATTTACTTATGTTCACATTCATTTTTTGTTTGTGAATATAGGTAAATTAATTTTTTCGCTCAAACCTTTCAATCTAAAACATTATTCCCTTGGCGTTATTTAAAGTTAAGCTTAACTTAAAAATAATTTAGTAAATTCCAAGTTCGTTAGAAGAATCTAATAGGAAGAAGAGATCAAACTAGCGTAAGCAAAGAAACAAAAAAGATAACTTACTATACGCAAATAAGTTATCCTTTTCAATTGGATTATGATTTTATATATTTATTTAATAGGGAAATAATAATGAACTACTTTATGATTTTATTATAAGATGGGGTACATTTCCGACAAAACCCACGCTAATCAAATTATAACCAAAAATAATTAAAGCGATTCGGATCTGCATCTGAATTGCTTTTTTATTTAATTAGTTTAATGTAAAATCATACAATAAGTTTCCGTTTGTTCCAAATTTTAGACGTTTTATACCATAACCATTTACAGATGTAAAAATATGTTGTAATAATATACTTATAAAATAAATATATTAATATTAATTATTGGGGAGTTAAAATGAAAAGAAATAAGATAATGAAATTTTTAATGGGAGCTGTAGCAATAAGTGTGCTATCAACTACTAGCATAACTACAACAGCTTTTGCATCAGATTTATCTGGAACAAAAGACAAAGAAATAACTTCAAGTTCTGGTATAAAATTAAATTTGACTGAAGAAAATAAAGAATCCTTAGATAATTGGCTAAGCCAATATAATGTTGACTCTAATACAAAAGCACTACTCTTAGAAAAATTAGAAAAAGGACAACTCTGGGATTCAGTAACTTCAAGTTCACCAATTAAAACTGAAAAATTGGATGAAAATACATCTAAAAATACTTATGCTGATGGTTCAATTTCAATAACAGGAGTTACAGATGGTTCCGTTAAGTCTACTTCTTCAAAAAAAGGTGATATATCACTAGATGACGTAGATGGTGGCAAAACTGAGTCTGGTTCTGGGTATGTAAATCACACTTACTCAAAAGTATCTGAAGATCTTGGATTGATTAACGCCTATTTTTATGCAGATTATACCTTTGTTCAAGGTGGTGATGACTATATAGATGATGCATATGATGAATATGTCCATAGTAATGTAATAAGCATTTCTAATGTTTCTTTAAGTGTAAATAGACCTAAAGAAACATATAATCATGCTGCAGAAGCTACGTTAAAATTTTTAGGTGATACTAATTATTCTTCAGGTACTTTATATTTAAAATTAGTTGTTAGTCATGATTCTGCATATTCACAAGCTAAGTTTTCCTAATAATGATTTTTATAATTACGAAAGGATTTCTACATTCATGAATTTATTAGCTGTAGGAACACTAAATTTAATTGCGGAAATAGTATTATTCGTATTAAGCATATATACGTTAATATTATTAATAAAAGCGCTAAAAATCTATATTAATAAAAATTCTTAAGACCTTTTAAAATTAAAAAGATAATGAGAAATGCTGTATTATTCAAAAATTGAATTTACAGCATTTTTTACTTACGTTTATTGAATAATGGGTAAGGCAACGATTAATACTAAAAATAGCCACATGACAATGTTTACCTTTAAGGGGTGCAGCCAACAAAACCGACAAATCTCACGTTAAGGAATATAATTCCATAAACCCTCGTTTTTGGTCCTATAATAAAAGTCTTAGAAATAACCTTTTTATTAGTGATTTTTAGTTCTAAAACTATTACCAAAAACAAAGTATCAGAACAACTTGAATTTAACCTTTATGGGGTATAGAGCACAATTTGTGCAAAAGTAACGTTTATAAAATTCAAGTTCCATATTTGCAATTATATTGAATTTAATTTGTTGAAAATAGGCTATTTATAGTTTTTTATTTATCTCATAAGTCATTTAAAACAAGAGTTTTTTTAACTTTGATTTTGAAACGACTTACGAGATAGAGTTTTCTTCAAAAATTAGTGTCTATAAGGTATATGCTTAATTGTTTCAAAAACGCTCGTTTATTAGACAACAAAAAAACTCCCATAAATACATATATTGTAATTTGTGGGAGGTTAATTTTCTTAGCGTTGCTTTTGCACGAATTGTGCTCGGTACCCCTTTATGGTACTTGCTTTTGGCTATAATTTGATTAACGTGGGTAAAAACTTTAATTTATACCCAATTTTTGTCTTAGCGTGGGTTTTGTCGGAAATGTTGGAGCTACCCCAAGATGGAATTGTGACAGGATTATGGCAAGTTAATTAACTTAATATAAATACTATCTTAAATAAAATTAATATATAAAGCTGAGAAGTTAAAGTTCCTTAGCTTTATTTTTTCGCTTAATAAATTATAATACAAGATAAAAATGAAAAATAGCTTATTTACTAATGTTGCAGTAATTTAATGATTTTAGTACATAGAATATTTCAATTATAAAATATATTAAATTTAAAATTTTTATTAGATTGCCTAGAAATAATCACATTTCTATTAAGTTTAGCTATTAGAAAGTAATAAATTATAACATAATTTGAGTCAGTAAAACTCTGCAAAGTGGCTCTATTACTTGCTGGGTTATTATTTTACAATTTAAAATCTGATGTGGCATATATTTTTCTGATGAGATAAAACGTATCTGAGTATAGTAATTTGGTTAGATTCGCTTATTTTTTATAAAAATAATAAAATAAAATAAATGAAAAATGGAGTAAATGAAAGAAAATGAATTAAATTACAAGTATGAGTGGTGTAATCTGACTAAAATGAATTAAACGTATAGATATGATTATATATGAGTAATATAAGACCGAAATTAATAATTATTTTAGGAGGTCTTGTAGTATGAGCAATAATAAAATTAGAAAAGTGTTTTTAGATAATTTACCAAGATGTAATGGGTATAATGGAAAACTTATAAATTGGAAAAAATCAATTGGATACAAAGTTAAATTAATATATGATGATATTCAAGGTGAGATAGAAATTGTTGAATATATAAAAGGTGATAATCCTAAATTAAAAATAAGATATAGAAATAATTTTTTTATAATTAGCACAACAGGTTTAAGGAATTGCCAATTAAAAGAAGTGCTAGAATTAATAAATCATAATTATGATTATAAAGTTGGAGATATTATTGAAACCAAAGTATCAAAAATTCAAATTACAGGTTGTTTTAGAAGATATGATAAAAAGAATCATGCAAAAAAATGTTACAAATATAAATGCCTATCATGCCCAAATGAAGATGAAATGTTAGAAGATGATATAAGACATGGGAACGGGTGTGGTGTATGTGGTGGAGGTAATAAAGTCATTAAGGGATATAATGATATTGCGACAACTGCTTCGTGGATTGTTGATTTACTAAAATATAAAGATGATGCTTATATATATAGTAAATCATCTGCTATAAAAATAGCTATGAAATGTCCTATATGTGGATTCGAAAAGAATATTGCACCAGCAACAGTAGTGCAACATGGGTTAATGTGTAGAGTGTGTTCAAATGAAAAATCTTATCCAGAAAAATTTATATTTAAATTTTTACAACAACTAAATATAAATTTTGAAACAGAGTATCCACCCAAATGGTGTAAATTTATAGACTATAAAAATAAAAATAAATTCGTAAGTGGAAGATATGATTTCTATTTTAAATTAAATAAAAAAGAATATATAGTAGAAGCAGATGGATTACAACATAAAAAAGAACCTCAAAAGAATAGTAAGTTTAGAAGAATAATAAAAGAACAAAATTATATTGATGATGAAAAAGATAGATTAGCCGTAGAGCATGGAATAGAAAAACCAATCAGAATTGACTGTGGAAAATCTAATTGTAATTTTATAAAACAAAATATATCAGAGAGTAGATTGAATGAATTATTTGATCTAAATACTATCGATTGGCTTAAATGTCACGAGTTTGCTTGTACTCCGATAGTAAAGGAAATTTATCGGTTATGGGAAAATGGATTTAAAACCACAGACATAATGAATGATGTGGATTTAAGTAGATCAACCGTATTAAAATATTTAAAACAGGGGAATGATTTAGGGATTATAGAGTATAATTCGAAAAAAGCTATGGAAGATGGGTATGAGAGGCTGAAAAATAAAGTCTCAAAGCAAATAATATGCATTGAAACTGGGCAAACTTTTAAATTAATTGCAGAATGTAAAAAAAGAAGTTTGGAAGCATTTGGGATTAAATTGGATGGTACTATGATTTCAAGTGTATGTAATGGAAGATATAAACACCATAGAGGATATCATTTTAAGTTTATATAATTATAGTTATAAGACTAGGAGAAATCTTAGTCTTATTTTTTGTTAACTTTATAAAGAAGCCATCAAGTCTAATTTTACACTGCAACTTGCCTTATACGTCCATCTGACGCTCGTTCGATATCAGTTCTATGGATAGTGACATCATGTCCACAACAAAGGCGAAATTTTTCGCTCATGTAAAATATATTAGAACTAACCGATTTTGGATAGTCGAAGTTTAGACCGAGCCAGATTTGGCACACAATAAAATTATTTAAATATCCCGATAGAAAATAAAGGAATATAGACATTTTTATGGAAAATATAATATGACTGTACAATTTTGTACTGTTCAATATTATATAGGAGGTGGAAATATGTCAGGAAATCCATTTGGTTCAAGAAAATAAAAAATAAAGATTGTGAGCTGCTAAAAATGGCGCTCACTAATATTTTGATGAGGAGGTGAGAAGTATGAATGAAAAAAGCGAAATCAGAAATAAATACTCTCATGAGTTAAATGAAATATATTATATTCTACAGAATTTAGAAAATGGGAGATATTATGAAAATACAAGAGCTAGAGGTGATGGATATTTAGCAACTAATATTCAAAACTTAAGAAAACAATTTGATGAGTTAATTGATAAAATTGAATGTAATGAAAAATCAGTAAAAGATGAACTTAGAGAAGTTAAGGCTAAATATGGAATATAATTAAGTGTTAGAGGCGGAAAATTTCGCTGATAAATATTTTGAGAGGAAATAATATGGATAATAAAGATACTTTTATAAATGAAAAAACTAAAGAGAAAGCTTACAAAGAACTAATGTTAGAATTACAAACTAACTTAAAAAATAAAATCGAAGAAATAGAAAAAATGGAAATTAAATATTCAAAAGATTATTTTTTATGTGAAAGTTATGTTAATAACCATGATAAATATAATACGCATAAAGTGTTATTAAAAGAATTAATAATTAAAATTGAAAAAGAAAGAAAATATAAGCAAGAATTAGAAGAAACAATAAATTTAATAATAAATAAATTTGGCAACCAATATGGTAATTAAAATATAAAGGACAACTCATAGAGAAGTCCTTTTTTAGTGATTTTAATTATAAGATGAAAATGTGATAAGTATATGACAAATAAATAAAGATTGTAAGTGAATAGTAAGCAGCATACATTAAAAGAAATTGAAGAAATGACAGGAGTACCTAAAGTAACTTTATACAGAAATTTAAAGTGAAAAATAATAAAGAGTAACATGCATAGGGGAATATACATGTTACTCTTTACTTTATATTTAATAGGGTAAATATTTATGAAAAAAAGTTTTATCAATCTTATAAGTTTATTATAGTAGGTTGTTGTGACAGAATGATGGCAAAATTCAAATTTAGAAGATAGCAGTTAATTTTATATTAATAAACATAAATATTTATGTAATTATAAAACAAATAAAAAAATAGAACAATTTGACAAAAGAACATACGTTTGATAATCTGTAGTTATAGAAATATTTTATAAATAGGATGGTAATATACATGAATTTAGAAGAAAAACACAAAAAAATTATAGAAATTGTTCAAGATAAACTAACTTGTTCTGCACATAATTTAGATCATGTATTTAGAGTTTATAATCTTTGCTTATTACTTGCAAAATATGAGAAGAATGTTGATTTAGAAATACTTATTCCATCAGCATTATTACATGATATTGCAAGAGTAGAAGAAAGCCAAGATAAAACAGGAGAAATTGATCATGCAGTTTTGGGTAGTGTGATTGCAGAGGATATACTAAGAAAACTAGAATATTCGGAAGAGAAAATAGAGAAGATAAAACACTGTATCGTAGCACATAGGTTTAGAACAGGAAATGAGCCTAATACAATAGAAGCAAAAATACTTTTTGATTCAGATAAACTTGATGTTATAGGGGCAAGTGGAATTGCTCGTACTTTTATGTTAGCAGGACAATTTGGACAAAGACTAACAGTAAATGAACCATTAAATGATTATTTGAAATTTAATACTGTTGAAAATGGAAGGTTGAAAGATGTTTCAAAACATACACCTTTTATTGAGTATGAGATAAAGTTTAAGAAAATTCCAGATAAATTATATACAGGGAAAGCAAGGGAAATAGGAAAAGAAAGATTAAAATTCATGGATGAATATTTTACTAGATTAAAGTCGGAAATAGATGGTATTAAGTAAATATAATTATAAAAATACTAATCAGGATTTAGAAATAAAAATTTGTAGTTTTTACACTACATTATTACAATAAAATTTAAATAGTTAGTTAGTAAGGAGAAAAGAATGGTTTGTTTGAATTTTTTTACATTTCCAAATGAAGATATGGAGTCTGAATTTTTCAAGGAAATAAAAAGAACATGCTATGATTCATTTTATCCATTTAAGATATTATCATCATGTAGCCTTGAAAGAATTGATTTTGAGCCAGTTACAATTTTATATGGTGGAAATGGTTCGGGAAAATCAACGGCACTAAATGTTATAGCAGAAAAAACAGGAATAAGCCGCGATTCTATATTTAATAAATCTAGTTTCTATCCTGACTATGTCGATATGTGCAAGATGTATATTGAAACCGAAATTCCTGAAAATAGCAGAATTATTACTAGTGATGATGCATTTGACTATATGTTAAATATTCGTAATCTAAATGAAGGAATTGACCAAAAACGTGATAAACTTTTTGAAGAATATTTGGATACAAAATATTCTCATTTTCAGATGAAGTCTATAGCAGATTATGAACAGCTAAAAAAAGTAAATCTTACTAGAAGTAAAACTCAATCACGGTTTGTGAGAGATAAATTAATGAGTAATGTGAGGGAATATTCAAATGGAGAAAGTGCATTCAGATATTTTATTGAAAAAATTAATGAAAATGGACTGTATATATTAGATGAACCTGAAAATAGTCTTTCTCCAAAACGTCAAGTGGAATTAATGAGTTTTATTGAGGACGCTGCAAGGTTTTTGGGATGTCAGTTCATTATATCAACCCATTCACCATTTCTGCTTTCAATGAAAGGAGCAAAAATATATAATCTGGATGAAGATCCTGTTGATGTAAAACGATGGACGGAATTAGAAAATGTACGTATATATTATGACTTTTTCAAAATACATGAAAATGAGTTTTGATAGCACATGGGTAGATTAGTTATATTAAGGTATAATACAAACGTACTAAAAATTATGGTAAATATGGATTGATGAGGAAGTAAGCGTATATGAGATAAAAAAGACCTTTATTAGTAACATTCATGTCTGGAGTTAATGAAAAAGAAGTTAGTGATTTAGTGGAAAAGCCTAAATTAGTATCTTTAGAAAGTAAATATAAAATATCTAAAGCAGTAATGTCATTACGTTTTTTCTTGAAGTGCGTTACAACAGTAAATAATTGTGATATAAATACTATTAATAATGGGTGGTGATTATATGATTTTATATAAAGTTGAAATGATTAAAGATGGAAGAAGTGTGTATATAACAATACCTTTCAATGCAAAAGAAATTTTTAATAAACCAAAAGGAACCATTTATGTAAAAGGAACTATAAATGATATTTCTTATAGAAATAAATTAATTTCAAAAGGAAATAGAGTCCAAATTATAATTATTGATAAGAAATTGCAAAATTTGCTTAGATACTATGGTACAAATATGAAAGTTCAATTGACAATCACAGAAGATAATATTATATCCGATGCTAAAGAAACACAAAGTTTGATAGAAAACTGTAAACTTGATGTACTTTCAGCAATTTTAACTCGTAGAAGTATTAGAGAATATACTGAACAAACTATAACAGATGAACAATTAAATACAATCTTAAATGCTGGTTTTTCTGCTCCATCTGCAAAGAATAAACGTCCTTGGAACTTTATCGTCATTAAAAATAAAGACCAACTAATGGAATTAAGTAAAACAAATATTAATGGAAAAATGATAAAACATGCAAATTGTTTCATTATAGTTTGTGGAGACAAAATATTACAAGGGACAAAAGAATTACTAATTGCTGATTGCTCTGTGAGTACACAAAACATACTATTTACTCGCTGCTTCAACTCCGATAGTGGTAGCTAGGTACGTTTTTCCAACACCTAGAGTTCCATAAAATAATATATTTTCTTTATTTTCAATAAATCTTAATGAACACAAATCTTTAATCTGTGCTTTATTTACCGAGGGCTGAAAGTCATAATTATAATGTTCAGCTATTTTTACAAAAGGAAAACCTGCTACAGTTATCTGTATCTTTGAAGCCATTTCATTCTTATATGCTATTTCTTTATCGGTTAGATGCACCAAGGCATCTAACACGGAGGTTTGCACTATTACAGACAATAAGTTAGTTATACAAGCTTTAGAGCAACTATAAATAATTCTAAGATGTTTGATGTAGCACATACAGAAAATACATTAGGTTACAGTTATATAATTACCTTATAACTGTATGACGTAAGACCTAATGAAATTCTCCAAAGGTTGTTTGGTCTAAGGGATATTTTATCCTATGACAAAGAGGAGTGGGAAGTGGAAATCTTTTAATAAAGTGCTACATAGAGTAATCAAAAGATTGGACAAGCCGGTAAAATAAAGATAAGGCTTGTTTGGATATGTATATAGTGTTGAGATACATTATAAATTAGGTAATATGATGCCGAGACCATTGGCTAAAGTGGCAGGGTTATACTCGATAATATCATAATTGTATTTGTAAAATCATTTGATTTTTATTTTTTGTGGTTTTACAAGTGCAGTTATTTCTATTTTAGGAAAGCCTCGATAATACCTTGGCATTGATTTAGAGTCAAGGAGATATCTAAAAATACATTACATAATTATACCGAAATATAACCAATGATGGTATAATATAGCTAATAAAAATAATAGAAGGAAGTGCATTGTAATGAAATCAAAATTAATAGCTTTGACGATTGCTTGTGCAACTATGTTTGTTGCACTACCGGTAGGTGCAAATGCTAGTTGGAGACAAGCTGGACAAGGCTGGTATCAATTTAATACTAATGAAAATATTCAAAATGGTACGATTTTTGACAATCATGGATTGGATTCTAAAGATGATAGGTTTACAGGTAATTTAATTATAATTAATATTACTAATACCACTGGTTCAGCAGTAGCAATATCCTTTGATAGCACAACAGGTTCAGCGGTAACGTTTCCTATTAATATTACTACAGATTCAGCAGTAAGTATACCAATGGATATTACTACGTGTGCGCAAGTGAGTTTACCTGTCAATATTCCGCCAGATATGACTTTACCAATTTACGATAGCAATAACTTTGATGATGTTATAAATGAATCTAACAAGGAAAGGGAACAATTATGCAATTTTATAAACAAGACTAATGACGAAATTGATAAACAATTTGATAAAGTACAAAAGCAATTTGATAGAGCTTGGAATTTTATGCGTAGATAAACAATAAGAAGGACATCTTGTTAGAGGTAACAAGCATCCTTCTTACTATATTTATATTAATTATTTAATAAAGGGTAAATAATAATGAAAACTACTTTACAGTTATTATTATAAATTATATGTGTTACAATCATGTAACAAAATTATAAAATTAATATTAACATCATATAAAATTAAAACAAAAAGAAATGACTTAAATTTGGGGAAATAAGTCATTTCTATTCCATATTAATTATATAGAATAAATAATATGTTAAAAAGAATTACAACATTATTATAGGTTTTTAATGTTACATAATAGTGTCAATTATATTAACTCAATATTAACAAAATATAAAATTAAAATAAAAAGGACAACTTACTATATGCAAATAAGTTATCCTGAATACTGGATTATAACATTTATTTAATAGGGAACCAAATAAATGAATTAATTTATGTTATTAGTATAAGTTGGAATTGTGACAGTATTATGACAAGTTGATAATATTTTAAATAGGTTAGGGAGCAATCCTTAGCTTTATTTTTTAAAATATGCTTGATAAAGGATGATTATTTTCAAATGATTAATCATACTGGTATTAAACAGGCGGAAGAATTGAGTAATAAGATATTAGAAGAACGATATAAATTTTCAAAAATCTATTCAAGTCTACAAAGAAGAGCAGTTAAAACAGCAGAAATCTTGGGCCACGCTACTAATTTGGATTATAGACCAATAGAAGAAGTAGAGGAAATGAATCTTGGAGAATGGGAAGGATTATCATGGGCAGAAGTTAAGCAGAAATATCCAATCGAATATGAGCAATGGTATATAAATAGAAGATATACGAAAACTCCTAGAGGGGAATCATATCAGGATATGCTAGAGAGGGGTTTAACAGCAATACATAAGATTATTAAGGAGAATTTTGAAGATGTTGTAATTGTAACTCATAGTGCTGTAATTATGAGTATACAATGCTATATAACAAACACTCCTTTTGATGAAATGATAAAATTTAAAACTGATAATACTTCGATTACAGAAATAGATAGTGATTTGCTCAATTCAAAAGGAGAGATATAGGTGAATGGAGTGGCAAAGTTAATAATACTAAGAGGCAATTCTGGAAGTGGTAAGACTACTACAGGCAAGGCATTACAAAGAAAATTTGGACATGGTACAATGTTAATTTCACAAGATGTTGTTAGAAGAGAAATGCTATTTGTAAAAGATGGACTTAATCCAGAGGCAAGTGAGTTATTATTGGAACTTGCACTATACGGAAAAAGCCATTGCAATATAGTAATTTTAGAAGGTATTTTGAATTCAAAGTGGTATAAAAAATTATTTAAAAATTTACTAGACAAATTTAACAGCCAAATTTTTGCATATTACTTTGATATACCTTTTGAGGAAACTTTAAATCGTCATCAGCAAAAACCTAATGCACATGAATTTGGAGAAAAGGAAATGAGGGAATGGTGGAATGAAAAAGATTTATTAGATATTATTCATGAAGTATACCTGCATAAAGAATTAAGTTTAAATGAAATAGTGGATATAATCTATCAGGATGTCATAAAGTAAATAGCAAATTCAAATTTTAAAAGAGAGGACTTCAATATGAAGAACAATATAGATGTTATATTTTTTGACTTATTTTTTACTCTTGTAACACCTAAATACAGTAATTTAAGAAATGAAAATGATGTATTGGGAATAACAAAAGAGGAATGGGAAAGATATGCTGAGGATGATGAATTATACCTGAAAAGAGCAACAAGTAAAAATATAAGTCCTAAACAGATAATTGAAGAGATTATTAATAAAATGGAGATAAATGTTAGTGAGATTGGGAAAAAAGAAATTTTAAAATTAAGGGAAGAGAGATTGAAGAAATCCTTGATTGACATAGACCCTGAAATTGTTGATGTACTTTTAGAGATAAAGAAAAATGGAAAGCAAATATGTTTGATTAGTAATGCAGATAAAATTGATGTAATGTATTGGAATAAATCTCCTTTGTATAATTTATTTGATAATGCGATATTTTCATATGAAGTGGGATATTTAAAACCTCAAACAGAGATATATAAAATTGCTTTAGATAAGATGAATATTAGCCCACAGAAGAGTATTTTTATTGGTGATGGTGGCTCTGATGAATTAAAAGGTGCAAAAGAATTGGGAATAAGAACTATATTGACAGGATACTTGCTAAAAAGGGAGAGAAAACAGCATAATGAGATAAAAAAATTTGCAGATTACCATGTAGAAGATTTTAAAGAACTCATTAATATAGTAAATCAATAGGATAAAGACTAAGACTGTAAAGAATTTTATCTTTAGACTACAATGCTAATAGGTTATATTTATAATAGATTAAGATACTAAATTATATTATGAAAGGAATTCAAATTATGAAATATATAAATATTAAAGGTAAAGAAAATAAATTTATTATTGGTACTGGTGCAGATGATAAATTTAGAAGAAGTTTCTTTGGATAAAATACTTAATTATTTTGAAACTAAAAATATAGAGAAACAGATACTTTATTTTACACCAAAAGAAACAGATTCTTATATAATTACGCCGCTAGAGGAAGAAGATACTTTATTTGTTCTAGGAGAAGATACAATGTTACTTGCAGATAATCAATTTATGTTTCCAAAGTTATCTCACACTTAATGGATAAAGATTGAGCATAATGAGTAGTTTTGTTAAGCATGATCATCTGCTATAATATTTGCTTTTAATTCCATTCTGCAATCATTTTCCTGAATTTAAAACTATCTTATAATTAATAGCGGTTTGATATTGCTCATCAGTAATATAGCCATATTCTTTCATCTTTTCTAACACTAAATTTCTTCGTTGCAAAGTGTTATTTAGGTGTTTTGTTGGATCATAATACTCAGGGTCATTAGGAATTGCAACTAAAAAGCATATTTGTGAAAGGTTTAGTTTTCTACAATCTTCATTAAAAAATTTTTTAGAAGCAGTATTAATA
This sequence comes from Clostridium sp., assembly GCA_031292145.1. Classification (GTDB taxonomy): domain Bacteria; phylum Bacillota; class Clostridia; order Clostridiales; family Clostridiaceae; genus Clostridium. Next base: position 113,134 of record JARLHR010000216.1, on the reverse strand, counting down.
CCATAAGCATTATTGCTAAAGTATATATTATTAATATAAAACTCTAATATTTGGTCTTTTGTATATTTTTGTTCTAATTTAACGGCAATAAACATTTCTTCAACTTTTCTTTCATAATTTTTATCAAAGTTTAAGAAAACATTTCTTGCTAATTGCTGAGTAATAGTGCTGCCCCCTTGAGTTACTCTCCAATCATTGGTGAAGATAGAATATATGGATCTAAATATGGCTTTAATACTTACACCTCCGTGATTATAAAAGTCTTTGTCTTCAATAGCAACAAAAGCATTTTTTACATCTTGGGGAATAAGTTCAGAGTTCAAATATAAAGGATCTGTATTATTTGAGGCATTTATGTTGTTCGACTTATTAGTATCAAAGGTATCTAGTGTACAATTATTTACTTTTGTAGTTGCATTATCATATAAAAATGAAATGGTAGGCCAATATTTTAAATAAATAAAACCACCAATAATAATTAGTAGTATAATAATGAACTGCAAAATTCTTAACAATATGTTACTTTTGAACTTATTGCGATTTATTTTTTCATTTCTCATTTAAAACTCCCTTCTTTAAATAGATTTAATTAATATAAATACTTATTATTATAGTTTTAATTTTTATCTATTAATATTATAATACCCTATGTTTTATAGTTATTATTTTACAGTATACTATAAGTTGCATATAAGGCACAATCAAAAAAATAACAAGTCCATCTGCCAGAAAAGTTCTTATATGCAGAAAAGTTCCGTATTGCAGCATAGATGCTCTTTTCATAGGTGCATAGCTGCTTTTTTCTAATGTGCCCATTTTCCATCATGCTGCGCCAGCAGATTGCCCTAATAGGCCCGCTATGAGAACAATATGTTTCCTTGCCTGATGAAAAATAATCATGGCATTTTGGACGTGTTATTTTCTTTTATGTGCCTAAAATATATGAGATTAGAAATAAATTTACATATTATACTGAATTGTAAAAATAGAAAAATTAAATGTTGGAAGTGAATGCGTAATTTTACTCAAAATTATGCATTTATCTTTTTTGTGTCCAATTTAAGGAAAAAAAGGTATAATTAATATGAAGTGTTGATTTGTTTTTTCTTAAATTGTGTTACAACAGTAATTTTGTAAGTATTGCTGTTATATTTAAGGATATATAAATATAAATTTGAAGCCCCTTATTATTAAATTCATAAAAAAATTAAATAAATGAGGAGAAATTACATGAAAAAAGTAAAGAATATCCTTATTTGCAGATAATTTTTGGACATGAAACGGACAAATTTAAAATAGAGTATAGATAAATATTCTATAATATGGAGGAGTATATGGGAGTTAAAATATTTATATTTATCTGCAATTTAATCATTCCAGTTATTATGTTGTTTTTTGGAGTGAAATTTAGAAATCACAGCCCCAAAAATATTAATGGAATTTATGGTTATAGGACATCAATGTCAATGAAAAACAAGGAAACTTGGAAATTTGCACATCGATATTGTGGAAGGCTATGGATGAAGCTAGGAATTATAATGATAATTATATCTATTATTTTTAGTTTAATCGCCTTTACATTTGATGATGAAATTCAGGGAATCATTGATTTTATTTTAGTTACTATACAAACTATTGCCTTAATTGTATCTATTTTTCCAGTCGAGAAAGAATTAAAAAAGAATTTTGATGAAAATGGAAATAGAAGAAGTTAACTATATTAAGTGGAGGTAATCATAAAAGCGCGTAAAAATTAAGGTTTTGTAGTTCTGCAACTTTGTATATAATTGTGCAGTATAGGTTATTAATGATTCTATAGGTAGAAAAATAGGGGAGAGTATGTATGGAAGATTTAAGTATAAGAAGATTTGATAAAAATGATGAAACTGAAGTATCTAATATAATTTGCAGAAATTTTTTAGAAGTGAATATTAGGGATTATTCTAAAAAAGAGATGGAAGACTTATCAAAAGTGTATAATTCTGATAAGGTAGTACAGATTAGTGATTATGCACATATGTACGTTGCTTGCATAGATAAGAAAATTGTTGGTTGTGGTGCAATATCAAGTTTTTGGGGGAAACAAGATGAAAGTATACTTTTGACGATATTTGTTTTACCTGAATTACAGGGTAAAGGTATAGGTAGAGCAATAATAGAAACGTTAGAGAGTGATGAATACTTTTTAAGAGCAAAACGAATAGAGATTCCAGCATCAATTACTGCATGTGATTTCTATAAGAAAATGGGATATACTTATAAGGATGGACTAGAAGAATTGGATGATGAAGGGCATTATCGAATGGAAAAGTTCAGATAGAAATAATAATGTTTATCTTGGTTAAATTGCACAAATACTAGCCATTAGAGGTGGATTGAGTAGAAATACTTGGTTAACCTTTATTTTTTAGTGAAATAAAAAAAGAATGACTTACTTAGGGGAATAAGTCATTCTTCTTTGAAAGTATTTTTTAATAAGGGATAATAATGCTTAAACTACTTTACATATGTTATTATAACCAATTATTGTTACAAATATGTTACAAACTAATAAAATAAATATAAACAATAAATAAATATTTTGTTAACATATTACCCAGTAATTGCTACTGACCTATGAGTTTGTCATTCTCAAAAATATGCCCTGACAGCCAGTCGTTTAAAAGTTGCAATATACTTACTATATAATCTTCTTGATTTTCATCTATTTTTGAAAAATCTACATCATTAATTTTCTTTATAAAAGCTTCGTGTTCTATTTTTTGAGTAAACATTCTTTTATAGTGAATACTTTCCATATAAGCTTCTTCAGCTTTAAAATGAAAGGCAGTATAGTTTTGTAATTCCTCAATCAGTGCTATTATTTTGTCGTACTTATCAATAACAAAATCATTTTTTAAAAGGGTATAAGTTTTATCAGCTATTTCAAAAAGTACTTTATGTTGCTCATCAATAAAATCTATTCCTGTTTTATATTCTTCTTTAAATTCATACATTAGAGGATACCTTCTTTCCTAAAAATATAAGATAATTAAACAATAATAATGTATACTTTAATTATACAATTTATTATTAGATTTTACTAGATTAGTTATTAGTTTTATTGATTAATAATAAATTGATGAAAAAACTATAAGAATATCAGATTAGGCACATGAAAGAAAATAACAAGTCCAAAATGACATGATTATTTTTCTGAATGTGCCTTAATATAAAATAAACGAAAGGGCAAGGTGGTCATGAACATAATTAACTAAAAAAAATTGTCTTTGTAATCGATATGAGTATGTGGTATTATGGAAAAGGTGCTTTAAAAAATAGAAAAAAATGGGTGTTGGAGAATAAACTTAAGGGGGCTACAGAATATTATATGGTCAAATTAAAATATGCAGCTTTATATACTGATAATCTCGGGTGTGAACAGGCAAGAGTACATTTTTCAGAAGATGGTTTTAAGTTTAAAGTGAGAAATTGTATTTTTGAAGATAATGATTTCAATTTTGATTTTTATGCGAAAAATCCTGATGAAATTAAACATCTTTTCTATTTGAAAGAGGATGAATTGATAGAGTATTTTATTGATATTAAAATTCCAATGATATTAACTTATAATAATCAAGAAGCCATAAAAGAGTTTTTATTAAGTATCAAAAGGGATAAAAATCATTATAATAATTCACTTTCTTTTAATTTAAATGATGAGATTTATAAGGTTGAAGGATATGACTTGCATGAATTACTTAAAAAAATGAAGAATGAGTTGCCAATAGAATATAATTTGGAAAGCAACTTTTCAGCTTTGTTTAGAGTGGGGATTATCGATTCTGATAAGGCAAATTCTTATAATGATTTAGAAAGTTTTGATAAAGGGTTAAACACTGCTTTAAATAAAAAATCTGATTTGAATTTATTTGGCTTTGAAATTAAGAAGAAGTATGAGAAGTTTGAAAAGATTCCATTTAATTATATCTGTAATAAATATTGTTTAAGTTAATTTGTGTATATAAAAGAAACTAACAAATTAATGATGAATGAGATTTTAAGTTAGGCACATGGACTTGTTATTTTTTTGATTGTGCCTTAGATCAGGAAGGATTTTTGTTTTCTTTAAAGGTGTCAATATACAAATATGCAGATTTCTTATTTTAAAAACATGCCTTATATAGTTGAAAGGAGATAGCATACGTATAAAATATGCTATCTCTTTTTGGTTAATATCAACAATTTATAAGTTGTGTTCATTATATTATATCAGATTTGTAAAAATATTATTCATTATATGGAAAAAATTATATTGCTTTATTAATGTTTTCTTTTGAATCTAAATCTGAAGAATAATTTATTTCTGTCATTGAAATTGGATCTAAAATGGTTTCGAGTTCTTCGGATGTCAAAATCTCTTCGCTTAATACAAGTTCTTTTATGGAAATTCCGGATTTCAAAGCTTTTTTAGCAAGATCTGATGATTTTTTATATCCTATATAAGGGCAAAGGGCTGTTACAATACCTACACTGTTATCTAGAAGTTCTTTGCATCTATCTTCATTAGCAGTAATTCCTAAAATGCAGTTATCAATTAAGGTTCTAGTAGCATTTTCAAGAGTTTCAATAGATTCAAATAAATTATAGAAAAGTACAGGTTCAAAGGCATTTAGTTCAAGTTGACCAGCTTCTGCGGCCATGGTTATAGTAAAATCATTACCTATAATATTAAAGGCAACTTGTGAAACTACCTCTAAAATAACAGGATTTACTTTACCAGGCATAATAGAAGAACCATTTTGCATTGAAGGCAAAATAATTTCGGCAAGACCAGTTTTTGGACCACTTGATAATAATCTTAAATCGTTGGCCATTTTTGAAAGATTTACTGCACAGGTTTTTAAAATACTTGAGACACTTACAAAGCAATCAAGGTTTTGAGTTGCATCGATAAGATCTTTTGATTGAATTATATCAAATCCACATATTTTTCTTAAGTTTGGTGCGATGTTTTCTAAATATTCAGGACTTACATTTATTGAAGTACCTATAGCAGTTCCACCAATATTTACACTAAGCATTTCTTTTTCAGCAGTTTTTAAACGTTCAATATCACGTTTTATCATGGAAGCAAAAGCGTTAAATGATTGACCTAGTCGAATAGGAACTGCATCTTGAAGTTGAGTTCGTCCCATTTTAATAACATTATTAAATTCTAAAGATTTTAATTTAAGTGCATTATATAAGCGTTGTAGTTCAGCAATAGTTTTTGGCAGCATTTTTAATACTGTGAGTTTTCCGGCAGTTGGAAAAACATCGTTAGTTGATTGAGCCATATTTACGTGATCATTTGGGTGTATGATATTATAGCAACCTTTAAGTTCACCGAGTAATTCAATAGCACGATTTGCAATAACTTCATTAGCATTCATATTTGCTGATGTTCCAGCACCGCCTTGGATTGGATCAACAATAAATTGATCGTGCAATTTACCATTAATAATTTCATCACAAGCATTTATTATAGCATTAGCAATGGGAGGATTTAAAAGATCAGCTTCTCTATTAGTAATAGCTGCTGCTTTTTTTATTTCAGCAAGACTTATTATTAAATCTTTATGCAATGTGCTTTTTGTAATGTGAAAATTATTACTTGATCTCAAGGATTGAATACCATAATAGGCATTGGCTGGCACGTCCATACTTCCTATTGAATCAGATTCTATTCTCATTTTCATTTATAATTCCTCACTTTCATTATTTACAATATCTGAAAATAATAGATATTTTAATTACTTGCATAGTTGCAAATTCATAAACATAAACTTGAAATATTAATTTTGTTTTTTATTAATCCTTATGAATGAAGATTAGCACCAATTAAAATTGATGTAAATATTAGAAGCGGAATTGTGAATAAAAACTAAAAATTAATATAATATACTTAATTAAATTTATTTATATAAAAGACTGCTTAATAATATAAAGTTAGTACAAAAGCAATTAAAAACGAATGAAAAAGGATTAAATGAGTTAAATGTTCGAAAAAACTAAAAATAAGAAGGGTTTTTTTATGAAAACAGGGTATAAATATGAAATGTTTTGAGTTTATTAATTTTATAACAATTAATAAGTGAAAAATGAAGAAGATTAACTTCTATTATAAAAGAAAAGTTAATTATTTTAATTTGAACAACAAAAACTCTTGTAAAATTGCCTTGAGTGCTTTAGAATATAAATGAACAATGATGTTTGCTTATATAATATGCAGTAGAATAGAACTGGTTTACTTTTTTAGAAATATAATTTTAATGAAAGTAGATATTATAAAATATAAGCTATTAGAATAATAGAGTTTACCACATAAAATTTCAGCTTATAAATGGTGTAATTTAATTAAGTGCAAAGAAGCGTATCGAAATAATTATCTATAAATTATTTGATATGCTTTTTTATATACACATATTAGGATTAAGCTTTTTGTTGAAAATTTTACGATATATCTAAGGGTTTTAATAGTAAGATATTTAAAACAGCATATAATTTATTAATAGAAATAGGGAGATAGTATATGGATAAAATTGATTTTAAAATTATTGAACTTTTGCAAAAGAACGCACGTTATCCGCTTAAGCATATAGCAGAAGAAGTGTATTTAACAACACCAGCTGTCTCAGCGCGTATTGAAAAGCTAGAACAATCAGGAGTTATTACAGGATATTCAGCACATGTTGATCCTTTAAAGCTTGGATATAACATTAAAGCGTTTATTAATTTAGAAATGTCACCAAAACAAAAGCCTGAGTTTTATCCTTTCATAGCTAGCTGTCCAAATGTACTTGAATGTAATTGTGTAACAGGCAAATATTCAATGTTAATAAAAGTAGCGTATCATACAACTATAGAATTAGATACTTTTATTGGAGAATTGCAGAAATTTGGAAATACAGAAACACAAATTGTTTTCTCTACGGCGGTTGAGCATAGAGGTTTAGATGTGTCAGCAGAAATTGAGACTAAATAATTAATTTAAGATTGTCCTAAATGTAAAAGTATTTATATTTAAGGGCAGTTTTTTTAGTTATAGTATAAGGCACAATCAAAAAAATAATAGACCAGTATGCTTGTCTATTATGCACCATAAATGAAGCTCGACTCGCATACGCTCGCTGAGTAAGTGATTCACACAAAATCATAGATTTTGGTTCTCTACTCACGTCAGCAAGTTATGCTAATAGGCCCACTATGAGCAAAACTTGCTTCCTTGTCTGCTACAAAATATACACATTAAAAAAGAGCAGCTATGCTGCATATAAGAACATCTCGTCGCATCTTTGGCCTATTATTTTTTTCATGTGCCTAAAATGGAGAATAACTGTAATATTCATGTCATAAACTTATAATAGAAAAACTAAACTTAATGTAAATATTTTATATGCAAAATTGTATGGAAATGAAATTAAAGGGAGGAAATATTGTGAATGAATATGAAGAAAAATTAAACGAAAATAAGAACATAATATTGAGGAACATAGAACAAGGAAAAAAAGCTGGGGTTAATAAAGTTTCCGCTGTTTTTGCTATAAGTAAAAGGGATGGAATTAGAAAAACTATGATTACAGATTTAGCTACTTGGTTAATTACTGATGGATACAAAGTCTCACTTAAAGAAGGGGAACTAGAAATATTAACAATAGAATGGGAATAAGCTTAAATAAAACATAAGTTTAAATTAAGAATTGTATCTCTTACATAAAGTGAAACATTTCAGAGGTATTTTATATTTCGGCTGAATTTAGTTGAACTTATTAAGGAGCACAACACCTAGATAATGTAGTTATAGCTTCTATTTAGAGATGTGAGAGTACCATAATTGCTAGAAATGAGACAAGCTTAAGAAACATTAAAATAAATACAGGTATATTATTTATTCAAAATAAGGCAATCTATATTTCATTACTTAGGGTATTTCAAAATGCTTAAGATTATTTTGAAGTACCTTATTTAATGTATTAAGGCACAATCAAAAGAATAACAATTCCATCTGCTAAGTCTATTTTCCATCATGGGAAGCTCGACTCGCATACGCTCGCTATGAGACCAATCTGCTTCCTTGCCTGATGAAAAATAATCATAGCATTTTGGACTTGTTATTTTCTTTCCTGTGCCTAAGTTATAAGAAATTAGTGGTAAGCTAACATAAGAATATGTATAAATAAATATTAATATAAATTTTCTTCTATAATTGAATTATATAAGAAAAATTGTTTGTTTTCCGGATTTGAAATAATATTTCTATATTTATATAATTTAATAAAAGGGAGGGTGAAATCTATGAAGGTAGAATTTTGTTTTGTAGAAAGCGATGATGTTGTATTTACGAAAGAATCAAAGGATTTGAAAGATATTATAAATGTTATTACTAAAGTAGGAACGGAAATAAGTTTATCTTTTAGTAAAGATGATTTAATTCATGGATATGTGCAAAATGTAATGTATCAAGTTAATGCGGAAAGTAACGATGAAAGTTTGAGAATATATTTTTCAAATGATTATAAAAAATCTAAAATTAAAGAGCGGATATCTGGTGAACATTTAAGTACGACAAAAATAGATGAGAAAAGTAACATTGATTAAATATTAATATTGTAAAGGGATTGAATTGAAATTTTGTTACATGTAAGTTTTAAAGTAGTTATTTCAAAAAAATAAAATAATACAATAATAAGTGAATTTATTAATAAAATATTTTTTATTGTATTATGGTGTTGCTTTGAAAAACTACTTTAATTTTTTATATAATTTATCTTTCGATATGTAATATTATGGTAAAATGTATGTGTGGGTTTGAAAAAAATTCAATAAGTATAACAAATGCATTGTTATTGTAAAAGAAACCTATAAGCTAATTCATCTATGATAAGAGGAGATATATATGGGCAGTACTAATATAAATCAAACTAGAAATAAGGCAAAAAGAAGAAGCAAAAAAAGAAAGAAAAGCAATATTGAAATAATAATTAAATCAATATTGTGTATTGCTGTAGTGTATATTACTTTTATGATTTGTATTGATAAGCAGGAAAAAGCTACTTTGAATTTAGGTTTAAGTCAAGAGGATAATCAACAGGAAACACCAAAAGAAATGGCTCAACAACTGGCTAAAACAGAAAAAGGTGAATTTGGCGATGTTGCTCTAATTAATGATAATAGGGGAGTGCCGGTAATTTGTTATCATTCTGTAGTGACGGATAAATCTAAAAAAGGGCCTATTGCAATTCCTAAAGAAATATTTAGAGAACAGCTTAAAACTATCAAAGATGAAGGGTATACAACTTTAACTATGGCTCAGTTGAACGGATATCTTTATGAAAATAAGCCTATTCCTGAAAAAAGTGTGGTAGTGACTTTTGATGATGGGTATAGCGATAATTATACTAATGCATTTCCTATTTTGAAGGAATTTAATATGAAGGCAACAATTTTTGTAATATCAAGCTATGTAAATAGAGATTTGTATTTGACAGGGGATGAAATAAAAGAAATGAGCGATTATGGGATGGATATAGAATCACATACGGTTTCGCATAAAAGGCTTTCGACAATGACGTATGAAGATCAGCTTAAAGAACTTAAGAACTCCAAAAAAGCTATAGAGGAGTTAACGCATAGGACTGTTATTTCGATTGCCTACCCAGAAGGGAAATACAATAATAATACTAAAAAGGCAGTTGTAGATGCTGGGTATGCTATGGGATTTACTATTGAAAGAGGGGTAGCAAATAGAAGTGATAATTTAGCCCAAATACAAAGAGATTGTGTGGATTATACTTATAAGCCTAATAGCATTCTTAATTTATTGAAAAAATTAAAAAAATAATTATATATATTGCAATTATTAATTCACAATTTAAGGTGTTATGCGAACAATAAGAAAAAAATATTACAAAATGTTCTATGAAAATTGACAAAATATAATATAAATTATAGAATAAAGATAGTAAATGAGATGCTTTTTAAATATTATCCAATTCCAGGTGAATTGGATAATATTTTTAAGAAGGTATTTCAAAAAAACTTACGAATGGAGTAGATAAGCATGAAAGCAATATTAACAGTAATTGGGCAAGATAAAGTTGGTATTATAGCAGGGGTTAGTCAAAAAATGTTGGAATATAGCATCAATATATTGGATGTTAATCAAACAATAATGCAAGGCTTCTTTACTATGATAATGGTTTTAGACTGTAAGGATATGAACAGATCTTTTGAAGATGTTCGTGCAGGACTTGTAGCAGAGGGAGAAAGACTTGGGGTAGAAATAAAAATCCAAAGAGAAGAAATATTCAAGTCAATGCATTCACTATAATTAGGAGGGGCTTATGAATACTAATAATATACTTGAAACTATAAAAATGATTGAAGAAGAAAAACTTGATGTTAGAACCATAACAATGGGGATATCATTACTTGACTGTATAGATCCAGATGGAAATAAAGCGAGAACTAAAATATATGATAAAATTACAAAATCAGCAGAACATTTAGTTGAAGTTGGTAGGCAAATAGAAACAGAATTTGGCATTCCGATAGTAAATAAAAGAGTTTCAATAACTCCAATGTCAATAATCGCAGGAGCTACTGATGAAACTGATTATGTTGAATTTGCAAGAACTTTAGATAGAGCAGCACAAACATTAGGAATAGATTTCCTAGGTGGATTTTCCGCATTAGTTCAAAAGGGATGTACTAAAGGTGATAAGATTTTAATCAAATCAATTCCAGAAGCATTAGCTGTAACGAAGAAAGTTTGTGCATCAGTTAATGTTGGATGTACTAAGTCAGGAATAAATATGAATGCTGTAAGAGATATGGCAGAAGTTATAAAGAGAACAGCAGAACTTACTAAGGATGCAAAAGGATTTGGATGTGCTAAATTAGTTGTGTTTGCAAATGCAGTAGAAGATAATCCATTTATGGCGGGGGCTTTCCATGGAGTTGGTGAAGCTGAAAGAATCATAAATGTTGGAGTAAGTGGACCAGGAGTTGTTAAAAGAGCTCTTGAAAAAGTAAGGGGAGAATCTTTTGACGTTGTTGCTGAGACAATTAAGCAAACTGCATTTAAGGTTACAAGAATGGGTGAATTAGTTGCAAATGAAGCATCAAAGAGATTGGGAGTACCTTTTGGTATAGTAGATTTATCTTTAGCGCCAACACCAGCAGTTGGAGATTCAGTTGCTGAAATTTTAGAAGAAATAGGTTTAGAGCAAGTTGGAACTCATGGAACTATAGCTGCACTTGCTATGCTTAATGATGCAGTTAAAAAAGGTGGAGTTATGGCATGCAGCCATGTTGGAGGCTTAAGTGGAGCTTTCATACCAGTATCAGAAGATGCAGGTATGATAGATGCAGTTAATAGTGGATGTTTAAACTTAGAAAAATTAGAAGGTATGACATGTGTATGCTCAGTTGGCCTTGACATGATAGCAATTCCAGGAGATACACCAACTTCAACAATTGCTGGAATGATTGCTGATGAAGCTGCTATTGGAGTAATTAATAATAAGACTACAGCTGTTAGAATTATACCAGCACCAGGATGTAATATAGGAGATACAGTTGAATTTGGTGGACTTTTAGGCTCAGCGCCAGTAATGAAGGTTAACGGAAAATCATCAGAATTATTTGCTAATAGAGGTGGAAGAATACCAGCTCCAATACATTCATTCAAGAACTAAGAGAATGAGTTTGAAATTTATTATAAATATATACATATAATATTTAGAAATTAACTTATAAAAGTATAATTTAAAAATTAAGACCTAAAAGAGTTATATTATAAATCTTTTAGGTCTATTTTTATATCATAATTTATTGCTGATTTTTAGTGCGGCAATATTTTAAGACTTTAATATGAATAATATTCAAGCTAGTAATATCAGCATTTACTTGGAAGTTGCTACAAAAATATATTGCAATATTTGATTTTAATAAAAATAAGGCTAAGATTTTATTACTAAAATACTAAATAGTAACTTTGAAATCTTTATTGCAACTTAGAGAGTTAATTTTATAAGAAAAATAAGAAAGGCAACCAAATCCAAGGATTGTTAAATCCACAACCAAAATTTCCACAGTTACATCCAGTAAAACAGTTATTACAACCGCAATTGTTAAAACATCCGTTATTACAACCGCAATTATTAAAACATCCGTTATTACAACCACGATTATTAAAGCATCTGTTATTACAACAACGTCTACAACAATTACTCATAATTCATTTCTCCTTCGTATTTTTTAGTCTTTTGTTATATTAGTAATATATTAAACATAAGTAAAAAGTGTTACACAAGTTGGTAAAAATAAATTAAAATTAAGTTATATATTAGATTCAATATTACAAATGATTTTAAGTAGTACAGAATTAAGTCTCTTTATGTTATAATATGCAAGAGAAAATTAAGGCGTATTTATTTTTTCAATATGTCTGAAATTCATAAGAAAATTAAGTAGGTGAAAAGATGGCAACAGAAAAGAAGTTTTTGCCCATAAGTAAAAAGGATATGAGAGAAAGAGGCTGGGATGAATGTGATTTTATAATAGTAACAGCTGATGCTTATATTGATCATCACAGTTTTGGAACTGCTATTATTTCGAGGGTTCTCGAGGCTAATGGATATAAAGTGGGTATAATACCGCAACCAGATTGGAAAACTCTTTATGACTTTCAGAGACTAGGAAGACCTAAATATGCATTTTTAGTTAATGCAGGAAATATGGATTCTATGGTTAATCATTATACTGTAAGTAAGAGACTTCGGGAAAAAGATCTTTATTCTCCAGGTGGGGAAATGGGACTTAGACCAGATAGAGCTACTATTGTTTATTGTAATAAAATTAGAGAAGCGTATAAAGATGTAGATATAGTAATAGGTGGAATTGAAGCAAGTTTAAGACGATTTGCTCATTATGATTATTGGAGTGATAAGGTACGAAAATCAATGCTTATTGATAGTACAGCAGATTTATTGATTTATGGCATGGGAGAAAAACAAATTGTCGCAGTGGCAGAAAGTTTGAAAAATAAAATACGTGCAAAAGATATAACCTATGTTAGAGGTACTTGCTATGCTGTAGAAAGTTTAGAAGATATACAAGATTATATTGAAATTCCTTCCTATAAAGAGGTTTGTGCAGATAGATATAAATATGCTGAAGCAAGTAAAGTTCAATATGAAGAGCAGGATTCTGTAAGGGGACATATTATTGCTCAAAGACATGGAAGTAGTTATGTAGTACAAAATATACCAGAAGCGCCTTTAAATAGGGAAGAGCTGGACGAAGTTTATGGACTTCCATACATGAAAAATTATCATCCTATATATGAAGGAAAAGGCGGAATATCTGCAATTGAAGAAGTTAAATTTAGTACTGTAAGTTCTAGAGGTTGCTTTGGTGATTGTAAATTCTGTGCAATCACATTCCATCAAGGTAGGGTTGTTCAAAGTAGAAGTAAAGAATCCATATTAGAAGAAGTTGAAGAGATAACAAAGCTTCCAGATTTTAAGGGATATATACATGATGTTGGCGGTCCTACTGCTAATTTTAGAAAACCTGCATGTAGCAAACAATTAGCTTTTGGTGCTTGCAAGGGAAAAGAATGCTTATCGCCAGATGTTTGTAAAAACATGGATGTTGATCATACTGAATACTTGGATTTACTTAGGGCTATAAGGAAAGTTCCTAAAGTTAAAAAAGCATTTGTACGTTCAGGACTTCGATATGATTATATTATGGCAGATAAAGATGATACTTTCTTTAAGGAATTGGTTGAACATCATGTAAGTGGAAAATTAAAAGTTGCCCCTGAACATGTTTCTAGGGATGTTTTAAAATATATGGGCAAACCAGCTGGAGAGACTTATGATAAATTTGTAGCTAAGTTTGAAAAAATAACAAAAAAACTTGGCAAGAAGCAATACATAATTCCGTATTTAATGTCATCTCATCCGGGAAGTACTTTAAAATGTGCAATTGAACTTGCTGAATATTTAAGAGATATAAATTATCAACCAGAGCAAGTACAAGATTTTTACCCAACACCAGGAACTTTAGCTACTACAATGTATTATACTGGACTTGACCCGATGACTATGAAGGAAGTATATGTGCCAAAATCAAAGCATGAAAAAGCAATGCAAAGAGCGCTTCTTCAATTTAAAAATCCTAAATATTATACATTGGTATATGAGGCGTTAACTGAAGCAGGACGAACTGATTTAATTGGAAATGGACCCAAATGTCTTATAAAAGATAAGAGTAATAACTTAAAAAATAATAATACTTATAATAAGAATAAAGAAAGTAAAGATAAAGGAAGACAAAATCCAAATAAAGCTTATAAGGGAAAGGTAGATAAATCATTCAGTGATAAATATAAATCAGTCGATAGTAAAGATAGAAATATTATAAAAGTTAAAACAAAATCTAAAATAAAAACCAAATCTAGAAATAAATAAAAACAAATTAAAATTCATCAGTTTATCTGGTGGATTTTTTTATTTCCATAGGAGCAGATAGAATTTTAAAATTAAGAAATGCTTGGAATAAAGTTATAGAATGTTTAATTAAAAATGAATGATTTATTATTGGTATATTTTATTTAATATGCATTATCATGGGAGCAATTAATGCAGAAAAGTCTAGGTATGTTCCGATAAATTATAAAAAATGGCATTGCTTGAGCAAAGTTGATATAATAGGTACAGGCTTCCTGAATGAAAAAGCTTATGAAGCTACATTTTTATTAGAAAGGAATTTAAAAATGATTGATATTTTAATAAAGGCATTTAGTTTTGTGCTTATCATTGTCATAGGATATGTATTTAAACGAATAGGTGTTTTTGGATCTAAAGATTATAAAATTGTTACTAAAATAGTAATGAATATAACCTTGCCCTGTGCACTAATTACTGGCTTTGCAAATTTTAAGATAGATACATCCATGCTTTTTATTATTGTTTTAGGATTATTGATGAACATTATTATGTCTTTTATTGGGTTTATTATAGCCCGAAATAAAGATAGCAAAGAAAAGGCTTTTTATATGTTGAATGTTGCAGGATATAATATTGGATGTTTTACGCTTCCATATGTACAAAGTTTTTTAGGAGTATATGCAGTAGGAATAACGAGTCTTTTTGATATTGGTAATTCAATAATGTGCACAGGTGGTACCTACGCGATTGCATCAGGGATTTCTGGGGAAGGAGACAGGCAAACTATTAAGGGATTTCTTAGAAAAATATTTTCATCAGTACCTTTTGATACATATTTAGCAATGTTTATTATAACAATTACAGGGATTAAATTACCTCAAGTGATATTTAATGTAACTTCAAATTTAAGTGCAGGGAATGCATTTTTATCTATGCTTATGATAGGTATGATATTTGAATGTAAATTTCGTAAGGAACAATTGCTAAAGATTATTTCAATCTTAAGTATCAGGTATTTATCTGCAGGTATAGCTGCATTAATAATTTATTTAGTTTTACCTTTTTCTATGGGAATTAAACGTGATTTAATAATAGTGGTATTTAGCCCTATTCCAGTTCTTGCAGCAGTATTTACTGGAAGGTGTGGTAGTGATGAAGGTTTAGCAGGAGTAATAAACTCATTTTGCATAGTTTTATAAGCATTATTATTATAACATCGCTGCTATTCTTTTTCGGTATTGCATAATATATAGGGATGAATTAAGGCAAATTTAAAAAAAAAAAAGTAATATTTTTAAGAATTATAAAACCAAAATGTGGGGATATATAGATTATATTGTGAATGTATTATATAATAATAATTATTATATAATATCAAACCTATAAGATAAAGGATTATTTTATATTAATATATTTGAGGAAAAAGGATGGATTTCAAATGAAAAAATTAATTTCGTGGAATGTTAATGGACTAAGAGCATGTGTTAATAAAGGGTTCTTAGAATTTTTTAAGGAAGTAGATGCAGATATTTTTTGCATACAAGAAAGTAAATTACAAGAAGGACAAATAGATTTAAATTTAGAAGGTTATAAAGCTTATTGGAATTATGCAGAGAAAAAAGGATATTCAGGTACTGCTGTATTTACAAAAGAAGAGCCATTAAATGTAAAAAAAGGTATTGGAATAGGGGAACATGACAATGAAGGAAGAGTTATTACATTAGAATTTAATGATTTTTATTTAGTTAATGTTTACACTCCTAATTCAAAACAAGGACTTGAGAGACTTGACTATAGAATGGTATGGGAAGATGTATTCAGAAAATATTTAAAGGAACTTGAAGAAAAGAAGCCTGTAATATTATGTGGAGATTTAAATGTCGCTCATGAGGACATAGATCTTAAAAATCCTAAAGCAAATAGAAAAAATGCTGGATTTACTGATGAAGAGAGGGGCAAGATTTCCGAATTATTAGATGCAGGATTTATAGATACATATAGACATTTTTATCCTGATACAGAAGGGGTATATTCTTGGTGGTCATATAGATTTAATGCAAGAGTAAATAATGCAGGATGGAGAATAGATTACTTCTTAGTTTCAAAAAGTTTAAAAGATAAATTGGAAGATGCTAAAATCCATACGCAAGTAATGGGGTCAGACCATTGTCCAGTGGAACTTAAAATTAATTTTTAATAGAATTTAAATCAATGTACGCAGTGTATATAAGCAATTCCTATATTACACATAAAAGAACATCTAAACAAAGAAATTAGCTATATGTGTGTGAAGAAGGTATTTGAAAATAAGCGGTTGAATGTCCTTAATAGAACAACATACTATTTAGAACACTCCAGTGAAATTTTCGGAATCCTTCGGAACACACATGTAGCTAATTTCGGTTATTGATTTCACAAGTTAAATTATTTAATAATATATTTTTTAATACCGCTCCAAGTTGAAAAACTTGAAATAAAAGATAAAAGACTAAATGTAAGAATTAAGATAAGTGGAAGACTTAAAGGAAAAAGAAAAACATTAAGTCCTAGTATTGTTCCATAAATCAATGCACCTAATAATGAGTTCTTAAAGCATACTATACTAAGCAAAATAGCATTTTTGAAAATATCCTGTAATGAAAGGCACACTGTGGTAAGTAAAGGATAAATATATAGCCAGGCAAGTCCGAATAACACTGTGATAAAGATAGAAAAAAAGAGAACTATATAAAACAGTGTATTATTTTGTGCTAATTTAAAATAAAATAGTAATGATATATTTAAAAATATAAATACTATACAGCTTATAAAGCCACAAGCTAGTGATTGTTTCCAATTTGCTTTAAATGCTTCATGAAAATCAGAAAAAATAAAAATATGTTTATTTTGAACCATTGACATAGTAATAGCTGTCATTGCACCGAATGCTGGACCTATTGTAATTATCGGAATACTATAGATAATAAAAAGTATATTAAGTTTAAGTATATCCCAAAACCTGGCGATAAACAGTTGGAAAAACAGTGAAATACCTTTTTTCTGAGGATCGTTTTTTTCTATGCCAGGACCTTCACGAACGAAGTTGGGAGAAAATATTCTCATAGCTATCAGTCTCCTTTATTCTAATAATTTTAAAATATATTAAAAATCAATAATAGTTAATTTAATTATACAATTATTTTACATAAGTTTAAAAATAGTATATCATTTGAAATATTTAACTTCAAGTTTTATTAAAGTAATGTAGAAATAAAGAAAAGATATAGTTTAGAGAACTCTAAAATAATTTAACTATATATAATATAAAGTATTGACTTTAATATATATAAGTATATAATTAATTTATAAGGACAAAGCCAAAAACCAAAACAGCACCTATGAAAAGGGTTACTGAGGTTAAAAAATATATTATATTGCAATAATTATGAAAGAAATGGTTTACGTATTAAAAATGATGGATTTTGTGGAAAAAATCCACATTACAATATATTTTAATATTATATAAAACAAAATAGCTGCAATTAATAGTATATTTAAACCGTAATATTAAATTCTATTTAAAGTAAACGTATAAAATGAACTTACAAAATATTAAATATTTGTTTTAGTCATTATTCTTTTTTAAATATGTTATATAACTTTGTAGAGGAATAGTGTTCACTAATATATTAACTTCATTTATAAAAATAGGAGGTAAATTATATGAAAAGCGTAAAAATAATAAAAAAACTTGCAGCAATAGCTGTTACAGCTTCTCTTGGAGCTACAATGTTAATTGGATGTGGTGGAAGCACTGCGACAAGCAGCAGTAGTGGAAGTGATACAAGTAAATCATCTTCTAGCGATAAGCTACAAATGTGGACGTTTGTAGATATGCATGCTAAATTCTATCAAAAAATGTTGGATAAATGGAACGAGAAAAACCCAGATAAAAAATTAGACATTGAATTTACAGTTCTTCCTTATGATGACATGCACAATAAATTACAATCTGCATTGTTGTCCGGACAAGGTGCGCCGGATATATGTGATATAGAAGTAGGTAAATTCCCTAACTTCTTGAAGGGAGACCCACAATTAGAAACTCTTGATGATGTTGTAGCACCGTACAAGGGGAAGATAGTTCAATCTCGTCTTGATCTTTACAGTAAAGGTGGACATGTATATGGATTACCAACACACGTTGGAGGAGTTGTTGCATACTACAATACTGAACTTTTAGAAAAAGCGGGAATTGACTATAAGAGCATAGTAACATGGGATGAT
Organism: Clostridium sp.; assembly: GCA_031292145.1. Classification (GTDB taxonomy): domain Bacteria; phylum Bacillota; class Clostridia; order Clostridiales; family Clostridiaceae; genus Clostridium. The sequence goes on along the minus strand of JARLHR010000216.1, from coordinate 94,385 downwards.
TTTGAAAAAGCAGGTGCAAAATATTATGCTGCAACTGGTAAGAACTTCGGTACATGTGATACAGCTGGAAGTACTACATTATCATTAATGCTTGGAGAACAAAAATCTGATTATACTACTGCAGACGGTAAACCAGCAATAAACAGCCCTGAAATGGTTAAAGCACTTACTAAATTAAAAGAAATGCAAGATGCACATGCAATTGCAACAATTCCAGGTGGACAACCTGATACTACAGATGGTGAAGCTGCAATTAATGCTGGTGATTATGCTGTTGTAATTAAAGCATTATGGTACATGGGTAGATTTACAACTTATATGCCAGAACAAGCTGGTAAATGGGCAATTGCTGTTCCTCCAGTATTTGAAAAAGGTGATGTCGCTACTATAGGTGATGGTGGTACTGGTACAGTTGTAACTAAGACTGCTAAAAATAAAGATAATGTTAAGGCATTCTTAGCATATGCTAAACTTTCTGAAGATGGACAAACAGCTATATGGCAAGATTTGGGATTTGACCCAACTAATATGGATTTGTGGAATAACACAGCAATTACTCATGATGCAAATAACCAATATGTTAAATTCTTCAAGACTAATCCTTTTGATGTATTAAATTCAATGAAGGGTTCTATAGGATTAATCAAATCTGTTGATGCTAGTCCAAATGTTGGAAATCAATTCGGAACAGTTATACTTAACAGTATTTTTGAAGATAAAAAGGATATAAAACAAACTTTAGATGATGCTGAGCAACAAGTTGAAAATGAATTAAAATAATATGATTTAAAATTATACAAAGAAGCTATTTTATAATATAAAGATAGAAAAATGGCTTCTTTGTACTATATGTGTGTAGTAGGAGGAAGTTAGTAATGGTTAAAAAATTTATATATAATAAAAAAGCAGCACCATATGTATTCATATTGCCATTTATTCTGGTATTTTTAATATTCTTTGTTTCTCCAATGATAAATACTATAATAATGAGTTTCCAAGACATATTACCAGGTCAAAGAAAATTTATTGGTATGCAAAATTATTCTAAATTATTGGGTGATAAGGTTTTTTTGATTGCACTGTGGAATAGTTGTAAGTACATGATATGGACATTAATATTACTTATTCCAATACCAATGATACTAGCTTGTATAATAAACAGTAAGCTTATGGTTGGTAAAGAGTTTTTCAAATCTGCATTTTATTTACCAGCATTAACATCAGTAGTTGTTGCAGGTATTATTTTTAGGTTTACTTTCGGTGAACAAGCTACTTCATTAGCAAATCAATTTATTGCTCACTTTGGAATGGAACCATTTAAATGGTTAAAAAATGGAACTACAGGTTTCGTAGTATTATTAGCTTTAGCCTGCTGGAGATGGACTGGTGTAAATATGTTATATTTTTTATCAGGTTTGAAAAATATTCCTGCAGAATTATATGAATCAGCAGATATTGATGGAGCGAGTGTATGGCAGAAGTTTATATATGTTACAATACCTCAACTTAAGCCAACAACTATCTATGTTTTAACTATATCTGTATATGCAGGCCTTGCAATGTTTACAGAAAGTTATATGGTTTGGGGAAATAATAATTCACCAAATAATATTGGACTTACAATCGTAGGATATTTATATAGACAAGGTATTGAAAAAAATGCAATGGGATATGCATCAGCAGTTGGTTTAGTATTGTTTATTATTGGTATGGTCATTAATATGATACAACTAAAATTAAATGGAACATTTGATAAGGAATAAGGAGGGATAGTATGCAAAGCAATATAAGTTTAAATAGTAAAAAAATAACTAAAAATGTGACAGGGAATACAAAAAATATATCGGTTAAAACATTAATTTTTATATTATTTCTAGTAATAAGCATCATACTAATAATTCCTTTTTATGCGCTCTTAATTTCAACTTTTAAAGATGGTGGTACGATAATTGGAAATGGTATGGATATATCTGTTAATTTTAGTCAAATGTCATTGAATAACTACGTACTTGTATTTACAACAGAAAGCGGTAGATTCTTTACTTGGTTTTTTAACAGCTTGTTTTTAACAATAGTTCAAGTGGCTCTTCAGTTGTTTGTTAGTGCCTTTGTTGCATATGGATTTGCCATGTATGATTTCAAATTCAAAAATTTCTGGTTTATTTGTGTATTATTTGTTATGATGGTACCATTTGAAATTTTGATGTTACCTTTATATAGTCAAATTAATACAATGCATTTAACAGACTCTTATACTGGAATAATTCTTCCAAGTATTGCTAATGCAGGAACAGTATTTTTCTTTAGGCAATATTTATCTGGAATTCCTAGAGATCTTGTAGAAGCAGGAAGAATAGATGGAGCATCAGAATACGGTATTTTCTTTAGAATTATATTGCCTGTTATGAAGCCATCTTTTGCAGCGATGGCAATCTTGAATGCTATGGGCAGCTGGAATAACTTATTGTGGCCGATGTTAGTATTAAAAAATAGTGCAAAATTTACTTTACCAATTGGATTAAATACATTATTGACTCCTTATGGAAATAATTTCAACTTATTATTTGTAGGTTCTTTCATAGCGGTTTTACCAATATTTATATTATTTATGTGCTTCCAAAAATATTTTGTTGATGGTATGACAGCTGGTGCTGTAAAAGGCTAATATGTAAGTGAATTAATAAATGAGAACTTTTGTTCAGATATACTGAAAAGCGGTAGTAACAAATTGTGCTAAGTAATGGAAGTTGAATTAATTCATCTCCTATTATTGATTTATTAACATAAATAGTTAAAATAATAGGTTGGAATAAATGAATTGATTATTTGCTGATAAATAGGGGGTAAAAGTTATGACAAATAAAATATACAAAAATCCAATTGTAATTCAAAGGGCAGACCCATATATTCATAAACATAGTGATGGATATTATTATTTTACGGCTTCTGTGCCGAAATTTGACAAGATAGAAATTAGAAGATCTAAAACAATTGAAGGATTGCAAGATGCAGAACCAATGGTTATATGGAAAAAGCATGATAGTGGAGAAATGAGTGAGCTGATATGGGCACCAGAAATTCATTATATTCAGAAAAAATGGTATATATATTTTGCAGCGGCTCCAGATAAAGAGATTACTGGTATCACATTTAATCACTGTATGTATGTCCTTGAAAATGATAATGAAAATCCACTTACAGATAATTGGATTGAGAAAGGAAAAATAGATACAGGATGGGATAGTTTTGCTATAGATGCAACGACTTTTGAGCATAATAATAAACTTTATTATGTCTGGGCTCAAGAAGATATTCAGGTAGAACCTAATTCTCATTCGAATATATATATTGCTGAGATGGAAAATCCATGGACATTAAAATCTAAGTCAGTATTATTATCAAAACCAGAGTTAGATTGGGAGATAAAATTATATTGGGTTAATGAAGGTCCGGCAATATTAAAGAAAAATGGGAAAATATTTTTAACATATTCTGCTAGTGCTACAGATGAAAATTATTGCATTGGAATGCTTACAGCTGATGAAAATAGTGATTTGCTTAATTCGTCATCATGGGAAAAATTTAAGGAACCAGTCTTTAAAACATCATATGAAAATCATCAATATGGACCAGGACATAATAGCTTTACAGTTTCAGAAGATGGAATTGAAGATCTTTTAGTTTATCATGCTAGAAATTATACTGAGCTAAATGGGGACCCGTTAAGTGATCCTAATAGGCACACAAGAATTGAAATAATTAAATGGAATGAAGATGGAACCCCAAATTTCGGAACACCTTCACCTGATTTGAAAGCTGTTCTAGTTTAATTATAGATAATCAACACATATTCTAGAATTAAGCATACACATACCGAAATAAGTTAGTATATGCGAATATTATTATAGTTATAAGTTGGAAATCTATATAGATAAACAATTTATGAATTAGATTTATACTTTGAAATATATACCACACTCGAAATGGAGTGAGCTCTATTGCAACCGAAACAATAGAGCTCACTCCATTTCGGTTGGTTACTACATAAGTCTAGATTCTATGTTGTTTATCTATAGGAGTATGAGATAAAAGTAAGTCTTTAATGTATTGATACATGAGGAATTAACAATTGTGAGATATTGGTTAATTACATCATCCTATATATATTTACTAGAATTTAGGTGTACATCTACACCAGAAATCAAATACATTTGTGTGTAACAGGCATTTGAAAATTTAGTGCTTTCAGCGAAATTTTCATAGTCATGCGTAACACAAATGTATTTGATTTCGGTAAGTTACAACACAAGTCTGGAACTTGTTTTATTCATAAATTTACAGTTCTTTTGTCAAAGTGTTATAAATTAGTCTAACACTTATTCCTTGGTTATAATTACCAAAGTTTTTTCCGAAGATAGTTAAACCACCTACATGTTTTGTTTCTTCTGGTACAGCTAATTTAAGGAGTATATCACTTTTGTAAGTTAATCCTAAGTCTTCTAAAGTAACATCTGAAATTTTCATTCCATCAATAAAAGTTCCAAAGGAATTTACATTTAAAAGCTTTAATAATCCATATTGATTCCAATTAGGGAACCACCAAGTGGGAGTTAAGATTCCTTTACTATCACCAAAATCTCCTGGACTGGTCCAACTACCAACATTGACATTATTAACATAAAAATGTATGTCAGAAGGCCAATCATTGCATACACCAGGTGCCTCTGAACTTATTTCCATAGAGAATTGAAGTTCGGAAAATACTTCGTTAGGTTTAAGATAATTAGGAATTCTATATTCTATATACCCTTTAGTAAACCATAATATATCCGCATTAATTCTTTCTGGGTCTGCAAAATAATTAGGGTTATCTACTTCTCCTATAAGTTTTTCCTTGGTAGCAATTCCACAAGTAGGAGTAATATCATAATTAGAATAATGTCCTATATCTAAATTTATATTATAAGAATTTTCTACATCTTGTGTACCTATATCGATTATAAACTTATCCTCGTGCAGGGAACATATCTTTTGTAAGCCGTGTTTACCAGTTAAGTTAGTAGTTTTGATTAAACCGCATTCTTCTAATTTTTTTATATGCATAGTAACTGCACCGTTAGTTAGGTCAAGCTTTTCAGATAATTCATTCATATTTAATTGTTTATATTGCACTAAAATATCTAATATATTGACTCTTACATCTGAACTTAATGCTTTAAAGAGTGGCAAACTGTCTTTTAGATTAGTAATATGAATCATAGTAATCTCCTCTATTCAGTTATAATTTATTTAATAGTTATAATATTAATATTTAAGAAATAGTATTTAAACTCAATTCGTTTATAAAAGCATAAAATAACGTTTTATAGCAAGATATCTTATGTTATTAAGATAATTATACCTTCTAATAGGTTAGAAGTGAATAATTATTTTAAATACTTATAAAATAAAACTAATATTGGAATATTTTATAAATAAAAAGGCGATTTTTTAATGTTTGTTTAAGTTTTTTCTAAAATAAGCATTTCTATATTGGGTTGGTGTAACATCTTCAAGTTTTTTGAAAAGTTTCATAAAATGTTTGTCATCATTAAATCCTACTTGTTTAGCAATTTCATTGATAGAAAAAGAAGAATTTAATAATAGTTGTTTGGAAGCGTTTATTTTAGTTTTATTGATATATTTTAATAGAGATAAACCAGTAAACTTTTTGAATGCTAGAGAAAGATAATCAGAGTTATAGTTAAAGGTCTCAGCAATTTTTTTTATTGATAGATTAGAATTGTAGTTTGTGTTTATCCAATTAATAATTTCTAATATATTTTGATTTATCCCTGTAATTTTTTCTTTTTCAAGAAAAACATTATCAATGAAATCTTGAGATATTTCCAGGGCTAAAAGGCTTAGAGCGTAATTGGTTAAATATTTTGAATAACTTTTTTTATTGGATAAATCTAGAAGCTGTCTAAAAATAAGACTTGTTCTAGCGGCAGAAGAAATTGAACCATATTCGGGTAAAATATAAATATTTGAAGATTCTTTATCATTAGAATTATTTTTTATGCCTGATATATAATTATTAATTTGTTCAGAGTTTAAAAGTTTATATTCGTTAGAGGTAATTTGAAAGTGACACCAATAGTAAGAAAGTCCGCCTTCGGATTTTTTGTAACCATAATGGGTATGCGAAGGAAATAAAATAATAAATTTATCTGGAGTAAGCTCATATCTTTTATCATCTTGAGTAATATACAATGTTCCTTCACATCCGATTAAAATAACAAAGGTATCCAGATTTCTCTTTGAATGTATAAAATTATCATTATTTATTAATTTCCCACTTGAACAGTGGTTAAGTGGATATTTATTATCAGAAACAAAATAAAACATATAGGATTTCACCACCTATTCTACCGAAATGAATGTTGTTTACATAAATTAAATATACTATAGTTTAATATATAAAAGCTACTATTATTGAAAGATTGTGGCATTTTGTTAAATAATAATTATACAATAAAAATAATAATTTAAATGTTATGATTTAGACACTAAATTATAGGGGGATTTTTGTATGGATAAGAATAAATTCACTAAAACTTTACTTATGGATTCAATAAATGTAAAAGATAATTTTTGGAGAAAAATGATGGAACTTGCGCGGACTCATGTTATTCCATATCAATGGGAAGCATTAAATGATAGGATTGAAGGAGCAGAGCCAAGTTATTGTATGCAAAATTTTAAAATAGCGGCTGGTATGATGAAAGGAGAATTTAATGGATTTGTCTTTCAAGATAGTGATTTTGCAAAATGGATAGAAGCAGTTGGCTTTTCTCTTATGTGGCATAGTGATGATGAGTTAGAGAAAATTGCTGATGAAGCAATTGAAATCGTTTGTGCAGCACAACAGCCAGATGGATACTTAGATACTTATTATATTATAAATGGATTAGATAAAAGATGGACAAACTTGCGTGATAATCATGAATTGTACTGTTTGGGTCATTTAATTGAAGGTGCGGTGGCATACTATGAAGCAACAGGCAAAGATAAACTATTAAATGCAGTTACAAAATATGTTGATTATGTTGATTCGATTTTTGGAGAAGAAGAAAATAAAAAGCATGGTTATCCAGGTCATGAAGTAATTGAAATGGCATTAATTAAACTATATAAGGTTAAGAAAGATGAGAAATATTTAAGATTAGCCAAATATTTTATTGATGAAAGAGGAAAGTCACCTTTATATTTTGAAGAAGAAGGTAAAAAGTACAATAATAAATTTTGGTGGGAAGATAGTTCTTTTAAATATCAATATTACCAAGCGGGAAAACCTGTAAGAGAACAAGAAGTTGCAGAAGGACATGCTGTGAGAGCGGTATATTTATATTCAGGAATGGCTGACGTAGCTAAGGAAACAAATGATGATGAGCTGTTAGAAGCTTGCGAACGTCTATGGGACAATATGACTAAAAAGCGTATGTATATAACAGGTGGGATTGGCTCATCTCAATATGGAGAAGCATTTACTTATGATTATGACTTGCCTAATGACACTATTTATGCTGAAACTTGCGCTTCAATTGGATTGGTGTTTTTTGCAAAAAGAATGTTAGAAATAACTCCAAAATCTAAGTATGCTGATGTTATGGAGAAAGCATTATATAATGGCATAATAAGTGGAATGTCTCTTGATGGATTAAAATTTTTCTATGTAAATCCACTTGAAGTAGTACCTGAGGCATCTAAAAAAGACCATTTAAGAGAACATGTGAAGATAGAACGCCAAAAATGGTTTGGATGTGCATGTTGCCCTCCTAATCTTGCGAGACTTTTATCATCAATTGGAAGTTATGCTTATTCAGTAAGAAAAAACACAATGTTTATGCATTTATACATGGGTGGTGAAATCTCTGGAAATCTATCTAATAATGATATCGTATTTAATGTTGAAACAAATTATCCGTGGGATGAAGAAATTAAAATTAGCATGGACATGAAGGAAGAAACTAATTTTGAATTTGCAATTAGAATACCTGAGTGGTGTAGAGATTACACAATAGAAGTAAATAAGGTTGAAGTAAAATACGAAATAATTGATGGCTATGCCTATATTAATAGAACTTGGAAAAATGCAGATGAAATTAATGTTAATTTTAAAATGTCAGTAGAAATAATGAAATCTAACGTAAAGGTAAGAGAAAACATTGGTAAGGTTGCAATTATGAGAGGACCAATTGTATATTGCCTTGAAGAAGAGGATAATGGCTGTGATTTGCATAGAGTTCATTTGAGCAATAACCTTGAATTTACGTATAAATTTGAAAAAGATTTGCTTGGTGGGATTGTTACAATTCAAGGTAATGGAAAAATTCTTGAGGAAAATAATGATGAAGATAAATTGTATATGCCTAATACTCAAATTAAATTTGAAGATAAGAATTTAAAATGGATTCCATATTATTCATGGGCAAATAGAAATCCAGGAGAAATGCTTGTTTGGATAAGAATTTAGATATATCAAACTAAAAAAATAGGCTATATTTTAATATTATATTAAAATATAGCCTGAAAAATTATAGGTGGGATTATCTATATCTAAAGCTTTTCGCTTTTCATAATAAGCAATAGTTTTATTTTTATTTATTAGAACTTGAACACTGTTTATAAGTTTAAATATGTTATATAATTATATTTAGATATGATGGAAAATAAATGAAAAGTGGGAGGCTTAAGAATGGATGAGATTTTAAGCAAGCAAATAACAGCTATGGCCAATATGGAGTTTACTTGTAGCTGTGGAAAGCGTCATAAAATTGAAATGAAACATATCTATGTTGGAGAAGGTGTATATACTAAAATTGTAGATATTGCAAAGGAAATTTCACCTAAGAAAATTTTAATAGTAAATGATAGGAATACGTATAATGTTCTGGGAAAAGATGTGGAGAAGAAGCTTTTAGAAGAAGGGTATGAACTTAATAATATAATTTTAGGAACTCAAGTGGATTTAGTTCCAGATGAAAGAGCAGTAGGAAGAGTCCTTGTTGAAGTTGATGAAAAAACAGAACTTTTGGTTGCGGTAGGATCTGGTAGTATTAATGATATAACCAGAATGATAAGTGCACGAACAAAAATTCCTTATGTAATTATGGGAACTGCACCATCTATGGATGGATATGCATCAACAGTTTCACCATTAATTGTTGATGGAACAAAACTAACATATCCAGGAATTCATCCATATGCAATTATAGCAGATTCTAACATTATGAAAGATGCACCTTTTGAAATGATATGTGCAGGTTTTGGAGATATTTTAGGCAAATACACAGCACTTTCAGATTGGATGTTATCTCATAAAATTCATAATGAATATTTCTGCAGTACAACTGAAAAACTAGTAAGAGATGCTATGAATAGATGCTTTGATAATATAGATGGGGCAGTTAATAGAGAAGCAAAAGCAATAGGATATATAGCAGAAGCTCTTATTTTATCAGGTGTAGCAATGACACTATCAGGAAATTCAAGGCCAGCATCAGGGGCGGAGCATCACCTGTCACATTATTGGGAAATAGATAAACTTTCAAGAAAGTTAGATCACCCACTTCATGGTAATTCTGTAGGTGTAGGAACTGTCACATCTGCGTGGATATATAATGAACTTAAAATAGAAGAAAAGTATGGTATTAAAGTTCCAACATCAGATGAAATAATAAAATTATTAAATTCTATTGGAGCAAAAGCAAGTCCTAAGGATTTAGGTATTGAAAAAGACTTATTTCATAGAAGCGTAATTCATGCTCTTGAAATTAGAGATAGATATACGATTTTACAATATTCAAAAAATGAAAATAAACTAGAAGAATGCGCTGATAAATTAACAAATTTATTTTATGGAGAGTAGATATATGTTAAAAGATAAAAAATTATTTTTATTAGATATTGATGGAACAATTGCACTAGATACTACATTAATTGATGGAACATTAGATTTTATGAATCATGTTTTAAATATTGGTGGCAAATATATTTTTATAACAAATAATTCTACTAAAAGCATTGAAGATTACATTACAAAGTTTGAAAAGTTTAAAATAAAAGTAGATGAAACTAGCTTCGTAACATCATCTTATGCAACAGCATTATTTTTAAAAGAAACTTATAGAGATAAAAAGATATTTGTACTTGGAACAAAATCATTTATTGAAGAGCTTAGAAGCTTCAGGGTAAATGTAACAGAGGAACAGGAAAATGATATTGCTTGTGCAGTAGTGGGGTTTGACAATGAATTAACTTATAAAAAGATAGAAAATATATGTGAATTATTACTTACTAGAGATATTGACTATATTGCAACGAATCCAGATATTGTGTGTCCGACTACCTTTGGTTTTATACCAGATTGCGGTTCAATATGTGAGATGATAGGCCATGCTGTAAAAAAGGAGCCTTTATATATTGGTAAACCTAATAAAACAATTGTAGAGATGTGTTTAAAACAATCTGGATTCACAAAAGAAGAAACACTAGTTATAGGGGATAGGTTATATACAGATATTGCTTGTGGAATAAATGGTGGTGTTGACACTGCGGTTGTATTTACCGGAGAGGCTAAAAAAGAGGATTTATTTAATACAGAATTTAAACCAACATATAGTTTTGAATCAATTAAGGAATTATATGAAGAAATGGCTTTTTGATTGAAATGCATATTGCTAAATAGAATTTAACTATAAGGTAGTTATAATAATCGATTGAAGAAATTAAGAAGAATAAAAGGGTGAAAATAGATAGCAATGTTCAAAAAAAATATAATAAGTTATTTGAAAGGTATGATGAATTTAGGTATAAAAATAAATTTGCATTAATACCACCAATGGGCTAGAATAGCTGACTTTTAGCTGGGGGAGAGCATATATGGATATCGAAAGTATAAAAAATAAGGTAAAAAATATTAAACCATATATTAATGGGTGGGAAAGGATGAAGAGATCATCTGTTGTTATTCCATTGGTAAAAATAAAAGGTGAAGTTTGTATATTGTTTGAAGTGAGAGCAAAACAACTAAGCAGCCAGCCAGGTGATATCTGTTTTCCAGGAGGTAAAATAGATGAAAATGAAACTCCTAAAGAAGCAGCATTACGGGAATTATTCGAAGAACTTGGTGTAGCAAATATTCAAATAATAAATGAGTTAGATACTATAGTTAGATATGATGGGATAATAATTCATCCTTTCTTGGGGATTGTCGAAGATGTTAAAGAAATTAATATAAATGAAAATGAAGTTGACCATGTGTTTTATGCTCCGGTAAATTATCTTATAACTCATAAATATATAGAGGTAAATAGCAAAATAAATATTGATAGACCAAAAGAATTTCCATATGATTTAATTGTGAATAAGAAAAATTATAAGTTTAGGGAAGCGAATTACAGATCTTTATTTTATAGATATGAAAATTATAATATTTGGGGAATCACAGCAGAAATGTTACAAAATTTTTTGAATAAGTTGTAGCCACTAACTAAACCCCACCGATTCCCACTAAACTCTGACTATTTCCACTAAACCTTGCCGAAATAGCCATCCTGGTCGGAAATCTGTTCAATCAAAAACTTAATCAAAAAATCCAGAGCTGATGCTAAAACGTCAGCTCTTTTTGCTGCTCTAAATTAGAATAAAAGGGAGAGAGAAAGCGGGAAATGAAACAGTGATAAAGGCAGAGCATCAGTGGGATTAGCGGGAATAAAAGCAGGAGAGAAAGGGAGACCTCGGCTACTCCATTGGCGAGGCTGATTGAGATGGTGGGTTTGAATGTGGTGAGATTTTATAGGGGGGATGAGGGGGATTTAAAAGGGATTTTCGTCAGACTTTAGTGGGAATCCGATTAAAGTTTGGCGAAGAAAAAGGTATTGAATACCATCATTTTTGGGGAGAATTTTTCAGCAAGGTTTGTTAGAATTTTTGGGAGAATGTGGAGGTGAGGGGGATTGAGGGTTGACTTTTTAGTCAAGGTTTAATGGGTGAGTACATAAGCTGTAAAACATTATTAAATAGCTATTCTTTTTCGATGAAGCTTATGGCTAAAAGAGAAAAGCTATAAATTAAATAGAAAAAGCAACTTTATTTGTAATGCAAGCAGAAATAGTAATAGCGTGTAATATTATATTAAATTAGAAAAATAAAAGCTTGACAAATGATATTTCTTTGAAATATAATAAAGTTAGATGAAGGCAACGGAGCATTTATTTATATAAGTGTTCTGTTGCTTTTTTTTATTTACTTTTACTGATATATCAGTGGGATTTCAATGAAAGGAGAGATAAATCTGTGTCAAGTTGAAAAATCATATGCTAAAGAAATATATAAGCAAATTAAACTGGATATTTTGAACCTAAAAATAAAGGATGGAGACTTTCTTACATTAGCTGAATTAGCAGATAAATATAATGTAAGCAAGACACCCGTAAGAGATGCTTTAGGGGCGTTAGAAATCCAAGGGTATCTTAAAGCTTTACCAAGAAAAGGATATTTGGTGAAACCTGTAACACAGAGAAGCGTAATAGAATCTTTCCAAATGAGATATATTTTTGAAAAAGCAGCTGTGAATTTAGCTGTTAAGACAGCTAGTGATTCAGAACTTAAGGAAATATTAAATTTAGCTATGAAATTTCCAGAAGAGTCACAAAATAGTGAAATAGCTGAATTTAATAAACTAAATGATATGTTTCATATGTCAATTGTAAGAGCAACTCATAACTCATTGCTAATTGAAATGTGTGAAGGGATTATGGAAAATCTTTCGCGAATTCTTATGATAGATTGTAAGCAGTTAGAATTTGTAAATGAAAAAGAAGAACATATAAATATTGCAAAAGTACTGATTGAAAGAGATGGGAAAAAATCAGAAGAGTTGATTGCAGAACATATTTCACATTTACAAACAAGAGTTTATGCTAACGAGCGAGTTAGGGTATAGAGTAAAGAATTTATGGAAAACTGTTTATGAAACAAGAATTTTTTCAGAAAATCATTACAATAGATTTTATAATTTTAACATTATTTAAGGGGGAATAAACAATGAATAAAAAATCATTAGTAGGAATTTTACTAGCATCAGTAATGTCAGTAAGCATAATGTCAGGATGTGGGGCAGCAAAAAATGATTCGGCTAAAAGTGGTGATGCAAATAAAAAATATTTAATTGCATGCGATGCCAAATATGCACCATTTTCTTTTGAGGAAAATGGAAAATATAAAGGTATAGATGTAGAGCTTTTAGATGCAGTTGCTAAGGAGGAAAATTTTGATTATGAATTAAAACCAATGGATTTTAATGGGATAATTCCAGGACTTATAGCTAATCAATTAGATGGTGCTATAGCTGGAATGAGTATTACAGATGAAAGAAAACAAACATTAGATTTTTCAGATGGATATTTTGTATCAGGGGTATCATTAGTTGTTAATAAAGATAATACAGATATTAAGAGTGCAGATGATTTAAAGGGTAAAAGTGCTTCGCTTAAAAAGGGTACTGCAGGAGCAAAATATGCGGAAGATAATCAAGCAAAATATGGCTTGAATTTAAATTATTTTGATGATTCTCCATCAATGTTCCAAGCAGTTGAAAACAAAAATTACGATTTCTTATTAGAAGATTTTCCTGTTATAGCATATAAAATTAAGGTTGATCCTAATTCAAAGCTAAAAATTGTGGGAGATAAATTAACAAGTGTAGACTATGGATTTGCAGTTAAAAAAGGTGAAAATGCAGATTTATTAAAAAAGTTTAACGAAGGTCTTAAGAAATTAAAAGATAATGGGGAATATGATAAGATAGTTGGTCAATATATTGCAAAATAAGGCATGTGAAAGAAAATAAGTGATTTTACTAAAGTAAACTTAAAGTTTTAGTTTAAATAAAGAGCTATGAGTGTAGGATGATAAAATTTCCGATTTATGGCTCTCTATTGGTTTAATATTACATTTTTAATGAAAGTATATAAATATTTTGAAAATTATATGAATTGCTAAAAATGAATGAAAGAATATGTATTTATTCATAATATGGAATATGTATACATGAGAAAAATTATTTTATAAAACTTGAAAATAGTATAAAAACAAGTCTGTTACAAGGGTAGAGTTCTTGTAACAGAGATGATTACAATTGAGAAGAGAGCTAGTTTTATTGACAATTTTTGAATTGAACTATATAATAAGTTTCATAATAGAGGCGAAATAATCATGCACCATTTTCTTTTGAAGAAAATGCGACATACAAAGGAATTGATGTAGAACTATCAGATGCAATAGCTGAAATTAAAAGAAAATGGACAGTATGATCAAATAGTTGGTCAATATATAGCAAAATAGTAAGGAGAATATAATATGGAAATTTTTAAATTACTAATAGACAGCCTTCCTAGCTTACTTAGCGGGCTTTCAGTAACAATAGAAGTTGCAGTTATATCATTAATATTAGCTGTAATACTTGGAATTATTTTAGGTATATTTAGTATAAGTACATCTAAGATATTAAAAGGTATATCTACATTATATATTTACATAGTTCGTGGAACTCCACTTATGGTACAAGCGTTATTTTTATATTTTGGTGTTGGACAGGCACTTGGTATAAGATTTGATCCTGTGGTTGCAGGTATAATAACTCTTACAGTAAATGCTTCAGCTTATATGGCTGAAATATTTAGGGGGGGAATCCAAGCTATAGATAATGGACAAATGGAAGCGGCAAGAAGTTTAGGACTTAGCTATTCAAAAGCTATGAGAAAAGTTATTCTACCTCAAGCAGTTAAGATTATGATTCCATCTATATTAAATCAATTTATAGTTACACTAAAGGATACATCAATTTTGACAGTTATAAGCATAAGGGAACTTACATCATCTGGACAAATTATAATTGCTAGAAACTTTAAAGCACTTCCAATGTATGCAATTGTAGCCTGTATGTATTTTATAGTAATTACAGTATTAACTTTAGCATCAAGTTATATAGAAAGGAAAATTAACTATGGTAATAAGCGCTAAGAATCTTAAAAAACGTTATGGACATTTAGAAGTTCTTAAAGATATATCAGTAAATGTAACAGAAGGAGAAGTTCTTTGCATCATAGGACCTTCAGGCTCTGGAAAGAGTACTTTTTTAAGATGCTTGAATGGTTTAGAAGAAATTCAAGCTGGTAGTATTACAATACTAGGGCAGGAGCTTGTAAATAATAAAGATATAAATAAGTTAAGAGAAGAAATAGGAATGGTGTTTCAATCATTTAACTTGTTTCCACATCTAACAGTTCTTGAAAATATGTTACTTGCACCGTTAGAGTTGAAAAAAATGAGTAAGAGTGAAGCTACTGAAAAAGCTCTTAATTTGTTAGATAAGGTTGGATTAAAAGATAAAAAAGATGTTTATCCAGATACATTATCAGGTGGGCAAAAGCAAAGAGTTGCAATTGCTAGGGCTCTTGAAATGAACCCGAAAATAATGTTGTTTGATGAACCAACTTCAGCATTAGATCCTGAAATGGTCGGTGAAGTGCTAAAGGTTATGAAGGACTTAGCACAAGAAGGAATGACTATGGTTGTTGTAACTCATGAAATGAACTTTGCTAGAGATGTATCTGATAGAGTTATATTTATGGATCAAGGATATATAGTAGAAGAAGATACTCCGGAAGAAATGTTTACAGCGCCTAAAAGTGATAGATGTAAAGAATTCTTGGATAAAGTAATTAATAATTAAATTATAAGTTAAACGTGGGAATTGTTTATCTATATAAAATGCATTGTTTCAATTTCATAAATTAATGAAATTATGGAAACAATGCTTTGTTTATATTATTACGAAAATTTAAAAGTAGATAACTATAAAAATATATAACTATGAAACTATTTTAATATATTGCTATAAAAATATTTAAATATAAAAGTATATTGCTATTTAAATATGTTACTATATAAATATATAACTATATAACTATTTATAGTTATAATAGGGGCTGAGAGGAATTATATTAATTCCTAAGTATAAGGCACAATCAAGAAAATTATATAGAGCAGATTAAACTAGAGGGGGAACGAAAGTTGTTAATTAATCAAAAAAAGTCTGAGCTTAAAAATATAGTCATTTTGGCTACTGGAGGAACAATTGCAGGTACTGGAGAGGAAGGAAAAACAACTAATTATCAAGCAGGTAATTTAGATATACAAACATTGATTAGTAGTGTTTCTAATCTTGATAAAATAGCTAATATACGTGGTGAGCAAATAGCCAATGTAGATAGTAATGATATAACTGTAAATCATTGGTTAACCATTGTAAATAAAATAAATGAACTTTCAAAACAAGATGATGTAGATGGATTTGTAATAACTCACGGAACTGATACATTAGAAGAAACAGCATATTTCTTAGATTTAACTGTTAAAACAAATAAACCTGTAGTATTAACAGGAGCAATGAGGCCATCTACTGCAACTAGTGCGGATGGGCCATTAAATTTATACCAATCAGTTGCATTAGCTGCTAGTGATTTATCTATAGGACAAGGATGTATGGTTGTCTTTTCAGATGGAATTTATAGTGGGAGAAATGTTCAAAAAGTTAACACATTTAAAACAAATGCGTTTAGTTCAATAGAATTTGGCTGTCTTGGTTATATGAGAGATAATATTCCTTTTTTCTTTAATAAATCAATAAAACCACATACCGTTTATTCACAATTTGATACTTCTCACTTAAATAAGTTACCACAAGTTTCCATTGCATATTTTAATATTGATGCTGATCCTTCAATTATTGATTATTTTTCGCAGAGGTCTGAGGGAATTGTAATTGCGGGAGCTGGAAGTGGAACCTTTAGTTCAAAATGGCTACAAGAAATTGAAAGTCTTGAAGCAAAAGGTATTCCAGTGGTGAGATCATCTAGAATAGGTAGTGGAATAATATTAGAAGATGATACTATGGATAAGTATAATAATTGCATTCCGAGCTACACTTTATCACCGCCAAAAGCTAGAATACTACTTTCATTAGCTTTAACTAGAACTAAAGATTTCAGTGAAATAAAGAAGATTTTTGCAGAATACTAGGCAAATAGAATAAAAAAACAAATTGTGAATAAGCCTAAAAGTTATGAGTATGCTTAAGGCACATTCAAAAAAATAGCAAGTCCATCTGCTAGCATATTGGACTTGTTATTTTTTTGAATGTAGATTAATTAGAATATCAATTCAATAATAATATTCATATAATAAATGGAATCAATATAAGTTTATAGGGTTGATGTATGAGTGAACAGTGTTCAAAAAGTAACGATTTTATTAAAAGACTCTTGAGAACAGGAGCTATAATTGGGTTTGACAATAACTCCAAAATAGTTCTAATAAGTGATATTCATAGAGGTGATGGAGGATATGCAGATTCATTAAGGCAAAATAGAAACATTTATAAGGCAGCACTTGGATTTTATTATCAAAACGGATATACTTTAATTGAACTAGGTGATGGTGATGAGTTATGGAAAAACAAAGATTGCTTAGATATTGCTTATAACTATAAGGATATTTTCTTTATATTAGATAAGTTTTTTGATAAAGATAGATTATATCTAGTTTATGGAAATCATGATATAGTTAAATCTAATCCTGAATTTATTAAGAGGCAAGAAAAGCTTTTTGAGGAGGCAGGTAAAGGTTTTGGACGTGAAATGATTTATCTTTATAGCAGCATAAAGTTTTATGAAGGTATCATTCTTAGATATAAGCCTACTAATGATGATATAATTGCATTTCATGGGCATCAGGTTGATTTTCTAAATTGTGATATGTGGAAATTGAGTCGATTTTTAGTCAGATATGTATGGAGATTCATGGAGGGCGTTGCTGGATTTAAAGAACCTACTAGTCCAGCTAATAACTATGATAAAGGAACTAAAATTGATGATGTACTTAAAAAGCTTGCAGAAAAGGAGAAAAAGGTGCTTATTTGTGGGCATACTCATAATGATATATTTCCAGAACCTGATGAAGGACTATATTTTAATGATGGATGCTGTGTTTTTCCATCAGCAATAACTTGTATTGAATTAACTCGTGGAGAAATATCTTTAGTTAAATGGCAGATAGAAGTAGGTAAGAATGACATTCTATATATTAGCAAAAGTATTATTGGAGGACCAGAAAAAATACAAAAATATTTTGACTATGCTAAACAGATTTAAGTAAGGAAAATTCATATTAAATTGTAATATAAATAAGTACAATAAAGCGTATAAGATACATTAAAAGGTGGTGAATTTTAGTAGATATTTAAGTTTATAATATCTTACTAGAAATAAATATGAATAAATTAAACGGTAAAGTTGCATTTGTTACAGGAGCATCAAGGGGGATTGGAAGAGCTATAGCCATAGAACTTGCCAAAGAAGGAGCCAGTGTATTAATTAATTACTCAACCGATGCTAATGGAGCAGAAGAAACTTTAGAAGAAGTTAAAAAAATAAATGGCTATGGTGTAATGATAAAAGGGGATATTTCAAAATTCAATGAATGCAGGTTAATTATTGAAGAAGCTTTAAAAGTTATGGGTAAAATAGATATTCTGGTAAATAATGCTGGCATAAGTCATATAGGATTATTTATGGATGTTACTGAGGAAGAAATAGAGAAAGTTATAAGTACTAATTTGTTGGGAGCAATGTACTTAACAAAGCATGTTTTGAATGATATGATTTTAAGAAAAAGAGGTAATATAATAAATATCTCTTCCATGTGGGGAGAAGTAGGTGCATCTTGTGAAGTGCTATATTCTAGCGCAAAAGGTGGACTAAATTCATTTACTAAAGCTATTGCAAAAGAAGTTGCACCATCTAATATAAGAGTAAATTCTATTGCACCAGGAGTAATAAGCACAAAAATGAATTCATTTTTAGATGAAGAAGAAAAAAAATCCCTAGAAGAAGAAATTCCTCTAGGAAGATTTGGAAATCCAGATGAAATTGGAAAATTGGTAGTATTTTTAGCAAGTGAGGATTCGTCATATATAACAGGCCAAATTATACGTGCCGATGGAGGATATATATAAGATTAAAGGGTAATTATTCATCATCTTCTGGTGAAACTATTTTTTCTAAATAAAAGTAGAATTCTACTCCTCCAGTTATATTTTTTAAATTAAACCCACTGTTATGAAGATGCAAAATATTTTTAACTATTGATAACCCAATACCAGTACTATTTTTTTGAGTTCTTTCTCGGGATTTATCTAACCTATAGAATTTATCAAAGAGTTTACTTATTTCTTCTTCAGGAATAGATACGCCCATATTTTGAACAGATATTTTAAATTTATCTAAACCTTCCTCAATGTTTATATTTATATCATTTTTGGGAGGTGTATACTTAATTGCATTGGTTAGTATATTAGTTAAAACTTGTTCCATTTGAAATGGATCAGCATAAACGTAACTATATGGTGTTGAAGAATTGAAATTAACATTAAATTTATTTTCATCAAAATCAGGTTTATGTTTCTTTAGTATTTTTGTAATTAATCTATTTATATTAAAGGCTTCAAAATTTGGTTTGATGGTTCCGGATTCTAGTTTTGATAATTCTAACATATTTGTAACTAAAATACTCATCTTTTTAGATTCATCAATTATAGTTTCCAGGTATAAGGCGGCATCTTCGCCAGAAACAATACCATCTTTAAGTCCTTCAGCATATCCTTCTATTATGCCAATTGGAGTTTTAAGTTCATGACTGACATTTGATATAAAATCTTTTCTCATATCTTCTAATTGTCTTTCTTTTTCAATATCATCTTCCAATTTTTTGTTTTTCGTTTGCAAATCTAAAAGTGCAGACTCAAGATTTTTAGATAAAAAGTTTAAGGATTTAGCAAGAATTCCTATCTCATCTTTCCTGTCAGTCTCGCATACTGGAGAAAAATCCATATTAGATATTCTATTTGCAGCACGGGTTAAATTTACTAGTGGCTTAGATATTAAATTAGAATAAATTAAAGCAAGGATTGCTGAAACTGCAATTAAACCTAAAAATAAATAAATTAAAAATTCTTTAGCAACTTCGGATGCTTCTGTTATTGGTTGTATAGAGGAAACACAGAAAATAAGGCTATCATTTTTACTATTTATAGACATGAGTCCGACAATGCCTATTTTTTTTGTTCCGCTGCTTTCGTTTTCAAAAATTTTATATTTAGTTTGTGAATGAGTTACAACTTGATTAATTAAATCACTATCATTAATT
This sequence comes from Clostridium sp., assembly GCA_031292145.1. Classification (GTDB taxonomy): domain Bacteria; phylum Bacillota; class Clostridia; order Clostridiales; family Clostridiaceae; genus Clostridium. The sequence continues at coordinate 74,072 of JARLHR010000216.1, read as the reverse complement.
AGTTCAGTGAAGGCATTTAATGTATCATTGCTTTCTTTATCTGTATAAATATCCTCAGAAGTATATCTATTTTTTCCGTCTAAAGATATAATAACAACTTTTGAATTATTGTCACTTTCAAATTTTTGAAGAGCTTTATATAAATCTAAATTAGTCTGAATATGAAGAGAATATAAATCATTAAATTTATTAACTTCATTAATTAGGGAATTTGTTTTTTTATAAGAGTAAAAACTTTCAAATAAAATAGTTTGTGCAAAGTATGCAATAAGCGTTAAAGCAATAACTAGTGAAACTGTTATATAAAATAATCGTTTAGCTAAACTACGACTCATTATTTAACCTCGAATTTATAGCCACTGCCGCGTACAGTAATAATAAAGTTAGCTTTATCACCGAGTTTTTCGCGAAGTCTTTTAACATTAGTATCAACGGTACGAATATCACCATAATAATCTATACCCCATACGTTGTCTAAAATATTATCTCTACTTAAAGCAATTCCTTCATTTGTAACTAAATATACTAATAATTCATATTCTTTTGGTGATAAAACTACTTCGTCTCCATCTATTTTCACTTCATGGGAAAGCTTATTTATAGTAAGTCCATTGAAATCTTGAAAGCTTGAATCTAAATCGTCCCTAGTCCTCTTCAGTAATGCTTTAACTTTTGCAATTAAAACCTTTGGGCTAAATGGTTTTGTTATATAATCATCAGTGCCAACATCATAACCTTGAAGTTTATCTTCTTCTTCACCTTTAGCAGTAAGCAGAATTACAGGTACAGTTGAAACAGCTCTTAATTTTTCGAGCATAGTTAAACCATCCATAATTGGCATCATTATATCTAAAAGTACCAAATCTATTTTTTCAGTACTAAATATATATAAACCTTCTTCACCATTTGAAGCTTCAAAAACATTAAAATCCTCTTTGGCTAAATAATCTCTAAGTAAAAATCTAATTCTTAGCTCATCTTCTACAATTAGAATAGATTTTCTCATGACTGTATCCTCTCCTTTATATAAACATGACTCTTTAATAGCCTTATTGGAAATACTCAATATTTAATCTATAATTAATACTACAACATAAATAAGGCAGTTATGTTACAATATTGTACAACATTTTTAAATAATGGAGCAATATAAAATTTATTATTATGCTTTTATAATATATTTGATAATATATAAAGTATAAAGTTGTTTTAATCAATATTGTACTTATATTAATTAAATTATAATATAATATTAAAGATATAAATACGATTTTTTTATTTTTAATAATGTTTAATACAACTATATTGTGTTAAAGATTTTAAGAAATTATAGAAATATATTTTAAATTTATGTTATGATAATGTGTATTATATTTTAATATGCTATATTAGGGATCTATACTTTAAAAGTATAAAGTTTTAGAGACGCTTAATGTAGTTTATACATTGTAGTAAATTAATGAAGGGGGAAGCTACCTGTCAAAATATGAATGAGTTAAGGCATATTCAAGAAAAGAGTAAGTTGTTATGCAAGTTTATTTTGTATCATATGCCTGACAATATTTTGTGTAGCAAAATAATTAATGATAAAATTAAATTTTGATGTAAGAAGACATGTCTTGGATAATGGTCTAGAAGTAATCACCATAAATAAAGATACTCAAATTGCGGCTATAAATATAGGGGTTAAGGTTGGGGCATTATATGAAAACATGGAAGAAAAGGGAATAAGTCATTTTATTGAACATACTGTATTCAAAGGAACCACTAGTAGAAGTGACGAGGAGCTTAATGAAGAATTAGAAACATTAGGTGGAGAATATAATGCGTATACAGATTATGATGTAACAGTGTATACAATTAGTTGTTTAATGGAAGAATTTAAAAATGCAATAGAACTTTTAGGTGATATGATTGTGAATCCTAAGTTTGATACAGATGAGATAGAAAAAGAGAGAGGCGTAATTCTATCAGAAATAAAAACGAGCAAGGATGATATCGAGGATTTTAGCTTTAAGAATGTAAATAGAATTGCTTTTACTAAAAGCCCACTTAAATATGAGGTAATTGGACTTGAAGAAAATGTGTCTAAATTTACTCGAAACGAAATATTGTCATATTATAATAGGTATTATACCCCACAAAATTCAGTTATAACTATGGTCTCTTCCCTAAGCCATGAAGAGGCAATAAGATTAATAGAAGAACAATTTAAAGGATGGAAGGGGGAAAAGCCAAAACCAGTAGATATAATTAAAGAAAAAAATAAAGAAATAATAAAAATAAGTTATAAGAAAGATATTGAACAAAGTACTATGGTGTATTTATACACATTTAATGAGCTTGGAAAGGGAGATGAGCTTCCTCTTAGAATATTGAATCACAGATTAGGTGAAAGTTCAAATTCGTTGCTTTTTAGGGAGATAAGAGAAAAAAGAGGTTTAGCTTATGATATTTATACTCATTTAGAAATTACAAAGAATATCAAAACCCTATATATTTATACAGCAGTAAGTGAAGAAAATATTGATGAAACGAAAGAAGCAATTGATAAAACCCTAAATGATGTAATTGATGGGAAGATTAAAATTGGCGATAAAGATTTAAATATAATGAAGAAAGTTCATAAAACAGCAGTAATATCAACTTTAGAAGATTCAGCAGAATTATGTAATTATATGCTGCATCAAGCTCTAGAAGGTGAGGATATATTTGAATTTGTTAAGGATATGGATAGATTAAACAATTTAGACACAGTTAAAATTCATGAAGTAAGTAAAGTAGTTCTAAAAAATCCAACAATTCATATATTAAAATCTAATTGATATGTAAGGCATATGAAAGAAGATTATAAGTCCATGATGTGATGTATATTTACAGTCAGACAAGGAAATATATTTGCCTTATAGCGGTCCTATTAGGGAAATATACTAGTGTGATGATTGATTATTTTTTTGAGTATGCCTGGAGGGAAAGAAGAAATAATGTCGACAATAACAAAAATTGAGGTTCAGAAAAGAAACAAAGAAAGAGTTAATTTATTTTTAGATGGCGAATATGCATTTTCTATTTCGGCAGAATTAGTATATAAGGAACGTCTAAAGGCAAATGATAAAATAGATTATAATAAACTTAAAGATTTAGCTGAAAAGGAGAGTTTTGCTAGGTGTAAAGAAGCTGCATTAAGGACTATTGAGAAAAATTATAAAACCGAAAAAGAAGTAAGGGATAAACTAAAACAAAAGGGATATGAAGAAAATGCTATTGATTATAGCATAGAATTTCTTGAAAAATACAATTTTATTAATGACAGTCATTATGCAAAAGTATTTATCAAGGATAAATTGAATTCAATGGGAAGTCAAAAAATTAAATTTAATCTAATTCAAAAGGGAATATGTAAAGAAATTATAGAAGAAGAATTAGTTAATATAAATAAGGAAAATGAAAGAAATATTGCCTTGAATATAGCTAGGAAGAAGCTAGAAATGATAAGGAAGAAGGAAAATGATAATTATAAGATTTCAGGCAAATTATACAGATATTTAATTTCTAAGGGATATGAAATGAGCATTGTTAGTGATATTGTGAAGGAAATCATGTCATTGGAGGAACTATAAAATGTAGCATTAACATAATATGTTATATTTTTAGTAAAGAATTTTTATGTGATTAATGTTTTTATTTTTGGTATAATGGTATTATAAATTAAGTTAAGCATATGAAAGAAAATAGTAAGAAGGGGTTATTGTGGAGGAATATAATGAAGGAAAATAAATTTCTGTTGGTGAGTACTGGAATTATTTCAGGATGTATTCAAGCAAGTGTCATTATTGCTATGTTGGTAATTCCAAGCGTAGCATTCGATTCTGCAACTATTAATTCTTTTTTGAAAAATTGGGTTAAACCACAAATTATATCTACTACAAATGTTCATAAAGAAAATGCAGTAAGTACCTTTTTAAAGAGTAACCAATTAGGTAAAAATGGGAATACCAAGGCGATTGTTTTATATAATGGAGTTACTGTTGATGAGGGTGTAAAGTCTAATAAAGAAATTGATAAAAAAGCAATTGAATTGACTAAAAATGCTAAAAGTGATCGAGAAAAAGCTAAAATTTTATATACTTGGGTTGGAAGTAATATAATGTATGATGATGAAAAAGCAAAGGAAGTACTGGAAATCACAGATCCGGATAAAATGCCTAAAAGTGGCGCTATAACAACCTTTAAGAAGAGAACCGGTATTTGCTTTGATAAAGCTTGTCTTTATGTCGCTATGTGTAGAGCAGTACACCTTAAAGTAAAATTAATAGGTGGACAGGCGTATGATGGCGAAAAATATGTAGGACATGCATGGAATCAAGTTTATTTAGCAGATGAAGGTAAGTGGATAAATGTAGATACAACTTTTTATGATGGCGGAGATTACTTTGATTCCAGCTTATTTGATAAACATAATGCAGAAGAAATTGCTGGTGAATGGTAGAAGCCTAAGTCGCCTTTTTATGAAGTTTTGAAATAATGAGATCAATAGCTTTTTCACAATCTTTATCATTAGGATCTATTGACCAAGCTAAATTAAAGAGGCGTAATGCAGTATCAAGGCATTCCTTCATGATATAGCAATATCCGAGATTGAAAAAATATTTGCTTTCATGTTTAATGGAAATTGCTTTGTTTAGCATTGTTATTGCAGCATCAAAATTTTTTAGTTTTATAAAGCAAACTCCACAATTGTAATAGGAACATGCTTCGTTTAAATTTTGAGAAGCAGATTTTTTGTAACAATCAATTGCTTTTTGGTAATCCTTAATATTATAAAATTTATTTCCTTCATTAAAGTAATTCATTTATAACCTCCTGAATATGCAAATATTACCTTAAATACCTTATAATTATTGACAGTACCTTAGGTAATTATACATGTGGAATTATTTATTGATAATAAAATTAAAAAATATACACCTTAGAAAAGAGCAGCTATGCTGCATATACGAACATTTTAGAAAAGAGCAGCTATGCTGCATATACGAACTTTTTAGAAAAGAGCAGCTATGCTGCATATACGAACATTTTATGGCAACTTTGGACTTGTTATTTATTTTCATGTACCTAAAGGAATTTTGAAAGCATTTTTTTTATTACTTTTAAATTGTTAACTGTACATTGTTAATTGGAATAAATACATACATTGAAAAAATAGAGTAGGTGAATAGAAGAATATGACAAATTATAAAATAGGTTTAGATATAGGATCAACAACAGTAAAATTAGTAGTCCTTAATGAAGAGAATAACTTAATATATAATAAATATAAAAGACATTTTTCAGATATAAGAAGCACTATTATTGATTTAATTAAAGAATGTTTTAATGTATTAGGGGATATTAATTGTAAAATTAATATTACTGGTTCAGGAGGATTATCTGTATCTAAATGGCTAAATATCGGTTTTGTACAAGAGGTAATTGCATGTTCAAAAACCGTTGAGATATTGATTCCACAAACAGATGTTGTAATAGAACTAGGTGGTGAAGACGCTAAGATAACATACTTTAAGGGTGGAATAGAGCAAAGAATGAATGGTAGCTGTGCAGGTGGGACTGGGGCTTTCATTGATCAAATGGCAGTATTATTAAATACGGATGCATTGGGGTTAAATGAATATGCTAAGGAGTACACAGTGTTATATCCAATAGCTTCAAGATGTGGAGTTTTTGCTAAAACGGATGTACAACCACTAATAAATGAAGGGGCTAAAAAGAGTGATATAGCAGCATCAATATTTCAAGCTGTGGTAAATCAAACCATTAGTGGACTTGCTTGTGGTAAGCCTATAAGAGGTAATGTGGCCTTTCTTGGGGGACCATTATTCTTTTTATCTGAATTAAGGAACAGATTTGTTGAAACCTTAAATTTAACAGAAGACCAAGTGATAGCTCCAGAAAATTCTCAACTTTTCGTTGCAATGGGAGCTGCACTTTTAGCTGAAAAAGAAAAAACAACATCTTTAAAGGTAATAGTAGGGAAGATTTCAGATATTTCTAATATAAAAGATGATACTGAGCAAAGGCTTGAACCATTATTTAAAAATGAAGAAGAATATAAAAAATTTAAAGATAGACATGATAAAAGTGTAGTAAAAAGAGCAGAGCTAAAAGAGTATAAAGGAAAAGCATTTTTAGGAATAGATGCAGGATCAACAACAACTAAAGTTGCACTTATTAGTGAGGATTCTGAGATTTTATATTCTTATTATGGGAGTAATGAAGGAAATCCATTATCAAAAGTCGTACAAATTATGAAAGATTTATACGAGAAACTTCCAGAAACAGTTGAAATAGTAAATTCTACTGTTACAGGTTATGGGGAAGCATTAATAAAAGCTGCATTACATATTGATATTGGTGAAATTGAAACAATTGCTCATTATAAAGCAGCAGATTATTTCTTACCAGGAGTAGATTTTATATTGGACATTGGTGGACAAGATATGAAGTGTATAAAAATTAAAAATGGAGCTATAGATAGTATATTACTAAACGAAGCTTGTTCATCAGGATGTGGATCTTTTATTGAGAGTTTTGCAAAATCCCTAGATATGAAGGTCGCAGATTTTGCTATTGAAGCATTAGCTTCAAAGGCACCTGTAGATCTTGGTTCTAGATGTACAGTATTTATGAATTCTCGGGTTAAGCAATCTCAAAAAGAAGGTGCAGAAGTTTCAGATATTTCAGCAGGACTTTCATATTCAGTTATAAAAAATGCTTTATTTAAAGTAATAAAATTAAGAAATGAAAAAGATATAGGTGAAAAAGTAATAGTACAGGGTGGAACTTTTTATAATGAAGCAGTACTTAGAAGCTTTGAACTTATTTCTGGAAGAGAAGCTGTAAGGCCAGATATATCAGGTCTTATGGGGGCATTTGGATGTGCACTCATTTCAAAGGAAAGGTATATACAAGGAGAAAGGTCAAGCTTATTACCTAGAAATAGAATAGATGAATTTGAAATGGAAACATCTTTCAGGAGATGTGGTAAGTGTGGAAATAATTGCTTACTTACTGTAAATAAGTTTTCAACCCATGAAGAATATATTTCTGGAAATAGATGTGATAGGGGCCTCGGAATAGATAAGCCTAAAGAAAATAAATTACCGAATTTGTATGAGTACAAATATAAGAGAACATTTAATTATAAACCTCTTAAAGAGGAAGAAGCAAAGCGTGGGGTAATTGGAATTCCAAGGGTTCTTAACATGTATGAGAATTATCCATTTTGGTTTACTTTGCTTACTAATTTAGGTTTTAGTGTTAAGCTATCAGCACATTCTAGCAAAAAAATATATGAACTTGGAATTGAGACCATTCCATCAGAATCAGCATGTTATCCAGCTAAACTCGCACATGGTCATGTGATGAACTTAATTAATAGGGAAATTAAGAATATATTTTATCCGTGTATATCTTATGAGAAAAAAGAATTTAATGATGCACAAAACCATTATAATTGTCCTATGGTAACTTCTTATCCAGAAGCTATTAAAAATAATATGGATGAGTTAAAACTTAATGATATTAACTTTATGGAGCCATTCTTATCTTTAGATAATGAAAAAGAGCTTGCTAAAAGAATAGTACAAGAGTTTAAGATGTTTAATGTAACTTTAGCAGAAGCAAAAGCAGCAGTAGAAGCAGCAAGCTTGGAAAGGGAAGCTTTTAAGAAAGATATACAAAATAAAGGTGAAGAAGTTATCAATTATTTAAGAAAGAATAATAAAAAGGGAATTGTACTGAGTGGAAGGCCATATCATATAGATCCAGAAATAAATCATGGTATTCCTGATATTATAAGTTCTTTTGATATAGCAGTATTGACGGAAGATAGTGTGTCTCATTTAGGTGAATTAAAAGATAAGTTAAGAGTTGTTGACCAATGGATGTATCATTCAAGATTATATAGAGCAGCAGCCTTTGTCGCTAATGAGCCTTGCGTTGATATGATTCAATTAAATTCCTTTGGATGTGGATTAGATGCTGTTACAACAGATCAAGTTTCAGAAATTATATCATCAAAAGGAAAGATATATACAGTACTCAAAATAGATGAAGGAAATAATTTGGGGGCAGCTAAAATAAGAATAAGATCATTAAAAGCTGCTATGGATGAAAGAGAAAGAAAGAACTATAAGCCTATTGAAGAAAAAATAGTATATAAAAATCCGGTATTTACACCTGAAATGAGGAAGAGTCATACAATTTTATGTCCTCAAATGTCTCCGATACATTTTGATTTAATAGAAACAGCTGTAAGAGAAGCAGGATATAATTTAGAAGTCTTGCCATCAATGGATATGAAGGCCGTTGATGAAGGATTAAAATATGTTAATAATGATGCTTGTTATCCTTCAATAATAGTAATTGGACAAATTATTGAAGCCCTTAAGTCAGGAAAATATGATTTAAATAATACCTCAGTTATAATATCTCAAACAGGTGGTGGATGTAGAGCTACAAACTACATTGGATTTTTAAAGATGGGATTAAAGCATGCAGGTTTTGAGCAAATACCAGTTATATCATTAAATGCAGTTGGGCTTGAACAGCAGCCAGGATTTAAAATAACATTAAAACTAATTCACAGAGCAATTATGGCATTAGTTTATGGAGATTTGTTTATGCGTGTTCTATACAGAACAAGACCATATGAAAAAGTTAAGGGATCTGCAGATGAGCTTCATAAGAAATGGAAGGAAAAAGCCAAATTTAATTTGATAAGTGGAATCAAGAGAGAATTTAATAGAAATATAAAAGAAATAATCAATGATTTTGACAATTTACCATTATTGAATATTAAAAAACCTAGAGTTGGAGTGGTTGGAGAAATATTAGTTAAATTCCATCCAACAGCAAATAATGATATAGTGGGAATCTTAGAAAATGAAGGAGCAGAAGCAGTTGTTCCAGATCTTTTAGACTTCTTTTTCTATTCAGCTTTTGATGCTGATTTTAAAGCTAAATATCTTGCAGGAAGTAAATTATCACAAAAATTATGTAATTCTGCTATAATGTATATGGAAACATATAGAAGCACCATGAAGAAGTGTTTAGAAAATAGTAACAGGTTTTCTAAGCCTAAGCATATAAAGGAATTAGCAGAGATGGCTTCACCTGTACTTTCCCTTGGAAACCAAACTGGTGAAGGCTGGTTTTTAACTGCTGAGATGATAGAACTTATAGAAAACGGAGCATCAAATATAGCTTGTCTTCAACCATTTGCATGTTTACCTAATCATGTAACTGGAAAAGGTATGATTAAAGCATTAAAGGAAAGATATCCTAAATCTAATATAGTAGCTATAGACTATGATCCAGGTGCTTCAAATGTAAATCAATTAAATAGAATTAAACTTATGTTGTCAGTAGCGTTTAAGAATTTAGAAGATGGAGCTAATCATCATAAGGTACAAAAAGAAACTAGATATGAAGAAGTATTTCAGAGTGAATTAAGTTTAACTCTAGAAGATAATCTTTAATAAATTTGCGGTGTATATACCAAACTGTGGACTTAGACTTATGAGATAACTAACTGAAATCAAATATATTTGTGTTCCACGGGACTATGAAAATTTCGCTGAAAGCACTAAGAGGCAGGTTGCACCCACTTTAGCTTGCTCCAACCATACGGTTGGACAAGCAAAATTGGAACAACTTACATCTAAGTGCTTTTAGGCATATGAAAGAAAATAACAAGTCCAAAATGCCATGATTATTTTTCATTAGGCAAAGAAGCAGATTGGTCTTATAGCGGGCCTATTAGGGGAATCTGCTGATGTAGCATAATGGGAAATAGGCTTGGCAGATGGACTTGTTATTTTTTTGATTGTGCCTTAGCATCGAAATTTTCAAATGCCTGCTTCACACAAATGTATTTGATTTCTAGTTTAGATATATACTTAAGTTTAGTATAATTTTATAATAATTTTAGTTATAAGTAAAATTCAGAATGAGGCCACTGAAAAAATGCAGGTACTTTTTCAGTGGCCTTGAATACATGTTGGATATCTATAAATTTAATAAAAATGTGGAATATTAATAAGTATAGTTGTAAGTATATAGTATATATAGTATATATAGTAATATATATTTGATTTATACTCATTAATAATTTATTCTTTTGAATATGCATTATGTATATTATAAAAGAATAGAATTTTTACAGAGTAATGTATTATAAAGTCTGGAATAATAATTATTGATAGATAATTAATTTTGCATTTAATGCTGGTATAGTTGCGTTTACTGTGCATGAAACGAGTATATAATTTACAATTTGGAGGTAATAAATGGATACCCAAGGTAGTCAGTCAACAAAGGAAGTCAAAAAAAATAAAAAATTCAATCCTTTAGTAATTTTTGTGGGAATATTATACATAGTTGTTTTTTTAGGTATAACAACTCCACTTGTATTATTGTTTGGACCATATGAAAATACAAGGAAAGTGTTTGTATCATCTTTACTCGCTACAAGACATGCATATTTGATAACTGATTTTATGTCTCAAGAAAAGATAAATGAAATTCTGGGAGTAAATAATAAGAATGATGAAGAGCCTAAGGCTGAAACTCCCCAAAATAGCGTTACAGATTTAAATAAAATAAAAGTTAAATATACAAGTGGAAATGAAATAACTAGATATGATATACATACTGATAGATATAATGGATATGTATTAGAAATAAAGAATCCTTTAGGTGTTAGGGTTGCAATGACAAAATATTTAGGCAAGATTGGACAAAAGACAAGTGAGATGGCAGAAGAACATAATGCAATTGCTGCTATCAATGGGGGATCTTTCGTAGATAAATCTTCGGATGGGACTCTTTATGCGGGAACTGGGGCAGAACCAGGTGGTTTTGTAATTTCAGGAGGAAAGGTAATATATCCTACAACAAATGTAAAGAAAAATAATGTTGAGAATGTGATTGCCTTTACAAAAGGTGGTCAGCTTATTGTGGGAGATCATACACTTGAGGAATTACAAAAATTAAATGTACAAGAAGCAATGTGCTTTAGAAGACCTAATATTATTATTAATGGGGAACCGCAAGTTAAAGATAAGATGGCAGATGGATTAAATCCTAGAACAGCTGTTGGTCAAAAGGAAGATGGAACAGTCATTTTTTTAGTTATTGATGGTAGAAAAATCACAGCACCTGGAGCAACTTTATATGATGTACAGCAGATAATGTTAGAAAGAGGAGCTATAAATGCAGGAGCTCTTGATGGTGGATATTCATCTACAATGTATTATAAAGGGGATGTAATAAATTCTCCAAATGCTTGGGATGGTGAAAGAACCGTTGCTACAGCATTTTATGTTGAGTAAGGTATATATTTAAACTTGTATATGGAAATCTAATTAAGAATTATATTAATTCGATATATAAGCATAACTCAGAAGTACTTAGGAGAGGGGAAAGTAATGAAAAATCTGATAAGAATATTAGTATGGACACTAATAGCTTTAGTAATTCAGCAGAGTATATTTTTATATATAGAAAATATATATTTATCTTCAGATGTGAAAATACAAGCTGAAAAGGTTGAAGAAAAAGAAACTCCAAAGCAAAATAACCCAAATGAAATTACTGTAAAAGAGGGCATAGATCAGATATCAGTGTCATCAGATGGAAGATTTGTTGCTTATTTAGAAAACAATAAACTTAAAGTTCTAGATAGTAATGATAATAGCGAAAAAGAATTTCAAAGTGAAGAGAATGGAGAAGTAGCATTTTACAAATGGCTGACAAATGAAAATAGTATAATTGTAGTTCAAAAAGTTCAAACAGATAGTGGATCTTATTTTGAACCAGTATCCTTTAATGCAAAAAAAGGTGAAACGAGGCAGCTTGCAGATTTTAATTTAAATGAACTAAAAATAAATATAACAAATAAAAATGAGAAGATTGATGATGTGGCATTTTCAACTGCAACTCATACCCTATACATAAAAATAAAAAAAGCAAATGGGAAAAGTGATTTGTATTACGCTAACATAATGAATCAATTAGAAAAGGTTAGGTCTAACAAAGAAATCGGAAATATTGTGGTCCCAACTACTAGTACAAATGCAGTAATGGAAATGGGAAATGGTGCAACTATATTGAATGGCTCTGATATCGAAATACCTAATGTTCAAGTGACAAGGGTATTAGGCACGGACATTAATGATAATGTTTATTTTGGTGAAGAAGTGAATAATAAGATTACTAAAATATATTATAAAGATATAAATAACCCAAAACTTCAATGGAACACATTGACTTTACAAAAACCTGTTGATAGAGTGGATATAATAATAGATTATTCAGGAAAAGTTTATGTAAATGATAAAACTGCTAATAGTGTTTTAGAACTTACAAGTAAAAAGACAATTAAGTATGATGGTCAATTGGTGCAATCATATTCTAAGGGGATTATTTCTCAAAATAACAATAAGTTAATAAAGAGTGAAATAGGAGAGAATAAAATATCAATTAATAAATAAGTCGGTATAAAAATATGCCTAAAATGATAGTTATTATTTTAGTTAATACAAATTAATTAAAATAATAACTTTTTTTATTAATAAGGTAATAAAATTGGTACTTCCTCTTATGTGCTTAAACAATGAATAGAATAAAATAAAAAATATGTTGTATTTTAAATAATGTGATATAATTAAATTGTCAAGGTGTTAACGTGAACAAATAATGTTGTTACTATCTGATAAAGAAATTTATGATTTCGGTAAGTTAACACATACATATAGTTTACACGTTGTTTATCTATAATAGAAAGGGATGTCATGTTGTGTTTATAAGAAAAAATGTATTAAAATTAGCAATACCTATTATGGTAGAACAGACTTTTGTTATGTTGCTTGGAGTATGTAATACTATTATGGCAGGTCATATTGGTAAAGAAGCTGTATCTGCAATAGGAATGGTAGATTCTATGAATAGTTTATTTATATCTTTTTTTGCTGCTTTATCTGTAGGAGCTACAGTAGTAGTTGCACAACAAATTGGACAAGGAAAAACGAAAAAAGCAAATGAAACTGCAAAACAAGCAATAGCATCAGGAATTATAGTATCAGGAATAATAACATTACTTTTATGGATTTTTCGTGTGCCTATAATAAATGTTCTCTATGGTTCTGCGGAAGAATTAGTAAAATTAGATGCGAAATTATACATAGAATTTACTTTGTTAACATATCCGCTTATAGCAATAGAACAAATTGCTAATGGTATACTTCGGGGAACAGGAGATACTAAAACTCCAATGTATATTACCATGTTTATGAATGTAGTAAATATAATCTTAGGGTACATATTAATATATGGGCTTTATAATTTTAACATACCATCTCTTGGGATAATGGGTGCTGCTATAGCAATAGCTATAGCTAGAACAATTGGTACAATAGTAATAGTAATAGTTTTAGTTAGAGGAAGTAAAAATATAAAAATTAATAAAATATATCCATTTAAATTTGATATGAAAATACAAAAAGACATATTCAATATAGGAATACCAGCTGGGATGGAACAAGTAATATTCCAAACAGGAAAATTAATAGTACAAGTCTTTATAGTAACCATGGGAACGGCTTCAATTGCTGCCAATGCTATTGGAATGTCAATATCGCAAATAATTAATGTTCCAGGAAATGCACTTTGTTTAGCTGCAACAACACTAGTTGGACAGTATGTGGGGAAAAATGATATTAAAGGAGCAAAAAGCACACTACTTTACTTAACTAAATTTACAACTGTTTGTTTAGTATCTGTGGGAATTCTTTTTGTTCCAATTGCAGAATGGATGTCAAGCTTTTATACTACTGATCCAGAAATAATACGACTTACTGCATTATTGATTAAAAGTAATAGCATAGCATTACTTGCATGGGCGATTTCGTTTGTACTTTCATCAGGACTTAAAGGGGCTGGAGACACTAGGTATACCATGGTGACGGCATTTGTTGGTATGTGGGTATTTAGAGTTTTTTTGGGATACATTTTAGGAATTATATTTAGAATTGGAATTCTTGGAATATGGATTGCCATGTATATAGATTGGATTGTTCGAGGCTCAATGTATTTAATTAGACTTAGAGGGGATAAATGGGTAAAGCATAGATTAGCAAATTAAAATTAATATCTTTTTAGAAGAACTTCTTGAAAAAGAGGTTTTTTTATTTATGAATATACAGGGAATTGTAATTTACTAATAAAATTTTTGTTATATAATAGATATATATGTTAAAACAGAAAACTGAGTGAAAGGTTGGTGAAAAGTAATTTTTATTTGTTAAACTAATGAAAAAATACTATTGGCTTATACTTAAAGTTATAGGATGAAAGAAGGGATTTGTTAATGAAGAAATTTATTAAGAATTTACTATTGATAGTACTAATAATATCAGCAATAGGGGGACAAACTGTATTTGCAGCAGATTATGATTTAAATACATATATATATAATCATTTGGAAAATTGGGATACAGAATTTGATATTCCTTATTATAAATCTGATGTGTTGGATTTAGTTAAGAGCATTGCTGGAAAAGATGATTATCTAAGTGTATCACTAAATAGATTAGTTTATGAGAGAAGCGGAGATACTGCAACACTAAAAGTTGATTATAAAACAACCAAAGCTCAGGAAGAGTATGTAAACCAAGAGTTGACAAAAATAATTAGCAATATAATTACTGATAAAATGAGTGATTTTGAAAAAGTTAAAACAATAAATCAATATTTAATAGATAGATTTGAATATGATGACAGCCTTGTATCAAATAATGCATATTCTGCATTAACAACAGGAAAAACAACTTGTCAAGGATATGCTTTAACTACTTGTAAAATGCTTGATTTAGCAGGGGTAGAAAATAAGATTGTTATCGGAACGTTAAATGGAGTTGGCCATGGATGGAATTTAGTTAAACTTAATGGTAAGTGGTATCAATTGGATGTTACTAATAATGATGTTTTAGGTAATAATAAGTATTTTCTCAGAAAAGATAGTATATTAAAAGCTGATGGATTTACTTGGGATTCTAGTAAATATCCGCAATGTGATGAAGATTATGATTATACTTCTAATATTGCAAATATAATAAATAATCAATCTAAGAATTATGTACAATCTTCAAGTGGATATAAATCCAATTTGGATGGAGTTTGGTCTATTGATAATGGAAAATGGTATTTTCTAAAGAATACAAAAAATTATGCTAAAGGATGGAACTTAATTGATGATAAATGGTATTTCTTTGGTTATGATTATGATATGATAACAGGTTGGATTTATTATGGTGGTAAATGGTATTATTGTTATCCAGACAGCGGTGAGATGGCATCAAACACAGTTATAAATGGTTATACAGTGGACTATACTGGAGCTTGGGTAGCATAAAATAAAAAACTCTTGTCTTTTAGGATTTATTAGACAAGAGTTTTACTTTAGGCGCATGAAGGAAAATAATAGACAACCATACTAGTCTATTATTTTCTATCATGTGCCTTATATAATATGAATAAATTATTTACATAAGTTATTCTTTATTATACTGTTTAGGATTATTGGAATCATTCTGATCTTTCATGTAATTTTCATACCAATTATTAAGAAGAACCTTACATGAAGCTGCTATTGGAACTGCAAGAAGCATTCCTAATATACCACCCACGTCGCCACCAATTAAAATTGCTAGAATTGTAAAGACCGCATGTAATCCAACGCTATCGCCAACAATTTTAGGTGCTAAAAGGTGACCATCAATTTGCTGAACTATCAGCATAGCTATGACAGCATAAAGTATTTTAATAGGTGTTCCACTAAGTAAACCCATGATTGCAGCAAGAATTGTACCTACTATTGGGCCTACGAAAGGAATCATGTTAGTTATACCAGCAAAAATACCAATTACAAAAGCATAATCTATACCTACAATAGAAAGAGAAATAGCAGATAAAACGCCAACAAAAAATGCCTCTAATAATTGCCCCCTAAGGTACTTAACAAATGATTGATGAACTACTTTAAAAACATAGTTTATTTTGCAGCCAACAGCACTTTTTCTAAATATTAAATAATAAAGCTTATGCCATAAGTCAAGAAAATACTCCGAATCGTTTAAAAGATATATACTAATTACAAGGGAAATGAAAAATATTGCAACACTACTTCCTATAGACATAGCATAAGATGTCATATTTCCAAGGTTATTTTGAACATAGTTTTGTAAATAAGTAATTCCATCAATAATGTATGGTTTAATGCTATCTACTAAAGGGCTATTGATTTTATCCAAAGTTTCTTTTATTGAGTGTGGTGAAAAGGAATTGTTGCTTATATATAAAATTATATGCTGAGCTATATTTGTTATAGTTGTATTATTTGATAGTTGTCCACCAACCATAAAATAAATTCCCAATATTAATCCTAAAAAAATGCCTACTATCAAAAAGTATGAGAATGTAATGGCGAAAGCACGTCTAATTGAGCCTTTTTTAATTCCGTATAATTTATTCTTCTCTAAAAATATTTCAATGGTTTTAGTAAGTGGATATAATAAATAGGCAATTACAATTCCAATAAGCAAAGGTTTAATTAAGCCGATTAAATACGCGAAAATGTTAAATAGTTTTTCAAATATTAATCCTATATTTGGAATGATTAAAAATACTATATACATTATTATTGCTGTAATAGTTACATATATTGAATATTTAAGTAATTTTTTATCGAGTTCAAATTTCATATAATATTAATTATCTCCTTAGTTTATATATTTTAGTAATTAATTTACATAATACATTATATAAAATTTTTAGGCAATAAATTTGTGGTTATATAGTTTGTTTTGTCTATAATTCTATAAAGGACAATTTTCTATCAAAACATTTCTTAAAGCTCTCATCCATTTCTACAGGTAAGCTATCTTTCAGGTACTTTACGCTAGCTTTAGGAAGAGCCAATTTAAAATTATCTTTTTCATTAATAATAATAACTTCAGTTAAGCTGTTGTAAAAATATTTATCAATTTTATGAGCAATACATAAAATTACTGAAAGTTTTTTGCATATAAGGAGTTGATCCTTGGTCAATAAATCTTTATATTCATCAGCTAATTTATAATCAAATTTCCCACTAAGTGCAACTGCATAGACAACCATTAGAATTTCAATATGAGTAAGCCCTGAAATTAAAGAATTTATTATGATGTAAAAACTATGTTTATAAGCATGCTTTACAGAGATGCTTACTCCTACATCGTGTAATTTAGAAACAACTCCAAGTAACTTAGTTTCTAAATTAAAATATTTTGAATGTGGACTTCCTAAATATTCAAAGAGGACGTAAGATAAATCACGGATTTTATTAGCATGGGCAATATTTAAATCGTTATTAGTCAAAATATTATTTATGGAAAACTCTAAAATATCAATATTATTAATATTTTGTCCTAAAAGTTTTTCATATAAAACACCTTCACGTATTCCATATTGACTAATTTTAATAAGTGGACAATTGCAATAATCCATAAGCATTGCCAAGGCAGAAAAAGGAGCAGTAAATATATCAGCCCTTTCTTTAGGCAATCCTTTTAATTTGAGTTTTTGATTAAAATTAAGATCAAGAACATAATTATAGAGGATTTTAATTTCATCAAAAGATATTGAATAATTGTGTAATAAATCTAAAGGATACGTAATGAACTTTTTGTGTATTTTTCCAACTGAACGAGCTGTACCTCCTATACCAATTAAAGGCAGGTTTTTTGCATTGCGGAGCCAAGGTAATTTATCAAATTCATTATAAATGAATTTTTTGAAATCTGACTTTATGTCTTTATCTTGGCTTGAGTCAAAAGGAAAAAGTTTAGTTAATGGAATTGAACCTAAGGGTAAACTTATTCCATTTAATATCTTTCTATCTTTAACTAAAGTAATTTCCATACTAGAACCACCAATATCAATAAGTAAAGCATCCTTAATATCTATTGTCGCTTGAATTGTTGTGTAACCATAAGCTGATTCTTCAAGTCCACTTAAAATTCTAATATCAAGACCAGTATTTTCCTTTAATAAGGATAAAATCATATCCTTATTTTCTGCACGTCTAATTGCTTCAGTTGCCACTACAATTATTTCTACAACGTTGTTCTTTTCGCAAAGAATTTTGAAAAATTCTAAAGTAATTAACAATTTATTAATACCTTCATGGGATAAATTATTATCCTCATCAATGTATTGCCCAAGCCTTGTCATTCTTTTTTCTTCATCAATTATTTTAAAAGAGTTATTTTCATATATTTCATATACTAAAACTCTCATAGAATTAGAACCAATATCAATTACGGCAATATTTTTCATCTATTTCCTCCTAAATTATGATACAATATAGCAAAAGTTAACTTATAAATAATATTTTGTTAACGTGGAGTTAACAAAAATGCTAGATTATATTAGTATACATTTTAATATTTTACATTATACAAGACGTATTTTAAATACTATTAATACAAATAATTAAATTAGGTTAAAAAATTAGCTTATATAGGATGAGGGGAATAATTATGAGTGAGTTACATGCATATGATAATTATGAGAATTTTTTTAATAGAGAATTAAGTTGGTTAGAATTCAACCAAAGGGTATTGGATGAGTCTAAAGATAATACTAATCCGCTTTTAGAAAGGCTTAAATTTTTAGCAATATCCAGTTCAAATCTTGATGAATTTTTTATGGTAAGAGTAGGATCGCTATACAGCCAAATTCAAGCAGGATTTGAAAATAAGGAGGCTTCAGGGTTAACACCTAGCGAACAAATTGAAAAAATACTACATAAAGTTAAGCATATGATAAAAGATGAATATAAAACTTATGAACATTTGTATGATCACTTGGGAGCAAAAAACATAAGAATTTTTACATATGACATGATGAATGAAAAGCAATTAAACTTTATAAATGATTATTATAAAAATATTCTTTATCCAGTATTAACACCTATGGTAATTGATTCTGGACGACCTTTTCCATTGCTATTAAATAAAACTCTAAATATAGGTGTTATATTAAAATCAAACAAGAGTGATCAAGAGGTATTCGCTACTATTCAAGTACCATCAGTATTAGATAGATTAGTACCTATTCCAGGTGGAGAAGGTGAGAATTTTATATTATTAGAGGATGTTATAAAAAATCATTTAAGTGAATTATTTGGATTTAAGGTGTTATCAACAGCTTGCTATAGAATAACAAAAAATGCAGATTTAAGTTTAAATGAAGAAGGAGCAGAAGATCTACTTGAAACTATTGAAGAATCTCTTAAACAAAGAAGATGGGGTGTAGAAGTAAGACTAGAAATTGAAGAAACTAATGATCATAGGATTATAAACACATTAGAGGAAGAATTTGAGATATCAAAAAATCAAATATTTTCTATAAAAGGACCAATTGATTTGACATTTATAAATAAGTTGTATGGCATAAAAGGATATAATGAATTGAAATTTGAACAATTAAAGAGTTTACCTATTAAAGAATTACAAGAAGGTGATATATTTCAGGCAATAAGTAAAAAAGATATATTCTTACATCACCCATATGAAAGTTTTTCTTCAGTTGTAAAATTGGTTGAAACGGCAGCTCAGGATGATAAGGTACTAGCTATAAAACAAACACTTTATAGAGTAAGTGGAAATTCACCAATAATTGCTGCACTTTCAAAAGCAGCAGAAAACGGTAAGCAAGTTACAGTTTTAGTTGAACTTAAAGCTAGGTTTGACGAAGAAAATAATATTCATTGGGCAAGACAGCTTGAAAAGGCAGGATGCCATGTTATATATGGGGTCATAGGACTAAAAACCCATAGTAAAATATTGCTGATTGTCAGGCAGGAAAAGAAAGGGATAAAAAGATATGTTCATTTAGGAACAGGAAATTATAATGATGTAACTGCAAAATTTTATACTGATATTGGAATTCTTACTTCAAAACCAGAATATGGTGAAGATGCAACAGTTATCTTTAATATGCTGTCAGGATACTTTAAGCCTGAAAATATGAGCAAAATTACAATTGCACCTTATGGATTAAGAAAGAAACTAGAACATTTAGTTGAAAGGGAAACAGAACATGCGAAAAGTGGTAAGAAGGCAAAGATAATTGCAAAGATGAACTCATTAGTAGATAAAAAGCTTATGATAGCTTTATATAAAGCTTCTCAAGCTGGGGTTAAAGTTCAGCTCATAGTTAGAGGGATTTGCTGCTTAAAGCCTGGTATAAAAGGATTAAGCGAAAACATTACTGTTATAAGTTTAGTAGGAAGATATTTAGAACATAGTAGAATATATTATTTTCATAATGAAGGTAAAGAAGATATTTACATATCAAGTGCTGACTGGATGTACAGAAATTTAGATAAAAGGGTTGAAACCATGACCGTAATAGAAGATTCTATGATTAAAAGAGAACTTAAAGATATGTTGGAATTATACTTAAAGGATAATGTTAAAAGTAGAATTTTGCTTTCAGATGGATCGTATACAAAGATAGAAGCAGAAGGAAAAAATGTTGATGCCCAAAAAGAAATGATGGAACTTTGTAAAAGATATAATAAAAAAAAATAGTACGGATAAAAAAAGCTCCAATTAAGATAGGAGCTTCTTTTAATTATAGATACCAAAATGTGAACTTAGACTTATGCTATAGTTTACCGAAAGAACTGGTGATCTGTTACTCGGTTGCTAGAGAATAAGGCTGTGGATTTCTAACAATAGGAGTTGTACCATTTCTGCATGCTCCTCAGACAAGCTGAGGACAAGCAAAAATAGTACAACTTCTATTGAAGAAATACCTACAGCCTTATTCTCAATGCAGCACTACGTAACAGATTACCAGTTCTTTCTGATAT
This sequence comes from Clostridium sp., assembly GCA_031292145.1. Classification (GTDB taxonomy): domain Bacteria; phylum Bacillota; class Clostridia; order Clostridiales; family Clostridiaceae; genus Clostridium. Next base: position 53,092 of record JARLHR010000216.1, on the reverse strand, counting down.
GGCATATATTTCAAAGTATAAATTCAATTCATAATTTGGATATCTACATAAATGCAACTGAAAATATCAATTTTATGTCGATTTTTTTTTATTGAATTATTAATTAATTTAAAACGAGCGTGAAATTAATTGTATATTTGTTAGAAAATTTATAAAATATGCTTAAGAGTTGAAATATTTAAACGATAATGAAAAATAAGAATATAATTTTAGACTAAGGCACATGAAATAAAATAACAAGTCCAAGATGCGATGAGATGTTCTTATATACAGCATAGCTGCTCTTTTATAATGTGTATATTTTTCATCAGACAAGGAGGTATGTTTATCTCATAGTGGACTATTAGGTGAACATGCCGACGAAGTATGATGGAAAATAGACTAGCATATTGACTTGTTATTTTTTGAATGTGCCTAAAATAGTAATATGCATAAAATATTCTAGGAGATGAGAAAAATGAAAAGTAATAAATTAAAAATAATAACTTTAGCTTTAGTAGCAGTATTAGTTCAAGGAACCTGTGTATATGCGGCAAGTTCAAGTGATACAACCTATACTAAAGATGAATTGGATAATTTAGCACCTGGATTTGATGCTACGGATATTGCAAAAAGTAATTACAAGGTTAGTTCTGATAAAAATACTTTTTCAAGTTCACAGCAAAGCACAGATACAACAACAACTACGGCAACAACGAATACAACATCTAATACTACAGTTGCGGCTGATTCCGCCCCAGGGAATGTAATTGTAAGTACTGCACCAAGTACTGGAGTAAAGGGTGATTTTTGGGGAAAAACTAAGGATGGAAAATGGATATTAATTCAACAGGGAGTTCCTGCGAGTGGCTGGAGATATGTAAACGGAAAGTGGTATTACATGGATGCAGATGGAGTAATGCAGACTGGATGGGTAAATGATGGAGCTACATGGTATTATTTACAATCTGATGGCTCAATGGCGTATAATACATATGTTGGTGGATATTATCTTAATTGGGATGGGTCTTTAGCATAAGGCATATTCAAAAAAACAACAAGCTCATCTACCAGAAAAGTTCCAGATTGCAGCATAGCTGCTCTTTTCTAATGTGCCTATTTTCCATCATAGGAAGCTCGACTCTCATGCGCTCGCTAAGTAAGCGATTCACACCAAATCATGGATTTGGGTTCACTGCTCATGTCAGCAGATTGCCCTAATAGGACCGCTATGAGAGCAATCTGCTTTCTTGCCTGATGAAAAATAATCATGACATTTTGGACTTGTTATTTTCTTTCATGTGCCTGAAAAAATATGTAATTGTGATAAATTACAGTTGTTTGAAGAAGGGTGATTCAATTTGCTGGACTACTAGTCGTGTAAGCCAAATTTTGAACACCCTGCTTTTAGTATTTTCAGTGAAAAGTTTCTTAGTTTATGTAAAATAGGTGGCTTAATTTTATTTATACTGCTACTAAGTCTAAGATACATAAATATTTTTTGGTATTTTCAGTGGAAGTAGTTTTTTTAAATATTCTTCTAAACGTATTGACAATAATAACCAAAGATGATATAAGTTATATTATAAAACGTATACATAATAAAATCACAGGATCGTTACTGAATTTCAGGCGAAACCTAAGTAGATATAAGAACTTTAACAAAATTCTTATATCTACTTAGGTTATTTTTTTAGCTATGATTTTTTTATGTGCCTAAATCTAAATTTTTAAGGGGGAAGAAATAATGTGTAAAAAAACAAATCTTTTAGTGGCAATTGCTTTAACAATTTCAGTATTATCAAGTTCTTTAATTAGTTTACCAGTCAAAGCAAGTGAAAACATCTCGGTAAGTTCAACAGGACAGGCTTTAAAAGATACAAGTTACTCAAAAGGAACACTTCAGACAACAAAATACGGAAAAGTTCAAGGATATGAAGAAAATGAAGGAAAGACTTTAATATGGAAGGGGATTCCGTATGCTAAAGCACCAGTTGGTCAATTAAGATGGAAAGAGCCAGTGAATCCAGATAGTTGGACAAGCACTTTAGATGCAACCAAAGATGGTAATATGGGTATCCAATTGTCTAATGGAAAGATAGTTGGTAGTGAAAACTGTTTAAATTTAGATATTTATAGACCAAATACAAATCAAAACAATTTACCAGTTCTTATATATATACATGGTGGTAACAATCAAACTGGTGCAAGTACAGAAATAAGTGCAAAAGAATTAGCTGTAAATGCTAATTGCGTAGTAGTATCTGTTAATTATAGATTAGGTGTACTTGGATTTAATAGCTTACCAGCACTTAAAACAGGAGATAAATATGAGGATTCTGGTAACTATGCATTGTTAGATATAAGCAAATCATTAGACTGGATAAAAGATAACATTAGTTATTTTGGAGGAAATTCAAAAAATATTACAGCATCTGGTTTTTCAGCTGGTGGTAGAGATGTAATGGCAATGCTTATATCACCAATATTTAAAGGTAAATTCCAAAAAGCAATTTCATTTAGTGGTGGTATGACAACTGCAGATCCAGAAGATAGTGCTAAGGTAATTGCAAAAGCTATTGCACCATTAGTTGTAGAAGACAAGGTTAAGGCTACAGAAGATGAAGCATATGCTTGGTTACAGACAGATTCAAAAGATGTAAAAGACTATTTATATAATCTTTCAGCGGATAGATTAGCAAAATTAATGGGAAATGCGGGTATTAGAATGAGTGCCTTTCCACATTTATATACTGATGGAACAGTTATACCAAAGGATGGGTTTGAAACAAAGAATTATAATGATGTGCCTCTCATTATGTCAACAGGAGCTAAAGAATTTTCTTTATTCGGAAGATATGATAAGAAATTTGCAGCTATAGATGATAATACACTAATGACTAACCAAGAATTAAATAGAGAACTAAGTTTTACATTAAATTATGGAAGTAAGTTATATGAATTATTTAATGCTGAAGAGTCAGCCGAAAGAATGATAAATAAGTATGATTCTCCGATTTATACATGTGACTTTAAATGGGGATTAGATAAAAATGTAGTAGGAGATAAAATGGCACAATTAGCCGGCCCATTTCACGGCATATGGATACCTTTCTTAACTGATGAAGTAACAGGATTTGCCGCAATGTATAAAGATTCCTTTAATAATCCTGGAGCTAATGATTTAGGCGTTAAATTTACTGGCTATATTTCAAATTTCTTATGGAGTGGAAATCCTAATGGACAAAATCCGATTGAATGTGAATGGAAACCTTGGACTAGTGCTGAGAATGGAACAACTAGCTTAATACTTGATGCTGATAAAAATAAAGCTAATATATCTATGTCAGACGAAAGAATTAAATATGAAGATGTTTTAAAACAAATGGAAGCAGATACTACAGTTTCAAAAGAAGTAAAAGACCAATTAATAAAGGAAGTTTTAAATGGTCGATGGTTTAGTGGTGAACTTGATAAACATTTTGGAAATCCTAGCCTTTGGATTAAGTAAAACATAGAAAATATTGTACAAAATAATATAAGAAAATGAATCATCTTATAAAGGAATTTTAGGGTGATTCATTTTTATTAAAGTGATACTAAATTATAGATATATCAGTGGATAAATCTATATAAAAATAGCAGTATTATTATAGTATTAGCTTATATTTTGCAAGAAGTTTAGAAAGTAACGTTGTATAATAGCATTATAATGATATTAACAAGTATTGTTATTAAAATTATTTAGGTCCAGTTAACTTTTTTTGTCAGTGAGTACCCCTTTCACTTGATTGGGCCTAAAATAGTCAAGAGATTCATAACCATATAAATATTAAATCAATTTATTAGTTATACACGGAGGAGTATTTATGGAAAAACATCAACAAGAAAGAAAACGTTTTGGGAAAATAGTAAGTTATGAAGCACATGATAATGTGGTCAATATTAAATTTGAAAAAGAAAATGTATTTATAAAAGTAGTAAATTCTTATATTATTAATTTTTTTGCGCCTTTATTTAGAGAAGAAAGAAATTCCAAAGCAGTTGAAAATTTAAAAGACAGCCATTGTGACTTTGATGTTGAAAATATTAATGATGGAATTAAAATATCAACAGAAAAATTAATAGTTTATGTTTATGATGAGTTTAAAGTTGATATTTACGATAAAGCAGGGAAACTATTATGTGCAGATTATAGAGGCGAAAAAGATCCATTTATAAGAAGGAATGGAGATTATCAGCTTGCAGAAGCAGAAGGTCATAATTTAAATGGGGATTCAGAATTTAAGGTATATGTATCAAAGCAAATGGAAGATGACATGTATTTTTATGGACTTGGAGAAAGAAGCGGGCATTTAAATAAAAAGGGATATCATTATGTAAATTGGAATACAGATAACCCAGCGCCTCATGGAGAAACTTTTGATAGACTTTATAAATCAATTCCATTTTTAATTGGGTTAAATAAAGGCAATGCTTTTGGAATATTTTTTGATAATCATTTTGAAACACATTTTGATATGGGAAGAGATAATTCAAAATATTATTATTTTGCTGGAGTTGAAGGTAATCTAGATTACTACTTTATTTACGGCCCATCAGTAAAAAAAGTTGTTGAAGGATATACTAAAATTACTGGAAATGTACCATTACCTGGGTTGTGGACTCTTGGATATCAACAATGCAGATGGTCTTATGAAAATGAAAAGAGAATTATGGAAATTGCAAATAGCTTTAGGGAAAAGGGAATCCCATGCGATACCTTATATTTGGATATAGATTACATGGATGGATATAGGGTATTTACTTGGAATAATGAGAGATTTGAAAATCCAGAAGCTATGATTAAAAAATTGAATGATATGGGCTTTAAAGTAGTAACTATAATAGATCCAGGCGTTAAGGTTGATAAAGGATATAAAATTTATGATGAAGGTCTTGAAAATGGCTATTTTGCGACAGATAATCAAGGTATAGTTTATAGAAACGAAGTTTGGCCAGGAGATTCTGTTTATCCTAATTTCCTTAGTTCAAAGGTCAGAAAATGGTGGGGCGAAAATCAAAAAATAATGACCGATATAGGTATTAGTGGTATTTGGAATGATATGAATGAGCCAGCAAGCTTTAGAGGACCTCTTCCGGATAATGTTATGTTTGATAATGATGGTGTTTTAGTAACTCATAAAGAGGCTCATAATGTTTACGGACATATGATGGCTAAAGCTACATATGAAGGTTTAAAGAAAGCAACTGGAAAGAGACCATTTATTGTAACTAGGGCTTGTTATGCTGGAACTCAAAAATATTCAACTGTATGGACTGGAGATAATCAAAGTACATGGGAGCATTTAAGAATGTCAATTCCAATGCTCATGAATCTTGGAATTAGTGGAATGGCTTTTTGTGGAACTGATGTAGGTGGATTTGGACATGATTGTAGTCCTGAGTTATTAAGCAGATGGGTTCAAATTGGAACTTTCACACCGCTTTTTAGGAATCATTCAGCAATGGGGACAAGAGATCAAGAACCTTGGGCATTTGATGAAATTACAGAAGAAATTAATAGAAAGTATATAAAATTACGGTATAAATTGCTTCCATATTTATATGATAACATGTGGAATTGTAGTAAATATGGAGAGCCACTTATAAGACCATTATTATTTAATTATCAAAATGACAGAAAAACTTATGAAGTCAACGATGAATTTCTTTGCGGAGAAAACATTTTAGTTGCACCAGTTGTTGAACAAGGGGCAAAGGCAAGACTTATATATCTCCCACAGGATGAGGCTTGGATAGACTATTGGACAAAAGAAGAATATAAAGGTGGACAATATATAATAAAAGAAACACCATTAGGTATCTGCCCAATATTTATTAAAGGGGGGTCTGTGATTCCAATAAGTGAGGAACAAAATTATATAGGTGAAAATCTTTCCAATAAATTAATGGTAGAGATTTATTTGTGCAAAGAAAATACAGAAACTAGATATCATCACTATAGTGATGATGGAGAAAGTTTTAGATACCAAGCAGGGGAATTTAATAATTATAAAATTAAAGTAGTAAATAATGAAAAAGTTGAAATAAAATTTAAAGTAATAGATCATGGATATAAGGATAACTATCAAAATATAGAGTTTATTATTTATAACCTAAATGGCAAAGTTGTGATTATAAACGGAGAATGCAAGGAAGTTATAAATGGGAAAGTTATTATTTCTAACCCAGCCCAATAAAAACATTAGAGTTTAATATAAAGAGGAAATATATAAAAGTTAGTACAATATGTTAAAATAGTGTTGGATATATATCTAGCACTATTTTGTGTTAAATGAATTGCATATTTTTTGCGAGGGAGAGAACATTTATGAAATTATTAAATTATGATGATAAAGTAGGTATTGTTGCTTGTTCCAATGGATTGGATGAAAATAACAGAAATAAAATGGAAAACTTAGAAACCACATTGAATTCTCTTGGCCTTAAAGTTGTATTTAGTGATAAAATATATAAAAAATTATCTGTATTTAATGGCACTGGAAAAGAAAGAGCAGAAGTCCTAATGAATTTTTTCAAGGATTCAAGTATTAAAGCTATATTTGATGTATCAGGTGGGGATTTGGCAAATGGAGTTTTGGATTATTTAGATTTTAAAATAATAAAAGATAATCATAAACCTTTCTTTGGTTATAGTGATCTATCTGTAGTTATAAATTCATTATACTCAAAAGCTAATATGAAAACGTATCTTTATCAAGTTAGAAATCTAATAGAAAGCAATACAGATACGCAGATTAAGGAATTTAAAGACACTTTTATGGGAAATGGAAATGAGCTTTTAAATTTCAAGCATGAGTGGATACAAGGAAATAAAATTGAGGGGATTATTATTGGAGGAAATATTCGTTGTCTTTTAAAACTTTCAGGCACAGAATATATGCCAGATTTTCAAGATAGAATTATTTTTTTAGAAGGACTAAATGGAGATGTTCCTAAAATGGTAACATATTTGACTCAATATAAACATACGGGTGTATTTAAAAAGGTTAAAGGAATAATACTCGGAAGTTTCACAGAAATGGAAAGAGAAAAATATTCCCCTACCATAGTAGATATACTTAAAGAAGTAGTAGACGATCCTAGTATGCCAATTGTAAAAACAAATGAAATTGGTCATGGAAAAGATTCTAAATGTATAATTATTGGCGAAAAAATTAAATTATTTTGTGGAATTTAGGGTGATTATACCCTATAATTAGAGAGTATAAATAATGTTTTAATATAGGTAAATATATAAATTTTTAGGGGAATTTTAGTTAAAATAACTATTAAGTTATTATTACGTTTTTTATTGTTAAAAATTAGAGGCTTAGAAGAACAATTCATAATAAAAAATTAGCAACTGCTTTCTTATAAAAACAAGGAAAATTGTAGCTTAAGGAATAGAAAGAAAAGAACATTGGAAAAATTAATAGCTTAAAGATTAAAAGATAAATTAATATTTATTTTGGGGGATAATAATGGAAAGAGAAGTTGGAGCAAAAGTTGTTAATGGGGAAATAATAGTAATCGATGGCATTAATAAAGAGAAAATAACAATAAAAGCTAGAAAATATATTAACCTAGTTATTAATGATACACCTTGTAAGCAATATGAAGCATATGAAGTGACTTCAAAAGATAAGCTCACTTATACTTGCGAGAAAACTAAGGCTAGCAGGGAAATAAATATTTCCATTTCCGACGATAAGATGAAAGCCTATATAACTGTACAATATACGCCAGAAATTGAATACAAACTAAAAGATAAAGATACATTTTTAAATTTAGCAATATCTACTGAAATAGCTTCTGAAAAATACCCTGAATACTTTACCGTTGCGGAATTGAAAAAAATATTAAAGGAAAAGGGAATTGTATACGGAATAAAAGAGGAAGAATTAGAAGTTGCAACAGAAGGAACAGAAGGAACAGGAAAGGAAATTCTAATTGCAGAAGGGAAAAAACCAATTAAAGATATACCAAGTGAAGTGAAATTATTTTTTACTCCTACTCAAATGATGTTTCCAGAACCTGACTCCGATGAAATAATTGATTATAAAAACTTATTTAGAATTTCTAATGTTAATTCAGGAGATAAAATTGCTGAAATAATTCCTGAAGTCATTGGTGAAGAGGGAATGAATATTTTTGGCAAAGTAATAAAAAGAGAATATATTAGAAGCTTGCCAATAAATGCTTCAGATGGATGTAAAATAGAAGGGAACGATATTATAGCACTTATCGATGGAAAGGCTCATATAGCAAATAGAAAAGTTACTGTTAATCCAATTTATGCTGTAGAATCTGTAAATATGGAGACTTGTAATATTAGATTCCATGGAGATATAGAGGTTTATGATTCTGTCCAAGATAATATGTTTGTTAGCGCTGGTGGATCTTTAGATGTTAGTCAAAATGTTAATACGTCAAGTGTAGTATCAGGTGGGGAAATAACTATTTTAGGAAATGCAATTAATTCAAAAATTTTATCAGGTCAAATTGATATTAGAAATAAGGAATATTTAGACGTTTTAAATGAATTTAAGCATATTATATCAGAAATGGTTGAGTATATAAATGAATTGAAAATTAGAGGCATGTATTCTAAAAATAATGATTTAATAATAACATTAACTGAACAAAGGTTTAGCAATTTTCAAAAAATAGCTTTAAATATAGTTTCTTTAAATATAAAAAATAAAACAAAAAGGAGTAAACTTGTTGATTATATCAAAGAAAATATTCTGGGATACAATATTTTAAATATGAAAGATATAAGTGATTTAATATGTCTTAAAGATATATTAGAAAATGAAATAGAATATTATGATAGAAATCTAATAGCTCCTTTGGATATTCGTATAGGTTATTGTCAAGATTGCGAGATAAAGTCTACAGGGAATATAATAATGGGAGGTAAGGGAGAATATACTTCTAAGCTTACTGCAATGAAGGATATACTTTTTACCAACTCTAATTCTGTTGCGCGTGGGGGCGTATTGTCTTCAGGAGAAAACATTAGTGCTGGAATTGTAGGCAGCAAGGCTTACATACCTACAACGCTAATTGTGCCAAAGCATGGCAGGATAACTGCTGCTTTAACGTTCCCAAATACAATATTATGTTTTGGAAATGTAAGATTAATCTTAGAAGAAACAATGAAAAATATTAGTGTACATTATAATGAAGAAACTAGAAGAATTATAATTAATAATTCAGCGTTATAATTTAAGGCACATGAAAAAATAGGCTTGGCAGATGGGCTTGTTATTTTCTTTCATGTGCCTAAATAAAAAATAATAACAATCTAAATATTTTACTATAATATAAAGAAATTACTAATGCAGGGCTATCAATGTAATGTTATTATAAAGTAAGTCCTGTGTAAACGTATAATAAATAATGCAAAAGTAATAGTAGATCTTGCGAATAAATTTGATAGTAAAATATTGGAAGTTCGATGTTTTTAATGATAACGTTGCTAAGTATGCTGTTATAGGCATGTTATATACCCTGCTATTACTCAAAATGAATATACAGTTTAGAGAAATATATATGTTGCAATTATAAATTTATGATACAAATATAATGAAATTACCTCATAATTTCTCAAAGTTGATTATATAGAATTGCTTTTGCAACAATATATTAATAATAAATTAATAGAAATGCTGTTTAGAATAATTTTGAGTTGTTCTAAACAGCATTTTGTTTTCTGTGTTATTCCACTTAAAGAAATGTTATGGTAAAATTACAATAAATTAGTATTTGTCAAATACTATAATGCTAATAAAACAAAAAAATGATAAGTTTATGGCTATGCAATAATGATATTATTTTGTACAAAAAAGGTGAGTAAGAAATGAATGAAATTAATATTTATAAGTTTGATAATAATATAAAAGTTAATTATACAAATAGAAAAGTTTCATTACCGAAGGATTATAGTGATTCCATAGAAGAATATTGGGAGTCAATATTAAAGGATGGTAAAAAATTTTTTAGAGGAGATGTCTTTACAATTACAAATATTGGACGTAAGGACAATGATGTAATTATATCTGTTGAACAGACAGATTATGCACATTTTTTATATACAATACATAGGGGACAATATGATAAGTATGATTGTAAAGTAATTTATACTTCTGTATTAGTAGAAACATCAGATGGCAAGTTTGCAATTGGAATAATGGGAAAAGATACTTGCGCGCCAGAGAAATTGCAATTAGTAGGCGGAGGTATAGATAAAGAGGATATAAATGGAGATATGTTAGATTTAGAGCATAATATTAAAAAGGAAATTTCAGAGGAGCTTGGAATTGATATTAATGGTAAAAACATTGTGAAAGGTTTCAAACCATATTTATTGAAAGATGGAGGTAAAACTAATTTTTTGGCTGCTATCTTTAAACTTGATTTAGCAATTGATGCAGATGAGTTTAAGGACAAGTTTAATAAATATAATAATAGTTTGATTGAACAAGGAATTAGTCCAGAATTAAGTTCATTATTAATGCTAGAAGCAGATCAACATGAGATAGAAAATTTCATTAATAGTAACTTTAGGGAAACGGATGAAAATTTAATTCCAACATTAAAGGCAGCTGTTGGTTTGGTGCACGTTAAAACATTATTTGAATAGTTTACAAGGGGGAAGAAATGTGGCATTTAAGGCAGTAATATTTGATAAAGATGGTGTAATAATAGATACAAAACCAATACATTTTCATGTACTAAGCCTATTTTTAAGTGAAATTGGTTTAAGCCTAACTGAAAGTGAATACAACAACTATTGTGGAATTACATCAATTGAATTATTTAAAAGAATAAATGAGAAATTCAATAAAAATTATGATATTGATAGAATGGTTGAAAAATTTCAAAGGATATATATTGATACTATTAGAGAGTGTAGGGATATAAAACCTATAAATAATGTTGATTCATTAATAAAAAAATTATATGAAAAAGAAATTAGATTAGCTGTCGCATCTTCTGCAAAAAGAGAAAAAATTGAATTAGTGTTAAGCAGATTTAAATTAACGAATTATTTTAAAGCTATAGTAAGTGGATATGAAGTTACTAATTCAAAACCTCATCCAGATATATTCCTAGAAGCTGCAAAAAAACTAAAAGTAAATCCTAGTGAGTGTATTGTGATTGAAGATTCTACTAATGGAGTAAGAGCAGCTAAATCAGCGAATATGTTTTGTGTAGGATATAATAATCCTATTTCAAACCAAGATTTAAGTGAAGCAGATATTGTTATAAATGATTTTAATGATTTCAATCTGGAAGATATACAATAGTTAATTTATAAAGAAAAATCAATTTTTTGATAATAATAGAGGGAGAAAAAGTTATGGAATTGTTTGATATTTATGATAAATATAGAAATAAGACTGGACGAGCTCATGAAAGAGGTGTTCCTATTACTGAGGGGGATTATCATATTGTTGTTCATGTTTGGATTGTTAATGATAAAGGAGAATTTTTAATTCAAAAAAGGCAGTCTTGGAAAATAGGATGGCCTAATATGTGGGATTGTTCTGCTGCAGGTTCAGTAATTTCAGGAGAGAAAAGTAGAGAAGGTGCAATTCGTGAAACAAAGGAGGAACTTGGCATTGATTTAGATATGAGCAAAGCTGATATAATATTTACAGTTAAATTTTCTCGTGGATTTGATGACATTTGGTTTGTTAGACAAAATATTGATGTTAGTGATTTAAAACTTCAATATGAAGAAGTTGCTGATGCTAAATGGGTTTCTTTCAAAGAAATTAAGCAAATGGTACAAGATGGAGAGTTTATAGAATATCATTATCTTGACATTTTATATGAAATGATAAATTCAAATATTTTGCTTAGTAAAGCAGTAGTAGAGGAAGCAGAAGAATTATTATTAATGCAGAAAGAAGTATTCATGTCTTTATATAAAAAGTATGAAGATCATGATACAAGTCCAGTCACACAAACAATGGAAAGATTTTTAAAAAGATTTGATATTGGAGAATATTACAAAATTCTATATAAAGGAAGTTTAGCAGGAAGTGTATTTGTTTATGAAAAAGAGCCAGGTACAATGAAGCTTCATATTATAAATATACGTGAAGAATATCAAAATAAGGGTATTGGACAAGAAGTGATAAAGCGGCTTGAACTTATGTATCCACAAGCAGATTCCTGGGAACTTGAAACTATATTGTCCGAAATTCGAAATTGCCATCTTTATGAGAAAATGGGCTATATTCAAAGTGGAAAATTAAGACATATTAATGATAAATTAACACTTGTAAATTATAAAAAGCAAATAAATATATCAAGGATTAATAAGATATAGATGAATATATTAAGAAAATTTCATCTAAATAAGAACGTTATAAAAAAATTGCAATGATATTTCTTATCTCTATTGCAATAACAGTTATAGGATGTAGTAAGGCAGATAAGTTATCAAATAATTCAAAGAATACTGAAATGGTTTCATATGAGGATTTAAGCAATTATTTTTCTGGTTATGATGGGTGTATTGTGTTATTAGATGAGAATAAAAATAACTATATAATATATAATGAATTAAAAAGCCAAAAGGAAATATCACCATGTTCAACTTTTAAAATAGCTAATTCATTAATAGGATTGGAAACAAAAGAATTAGAAGATGAGAACACAACCTTTAAATGGGATGGAACAAAATATCCAATTGATTCATGGAATAAAGATCAAACATTAAAATTAGCAGTTTCTAATTCAGCAGTCTGGTATTTTCAGATTCTTGCATCAAAAATTGGAGAAAGCAGGATGGAAGACTATATTAGCAAATTTAATTATGGAAACAAAGATATTTCAGGAGGTATAACTAAGTTTTGGTTACAATCGTCTTTGAAAATATCACTGAAGAGCAAGTTGAGTTCTTACGAAAATTTTATGACTATCAATTGCCTGTTACAAAAGGAAATATAGATATAGTTAAGAATGTAATTTTATTATCTGATGAAAATGGAATTAGATTATCAGGGAAAACTGGATCTGGTGAAAATACAAATAAGAATAATAAAGCAAAAATAGGATCTATAAATGGCTGGTTTATTGGATATGTTGAAAAGGACAATGATATTTATTATTTTGCAACAAATATTGAAGCTAATGAAACCACGAAGGAAAGTGCGGATGGATAGAAAGCTAAGGAAATAACTTTAAAAATTCTTAAAGATAAAAATTTATGCTAATGAAAATATACTTATAGAAATAAAATGTTATAACCTTCAGTGAATGTAAAAAATAATTAAGGCTCAGCAAGGAGAAAGTATTATATGAATAATTACTACAAAATTAGGGGGAAAGACCTCTATACTGAAATTTTAGGAGAGGATTCATCGCCAGCATTGTTGTTTATTCATGGCGGGCCAGGTGGAATTGGTGTTACCGATTTTATTGAATATCAAGGAGATAAATTGTCCAAGCACTTTAAAGTAATAGCCCCTGATCAAAGGGGCGTATGGAGATCGGAAGAAATTTTAGAGGATGAAAATATTTTTTTAGAAGATATAATCGAGGATTTTGAGGAATTAAGAAAGAAATTAAATATAACTAAATGGTCAGTACTTAGTCACTCATTTGGTGGATATCTTGCTGTTCTTTATGCTAATGTATATCCAGATTCTATTGAATGTATGATATATGAATGTCCATCTTTTAATTTTGCGCTTTCAGAGCGTTCTATGTTAAAGGCGGCTGCCCAGGAGTTAATTAAATTAGGAAATCAAGAATCAGCAGGCGTGTATTTTAAAGCTTTAAGCGAAATCAATGATTATAAAGAGATTAATAATTATCTCATGAAAGCTTTAAATGAACTTGGTGAAAACTGTAATAATTTTATGTGGTATGGTAAGGATAAAAAAATTATTGAGAAAATAGCTATGGCTACTAAAGATGGCGGAAAGTTATGGGGCAATTCTACAAAGACAAGATTTAAGTTACTAGAGGATTGGCGAGTATATAAGGATGTATTTAATGAGCTATCAAAGGTAAATAAGCCTTCCTTGTTAATTAAAGGTAAATATGATCCGATAACTTGTGAAATACAAACATCAGAATTTATAAATAAGGTAGCAGATAACGAAGTAATTACATTTAATTATTCGGGTCATTACGTTAGAATTGAAGAGCCAGAGCGGTATTGTGAAGTTGTAACAAATTATATATGTGAGAAAGTCAAAGAAATATAATGAAAAATATATTTAAATTAATTTTTAATCTAGAGTTATATTTAAATTTAAAGTTGCAGTTGTTTTAATTTAAGGCAGATTCAAAATGTCTATGAATATTAAAATGCTTTATTACATATCATATATTTTATAGTAAGAAGGTTTCACAGAACAGGGGAGATTATAAAAGTGAAAATTAAAAGTGTATACATAACAATTACTATAATTTTTATAGGTATAATAGCAGCTATATATGTTAATAAACCCAAATTTATTGAAGAAAACATAGAATCAGCAATAATTAATAAAGAGCTAGGCATTGTTGATGAAAGCAGGGAATCAGTAATGCCAGATAAAGATATTACTTTTGCGGTATTAGGAGATGTTCATGAAAATGTAGATAGCTTTAATGACGCAATAAAGGATTTAAATACAATAAATCCATATATGGATGCATTAGTATTAAATGGAGATACTGTGGATCAGGGCATTGATGAGCAGTACGATTCAATTAAAAAAATCATAAGTGATAATAGGGAATTGTTACCTAAAACAATTATCAAAAATATAGGTAATCATGAGTTTTATAATTATAAAATACGAACTAATTCACCAGATCAGGTTCAAACTTTTATAAAAAGATATCTTGAATTTTCAGGAGAAGAAAAAGTCTATCACGATACTTGGATAAATAATTATCATTTTATATCTTTAGGATCAGAAGATGGTAATTCAACCACAATAGATTCAGTAAGAGCTTTTATATCTAAGGATCAACAAAAATGGTTAAAAGAAAAATTAGCTGAAAAATATCAAAGGGGAAAGCCTATATTTGTATTTTTGCATCAACATTTAAATAGTAGTGATGAAGGCTGGATTGGAGTAGAGCAAAGTAAACAAGTTAGAGAGATATTGTCAAAGTATCCAGAAGTAATATTATTTACATCCCATACTCATAGTGATTTAAATGAGAGTAGTGTAACTCTAAATCAGCCATTTACAATGGTTCATACTGGAGCTGTCACTTATACTATTATACCTGATGAAAAGAGTGATAAAGGGATAAGAAGAGAACCTTATATTAAGGGGATTTATATTGAGGTTAACGGTAACAAGGTTGTTATTAAAGGAAGGGACATTAAGGAAAAGCAATGGATATTTACTAAGGAAATATTTTGTTAAACAAAAGAATGGCTTAATTGTAAGGAATAAACCGTTCTTTTGTTTGTAAAAGGGTCTTATTTTGGGAGTGTGTTTTTGAAAAAAATTTAGGGGATTATTTTTGTATAGTATTTATAAACATATTGTCAAGTAAATCAGCAGTATTATTATTCTTGTTTCTACTTATTTGCTTTTTATAAATTGTATTATATCTAATATTAAAGTAAGTAATAAAAGTAACCCATCATCTTCATTTGTAATTCTCAATTTTCTTGATTCATTTCCCTCTACATTTCCACTATAATCAAAAAAAGCTTTTTCCCAATCGTCTATATTATAATGACATGAATCATGGTCTTATGAAATTAAAAAATAGGAAAATTAAAGAGGAAGTAATATTTAAGTTAAAATAAAGATAAATCTAAGTTAAGATAAAAATATAGTTATTGACAAATTTCGCATAAGTGCATATACTGAGTTTGTACAAAGTAATTATAACAATTGAATAAGAATCGGTAGGTGAGGTTACCATAGGGATACGGGTTGCTGCCGCGGAGTAGTGGAGACACTATGAGAAGGTTAGCAGAATGCGTCGAGTTTAAGGCGTATTTTAACGCAATTTCATTGCCCTATGAAGCTAAAGCTTGAACGGAATGAATAAATACATTATTATTTAATTAATAGCGTGCGTTTTTACGTCCTCGTTCGGTTTTAGCTGAGCGAGGATTTTTATTTTTATTGAAATAATAAGAAGTAGAGGTAGGTGAAAATAAGTGGAATCTAGCAGTAGGTGCATTGGGATAGACGAAGATTACCCCAAGCAGAAATATTTTTTTGACAATATGAATTATGTGGGAATCTTTAAGGATGCTAAAATATTAGCTAAGCATCTACAGTTTCAAACTGCTTATTTTTAATGTCAGAATAATATTTCTTATGGGAGATAATTTTTAGTAGAGATTAAATTTTTACTTAAGTCTATTCCAATGTCGCATAAAAATTTTAATTATGCAGGGGGAATAGAAATGAAATTTTTTGTAAATAAAGAGAAATTAAATAAAACAGCTATAGAAAAAAATATTAACAGAGATAAAATATCTAATAAGTTACTTCAATTCGGATTATTAGAAAAAGATGATATGTTAAAAAAGCTTAATACTACAACTGAAGGAATTACAAATGTGGAAGCTGAAAAAAGATTAGAAGAGTATGGTCTTAATGAAATAAATCATGATAATGAAAATACGTGGCTAAAAAAAATCATTAGTGCCTATATAAATCCATTTTCTGTTGTACTAATAATGCTTGCAGCAGTGTCCTTTTTTACAGATTATATTATTGCATCACCAGAGGATAGAAGTTTGAAAACAGTTATTCTTTTAAGTGCAATGGTTACTATAAGCGGAACGCTCCGTTTTGTTCAAGAAGGTAGATCTAATAAGGCTGGAGAAAGATTAAAGGCTATGATTAAAACTACAGCTATGGTGCTACGAAATGGAGTTGCAAATGAAATTTCCATATCTGAACTAGTTCCAGGAGATGTGGTACAACTTGCAGCAGGTGATATGATTCCAGCAGATGTGAGAATAATTTTTGCGAAGGATTTATTCATTAGTCAATCTTCAATGACAGGAGAGTCTGAACCTGTTGAAAAACATGCTGAATTACTTCAAGTTACAAGAGATAAGAATATTTCAAGCCATTTAGAATTAGAAAACTTGGTATATATGGGAACGAATGTTATTAGTGGAACAGCTACAGCAATTGTTATTTCAACAGGAAATGATACATGCCTTGGTACTATGGCAGATTCAATTACAGAGAAGAGAGAATCTACAAGCTTTGACAAAGGTGTAAATTCAGTGAGCTGGGTATTAATTAGATTTATGGCATGCATGGTACCAGTTGTATTTATAATAAATGGTTTTACAAAAGGAGATTGGCTTGAAGCATTTTTATTTGCATTGTCAGTAGCAGTTGGACTTACACCAGAAATGCTTCCAATGATTGTTACTACAAACCTTGCAAGAGGTGCAATCATGATGTCTAAGCATAAAACTATAGTGAAAAATTTAAGTTCAATTCAAAATTTTGGTGCAATGGATGTTTTATGTACAGATAAAACTGGAACTCTTACAGAGGATAAAATTATTTTAGAACGTCACCTCGATATTCATGGGAATGAAGATATTAGAGTATTAAGACATGGATATTTAAACAGTTATTTTCAAACAGGCCTTAAAAATTTACTTGATATAGCAATACTTGAACATGGTGATGAAGATGGTTTTTCAAATTTAAAAACAATGTACGAGAAGGTAGATGAAATTCCATTTGATTTTGCACGCCGTAGAATGTCAGTAGTGCTAAAAGATAAAAATGGAAAAACTCAATTAATTACTAAAGGTGCAGTAGAAGAAATGTTATCTATATGTACTTTTGCAGAATATAAAGGTAATGTAGTTGAACTTACAGAGGATGTAAAAAAAGAGATTTTTGAAACTGTAGATGAACTTAATTCAAGTGGAATGAGAGTTGTTGCGGTGGCTCAGAAAACAAATCCATCACCAGAAGGATTATTTTCTGTTAAAGATGAATCGGAAATGGTATTAATGGGCTATATTGGTTTTCTAGATCCTCCAAAGGAGTCATCTACTGATGCAATAAAGGCATTACATGAATATGGTGTAGATGTTAAAGTTCTAACAGGTGATAATGAAAAAGTAACAAAATATGTTTGTAACAAGGTTGGTATTTCTACGAATAGGATACTTTTAGGATCAGATATTGAAGTGATGACTGACTTACAGTTAAAGGATGCTGTTGAGAAGATTAATATATTTGCTAAATTATCTCCACAACAAAAGTCTAGAGTAGTGTCAGCATTAAAAGATAATGGACATGTGGTAGGTTTTATGGGAGATGGAATCAATGATGCTCCAGCAATGAGAAAAGCTGATGTTGCTATTTCTGTTGATACTGCTGTTGATATAGCAAAAGAATCAGCAGATATTATTCTTCTTGAAAAAGATTTAATGGTACTTGAAAGAGGAGTAATTGAAGGACGTAGGACTTTTGCAAATATTATTAAATATATTAAAATGACTGCAAGTTCTAATTTCGGAAATATGTTTAGTGTATTAGTTGCATGTGCTTTCTTACCTTTTTTACCAATGTTACCTGTTCAAATACTAGTATTAAATTTTATATATGATTTATCTTGTATCTCAATTCCATGGGATAATGTAGATTTAGATTATCTTAAAAAACCACGTAAATGGGATGCATCTTCAATTGGAAGTTTTATGCGTTGGATAGGTCCAACAAGTTCAGTATTTGATATTACGACTTATATCCTTATGTTCTTTGTAATATGTCCAGCAGTTTGTGGTGGAGCATATGGTGCACCAGGTGTAGATAATGTATTATTTATGGCATTATTTAATGCAGGATGGTTTGTTGAATCATTATGGTCACAAACGCTTGTAATTCATATGATAAGAACACCTAAAATTCCATTTATTCAAAGTAGGGCATCTTTACCAATATTGACTCTTACAACAATAGCTATTATGGTAGGCACAATAATTCCTTATACTAGTGTGGGGCAAATGCTTGGAATGTCACCTATGCCTGCAGTGTATTTCGTGTGGTTAGGAGCTACGATATTGGCATATATGGTTTTAGTAACAATATTAAAAAAATTATATATAAGAAGATATGGTGAGTTTTTATAGTATAAAAAGACTATATACGTATACAATGATAAAGAATTCTTAGAAGAACGTGCTGTTACAAATGCAATATTATATTAATTTAGTGAAGTGGATTTATGAAAATTTACTAAGTCTTATGGTAACAATTAAGAAAAATAAATGTATATTGTAAGATTAATCCCGTGGATGACTATGTATCCACGGGATTTTTTTATTAATTTTCCCATTTTTCTTTTAAGCGTTATATCTGAGGGAAAGTCCATATTAAAATATAATGCCTTTGTATTATACTGCTCCACTAAATCCCTCCAAGTTAATAAAACATTTAACTTGTCCATACTACTTTAATTTTATCACAATATATTTGTCTTAATTAAAAAACTACCCGAAATGGGTATAGTAAATAAAAAATAAATAGATGATAATTAAAATGTAAGTAAAACAAGCAATATTTAGGAATACTCTATTATTTATAAAAAAATTTATACTAAAATATAGTTATATCAATGCTTATACTGAACATTTGACAAATACAAATTTAATAAATTGATTAGGGGGCAGAAATATATGAAAAAAAAATTATTAGTGATTATGATATTATCAATTGTTACAAGTGGAATGTTCATAGGATGTGGCAGTAACAGTTCAAAAAGTGATACAGTGGCACCTGCTAAAACTACTGAAGCAGCAAAAGAACCTGCCCAAACTACAGAACCTGCTAAACAGACTACTAAAGCTACTGAGACAACAAATACAAATAATCAAGGAATTGTTCAAGTACCAGTTACGATTGAAAATGGTACAGATGTTGATTTTTCAGAATTATATACATCTGGTACAAAGGTTGATGTGTGGGGAGACAATCTTATTGGTAATGGAGTAACATTTTCACCTGGAAAAGCTATAGAAGCTACATTTAATGTTGATGTAAATAATCTAAAATGGGATTTTAAAGCTGTTGATGGAAATGGCGATTCTTTAGAATTTCAAGGATTAGATTTATCAAATTGTAATGCAGATGGAGTCAAGATTAAATTAACGTATGATCGTAGTACTCAGACTGGTACCATTACAGCTGAATAGATTATAAGAGAAAAATTTTTTTGTACAAATTAGGCACATGAAATAAAATAACAAGTCCAATATGCTAGCAGGTGGATTTGTTATTTTTTTGAATGTGCCTTAAGTCACATTATATTCAGAATGGAAAAATAATTCATTTTGTTATAATGAGGCTTTTTTATTATATTATAGTTTACTTATGGAGGAATGTATGATTAAATTTTTTAATAGATAAACAATGCGAAATTTAGCCTTAACTATAATTAACTGAAATTAGATACATGTTTATGAATTTAAATGGTGGTTTATTTATTAATACAAGAAGATGCAACAAGAATATTAATAAATAGAAAGATTAAATTACTGTTATATAATTGTAAAATAAATATATATATAGATTACTTTATAAAAAGCTATACTATAATTAAACATAAAGCGCTTTTTATAGAAGAGGGGATTATGAAAGTTAAAAATATTACAATAAGTGCTATTACATGTGAGTTTTAAATAAAATAGTGAATTGTACGTGTTATAATAGTTAGTAAATACGATGATAAATTAAGGTTGTATTAAAGATGTTAAAAAAGCTCTATTAAAAAAGATAGAGATCTTACTACTTTGATTTTTTAAGATAAGTAGATGCTTAATATAGAGTATATAGAAATTATAGAGGAGCTAATGTCGATGAAAAGAATAACAAAGCATTTGATTGTCATATCCTTTGATGGATTGTCAACTTTGGATTTCGAATATATTAATTCTTTACCCAATTTTAAAAATTTTATTAATGAGTCATCTTACTGCAAAAAAGTGTACAGCATATATCCTACACTTACCTATCCAGCTCATGCTACAATAGTTACTGGAAAATATCCTAAAAATCATGGGATAATAAATAATACACTACTGCAGCCAGGCAGAAAATCTCCAGACTGGTATTGGGAGAGAAAGTATATAAAGGGAGAAACTCTTTATGATATTGCAATAAAAAGTGGAATGAAGGTTGCTGCATTACTTTGGCCAGTAACAGCTAAGTCAAGGATACAATATAATATGCCTGAAATATTTGCAAACAGACCTTGGAAGAATCAGATAATGGTTTCTATTTCTAATGGAAGTCCGTTATTTCAAGCTACTCTTAATAGTAAGTTTGGTGCTTTAAGGGATGGAATAAACCAGCCTAATCTTGATAACTTTACGCACCAGTCACTTCTATACACAATAAAAGAAAAAAAGCCGGATATAACGCTTGTTCACTATACTGATTTGGATACTATGCGTCATCATTATGGTTTTCATTCCAAAGAAGCAAGGGAAGCACTTGAAAGACATGACAGCAGGTTAGGAGATATAATAAAAACTCTAAAGGAAAATAACATGTTTGAGGATAGTACGGTTATAGCTTTAGGGGATCATAGCAGTATTGATGAAGATAAAATAATAAACTTAAATATACTTCTTAAAGATAATGAATATATAAAAGTTGATGCTTCAGGGGATATAATAGATTATAGAGCAATAATTAAGAACTGTGACGGCTCAGCTTATGTATACGTAAAGGATACTCAAAATGAAAAACTTATTTGCGAAATTAAAGATTTAATAGATAACTTTAACAAGGAATATAAGTGTATTGAGGCTATTTTTACGAGGGATGAAGCATCGGCGCTTGGAGCAGATCCTGAGTGTGCTCTTATGCTTGAAGCAAACAAAGGATATTATTTTTTAGATTATTTAGAAGGTGAGCTTATAAGGGAAATTCAACCTTATGAAGCTGGTCATTTACATGATATTACAAGCTCAACCCATGGATATTCTCCATTTAAAGAAAATTATACCACTGTTTTTATGGCAGCAGGATGTGGAATAAAAGCGGGTGCTGTTATTGGAAAAATGGGTCTTATAGATGAGGGGCCAACTATGGCAAAGCTGTTGGGGTTGGAATTGAAAAATGTAGATGGAAGGGTTATTGAAGAGATTTTTCAATAAGGGATCTGAAGGAATATGACTAGTTATTTTTTTGAAGATCCCTAAAGAAGGAATTATTAAAATTTATGGTTTATTTGAAAAAGATACAAAAGAATCATTAACTGTAGGGGAAGTACAATATGAAATATAAATTGATTTGTATAGATATGGATGGAACACTTTTAAATAGTAAGCATAAAATTAGCGATATTTCAAAAAAAACTCTTATTAAAGCTCATGACATGGGAGTTCATATAGTTATTACTACGGGCAGAACTTATGTTGATGCAGAAGCCTATTCAGATTCAATGGGGTTAAAATCGCCTATTATTGCATTCACAGGGGCAGTCATCAAAGAAAAATACGGTGAGAACGTTATTCATAAAAGTATTATTGATGAGCAGATGTGTAAAGAGTTATTAGAAATTTTTAAAAAATACAATGTAAAACCTATTTTTAATTCTTTATTTAAAGTGTATTGTGGTGATTTAAAGATAAAAATTGGTATGTGGTATTTAAAAATTCGAGGCTTTTTAAATAGAAATAAAAAGAAAATAAATTATCTTAGAAAAGAACTGGAAAAGGTAGAGGGAATTGAAATTACAAGTTCATCTAAGTATAATATTGAAATCACTAAAAAAGGGACTTCAAAGGGAAAAGCAATTGAAATACTCGCGGATCATTATAATATAAACAAAGAAGAAGTAATTGCTATTGGTGATAGTGAAAATGACATTTCAGCAATAGAATTTGCAGGTATGGGAATTGCAATGGGAAATGCAAGCGAAGAAGTTAAGAAAAAATCAAATTTTGTAACGGATACTAATGATAATGATGGTGTTGCTAAAGCTATAGAAAAATTCATTTTTAAAAACATAGATACCAAAATGTGAACTTAGATTTATATAGTTACTAACCGAACTAAGTAACATATTGTGTTTCCTAGTTGTAAAGTAGTTGTGCAATCAACTTGGACTTGTTATTTTCTTTTATGTGCCTAAGTCTAATTCTGAATGAGGCCACTGAAAAACAATAGTTTTTCAGTGGCCTCATTCTTGATTTAGATATCTGTATATGGTTGTTCATAAAATATTAAAAAAATTAAAGAGATTTATATTTGCTTATGGAATTTTTTAGGAATAGAATTATAATTAGTTAAAATAAAACAAAGTATACATTATATTCAATGTAAGTGTGTAGTTATAGTAATGAGGTGAAGTATGGACATAGTAAAAAAATATGAGGAGTTAACGAAAAAACAAGCTGAAACTAATCCGAAGATAGCATATAAGATGATTAAACTGGGACTTTTTCTTGAAAAACAAATAGTAAAATTATCATCTAAGGAAGTTCCTAAAGCGTATAAAGAATTAAACTTAATTGCTATTAATTCGATTTTGAAAGGATTAAGGAATCCTGAAAATTCTGCTTGGATTAATATTTTTACTCCAGTAGAAATATTACAGTGCTTTGACATTAATCCTTTATCAATAGAGTGCATGTCTTGTTTCATGTCAGGATTTGAATGTGAAGATTTTGTAAATGAATATGCTGAAAATATAGGAGTGGCAGAAACTTTGTGTTCTTATCATAAAGGTTTTATTGGAACTGTTGAAAGTGGAATTTTGCCAGAGCCTAAATTTGCATTTACAACATCTACTTGTTGCGATGGCAATGTTAATACAATACGTTATCTTGCAGAAAAACACAATTTAGATTCATATGTATTAGATATTCCTTATGAATATTCTGTGGAAAATGAAAAATATGTTGTGACTCAATTAAAACAGATGATTTCTATGCTTGAAGAAAAATGTAAAAAGAAATTTGATGAAGATAAATTAAAAGAAATATTAAAAAGAGAAAATGAATCTAAAAAATTTTTTAAAGAATATTTAAAATTTCAAAACACAAAATATTATCCAAGTTCTTTAACTTTGCATATGTACATGCTTTTTGCATCTCATGTGGGTATAGGAACAAAGGAAATATATGATTTTTATAAACTATTAGCAGAAGATATACAAAAATATCCTGAAAGTGATGGACTAAAAGTATTTTGGGTTCATCTGTTGCCATATTATCAAGAAACAATGAAAGAATATTTTAATTTTAACTCTAAATATCAGATTCAATCCTATGATACAAACTTTGATTATATGGAAGAATTGGACATAGAGCAGCCTTTGGAGGCTTTAGCCAAAAAACTTATTTTAAATATATATAATGGTTCATATGAAAGAAAGATTGAAGCAATTGAAAAAGCTGTTGATGAGCTTGGTTCTCAAGCTGTTATTCATTTCTGCCATTGGGGATGCAAGCAATCTTCTGGGGGAGTAATGCAGCTTAAGCAAGCTATGAAGGAAAAAAATATTCCTATGCTTATTTTAGATGGAGATTGTATGGATAGAAGAAACTGTCATGATGGCCAGTTAAAAACTAGGTTGGAAGCATTTTTAGAAATATTAAAGAATATGGAGGGAAACAAATGATTGGATATACATGTAAATACACTCCAATAGAAATATTTACAAGCCTTAGAGTTGAAACTAAGAGAATTGAGCCAAATGTAACAAGCTATGATAAAGCGGAAACAATGATGCATAATAATTTGTGTTCCTATGTAAAAGGTGTATTAGAAGATGTGATTATGTATGATTATGAAGGAGTAATATTAACCAGTTGCTGCGATAGTGCTAGAAGACTTTATGATACATTGAAAGATAATTTTCCAAACAAGTTTATTTATATGTTAGATTTACCAAGAAAGGTCAATGAAGAATCCATAAGAATTTATGAAAATGTGGTTAAAGAAATGGTGCATGCCTATGAAGAGTTTAGCCAGAGAAGATTTCATGAGAAAAAACTTAAAGAAGTATGCGATTCATTAAAATGTGATCATATTAAACCAACAAGTGGTATTAACATAGGGCTTATGGGGGCAAGATGTAATGATGGAATAATTGAGTTGGTAAAAAAGTACAATACCAATGTGTTGTTTAACATTTCATGTACTGGAGACGAACGAAAATATAACTTAAAAGGTGAAAATATTTATAATGAATATATAAGCGATTTATTAGGTAAGCTGCCATGCCTCCATATGACAGACATTAGCGAAAGAAATGATTTCCTTGAGAAGCAAAAGGAAAATCTAGATGGAATCATTTATCATACAGTTAAATTTTGTGATATTTATTCTTATGAATATGCAGATATCAAAGAAAATTATGATATTCCAGTATTAAAAGTTGAAACTGATTATACGAAACAATGCGAAGGGCAAATAAAGACAAGGGTTGAGGCTTTTATTGAGTCATTAAATGCTAAAAATGAAATAGGTGATGATATGGAAAAAGATATTAATGATAACTTAAAAAGCAAGGATGCTGAAGGGAATAGCAATAACATAAAATATGTAATGGGAATTGATAGCGGTTCAACATCAACTAATGCTGTTATTATTAACAATAATAAAGAAATTGTTGCATATACGGTAGTAAGAACTGGTGCTAAAAGTAGTGAAAGTGCGAAACGGGCATTAGAGGAAGTATTGATAAAGGCAGGATTAAACAGAGAAATACTTTCATTAATCGTATCTACAGGTTATGGAAGAGTAAGTATAACTTTTGCAGATAAGGAAGTGACAGAAATAAGCTGCCATGGAAAAGGAGCTCATTACTTGAATCCAAGAATTAGGACAATAATAGATATTGGTGGACAAGATAGCAAAGTCATAAAATTAAATGAAAAAGGAGAAGTAATTGACTTTGCGATGAATGATAAGTGTGCTGCGGGAACGGGAAGATTTCTAGAAATGATGGCTAGAACCTTAGAAATAGATATAAAGGAGATGGGACCGGAATCACTAAGTTGGAAAGAAGATATAAAAATAAGCAGTATGTGCTCAGTTTTTGCAGAGTCAGAAGTGATTTCACTTATTGCACAAAATAAAGAAAAAGCTGATATAATCCATGCTTTAAATCAATCGATAGCTAGTAGAACAAATGCCCTTCTTGGAAGAGTAGGGAAAGACAGCGAATTTATGATGACTGGTGGAGTTGCACAAAACATAGGTGTTGTAAAAGCATTAGAAGAAAAGGTTGGAGAAAAATTATTTATTTCAGATGAGCCAGAAATAGTTGGAGCAATCGGGGCTGCACTATTTGGACTTGAAGAATGTTAATGTATATAAAATACCTTTTAGTTATAAAATAGTAGAAGTAACAATAGTGGAAATTTTCTGAAAATAAAGGAAAATTAAATTTTATATAGAATTTATATTTGAGAGGATGTGGACTTTGTGGATAAATATAACATACCGTTGGGGTCTTTAGTTGAGGTGAGGGGGATTGGTGCAGAAATCGATAAAAGGAATTGTGGAGTAAGGCTTTATGTTGTTGCGCATCATAAAGATGCAAAAGGAAAACCTTTATATTCACTAGGCTTAAAAGGAGAAACAAATGCATTAAAAATGCATAATGGCTATTACGAGGAAAATTTAAAGGTGATTGATAAAATCTCCGTTGAGTTAACTAAGGAGGAAATAAATGATATAGTGCAATGGGGAAGTATATGTGAAGAAGAAGGATGGCTTATTGAAAAGGATGTAAATTTAAAAGATAGGTTAACATCATATAATTAAAATTTAAAAACCATATTCAGTATAGATATTATACTAAATATGGTTTTTATAAAGAGCATAATAATATTAACTAGCATTCTCTTTAGTTATTGTGTTGGAAGTATTTGTTTGCCATTTCGAACATTATATAGGTTTATTTTCAGTATTTCAAAAAGTTTACTTAAAAAGTAAAAAGGGATAAAGTTGCAAATATTTAAGCGAGGTGAAGAACATGGATGAAATTTTACAACGTCTATTTCATGAATTAAAAACAGTGTTACATACAGATGAATTTGGATACCATGCAATTATAGATGATAGGTTAGTTCCAGTGTATAAGAATGATACTGAAGGTCTAAATTTAGAGAAGTGGAAGATGTATCATGCTAATAATCCAGTTATTATCGAGGATGATATAGTTCTTACAGAGGTTTTGAGGACCCAAAAAAGCATATCAATAGATAATACAAATGATAATAGTGATTATCCGTTATGTTATGGAGTGTTTGGAATATTTAGCATATACTTAGTACCTGTTATTAAAGATGATAATGTCGTAGGCTTAATAGACATGCCTGTTATGGGGAGATATTACTCTTTCAAAAATGATATAAAAGAACAATGTGAATTAATTATTAGGAGATATAATGAATTATTGATCAATAATGGTATGATTTAAACGAAAGGGAAGATATAACTTGAGAGTAGCAGATTATATAGTAAAATATTTAGAAAATAATAATGTAAAGAATGTATATGGGATACCAGCAGGAACAGTTGGAGCATTATATGATGCTTTAGAGGATACTAACATACAATTGATAGTTACAAAAAATGAAGCGGCTGCTACATATGCAGCAACAAGATATGCAAGTATTTCTCATAAACTTGGAGTATGTTGTTTTGCAGGTGGTGTAGGTTTAAATAATGCTATAAATGGAATAGCAGAGGCTTCAAGAAGTAAAGTACCTGTACTTATAATTAGTGGATATGTTAATAGATGGCAAATAGGAAAAGGGGCTGTTCAGGAATTAAATACTGAAATGATTACAGCGCCTATTACGAAGTATAGTAAAACTATTTTGAAAAATGAAGAGGTAGCATATGAGTTAAAGAAGGCTATAAAAATTGCTCTTACTCCCCCATATGGCCCGGTACATCTATCAATACCTATAGATATGCAAATTGATGTATTTGAAGGTGACATAAACAGCATGGAGCCTCCTATAACAGAAGAAATAGAGTATGATAACTATAATTTATCTAGTGCTTGCGAGCTTATAAATAACAGTAATACAGGAGTTATTATGGTTGGCAAAGGTGCTAGAGGACTAAAAGAAGATATTAAAGAATTAAGCACTAAATTAAAATGGCCAATAATTACAACTCCTGAAGGTAAGGGGGTAATAAATAGTGATTTTGCACTTAATTTGGGGAATTATGGTTTTTGCAGCTCCGATTACGCAGCAGAGTTTATTGACAATGCTAAAGTAGATTGTCTACTTATTCTTGGATCTTCTTTAGGTGAATCAGCAACTAGAAACTTCAATGATGTATTAGTTGAAGATAAGAAAGTAATTCATATTGATTGGGATAAGAACGAATTAAACAGAGTATTTAAAGCTGATGTAGCAGTATATCACGATTTACATAAAGCATTACCTTTCTTATTAGATAATGTATTAGAAAAGGATAATGATTTTGCAAAGCCTGAGGTAAACAAACCTTATGTATGTAATCATACAGGGTTATCAACAAGATTATTTCTTGAAAAGGTAGTAGATATAGTACCTGAAAATACATATTTTATATCAGACATTGGTGAATATATGAATTTTATATTTAAGTATTTACCATTAAAACAAACCATGGATTTTGATATAAGTCTTAACTATGGAGCAATGGGTGCAGGAGTTACTGGTGTTATGGGAGCATATGCAGCTAATCCAGCAAGACCATATTCAGTTATAGTAGGTGATGGTTCGTTTTTTATGAATGGAATAGAAGTTCTAACAGCAAAAGAATATAGAATGCCCATTATATATTTTGTAATAAACAACTCTATGTTAGGTTATGTGGAACATGGACAAAAGTTTATATATGGTAGAAGTTCTGAAGGATTTTCATATGAAAGAGTATCTATAAAAGATATGGTACAAGCACTTGGCATAAAAGCTTTCCAAATGTCTACAGTAGAAGAATTAGAGAATATAAAAGAATGCTTAATGAATATAAATGAGCCAATAGTGGTTGAACTTGTAACTGATGGAACTGAAAAAGTACCTGTTGCTGATCGTTTTAAGGCTTTAAGTAATAAATAATAGTTTCATAAAGTTAGCTAAAATTTTATTTAGTAAATTCCACATAAATCTATAGTTAATCTACTAATATTATGCTAAACTAATTTTAGTTAATTCTTTTGGTATATTTTATACTATTTTTTTTCTTGAACAATTAAAAGGATATCATAAATTTGCCTTAAAGAATTAATTTTTTTGTAAAATTTTTGACTGTCAAGTTATAATTAATATTGATAAGAAATTATGTAAATATATGAAAGATATTTGAGATATTGAAAATTAATTCTCTATGCTTTCAATTATTTTATTAAAATTTAGTATATATTTATTGTCAGGAGAATTTAAAAATGAATTTACATATTGATTTAAGCAATTTTGAAATAAGGAGAGAGTTACTTATTCAAGTGGATTCTACTGGAGTTATTAAATCAATTTCTAATAATTGTTATAGTATCTTAGGACTTACACAAAATGAAATTCTAAATACTTATATTAATAACTTTTTAGGTTATAGAATTGAGGATCTATTATCATGTGCAAATATTCAGGCTTCAATATTAAAAAAGGATGGTGAACAGCTATTTTTTGATATTGTTTCTAAACCTATGTTTAATGATAATTCTAAAATAGTTGGAGTTTATCTCTCTCTTATCGATATAAGCAAATATCTTGGTATTGAAGAGCAATATAAACAATTAATTAAAACATGTGAAAAAACTAAGGACGTTTTTTTTGCATTTCAAATTTTGCCTGAGTTTAAATTTATATATATTAGTCCTTCCATTGAAGAGATTTTAGGATATGATTTAGAAATACATTATACAAATCATAATTTACCATTTGAAATTATTCATCCTGATGATCTTTATATACAAATAGCTAAGGTAAATAAAAACACAGATTTTTCTAAAACTTTTTGTGCAAGATTTAAGCATAAAGATGGGCATTATGTTTGGTTAGAAGATTTCTTAGTTCCTACATATAATGAAAATGGAGATTTAGCATCTGTATCAGGATTTAGCAGGAACATTACAGAAAGAAAAGATTTAGAAAAAAAGCTTGAAGAACAAAATAAAGCATTAGAAATGAGTGTAAATGCTGAAATAAAGGCGAATAAAATCATGGAAGATACATTAAGAGCGCAGGAGGAGTTACTTGTTAATATATCTCACGAGCTTAAAACTCCATTAAATGTAATTTCAGCAACAGCTCAGTTATTGGAGATATATTACAAGGATGACTCAATAATAAATAAAAAGGATACACTTGTAAAGTATGTTAACTCAATGAAATTAAATACCTATAGATTATCAAAACTTATTAACAATATAGTTGATACTTCAAAAATAGAAGCGGGATTTTTTGAACTCAACTTATTAAATGTGAATATAGTAGAGGTTGTAGAAGAAATAGCTATGTCAGTAACTAATTTTATTAAAATTAAAGGCTTAAATATCATTTTTGATACAGAGATAGAAGAAAAGATTATTGCATGTGATCCAGAAAAGATAGAGAGGATAATGCTAAACCTTATATCAAATGCTATAAAATTTTCAAATAATAATGGTGAAATATTTGTAAACATTAAGGATATGAATGAATGGATTGAAATATCAGTAAGGGATAATGGTATTGGTATTGAAAGAAATAAAATTGATATTATATTTGATAGATTTAAACAAGCAGATAAATCTTTATCGAGAAATGCGGAAGGTACTGGCATAGGATTGAGTCTGGTAAAATCTATTGTTGAATTGCATGGCGGCAATATATCTGTAGAAAGTGAATATGGAAAAGGAAGCAAGTTTACTGTTACACTTCCGGCTCGAGCAGTGATTAAGGAGAATATGATATATAATAGAAATATTATAAACAAAAATGAACATATACAAGTAGAATTTTCAGATGTTTATTTATAAGTTTTATCATTGTGAATTACTAGGCACAATCAAAAAAATAATACACCAGTATGTACGCATCTTTGGTCTATTATTTTCTTTCATGTGCCTTAAATGAATAAAATTAAAAAATAGAGTAAGCTTTTATATTTAAAATTTAAAAACCATATTCAGTATAAATATTATACTAAATATGGTTTTTATAAAGAGCATAACAATCTTAACTAGCACAATAAAAGATAGTTTACCATCATATAATAATCTTTCGACTATAATACAACAAATCGCAACCTAATAATCATGTTTCGCTCCACCAAACAACATATTTATTCAACTGAATACAACCTCACGGCTATATAAAATCAATTCAACACATTGAATAATGTTAACTCGACCTTAAATAATAAGTTGGAGTACTATTATAATAAATATAAATCAACTATAATAAAACTTTTCCCCACCATATAAAATCTTATCGCCGACTAATATAACAACCATATTTTGTGACCATTATATAATCTTTGTTCGACTTGTATACACCCCTAAACCAAGAGCATATATAAATCTTTGCTCAACTGTTATGTTCCTTATGGCATTAATATGTGCAGTTTGTTTTTTTATATACATCATATAAAAATGTAATTTATGGAATTAACTTTTAGAATGTGTGTTAACCATGTAGATGATTATTGCAATTACAATTCAACCTACCAGTATGATTATTTTATAAGTGGTGTATTAGGAATTATCCAACCAAATTTTCCCCATCTTTAAATGCTCTTAAAGCTAACTCATCAAACATTTCTGAATCAGGATTATGACTAGTTCCACAGTAGTGAATGCTATCCTCTAATTTCCAACCATATCCTTTAAAAATATCATGAGCAAATTTAATGCCCTCTGCACCTATTTTAGGATCTGGGTTTCCTTGAGCAAATATCGTTATTAACTTCTTACCTGGATGTCTAGGTACAAAAGCACCGCCATCACTTCCAACTATTGGAAATGTACGATCTAACCAAACTCTTGCTTGACCTGTAATTTGATAAAAATAGATTGGAGAACCAAATACAATAGCATCTGCTTCTTTAATAGCTTGATACATTGGCTGTAAATAATCATTAACAGCACATCCGTCATGGGTACGGCAATAAAAACAGCTTTGACATCCACGGATTCCAGGATCATTTAAATCAAACTCAATAACCTCAGCACCTTTTGATTTTGCTCCTTCTGCTACTTTTTCTAATAGTTTTGCAGTATATCCATTCTTTCTTGGACTACCCTTGAATATAACCACTTTTGACATCTCGCATCTCTCCTATAAATATAAATTTTTTTAATTAATTCAATTATTTATTGACTAACTTAATTATATTAAGTAGCATATAAACTAACAAGTACGCAAAAAATGTTTAGTCACTAATATTTATATAAGTAATGGAGGTTACTTTATGGAAGATTGTTATGTTGGATATGCTATGGATATTATAGGGGGCAAATGGAAACTCTTAATCATTTGGACCATGTTCCAAAATGGAGTTATTCGATTTAATGAACTACAGAAGAAAGTTAATGGCATATCCAGTCTGATGCTATCAAAAAACTTAAAAGAACTTGAAGAAGACTCCCTTGTTATTCGTCATCAATACAATGAAATTCCACCAAGAGTAGAATATGAATTATCAGAACTTAGTCAAAAACTCATAGTTGCTTTAAGTGCTCTTGGTGAATGGGGAAATGAAGTTTATAAATATAAAAAAAGATCTATCTAACATACTACTACCGTTGATATATTATACAATGAAGTATAATTTATTTAGAATAATTCACCATTATTCATTAGACTATAATTTTTTTATAAGTCATGCATATAGTAATGTTATATACTTCAAGTCTTTTACTCAGATATAGGAAGAGGTTGCATTACTTTGGGTAATAAGTTTTTTAGCCTTTATCATTTCTTTTTCAGTACCAAATAATTAATGCAATTTAAATTACTTTATAATGCGGTATATTCAAAACACATAAATAATATTCTTAATATAAAAGTAATATAAATAAATGTATAACTATTTAATTATAAGGAGATATGAATTATGTTTGATAAAATCCCATTACCATATGCATTTAATGCATTGGAACCATACATTGATGCAGAAACAGTAGAATTACATTATACTAAGCATCTTCAAAAATATGTAGATAATTTAAATGCTCTTTTAAAAGGATATGAACAGTATATAGACGGCAAATGTTTAGAACAAATTATAGAAAATATAGATGAATTGCCGCAAGAAATTAGGCAAGGCGTAATTAACCAAGGAGGAGGAGTATTGAATCACAATTTATATTTTTATATTCTTTCACCAGCTCCAAAGAAAGCACCACAAGGTAATTTATTACGAGAAATAAATGCTACATTTGGAGATTTAGAGACCTTAAAACATAAAATAAGTGATGCAGCCATAAGTCAATTTGGGTCTGGATATGGATTTTTAGTTAAAGATAGAAATGGAAAATTATCAGTAGTAAAGACATTAAATCAAAATTCACCAGTTATGGAAGGCTTAATTCCAATTCTAAATATAGACGTTTGGGAACATGCATACTACTTAAAATATAAAAATTTAAGGGATGAGTATGTTAAAAATATATGGAATATAATTGATTGGGAAAAGGTTGATGGATTATATAAAAATTATATGTTTTAAAATAAAAATCTTATAGAAATTAAAATTCAAATTTAATAAAAAGCATTCAGTCTAAAATAGATTGAATGTTTTTATTTTGTAGAAAATTTTAAATTTAGTTACTATTGTTTATAGATATAATATGTTCCGCTAAATGTGTTAGAGTACAATGCCTCCTGAGCTTAAAGAATATTTAATTGATTCAGGAATGGAAAAATCATTCTTAGACCAGTAGAATTGAATCATTTTTCCTGGGTAATAAAAAGTATTTCTCTAACTAAGATTGAGGTATTAGAATAATCGGATGGAAACTGGTGGAATTTAATTATCATGATATACTATAAATAGTGAATGAACATTATAAGAAATAATCAAATTGCAAAATGGAGCATAGAGAAGAAAAATATCAGATTGTTTATACATTTCGCTGATAAGTATTAATTTATTGGAGGACACAATGTTTTCATATGATAATATTCAAAAATTTAATGAAACTGAAATTAGGATATATAAGTTTATTGTCGATAATGGAGAAAAAATTCCTTATATGACTATTCGAGAATTTGCTGATGCGATTCAGGTATCTACATCAACAATACTTAGATTCTGCAATAAATTAGACTGTGATGGATATAAGGAATTCAAAGAAAGGTTTAAGAAATATGTACATCAGATTCATAAAATACCAGAGAAGGGTGATTTGGCTGAGCTATTGCATTACTTTAAGGAAACAAACACTAATTCATTTGAGCAGAAAATAGAGGAAGGTGCACATTTCATTAGAAAAGCGGAAACGGTTATATTTATAGGTTCAGGTTCATCAGGAGCACTTGCAAAATATGCAGCAAGGTATTTTTCTAATTTGGGGAAATTTTCAATAGGATTAGAAGATACTTTGTATCCAATTACAAAAGATATGGAATCTGCTGTTGTAATCGCACTTTCTGTATCAGGAGAAACAAAAGGAGTTATAGATTTAATAAATCAATTTAAAATTAATAAATGTGGTATCTTGAGCATAACGAATCAATCTAATTGCACTATTTCTCAAATATCAGATTGGAATATTTCATATAACATGGATGTACATGAGGTTAATGGTGGATATAATGCTACCACACAGGTACCAGTATTATTTCTCATAGAAGCATTGGCGGGAAGAATATAAATTTTGAAACATCTTGTTACTAGCGATGTAACAAGATGTTTTTTATACTATGAGTAAGGAACATTAAATTCTTTTATTTGTTTAAATCAGGTTTTGAAAGGGGTGTAATATGAAAACAGAATTAGAAAAATGCATGGCAGGAGAAATTTACAACTGCCACGATGAAATTTTTTTAGGGTTTAAAAATACAGCAAGAACATTACTTACAAGATATAATAACCTTCCATATGATTATAAGGAAGAAAAAAGAGAAGTTTTACAGAATCTTTTTGGCAGTATTGGTACGAATGTTTCAGTGGGTTCTCCATTTATTTGTGACTATGGACGCAATATTTATTTGGGGAGCAATGTATCTATTAATATGAATTGTACCTTTGTAGACTGTAACAAAATCACTATAGGTAATAATGTTCTAATTGCATCTAATGTGCAAATTTATACGGCAACTCACCCAATAGAGCTTAAAGAGAGATTAACAACAAATTGGAATATAGAAAGTGGAGAATATTTTTGCCGTACTTATGCACGTCCTGTTACTATCGGTGATGGATGTTGGATTGGAGGAGGTGTTATTATTTTGCCTGGAGTAAGCATTGGGAATGGCTGTGTTATAGGAGCAGGTAGTGTTGTAACAAAGGACATTCCTGAAAATAGTGTAGCAGTTGGAAATCCATGTAGAGTAATTCGGGAAATTAATAGGGAATGCAAACATGATTAAAATGGTAGCATTTGATTTTGATGGAACAATAGCTGATACAATTCCTATGTGTATTGAGGCTTTTAAAAAAGCCATATCACCTTATGCTGGACATAAGCTTACTAAACATGAGATTCTTCAAACATTTGGACTCAATGAGATAGGAATGGTTAAAACGGTTGTAAAAGATAATTTGGAGTCAGCTCTGCAAGATTTCTATTTTTATTATGAGGAAATGCATAATAATTTTATGGAATCTTTTCCAGAAGTTTGTGATTTAATTAAGTACTTGAAAGAGAAAAATGTTATTGTAGCATTGATTACCGGAAAAGGACAAAAAAGCTGTGATATTTCGTTAAAAAAATTAGGTATGGAAAATTACTTTAGCGACATAATGGTAGGAGATGAAATACGTCTTAATAAAGCAGAATCTATTTTGAAGTTACTAAAAAAATACTCTATTAAGAATGATGAATTTTATTATGTAGGTGATGCACTCTCTGATGTGGCGGCTTGTAGAGAGGCTGGTGTAATATGCCTTTCAGCAGTATGGTCAGATAATGTTGAGCTTGAAGAACTGAAAAAAATTAATCCGACTTTTATATTTAATAATATTTCTAGTTTAAAGAGCTTTTTAGAATCAAAACTGTTAGACGTTTGTGGTGAACCATATCATAAGTAAAAGATAAACTTACTGAAATTGGATATAGAATTGATAGAAATGACTTACCATATAAAAAGCAATATGGTAAGCTTTATTTTATTGGATAACCTATTGGAAGAAGTGCTACTGGAACAATATATTTTGGTAATTCAAAGATTTCTTTGATAATATCAGGATTAAAATGTCCCACCCAAGTGCGGCCTAATCCTAGCTCATGAGTTTGAAGCAGCATTTGAGTTGTGACGATATTAGCATCAACAATTCCCTAAATAAATGTGAAATATAGCCTTAACCATTGATATAAATTGGTTAAGGCTATATTTTTTGTAAGAGTATTTATATTAGAGTTATGCTTTATAGAAAAATCATGTGATTTTAATCTGATTTTAATCTTTCTTATATTTTAGATTAATTTTTGCTAAGTATTATATAAGCAAGATAAGTTGAGAAAAAATTTATGGAGGATGATTAATATGGAAAGAAATGAAATGATTAAAGTTATAATGGAAAAGGCTAAAGTAAGTCATGAAGAAGCTGAGGAAGTATTACAAAAACATGATTGGGATCTTCTAGATTCTATAATTTATTTGGAGAGAAGAGGAAAGTTTAAAAATAATGAAACTAATACTATTATAGAAGTGGCGGAAGAAAGTAAAAAAGAAAGTGATGAAAATCGTAAAAAGAAAATTGGAGGTATTGGAGAAATTATTGGTAGAATAATTAAGTTTATAGGGAAGGCTATAGACAAAGGAAATGAAAATTATTTTGAAATAAGAAAAGAAAGCAAAAAACCAATAAAGATATCTCTAACCATATCAGCATTTTTACTAATAATTGCATTTTGGCCTGTTGCAATATTGCTATTAGTTGGTTTATTTTTAGGATATAAATATTCAATAACAGGTCCCGATATTAATACTGATAAAGTTAATGATATTTTAGATAAAGCTTCAGAATCAGCAGATAACATTAAAGATGATTTTAAAGAAGGATATAAAGGTTGTTAATTTATTTAGAGGTGTAGTACTAGAGGTTTTGAAGTTGTTCAAAGCCTCTTATTTTAGGTGTTTAGGCATATTAAAAAATAACAGGTTAATATACATCGCATTTTGGACTTTTTATTTTCTTTCATATGCCTTGAATATATAAAAGAATTAGGTTAAATGGTATAATTTATCTGATAGCTAGCATCCGTAACACTCCCACCTTATTCAGGTGGGAGATAACGGCTGCACGCTCCTAGATAAGTTCAACTAAATTCAGATGGAGTTAAAACTCCACCTGAAAAGTTTCACTTTATCCAATAGATATGGAGGGTAACTTATGGAAAATCATAAGCTTGTAGATAAATTAAAAAATGAAACGAATATAAGTTATGAGGAAGCAAAAATTGTGCTAGAGAAGTCAAATTGGGACATTCTAGATGCTTTTGTTTATTTAGAAGATAAGGGTAAAGTTCAAAAGCCTTCTGTTAGTATATTTTATACTAATGAATGTAAGGAAAATTATAAATATAGCGAGGTAACTAATAAGAAGAATCAAGAGAATAATTTTAAGTATGCGGAAAAGAATAATACATTTGAAGGGATTTTTGTGGCAGTGTGCAAAATAATAGACACATGCAATAATATTTTCTTTGAAATAAAGAGAGAAAATAAAGTATTTCTTAGGATTCCTGTTACAGTGATTATGGTGTTGATAATATTTGCTTTTTGGATAGTTATTCCTTTATATATTGTAGGTCTTTTCTTTGATTTAGAGTTTTCATTATCAGGAAATAGGGTAGAAATAAATAAGATTAATCATGTGCTTAAAGCGATATCAGAAAATATAAAAAAGGTAAAAGATAAATTAAAGAGGGGGATTTAAAAATGGTTAAAATTTTAATTGTTGAGGATGATGAAAAAATTGCAAGATTTATAGAATTAGAATTATTGCATGAAGGGTATGAAATATTAAAATCAGATAATGGAAGAACGGGTCTTGAAATTGCAGAGAAAGGGGAAGTGGATTTAGTGCTTCTAGATATAATGATTCCACAAATAAATGGATTAGAAGTATTACGTAGAATTAGAAAAACTTCAGATTTACCTGTTATAATGCTTACTGCTAGGGATGCTGTTATGGATAAGGTATCTGGACTTGATGCAGGAGCGGATGATTATATAACAAAACCCTTTGCGATAGAAGAATTATTAGCAAGAATAAGAACAGCTCTAAAAAAGAGAACTGTTATTGAAAAAAGAGACACGGACATAGTAAGCTGTGGATTATTGTCTTTAGATAAGATGAGGCATAAGGTAATATATGATAATACAGAAATAGAATTAACAAACAGGGAATTTACTTTACTAAAAATTTTGATGGAAAATAAGAATATAGTATTAAATAGAGATATACTAATGGAAAAGGTATGTGGCTATGATTATATTGGAGAAACTAATGTGATAGATGTTTATATAAGATTCTTAAGAACAAAAATAGACGATACATTCAAAACAAAGATAATATCTACAGTACGTGGGGTAGGATACGTTATAAAAGATGAATAAGGTGAATAAAGCAAAAAATGTTACATCTATTGCAATAAAACTGAATTCCATTTTTGTAAGAAAACTATTTTCCAAATTTTTTTGGATTGATGTACTTTTAATATTCTTTCTTATTGTATATTGGTGTATTGATGGGGAAATTAATTTTTATGGTGAATTAGTGATAAATGCTAAAAGAACATTTGATTTCTTTCCTGTAGAAAGTTCGGCATATACAGTAGTTTGGGATAATGGTAAAACTATGGTTAAAGATGCAAGTAGTTTTTTATATATGGTTCAAAGAGTAGCTCAATCTATAGCTATTATAGAGGTATTATTCGTATTTAAAGAAATTATCTTTGGAACAATGAAAATTAGAAAGATTCTAAAGCCACTTGATGAAATAGCCAAAACTGCAAGCAGGCTTAGTAATATGACCTTTGATGGGGAGAAGTTTCAAAATCTTGAAGATGCCATCTCTAAAATTAGCCCTGTAATCTCAGATGAAAAAATTTACACTGGGGATAGTGAATTGCATGGATTAGAAGAGGCAATAAATAATCTTTTAGAAAGAATGAGAGATTCTTATAGGCAACAAGCAAGGTTTGTTTCTGATGCATCACATGAACTCAGGACTCCAATTTCAGTAATCCAAGGTTATGCTAATATGCTAGATCGTTGGGGAAAAAAGGATGAAAGTGTGCTAAACGAATCTATTGAAGCAATAAAAAGTGAATCTGAAAACATGAAAAATCTAGTAGAACAATTATTATTTTTAGCGCGAGGGATTAGTGGTAAAACACAGATTACCTGTAAAGAGTTTTTACTAAATGATATGATAAATGAAGTGTTGGAAGAGTCGAAGATGATAGATGAAAAGCATATATATAGGTACTATAATTCAGAAAAAATAATTGTTTATGGTGATGTAGGTTTGCTTAAGCAGACAGCTAGAATATTAATTGAAAATGCGGCTAAGTATACTGATGAAAATGAAGTTATAATACTAAAAACGAGAATGAATGAAAAAGGGGAACCTTATTTTTCAGTTCAGGATAATGGTATAGGAATAGACGAAGAGGATATACCACATATATTTGAGCGATTCTTTAGAGCAGATACAGCAAGAGTTAGAAAGAATGGTGGTACTGGGTTAGGGTTGTCTATAGCTAAATGGATTGTTGATGGACACAAAGGATATTTCTCTGTATTAAGTAGAAAAGGCATTGGTACTAGGATAACGATATTTTTACCTAAAAAATAGTAAAGTTTTAACTGAAAGCAATATGGTAAGTTCTGTTTAATTTGTATATAATATAGATGTAATGAAAATATAATTTAAAATGTATTATAGATATTTAAATTAAGAATTAAATTTAATAATTTTTTGATTTTATTGAATTTAAGTTACTATGATGTTTCAGGTTTTTAAATTGATTATCTATAGTAAGACGTTTGAATGAAAATCTATATAATCACAAAAAAGAATATATATTAATAGAAAGTGCGTTGTCTAATCTGTATTGGGTGGCGCATTTTTATTTATGAAATAAGAATGAGGTTTTATGTAATATGCAGAGTTGATAAAATATATATAGAAAAAAGATTGGAGGAATTATTTATGACAGTAGATATTTTTAATGCATAGCAGAGGCTATTGCATTATGATGAAAATGTGATGAGATAGCCTTTGCAAATCCTAAAAAATGAAGACCTAGGAGGAGCAAAATGAGCTATTTAAAAAAATATCAATGGGAACTAATACCTAAAGATTTACCAATCGTAAGAAGGAATTGTCCTAAATGTAATGAAAAAGCACGCTATATTAATAGTGAAAAATTTAGAGTAAATGCAAATAAAAATAGTATTGATATTTGGCTGATTTATCAATGTGAAAAGTGTAAGTCAACGTGGAATATGTCAATATATGAAAGAATAAAACCATATGATATTAATAAATATGAATATGAAAAATTTCTTTCTAATGATAAAGAATTAGCGAGAGAATATGCTTTTAATTTAAGTGTATATAATAGAAATAAAGCTGAAGTTATTCTAGAAGACGTTAATTATGAATTAATACAAAAGAAATTAGAAGCGTATTATTTCAATGAAAATGAACTTGTTATTGAAATTGTTTGTAAGAATCTAATAGAGCTCAGAGTAGACAAGTTTTTAAGTGATACACTTGGAATTTCAAGAAGCAAAATAAAAAATATGCATAAAAAAGGAGCAATTTTCATTAAAGATGATAAAAATTCATTAAATATTAAAGTAAGAGATGGAATGGAGATACATGTTTTAAATGTAGTAGAGAATATAGAAATTTTAGAAGCTATAGTATAAGTTATTTCAAAAATAACTATTAACAAAGCTAGGGAGATTTAATCAATAGAGCTTAATATAAATGTTAATTTAATAATGTATTTAAGCAATGGAGGAGAACCGAGTCCAGAGGGATGAGGTTTTCCTTCTTCTTTTATTTCTAAAAGAAGACTTATTATGAATCATGTTTGTGATGATTTAATATTAATTTATGGGCCGAAGCAACAGAATTTCAGTATTCCCTTGGATATAGCGGAAGTAAGATGAAAGGATCATATGGTGAATACGCGATTGTAGGGATTCAAAATTTGCGAAATATTTTGGGGCAATAGGCGATGCTAGTCAAACTGCTAAAGTACGTCACAAGATTATTGAAGTTTTATTTATAGCTACTATAGGAACTACTTGCCAGAGCAAGCGGTTTCTGCTAAATTATTTATATACGGACTTAAGAATTCTTATTATGTTGGATACTTAGTTTTTTTCATTTAAAGATATGATTTGTTAAAGATATCAGATTATATAGAATTATTAACTTTTATATCGAAGTTATTTCATAACAATCTTTAATATAAAGGTAATCAATAGTGTTCAGCAGCTTTTGCCAAAAGCTCAATAATTATAACATATTATGAATAAGGCTTCTTAGCTAGGTACAAATTATTAAACACAAGAGGTGATTTTTTGGAACCGTTAAATTACATTAAGGATAGAAACTACTACAAAACCTTATTCAACAATATGGTAGAAGGATTAATTCATGGTAGAATGATTTTTGATAAAAATAAAAATTTTGTTGATTTCATTTTTATAGATGCGAATAAAACTTTTGAAGGTATACTTGGTACAACATTTATAAAAAAGATATATATAAATATGTTGAGTGCATTAATAGAAGTTTCAGTAAATGGACAAGCTAAAAGTTTTGAATATTACAATAGTAAGCTTGATATGCATTATAAAATTGATGTTTTTAGGGGAATTAAAGATGAATTTTATGCATTGTTTGTGAATGTAAAAGATTTGGCGAAGGGTCCAGAATATGAAAAGATATACAGAACTTTAATGGATGATTGCGTTGAGGCAATAATATTCCTTGATAAAGATAAAACTATTGTAGAGGTAAATAAAGCAGCAGAGAAGTTATACGGATATAAAAGGTCTGAATTTATTGGAATGAATTCTTATAATTTAATAGCTGAAGAAGAAGTAAAACACATTGAAATGTATTTTAGTAAAGCAATGAATGAATCGATGAATTTTGAAACTATCCATAAAAAAAAGGATGGGACTAAATTTCAAATAGAAGTTAGTTCTAATAGGGCTTTGTTAACTGAAAAAAATATAATAATGGCTATAATAAGAGATATATCTGAGAGAAAAATAATGCTGGATAATTTAGAGTATATGGCGAATTATGATTTTTTAACCAATATATGCAACAGATCAGCACTATTAGTTAAGTTTTCTTCAATGATTAAATGGGCAAAGGAAAATAATAATAAATTAGCAGTGTTATTTTTCGACGTTGATAAATTTAAGCGTATAAATGATACATATGGTCATACATCTGGGGACCTGGTTTTAATAGAAATTGCAGCTAGAATTAATTCTATAATAACAAAAGAAGATATTTTAGGAAGAATGGGGGGAGATGAGTTTGTTGTTGTAAAATCATGTG
The DNA here is from genome assembly GCA_031292145.1 of Clostridium sp. Classification (GTDB taxonomy): domain Bacteria; phylum Bacillota; class Clostridia; order Clostridiales; family Clostridiaceae; genus Clostridium. The sequence continues at coordinate 10,367 of JARLHR010000216.1, read as the reverse complement.
TGAAAAGCAATGACGATGTGGTAGAGTTTATAAATAAAGTATTTAATGCTTTTAGTAATCCAGTGGAAATAGATGGGAATACAATTATGATTAACACTAGTATAGGAGCTGCAATATTTCCAGATGATGCACAGGATAGATACTCATTAATAAATTTTTCGGATAATGCTATGTATGAAGCAAAAAAAATTATTGGAAATAGTTATAAAATGTATAATGATATAAAAGATGAAAATTAAATTACATCTACTTGTTTATATTGTATTGTTAAGTCAATAATCACTATCATAAACAAAGCTAGGGAGATTGAATCGATAGAGCTTAATATAAATGATAATTTAATAATGTGTCTAAGCAAGGGAGGAGAAATAAGTCCAGAGGGAGAAGGTTTTCCCTCTTCTTTTATTTCTAAAAGAAGATTGATGATGAATCTTGTAAGTATAAAAGTTTGTACATAGAAAAAAATATAAATATGATTACGGTGAAGGATATTTGTGAATACTGTGAAGGTTGTTTTTTTGATTTAGCAAAGGAGGTAAAAAATACACAAATAAAATAGTTTGTGGAGTAGGTAAGCTTAATTCACCAGATTTTATTGACAAGGCGTTAAAAGAAAATATAGTTCATATGGTTGGTTTATCAAGACAGCTTATTGCCGATGAAGCTTGGGCATTGAAAGTCAAGGAAGGCAGAGAAAAAGAAATTCAATACTGTAGATTCTGCAATGTAAAATGTACAAATGCATTAATAAATAGAACTGAGTTTGGTTGTGTATTGCATAAAAATAAATAGTCAAGGTAACAATCATATGAGTTATAAGGATTGAAAAGTGATATTTTAAATTTGTTTTAACAGTTTCTTTATTAAAAGATGAATCAATGATAGGAGATTATTAAGTTGTTAAAAAACTTGGATTATGAAGGGACGGTAACGAAAGTTAAGAAAGCTTGAAATTGGTATCATAAATACGTAGAATAGTTTATATCAAATAGCTATATATGCTTAATTCAATCGCTAATAGATTAATGTACTTTTATTGATTGTATGACAATATGTCTAAGTTTAACTAAATATTTATTAGAATAAGTTATTTAGTTATAAAAGAATACTTGACATTATGCATATGGAATTGGTATCATAAAGTAGTGAAAACGATTCGAGATATAATTAAGAGAGAAGAGTGGCATGAAATGATAGGTGATAACCAAAGAAAGTATAGAAGTGTTTGTGAGTTGGGAAATATTACATGAATAAAGTGGGGCGGTATATAGTTTTAAGGATAAAATGGATAGGAAATGGAGAAATGCACATGTTAACATGTTAACATGTTAACATATGCATTGAAAGTTTAACTATGAATGCTATTTTAAATAATACATGAAAGTTAAGTTGTCTGTCCTTGAGATAGCATAACAGGCAATTTTATGTTGCCAGGAGTTATAGTATTATCATTGTTAATAAGATATAGAAGGGTTGACACAGCTGAATTTGCAATATCCCTTATTGGCTGCTTAATTGTTGTAAGAATAGGTGGTATAATACTACCTATTGCAATTCCATCATATCCTATTATTTTCACATCATCAGGCACTTTAAGGTTACGAGATAATAGCTCTTTTATTACTGCAAATGCTATTGTATCCACAGCAAATATACCATCAATGTTTGGATTAGCATCCAATGCTGTTCTTATGAAAGGTAGATAATTTTCAAATGAAAAGAAATTTACTGGAAATTCCACATCTACACAATTAATATTATTTTTTTTCATTATTTCAGAGAAGGTAAAGTTTTTTTCATTTGCAGGTGTAGCTACTTGGCTATTTCCTATAAATTGAAGAACGTTTTTGCAACCGCAACGTATAAATTCGTTGGCTGCTAAGCAACCTCCCTGAGTATGATCGGCGGAGATTACAGGGATATCTTTTCCAAGAAATCTATCTAAAGCAACAATTGGAAGTTTCAATTTGGTATATTCCTCTAATTTTAAAGTGTGGCTACCGATGATTATACCGTCAACTTGATTTCTTTGTAGCATAGCTATATATTCTTTTTCACGAATGCAATTGTTACTTGCATTACATAAAAGGAGTTTATAACCATTCATATATAAAGCTTCTTCTATATGTTTTGCTTCTTCAGAATAAAAGGGAATGCTTACATCCGGTAATATTAATCCAATTAAATTAGATTTTTTTGTATATAAACTTTTAGCCATTTCATTTGGATGATAATTTAATTCTTCCATGGCATCATATACTTTCTTCCTTGTTTTTTCAGAGATATAGCCTCTATTGTTCATAATTCTAGATACTGTTGTTACTGAAACACCTGCGTGATTAGCAACATCCTTTATATTAGGCAAAAAATCACTTCCTTACATATTAAAAACTTACTATATTAAATATAACGTGAAGTGAGAAAAAAATCTATAGTAACATGTTGACATTTATTTTCATGAAATTATGTGAAAATTACAATTTTACGCAAACTTTTGGTGTGCAAAAATCCAAGTGTAAGTACTTGAAATTAGAGTGGAATAGCAGGAGAAATATCGGGGTTGTGTTATTTAGATAAAAAAATAATATTAGTTAATATTTATAGTTTTAAAAAAATATTGATTTTCAATAAAGTGTAGTAAGTGTAGAATATATAAGGTTTATTACGATTTTTTTAGAGTGACTTTAATGTGAAATTAATTTTTGTGAAGTATCATAGAAAACAGAGAAGTTGCAAAAGTTAGATTATAAGAAAAAAGAAATTTTGAATTTGTTAAGTCTAAAAAAATATCAAAAAAATTTTTAAAAATATATGGCGGCCGGTTGACATATTGTTAATATAGTAATATAATAATTTCAATAAGTAAATGTTTTCAAAAATTAATAATTTAATAATGATATTTATAATTTAGTCCATTCTTGGAAATTAAGGATTGGAGAAAGTTATTTATATATAATTTCAAAGTAAAGATTTAAACAAATATCAAATGGGGGGAATATTATGAAAAAGTCAAAATTAATCTCTATCTTAACAACAGGTATTTTAACAGTTTCTTTATTAGCTGGGTGTGGATCTAGTGGCGGAAGTTCAACTAATGATAAAGGATCTTCAGGAAAAAATGTAAAAATAACATTTCTTAACACAAAGGGAGAAATTGCAACTCAATTAGAAGATGCAACAAAAGCTTTTACAAAAGAAAATCCTAATATAACAGTAGATATTGTTCAAGCTGGTGCAGGGGAATCGCCATTCCAAAAGGTGTCTTCTATGTATGCAGCCGGAAATGCACCATCTTTAAGCATGCTTGACCCTAATGACATTCCTAAGTTTGCAGATAAGTTTGCAGATCTTTCGTCTGAAAAATGGGTTAAAGATGCAACAGAAGGAACTTTAGATGCAGCTAAAATAGATGGAAAGCAAGTGGGATTCCCATTAGCTATTGAAGGATATGGATTAATATATAACAAAGCAGTATTAGATAAAGCTTCAGTTGATCCAGCTTCTATCAAAACTACTAAGGATTTAGAAGCAGCATTCCAAAAAATACAAGGTATTGGAGTGTCGCCTATGGTTCTTTCACCAATGGATTGGTCATTAGGAGCACATTTCCTACCAATAGCATATCTAGATCAATCAAAAGATGCTGGATCAGCGGATAAATTTGTACAAGATATAAAGGCTGGAAAAGTTGATTTAAGTAGCAATGCTGTATTCAACGGAGTAATGACAACTTTTGATGTTTTAAAAGCAAATAACATAGATAAAGCCGCACCACTTGCTGGAACTTACGAAAAGGCACCTGAATATTTAGGTACAGGCAAAGCAGCTTTCTGGTTTATGGGTAACTGGGCATGGCCACAAATTAAAGAATTTGACCAAGCTAATGGACAATATGGATTTATACCAGTTCCAGTGAGCAACAATGCAGATGATTATGGTAATTCACAAATATATGCAGGTTCATCTAAATTTATTGGTGTAGATACTAAAAACAATGATGCAGATCAACAAGCAGCAGCAAAGAAATTCTTAGAATGGTTAGTATATAGTGACAATGGTCAAGATTTCTTAGTTAATAAAGCTAATTTAATACCAGCTTTCTCAAATATCAAATTAGAAATAGCTGATCCTCTTGGAAAATCAATAAAGCAATATATGCAAAACAAAAAAGTTATAGCACCTATGACAACATTACCAGGAGATCATTGGGCACAACTTGGTGGAGCAATGCAAAAATATCTTGATGGTAAGAGCGATAAAGCAGCTTTAGCTACTGATATTCAAAATTACTGGAAGAACGTTAAATAATAACATAATGAAATAAAATAAAATAGCGGATAGGCGTATTTACGAATATCCGTTATTCAATATAAGGATATAATAAAGTTTTAGGCATATGAAAGAAAATAGACTAGCATGCTGACTTATTATCTTTTTGAATATGACTTATAGGAGGAGTAGTGGATATGACAAACGAAAAAAGCTTTCTTGGTAAATTAAAAACTTATCTTGTATATGCAGGACCGGGTACGTTTGCATTTTTTACAGTTATGATTATACCATTTTTATATGGTATTTATTTAACTTTTACAAATTGGAACGGTGTATCAGATGCTCATAATTTTATTGGATTTCAAAATTATACAGAGGTATTCAAAGATGGAGTGTTTTGGAATTCTTTGTTATTAACATTTAAGTATGCTATTGCAGCTGTAATACTTATGAATATAATAGCATTTTTACTTGCATATGCATTAACAAGCGGAATGAAAGGTCAAAATTTTTATAGAGCAGGATTCTTTACACCAAATCTTATTGGTGGAATAATACTTGGATTTATTTGGCAGTTTGTATTTTCTAATATATTAGTTTATATAGGTAATAATTTTAATCTTCCAATTTTTTCGAGTTCATGGCTCGCAGATCCGAATAAAGCACTTTGGACTTTAATTATTGTAACAGTTTGGCAATATTCAGGCTATTTGATGATTATATATGTAGCAGGTTTTATGAATGTACCTAAAGATATATTAGAAGCAGCAAGTATAGATGGAGCAAGTAGTTTGAGAAAAATGATAAGCGTAACACTTCCTATGATGATACCATCATTTACTGTTTGTTTATTTTTAAGCTTACAAAGAAGTTTCATGGTTTATGATGTAAATCTTTCACTTACTAAAGGTGGGCCATATCAAATGACTGAAATGATATCAATGCATGTTTATAATAAGGCATTCTTATCACAACAATATGGTGTTGGGCAGGCAGAAGCATTTGTTCTATTTATAATTGTTGCTGCAATATCATTATTCCAAGTTTATACAACTAAGAAGATGGAGGTAGAAGCGTAATGAAAAATAAGAAATTAATAGCCAATATTATAAAGTATCTAGTTATATCAGGTCTTCTACTTGTATATATAGTACCATTCATCTTTGTTTTAATAAATTCATTTAAAGCTAGAAAGGATGTAATTGCTAACCCATTAGCATTACCAAGCACTTTTAAATTTACTAATTATATTGACGCTTTTGAAAAAATGAATTATAGTCATGCATTTATTAATACACTAATAATAACTGTGTTAAGCGTGCTTATAATAATTATTTTTTCTTCAATGACTGCTTATATATTAGTAAGAAAGGATTGGAAATTCAATAAATTTATATTTTTTGCAATGGTTTTATCAATGATTATTCCATTCCAGGGAATAATGATACCTTTAGTATCGATTTATGGATCAATGGGAATGCTTAATACTAAATGGGCATTGATTTATATGTATTTAGGTTTTGGAATGTCCTTAGCAGTATTTATGTATCATGGATTTATTAAAAGTATACCAGTAGAGTTAGAAGAAGCTGCTATGATAGATGGTGCTACAAGATTTCAAACTTTTTGGCAAATTGTATTTCCTATTATGAAGCCTATAACTATGACTATAACTACTTTAGATGTGTTATGGATATGGAATGACTTCTTATTACCATCATTAATATTGATAGCTCCAAATGAAAGAACTCTGCAATTATCAACATACGCTTTCAATGGTACTTATACTACAGATTACGGTTTATCAATGTCAGCCTTAATGTTATCAATTCTTCCAGTATTAATAATTTACTTATTGTTGCAAAAGAGCATTATAGGTGGAGTTTTACAGGGATCTATAAAATAAAAAACTTTTACGGGAGAGTAGAAAATGTGTAGGAATAAAAAGGATAAGGCAGATCAATATATTAAAGAAAACAAACATAAGATAAATAGCCAATATAGGCTTAACTATCATTTGATGGGGGAATATGGCTGGATTAATGATCCTAATGGGTTCATTCAATATAAGGATAATTATCACTTATTCTATCAACATAATCCACATAAAGCTGTTTGGGGTCCTATGCATTGGGGCCATGCAATAAGTAAGGATTTGATAAAGTGGGATTATCTACCTATAGCTTTAGCGCCAGATGAAGAATTTGATAAGGATGGATGCTTTTCTGGAAGTGCGGTAGAAAAAGATGAAAAATTATATCTTATATATACAGGTCATGTAAGCACAGGGCCTAATGTCAAGGAGGATTATAAACAATTACAATGTTTAGCTTATTCAGAAGATGGAATTGGTTTCGCAAAATTAAAAAATCCTGTAATAGATTCTTATCAAGTGCCAGAGAATTCATCTAAAAAAGATATTCGCGATCCAAAAACCTACAAGGTTGGAGATTGTTATTATACTTTTTTGGGATCCAATGATAAATGTGGAAATGGACAAGTTCTAATGTATAAATCTAGTGATTTGATAAACTGGGAATTTGTGAATGTTGTAGCAAAAAGTAATGGTGATATAGGAGAAAATTGGGAATGCCCAGACCTATTTTCATTACAAGATAAAGAGGTTCTTATTGTGTCTCCTCAATATTTTAAAGTAAAAGATGCTGATTTTACTAATATTTACTCTTGCGTATATATGATAGGAAACTTGGATTATAATGTAGGGAAATTTGAATTTAATGATTTTTACCCGGTTGATTATGGTTTTAATTTTTATGCACCTCAGACAACTGTTGACAGCAAAGGCAGAAGAATTATGGTAGGTTGGATGACTATGTGGGAAAAGGAATATCCGACATATAGTAATGGACATAACTGGGCTGGAGCTATGACAATTCCAAGAGAAGTAATTTTGAAAGATACTAGATTATATTTTAAGCCGGTTGATGAAATTCAAAAGCATAGAACTAATGAGGTTATTTTAAAGGATATTAAAGTAAATGGAGAAAAAGACCTTGAAATTTATGGGGATAGTTATGAACTTGAGATAATTTATGATGCTAAAGAAGCTGATGAATTTGGTTTAAAGTTAAGAGTGAATGATTATGAAGAGACAGTTTTATCATACGGAAAAAAAGATGAGTTGTTTGTATTTAATATTGATAAATCAGGCATTGGGCATAAAGGTGAAAGAAAAACAGAAGTTTATTTAATAAATAACAAATTAAAACTTCGTATATTTGTTGATAAATGCTCTGTTGAAGTATTTATTAATGATGGGGAAAAGGTAATGACAAGTCTTATATATCCAAGTGAAGATGCTAAAGGAATTAAGGCATTTTCAAAGGGAGAATGTAATATAGAGCTTTTACAAAAATGGGATATAGAATGATTTACATTGATAAAGCATTTTTTGTATTCATCTTTAATGCAGAAGAGCAGACTTTTGTGAGTTAATCAAATTAAATAACAGAATAATAAAAAATATATTAACTAACAGGGGATGAATAAATATGGGAAAAGTGATGCTGCTTATACAAAAAATAAAAAAAGATAAAAAAATAAAGTTTAAAAGGTCAGCGACTATAAAAACAAAATTAATGTCCTCATTTTTAATAATGGCTATATTACCTATAATGATAGTTGGAAGCTTTTCATATATAGTAGCTGAAAATACTGTAGAAAAGAAAGTATCTACTTTTTCAGAACAATTATTAAATCAAATAAATATGAATGTTACTTCCTTCATAAATGAATATGTTAACAAGACAACTTTAGTCATAACAAATTCTAATTTAGCTGAATTGATGAAGGAAATGAATTCAGATGGTTTTTCTTATGATAACATGTTAAAAAGTAAGGAAGCTGAAGGGATTCTTACATCTATAGCTAACTCGGATGGGAATATTTCAACTTTTTGCATTGTTCAGTCAGATGGTAAGATCTTAGGTTCAGTGGATACTCATTCACAGGATTACATCAAAAATAAATTGAAGAATTCTTCATTATATAATGAAATAAGAAAAAACGAGGATAAAGTATACTGGGTTACAGGTATTAATGATAATTCTGAAATATTCTTAATGAGGGAATATAAGGATACAATCAGAAAAAGTGATAATGGCATATTAGTAATGTCAATTAAAACAAATGCCTTTGGAAATCTTTTTGAAAAAATGAAGTTAGATAAGAATAATAACATTCAAATAGTAGATGAAAATAAAAATGTTATTTTTAACATTGATGATAAGAGCACTAATAGTGATACTTTAAGTAACATTATAGATGGAGTATATAGCAAAGAAGCAAATGGGAATTTTGTAAAAGATAACAATCTAATTACGTTTAGTACTTGTGATAATGGATGGAAGGTTATATCTGAAGTTCCAATGAATACGCTTATAAGTGATATTAGGTTGTCTGGAATATTTACGTTAATAGTTGGAGTAATATGTGGAATTATAGCAATGGTAATTGGTCTGTATATAGCACGTGGGATAATTAAGCCAATTAGCAGCATAATGAAGCTAATGAAAAAAGCAGAAGATGGGGATTTAACAGTAGTATTAGATTATAAAAAACTTGATGAAATAGGAAACTTAAGTAGTAGTTTCAATATAATGATTAAAAAAATAAAAGCACTCATTGAAGAAGTAAGCCAAGTATCCAATAAGGTTATAAAGAATGTAGAAGATGTAGCCGAAATTTCAAAGGAATCGGCCGAAGCTACAGAACAAATTTCTATGGCAATTGGAGAGATAGCAACAGGATCTACAGAGCAAGCAAAAAATTCTAGCGAAGCCATAGATCAAATAAGGATTTTAGCTGAAAAAATAGATACTGTTATGGAGAGTACAAAGATGGTAAAGAATATTTCTAATGAAGCAAAGCAAATTGGAAATTCGTCTATTTTAGCAGTCAGTGAATTAAATGAAAGAACTAGAATGTCAGTAACAATGGTGCAGGAAATTAATGCAGATATATACGATTTAAATAATAGTTCTAAAGAAATAGGGAAAATAATTGAAGTTATAAAATCAATCAGTGATCAAACAAGCCTTTTATCTTTAAATGCATCTATTGAAGCAGCTAGGGTTGGGGAGGCAGGTAAAGGTTTTGCTGTGGTTGCAAATGAAATTAAAAAACTGTCAGAGCAGTCAAAAGAAGCAACTACGATGATAGCTAATATTATAAATAATATTCAAGATAAAACTAGAAATACTGTTAATTTAGTTCAGCAGGCCAATGATATATTTAATGAACAAGAAAGATCTGTTAAGAATGCAGATGAGGCTTTTAGAAATATTGTAGAATCAACAGAAAATATCTCATTGCAGGTAGAAAATGTTACTAATGTAATGAATGATATATATAGTTTTAAAGAAAATACAATTGAAGCGGTAGAGAATATTTCGGTTCTTGCAGAGGAATCATCAGCTGCTACAGAAGAAGTTTTAGCCTCAGTTGAAGAAGAAAGTGCATCGGCTCAAGAATTAGCTTCTTTATCAAATGAATTATATGAAGCTATTCAGGCTCTAAATAAATCTATACTTTTGTTTAAAATATAAGTATAAGGTTTAACGGTATGCTTTAAATTAATGAACAAAGAAAAGTTACAGTAAAGTGCATGAACTTTGTCAATATTTTAGTAATTATATAGAAATGTACAAGCTAATGCATAAATGAAAGAAACTACAAAATTTTAAATAGAGATTTTATATTAAAAAGGAGAATTGATATGAATAAAATAAAAAATGAAATTATGCTTATAACTTATGCAGATAGTTTAGGAAAGAATTTAAAAGATTTAAAAGAAGTTTTAGATGAACATTATGCTGGGGCTATTGGAGGCGTTCATATTCTTCCTTTCTTTCCATCATCAGGGGATAGAGGCTTTGCACCTATGAGATATGATATGGTAGATGAAGCTTTTGGAGATATTGAAGATGTTAAAGAAATAAGCAAAAACAATTATTTAATGTATGATTTTATGGTAAATCATATTTCAAGACAATCTGATTTTTTTAAAGATTTTCAAGAAAAAAAGGATGAATCTAAATATAAAGATTTCTTTATAAGATATAAGGATTTTTGGG
>JARLHR010000215.1 GCA_031292145.1 Clostridium sp. | reverse complement strand
CCCTGTTGCTAAACCAATGATAGGTTCTTCTTTAAATATTTTAAGAAGTATATAAGCTCCTATTCCAGTAAATGCAGCTATGATTCCTAATAATATACCAGGACCTCCAGCTGTTATAATAGTTGAAAGATTCATTCCTGCTCCTAATGGGAATGAGAAGAATGGGATTAATAATAATTTACTGCTTCCAAGGAATTTTCTCATATCAGGATCAATATTTCCTAGTATCATACCTATTAATATTGGAACTAATACCGCTACAAGTGACATAAAAGGAATTTGAGCAAGTCCTGATGCACCTAATGCAACTAATGTAAAAAATGGACCATCTTTTAATGATAATAAGGCATACGCACCTACATCTGTTTCATCGCCATATTGTGAAGCAAGAGATGCATATAATCCACCGTTACAATTTGTTAATGCTGAAAGGATAGCAATTGGTGATAAACCTAATACTCCAGCAGGTCCAAAAACTTTTCCTACTATTATACCAATACCAGCCCCTACTATAAATTTTCCTGATATTAATAGTGCACCTTTCTTTAATGCCTTTGGTGCTAATTTGAAATGAATTTGTGAACCAATTAAAAACATGAAACAAGCCAAAATTGTTGTTGATGCGGCTGAGCCGAATAATGCAGTTGTAAAGCCACCAATTTTTAGAACTTGTGGACAAAATGTATTAACTAGTACCCCTAAGAAAAGTGGAACAACCATCATACCGCCTGGGATTTTATCTAACGTTTTTTTAATTGGAATTTGCATAATAATACCTCCTATAATTTCATCTTTAATTCTTTAAACCTTTACATTTTTGATATTAATAAAATTTATAATTCACATCGCTTTTCTATAATTTTGTGGGATTCGCTTGCTCAGCTAACTTATTATTTAGCTTAAATTATTTTTTTTATTTGAGTTTATACATGTTCTAATGTCCTCTTTATTAGATATTCAGTAACATGTATAAACTCTATATCTCTACAAGTGATATTTCTAATACTATTATTAATTTAATTACTTTCTTGCAACTCCACTTTCTCTAGCAGCTTTTGCAATTGCTTCTGCCACTTTAGTAGCAACATTTTTATCTAAAGCACTTGGAATTACGTTATTTTCATTTAAATCTTCATCTTTAATGTATCCAGCTATTGCATATGCTGCAGCAAGTTTCATTTCTTCATTTATTTCTTTTGCTCTAACATCTAAGGCACCTCTAAATATTCCTGGGAATGCTAAAACATTGTTTACTTGATTTGGGTAGTCCGAACGTCCTGTTCCTATAACTCTTGCACCAGCTGCTTTTGCTTCATCAGGCATTATTTCTGGTGTTGGATTAGCCATTGCAAAGATTATTGCATCTTTGTTCATTGACTTAACCATTTCAGGTTTTAATATTCCTGGAGCTGATACCCCTACAAATAAGTCTGCACCTACTAACGCATCTGAAAGGCTGCCTTTTATATTATCTGGATTTGTTATTTCTGCTAGAGCATCTTTAGCATCATCAATTTTTTCCATTCCTCTATATAGAATACCTACTTTATCAACAGCAATTAAGTTTTTAACTCCTGATGATAATAGAAGTTTAGCTATGGCAGTTCCAGCTGCTCCTGCTCCATTTACTACTACTTTTATATCTTCAAGCTTCTTATCCACTACCTTTAGTGCATTGATAACACCAGCTAGTACTACTATTGCTGTTCCGTGTTGATCATCATGGAATACTGGAATATCAATTAATTTTTTTAGTTTTTCTTCAACTTCAAAGCATCTTGGTGCTCCAATATCTTCTAAGTTTATTCCTCCAAATGTTGGTGCTATTAATCTAACCGCGTTAACGATTTCATCTACATCCTTAGAATCTACTAATATAGGAAATGCATCGACGTCTGCAAATTCTTTAAATAGTATTGATTTTCCTTCCATTACAGGCATTCCTGCCATTGGTCCTATATCTCCAAGTCCTAATACTGCTGTTCCATCTGTAACTACAGCTACTAAATTTCCTTTAGAAGTATACTTGTATACGTTTTCCTCATCCTCATGAATTTTTCTGCAAGGTTCTGCAACTCCTGGTGTATATGCAAGGCTTAAATCATCTCTTGTTTCAACCTTAACCTTAGATGTTATTGAAATTTTACCTTGTCTTTCTTCGTGTAATTTTAAGCTTTCTTCAAAATAATTCATTTAAAACATCTCCTCTATATTTAAACATTTACATTTTATATTTAATATTTTTTTGTTGTTGTTTGGTGTAATTAGATAATATCATTTTGTCTGAAAATTTAAAATATTAAGTAACTTTAATTTATGTTTAGTTACTTTAGAATTCTTTGTGTTTTTTTTAACAATT
>JARLHR010000028.1 GCA_031292145.1 Clostridium sp. | reverse complement strand
TATATATGGATAGAGATAGTGCTCCAACTGAAGATGAACAATTTGAAAGTTATAAATTTGTTCTTGAAAAGATGGAAGGTAAACAAGTTGTTATAAGAACTTTAGACATTGGTGGAGATAAGACTCTTCCATATTTACCATTACCAGAAGAAATGAATCCATTCTTAGGTTATAGAGCAATAAGACTTTGTTTAGATAGAAAAGAAATATTTAAGGTTCAATTAAGAGCATTACTTAGAGCTTCTGTTTATGGCAAGCTTGCAGTTATGTTCCCAATGATTTCAGGATTACAAGAATTTGAACAAGCAAAAGAAGTTGTTGATGAATGTAAGGCAGAGTTAAAAGCAGAAGGAAAAGAATACTCAGAAGATATTCAATGGGGTATAATGGTTGAGATTCCTGCTGCAGCAGTTTATGCTGACGAATTAGCTAAACATGTTGATTTCTTCTCAATAGGCACAAATGATTTAATCCAATATACTTTAGCTGCTGACAGAATGAGTGAAAAAGTTTCATATCTTTATAATCCAATGCACCCAGCAGTACTTAGATTAATAAAGATGACTATAGATGGAGCTCATAAACATGGTAAGTGGGTTGGAATGTGTGGAGAAATGGCTGGAGATGAAACTGCTATTCCTACACTAGTTGAATATGGATTAGATGAATTCTCAATGAGTGCTACATCAATCTTAAATGCTAAGAAAATAATGATTGAACAAGAATAATATATAAATTTATATAAAAATTAAAGGCTATCTCATATAATTGAGGTAGCCTTTAGGCATGTCGGACGTGTTATTTCATTTCATGTGCCTGACTTTAATATTTAATTGTAATCATTGCATGCCATATAATATACTATGAAGAGAGACGAATTGAAGATTAATAGTGGTAAGGGGATATTTATGGATAAAATGGCTAAGAAAGCTTATGAAAAAGCTATGGATTTCTATGAAAAAGGTAAAATAAATAAAGCATTAAATCTGTGTGAAGAGATATTATCGGAGGGATTAGATAATCCAGCTGTATTAAATTTTAAGGGGCTTTTGTTATATCAAAAGGGTAACTTAAATGAAGCGATTACAGTATGGAAAATAAATAAGGAAATAAATAATAATAATATTGCAGACAATTACATAAAAGCTTCTGCTATGGACGAAAAAAGAGTGGAATTATATAAGCAAGCTGAATATGCGTTAAAACAATTAAAAGTTGACATGGCATTAGAATTATTGAAGGAATGTGCAGAAAGCGATTTTAATTGTATTAAAGTAAGCACTGGGATTGCGCTATGTTACCAAAAGAAAGGAGATCTTTACAGAGCTAAGGAATATGTAGATAAGGCCTTAAGTATAGACGAAGAGGCAACTACAGCTAAAATTATTGAAAAAGAATTAAGAAGTAATGGAATATATAGGGATTCAAAAAAATCTTCAAAAGGTATTTTAATAGCCATAACGATTATATTTGTAGTAATTGCAATAGGTACTAGTGGATATTCAATAATGCTAAAGTTTGGGAATACAAATTCAGCAAATAATATAGAGGAAATAAAAAATAATAGAATTGAATCAGAAGATAATACAAGTAATGAAAATAAAGAGTTAGATGTACAAGAAAAAACATCGTCAAATTCAAATAATAAATCAGATGAAAAGACAATTGAACAGGTACAAAATACTGGTTTTGATAAGGAAAAATTTAAAACATTAATAAATAATAATGATTTAAATGAAATATATGAACAACTAAAAAATGTTAAAGAAGATTCACTCAGTGCTGAAGATAATGAATTATATAAAAAGGCTGTAACTATAATGGAAAATGAAGGGCTACCTAAATTTTATGAATATGGATTGGGGTATTTTAATCAAAGTAATTATTCAAGTGCCAGAATTGAGCTAGATAAGGCATATGCATATTGTGAAGGAAATGGTTTAAAGGAACATATTTTGTTTTATAGAGCAAGCAATTCATATAAACTATCAGATGATAATGTTGCCATAGGACAGTTTGAAGAATACTATAGCCAATATCCAAATGGAGTATACATACAAGAATCATTATATGATTTAACATTACTAAATAATCAGGTAGACCATGAAAAGAGTAAAAAATACGCAAATATATTAATTAAGAATTTTCCTAATTCAATTTATGCAAATAATAATATCCGAAGTATAGCAGGGAGTTAAAGTTAATAAGAAAAGGGTAAGCCATATATTTAAATTGTTATAGCTTACCCTATTTTTACGTAATTAGTGTTGAAAATTATGCTTTTATTTTGAAAAATGTATGATGTCCTATAGTTGTTTCATTAATTTTTTCTGTTTCTTTCATCCAGTGACACGTTGCTATAGCTGGATTGTAGAAAAATAAGGCATCATTTGTTGGATCAGCACCTTTAATTGCATCGTATACTGCATTATAACAATCTTGATCTGCAACAGCATTTATTTTACCGTTTTTTACACAAGAAAAGGCATTCTTTTGAAATATAACTCCTTTTATGGTATTGGGAAAGTGTGGATCGATAGTACGATTCAATACTACAGAAGCTACAGCTACTTTTCCTGTATATGGTTCACCACCGCTTTCAGCAGAAACAAGCTTTGCCATTAATTCTATATCTTCACCCGTTATATATAATTGTTGAGAGTTATGATTAAAAACTTCCAAAACCTCGTCATGTTTTTCGTTTGATTGTAAATCATGATTTATATTAGTATTTAAATAATTTTCATGCATTCTTTGATTAATTAGTGTATTATTAGTTTCGGTTAAAGTTGAAGCAAAAACTGGATTAATGTTAATAACGGAAAGATATAGTATTAAAGCAGTTACAAAAATACTACATGTCTTTTTCATAAAAAACCTCCTTCGGTATAGTGCAACAAATAATATTATTACCAAAGAAAGTAATTATATACACTATTTATTTTTATAATCATATATAGGTTTTTATAACGATAGAGATTAGTTAAGTGTGAATTAAGAAAAAATTATTATAAAAATAATTAAAATGTAAGAAAATTATAATTCTCATTATATCAACAAGTATCATATTTGTTGTATAATTTTAGTTAAGAGAGAATAGAGGTGAGAAGTTTGCAAGAATTATTATCAATGTTAGAAAAAAGCTTTTCAAATATGACCGTATGGTCTGTAATGGATATATTAGTAGTCTCTTTTATATTCTATAAGGCTTATATGCTAATAAAAGAGACACGAGCAGAACAATTATTAAAAGGTATAATATTAATCATAGCTTTGATTCCAATTAGTTATTTATTAAAATTAGATATGTTGTATTTTATATTAAATAAAACATTAACTATTGGGGTATTATCAGTAATTATAATTTTTCAGCCTGAAATTAGAAGAGCTTTGGAGCATTTAGGAAGAAGTGCTTTTGATGATAAACATTATGTGAATGATAAGGAAGCATTAATTAGAACTATTAATGAAATTTCAGTCGCGGTACAAAATTTATCAGAAACAAAAACTGGTGCATTAATTGTAATGGAACAGAGCACAGGACTTAATGAGTTAATTGGTGCAGGTACGTTACTAGATGCAAATGTAACCTCGAATCTTTTAGAAAATATATTTGTGGTGAATACGCCTCTTCATGATGGGGCAACTATAATAAGAAATAATAGAATTTTAGTATCGGGATGTGTTCTTCCACTAACTGATAATAATACAATTAATAAAAAGTTAGGAACGAGACATAGGGCTGCAATTGGTTTATCAGAAGTATCGGATGCATTGATTATAATTGTATCAGAGGAAACTGGAGTGATATCACTAGCTATTAATGGTAGAATTACAAGAGGTTATGATAAAGAAAGATTAAAACTTATTTTAACAAAAGTAATAGAAAATAGAACTGAGAAAAAAGTGAAAACAGCTGGGGAGAAGGTGAACTCATGGATAAGAGTGAAAACAGAACGCTAATGGTTAAGGTTGTTTGTTTACTTTTATCATTTGGATTATGGCTGTATGTATCAAATGTTGAAAACCCATCAAGAACTCGTGAATTAAATAATATTCCGGTAGAGTTAATTAATGAAAGTTCTTTAGCGGATTCAAAATTTGCAATAGAAAATAAACAACAATTTACAGTGGACTTAAAGCTAGAGGGGCCATCAAATGAAGTATTAAAAGCTAAAAAGGAAGATTTTAAGATTGTAGCGGATATGTCGGCTTATGCATTAAAAGCCGGGGAAAACACTATACCAGTTCAAATAATAAGTGCGCCTCAAAATATTACTATTAAGAATGATGGATTTTTAGGGATAAAGATTAATTTGGAGGAGCTAGTAAAAAAAGAGTTTACAATAAAATCAAAGGTAAAGGTTACATATAAAGAAAACATATATGAAAAAGAACAAACGATAAGTCCAAAAACTGTGACAGTAACAGGAGGGAAAAGTTCTATAGAAAAAATTGCTGATGCCATTTTGAGTGGAGAAGAAAAAGATGTAGATAAGAATACGCAGAATGATTATGATATTAAGTTTGTGGATTCATATGGCAACGCAGTTAATAATATTGAACCGGATAATAAGACTGCAAAATTATCAATTGCAATTACTAATGGGAAAGTAGTTCCTATAAACTTAAAAACTAGCGGAAACGTGCCAAATGGCTTTGTTTTAGATGGCTATGAACTTGACAAAGACAGTGTAAATATATTGGGAGATAGTGGAAATTTAAGCAAAGTACAAGCAATAGATACCGAAGCTGTAGATATATCATCATTACAAGAAGATAGTGAAATCAATGTTAAACTTAGTTTACCAGAAGGTATTAATGTTGAAGATGGAGATAATGTTGTCAAAGTTAAATTTAAGGTAAAAAAAGAAGAAAGTGCAACTAAAAATATAACATGTAATGTACAAGTTAAAAATTTAAATGAAGCTTTTTCAATGGAAAGTGAAAATTTAACAACCAATGTAACATTAACAGGGACTCAAGCAGCATTAGATAAAATAAATACTGAAAATATAAATGTAATATTAGATTTATCTAATTTAAATGAACAAGGAACTTTTAACTATACGCCGCAGGCAACACTTGTTAATGGAAATGATGTGACCATATCAGATGTTGGAAGTGTTAAAATAGTGGTGAAGAAAAAGGGATAATAAAAAGGTCACAGTATTAATGCTGTGACCTTTTTGTGTTATAATTCTTTTAATAAGTTTGAAATAACAGAATAATGATTATAATAAATTTGAAAATAAATTAAGTAAGATATGTTATAAGTTATGACTAGTAAAGTTTGAAAGGATATGGTGAAAAAGCCGTGGCGATAAGAATAAATAATATAAATTTAAGTATAGATGATGATTTTAGTATTTTAGAAAAAAAAGTATGTAAAAAACTAAATATATCAAAAGATAGGATAAATAAATTAAATATAATAAAGAAAAGCATAGATGCAAGAAAAAAGAATGATATAAAATTTAATTATAGTATAGATATACTTTGTGATGGGGAAAAAAAGATACTTTCTAAAGTTCATGATAAGGATGTGAGATTTGAAGAAGTCGAAGAAGTTAAGGAAATACAAGCTGGAATAGAGGAACTTAAGTGCAGGCCAGTAGTAATAGGATTTGGTCCAGCAGGAATTTTTGCAGCATTAACTTTAGCTAGACAAGGTTATAAACCAATTGTTTATGAACGCGGTGAATCTGTGGATAAAAGAACAGAAACTGTGGAAGAATTTTGGAGAAGCGGAAAATTAAATCTTGAATCAAATGTCCAATTTGGTGAAGGAGGAGCTGGCACATTTTCGGATGGGAAGTTAACTACTAGAATTAAAGATCATAGATGCACATTTGTGTTAGATGAGCTAATAAAAGCAGGAGCACCATCAGAAATTAAATATGAGAGTAAGGCACATGTTGGAACAGATCTTTTAAAAGGTGTAGTCAAGAACATAAGAGAGGAAATAAAGAAACTTGGAGGGGAAGTTAATTTCAGCTCAAAGTTAGAGAAAATATGTCAGGAACAGGGGGAACTAAAAAGTATAATTATAAATGGAAAAGAAATTCCCTGCAAGGTTTTAGTGCTTGCTATAGGTCATAGTTCAAGAGATACATATGAAATGTTACATAAAGAGAAAGTTTCCATGGATGCAAAAGCATTTGCTGTAGGAGTAAGAATTGAGCATCCTCAAGAATTAATAAATATTAGTCAATATGGGGATAATTATAAAAATGCTAAATTGCAGGCAGCTGATTATAGATTGACTTATCAAAGTGAAAGACTAAAAAGAGGTGTATATTCATTTTGCATGTGTCCTGGCGGAGTGGTTGTTGCAGCTGCATCAGAAGAAGGAAGACTTGTATCTAATGGTATGAGTTATCATTCAAGGAATTTGGAAAATGCTAATTCAGCTTTAGTAGTAACTGTATCTCCAGAAGATTTTGAAGGAGATTCTCCTCTCAGAGGAATGGAATTTCAAAGACATTATGAAGAACTAGCTTTTAAATTAGGTGGAGGCAGTTATAAGGCGCCAGTGCAACTTGTCGGAGATTTTTTAAATGATAGAAAATCAACTGAATTAGGAAGTGTCACTCCAAGTTATACTGCTGGATATGAGTTTAAGGAATTAAAGAATTGTTTACCTAACTATGTTATAGAAGCACTAAAAGAGGGAATTTATAATTTTGATAAAAAGATAAAAGGATATGCTTTGGAGGATGCAGTTTTGACAGGTATAGAAACCAGAACATCAGCACCAGTTACTCTTAATAGAAATTCAACACTTGAAAGTGTAAATGTATGTGGAATGTACCCAACGGGAGAAGGAGCAGGATTTGCAGGAGGTATAATTTCAGCCGCAGTTGATGGAATAAAGGTTGCTGAGCATATAATTGAAAAGTTTGATTTACCAAAGGAAGTATAAACAAAATATTAATGTTTATAATATTTAGATGACGCTGCTATATTTTCTATAGCAGTACATACTCCAATAGTATAATTATTGATGAAATTTTCTTTTATGTACCTCATAATATTCAAATTTGATTAAAAAGTAAAAAAAATTTTCTGAAAACTTAACATTTCCAGTTATTTTTTGTTAAAATAGGAGATGAGGAAAATTTTTTAATTTAGATTGATATAAATTTAACAAAAAAATCAAATTAATTATAACAAATAAAAAATAAATATTAAAGTAAGAGGTGTAAAAATGAGTAAAAACTTCGACGATTTATTAGTAAGATTAAAGGAAGTTCCAACAAAGAAAGTAGCTGTAGCTGTAGCACAAGATGAACCAGTATTAGAAGCTATAAAAGAAGCTACAGAAAAAAATATAGCTCAAGCTATATTAGTTGGAGATAAGCAAAAGATTCAAGAAATAGCTAAAAAAATTGATTTAGATTTGTCAAACTATGAAATAATGGATATTGCAGATCCAAAGAAGGCCACTTTAGAAGCAGTAAAATTAGTTTCTAGTGGTCATGCAGATATGTTGATGAAAGGATTAGTTGATACTGCTACATTCTTAAGAAGCGTATTAAATAAAGAAGTTGGATTAAGAACAGGAAAATTAATGTCACACGTTGCAGTATTCGATATAGAAGGATGGGATAGACTATTATTTTTAACTGATGCAGCCTTTAATACATATCCAGAATTAAAAGATAAAGTTGGAATGATTAATAATGCAGTAGTAGTTGCACATGCATGTGGAATAGATGTTCCTAAAGTAGCTCCTATATGTCCAGTAGAAGTTGTAAATACAAGTATGCCATCAACAGTTGATGCAGCATTATTAGCAAAAATGAGTGATAGAGGACAATTTAAAGGTTGTATAGTTGATGGACCTTTTGCTTTAGATAATGCAATATCAGAAGAAGCAGCTCATCATAAAGGTGTTACAGGAAATGTAGCAGGTAAAGCAGATGTATTATTATTACCAAATATAGAAACAGCAAATGTTATGTATAAGACATTAACATATTTCTCAAAATCAAGAAATGGTGGACTTCTAGTAGGAACATCGGCACCAGTAATTTTAACTTCAAGAGCAGATTCTTTTGAAACAAAAGTTAATTCAATTGCTTTAGCAGCACTAGTTGCAGCTAAAAATAAATAGGATTAGCATAAAAATTCCTATAGAATTTTTTAATTCTATAGGAGTTTGTTCAACGATTGAGCATGGGTTACTTCATATCAGGTAGTAACATTAAATTTAAGGGGGATTTACAATGTCATATAAGCTATTAATAATCAATCCAGGATCAACATCAACAAAGATTGGTGTTTATGAAAATGAAAAAGAACTATTTGAAGAAACATTAAGACACACAAATGAAGAAATAAAAAGATATGATACAATATATGATCAATTTGGTTTTAGAAAAGAAGTTATATTAAATGTTCTTAAAGAAAAGAATTTTGATATAAAGACTTTAAGTGCTGTTGTTGGTAGAGGTGGGATGCTTAAGCCAGTAGAGGGCGGAACATATGCAGTTAACGATGCCATGATAGAAGATTTAAAAGTTGGAGTTCAAGGGCCACATGCTTCAAATCTTGGCGGAATTATTGCTAAATCTATTGGAGATGGATTAAATATACCTTCATTTATAGTAGATCCAGTTGTTACAGATGAATTAGCAGATGTAGCAAGACTATCAGGTGTACCTGAACTTCCAAGAAAAAGCAAATTCCATGCTTTAAACCAAAAAGCAGTTGCTAAGAGATATGGAAAAGAAAGTGGACAAGGATACGAAAATTTAAACCTTGTAGTTGTACATATGGGTGGAGGCGTTTCTGTTGGAGCTCATAAGCACGGAAAGGTTGTTGACGTAAATAATGCATTAGATGGAGATGGTCCATTTTCACCAGAAAGAGCAGGTTCAGTTCCAATTGGTGATTTAATTAAAATGTGTTTTAGTGGAAAATATAGCGAAGCAGAAGTATATGGCAAAACAGTAGGAAAAGGTGGATTCGTTGGATATCTAAACACAAATGATGTAAAAGGTGTTATAGATAAGATGGAAGAAGGAGATAAGGAATGCGAAGCAATATATAAAGCATTTGTTTATCAAATTGCAAAAGCAATTGGAGAAATGTCAGTTGTATTAGAAGGTAAAGTAGATCAGATCGTATTTACTGGAGGAATTGCATATTCACCAACTCTTGTTCCAGACCTTAAAGCAAAAGTTGAATGGATAGCTCCAGTTACAGTTTACCCAGGAGAAGATGAATTGTTAGCTCTAGCTCAAGGAGCTATAAGAGTACTTGATGGAGAAGAAGAAGCTAAAATATACTAATTAATAAAAAAGTATTTTGAAATAATTATTAAATTATTTTAAAATACTTTTTTTAATTAATGATATTTTAAATAAGCTATTAATTATAAGGACTTATCTTACATTATAATTAAAGCAAGAAATATAAAATAAATATAAAGGACTTATACTTAAAACTATATGTAAATGATATAATAATAAAAAAGTATAACCACATAATAAGTTATATAATATTAAAAGCAATTGGGGTAAGATATGAACAGATTTAATTCAATTTTAAATGATGAAAAATACATATCTTGTTTAAAGATAAACAAGAAACTTGAAAAGGGTAGAAAATTTTGTAAACATAATTTAAAGCATTTTTTAGATGTAGCAAGAATTGCAGAGTTAATAAATTTAGAAGAAAACTTGGGGTTTGAAAAAGAAATAATATATACAACTGCAATTTTACATGACATAGGAAAATGGGTTCAGTATGAAAATGGTACACCACATGAAATAGCTTCATGGGAAATTGCAAAAGATTTATTAGTATGCTATAAGTTTAACAAAAATGAAATTGAATGCATAAAACAAGGAATATTAGGGCATAGAAATAAAAAAAGTGAAGGGTTCTCAAAGCTAATTTATATAGCTGATAAACGTTCAAGGCTATGTATAACATGTAAGGCTAAAGATGAATGCAACTGGAGCGATGAAAAGAAAAACTTAGAAATATATTATTAGGAGGCTTTATATAAAATGAAAATAGGAAATAAAGAATTTAAAATTGGAGAAAGAACATATATAATGGGAATCTTAAATTTCACCCCGGATTCTTTTTCTGATGGAGGTAAATTCGATAATATAGATATAGCCATAGAACATGTAAAGAAAATGATAGAGGATGGAGCTGACATAATAGATGTAGGGGGTGAATCTACAAGACCAAACCATACACCAGTTGGAGAAGCGGAAGAAATAAATAGAGTAGTCCCTATTATAAAGGCCATAAGGGAAAAGTTTGATATTCCAATATCTATAGATACATACAAAGCTAAAGTAGCTGAAAAAGCAGTGGAGGCTGGGGCAAATCTTATAAATGATGTATGGGGATTTAAAATGGAAAGGGAAATAGCAAAAGTTGCAGCTAAATATAACGTGCCTTGCTGCCTTATGCATAATAGAAATAATACAGACTATAACGATTTGATTGATGAAATATTAGAAGATTTAAAGGAAAGTATTAAAATAGCTAAAGACGCTGGAGTTAAAGATGAGAATATAATATTAGATCCTGGAATAGGATTCGGAAAAACTTATGAGCAAAATTTAGAAACTATGAATAATTTACAAAGACTTAAGGAATTAGGTTATCCTATATTATTAGGAACATCAAGAAAATCTATGATAGGATTAACGTTAGATTTACCAGTAGAAGAAAGAGTTGAAGGGACTGTTGCTACAACAGTCATTGGAATAATGAAGGATGCCTGTGATTTCGTAAGAGTTCATGATGTTTTAGAAAATTATAGGGCAGCAAAAATGACAGATGCAATAGTTAGAGAATAGGATGGATGAAACTTGGATAAAATGTATATTAAGGATCTGGAACTTTTTGGGTTTCATGGTGTTTTTGAAGAAGAGAAAAACTTAGGACAGAAATTTATATTGTCTCTAGAGTTGGATTTAAATTTAAAATCAGCAGGTAAAAGTGGAGATTTAACTAAATCTGTGCATTACGGTGAATTATGCGAATTAATAGAAAAAGAATTTAATAAAGAAAAATATGATCTTATTGAAACAGTGACCTTGAAGGTAGCTGATTGTATACTTAAAGAGTATAAAGCAATAGATGGTGTTAAAGTATTTTTAAAAAAGCCTTGGGCACCTATAAAAAAGCATATAGATACTGTTGAAATAATGATCGAAAGAAGAAGGCATAAAGCTTATATAGGCTTAGGGTCTAATATGGGAGACAAAGAGAAGTATTTAATAGACGCAATTAATAAAATATCAGAAGAAGACAATGTTGAATTAATAAAGAAGTCTTCATTTATTACAACAAAACCATGGGGATATTTAGAGCAGGAGGATTTCTTAAATGCTGTTATAGAAATAGAAACGACTTTAGAAGCAGAGGAACTGATGGAATTATTATTAGAAATTGAAGAACAATTAGATAGGGAAAGAATAATAAAATGGGGACCTAGAACTATTGATTTAGATATTATAATGTATGATCAAGTAATTTCATCTAATGAAAAGGTAATTCTTCCTCACCCGAGAATGCATCAAAGAGAATTTGTGCTGAAGCCATTAAACGAAATAGCGCCGTATCTTATGCATCCTGTGCTTAATAAGAGAATATTTACATTACTGGAGGAGTTAAACTTAAATAATTAACTAGGCAAAAAGGTAGGAGTTTTATGAGAAGTTCACTTAAATTTACAAATAAATTAAAGATGTTATCTGAAATGGAGTGCGAGTCTAGGTTTCAAATATTAGAATATGAAAATTTAGATGGAGCTGCTGATGTACAAACTGCTTTTGGACTTAATATAATTAGGCAAAGTGGTATAAAATTAAAACAAATAAGAATAATATTGGAGAATAGTTCAGTGAAACTTGAACCTGGAGCTTTAAGTTATATGAAAGGTAGCATAGAAATAAGAAGCAAGTCAGGTGGGTTAATAGGATTTGGTAAAAAGATAATAGCAAGTAAATTAACAGGAGAGACTGCATTTAAGCCTACTTATAGTGGGACTGGAGAAATATTTTTAGAACCTTCTTTCGGACATTTTGCATTAATAGAATTAGAAGATGATGAAATAATTTTAAGTGATACCATGCTTTATGCATGTGAAGATGGGATAGAGGTTAATGCAGCAATGCAAAAGAATGTTTCAGCAGCTTTTTTAGGGAACGAGGGTTTATATCAAACTAGATTAGAAGGAAGTGGAATAGTTGCAATTAAGGTGCCAGTTCCGGAGAGTGAAATATTTAAGTGTATATTAATTAATGATACATTAAAAGTAGATGGAAATTTAGCAATATTAAGAACAGGAAATATTGAATTTTCAGTGGAAAAATCATCCAAGTCTTTTATAGGGACGGCTGTTAGTGGAGAGGGAATGGTTAATGTATATAGAGGTACAGGCGAAGTTTGGTTAGTGCCAACTAAAAGTGTATATAATACTTTAAAGATGGAAGGGAAAAATAAAATAAATGAATTCCAATCTGAAATTGAAGATGATATTTAACAAAATTATTTAGTTATTAATATACTAAATCATAAAGTGAAAAATTATATAATACTTTTATATATTAAAGTTGTAAAGTGAATTTTAGATTAGTATAATTAGAGATAAATGGTTATACAACGAGGTGGTAAAGTGAGTTCTTTTGAATCAAAAATTAAAAGCCGAGAATTAGATATATTTTTTAGAGCAATTTTAGAACTTAAGGATATAGATGAGTGTTATAAATTTTTTGAAGATGTAGCAACTATAAATGAAATTAAAGCATTAGCACAAAGATTGCACGTAGCAGAATTGCTTAAAAATAAAAAGACTTATTCAGAAATAGCTGAAATAACAGGTGCAAGTACGGCAACTATCAGTAGGGTTAATAGATGTTTAAATTATGGCAGTGATGGATATAATATTGTATTAGAAAGACTAAGAGATGAAAAATAGATTAAGGCACATGAAAAAAAATAATAAACGAGCATACTGTTTTATTATTTTTTGATTGTGCCTCATATAAATTGACATCTTAATATCATAAACTAGCACATAAAATTAGAAATGGTAAATATTAAAGTAAAGACAAGATTGTAAATAGTTATTAAAAATATTATACTATTTAAGGTGAGTCGTGTATGACTCAATAAAATAATATTGACTTTTATAAGTGTTGGAAAATATGATATTAAGGCATATGAAAGAAAATAATAAGTCCATGATGCGATGTATATTTCTCGTCAGACGAGGAAGTATGTTTATCTCATAGTGGGCCTATTAGGGAAACATACTGACGAAGTATGACGAGAAATAGACTAGCATGCTGACTTATTATTTTTTGAATATGCCTAAAGTAATAGTTATAACAGAATAAAAAAGTGAGGTAAAATTATGGGTAGAATGTTTGGAACAGATGGTGTTAGAGGTGTTGCAAATACAGAATTAACAGCAATAACAGCATATAATCTTGGAAGAGCAGGAGCATATGTATTAACTGAAGGAGCTCATAAACCTAAGATATTAGTTGCAAAAGATACAAGAATTTCAGGTGATATGTTGGAATCAGCTTTGATATCAGGAATATTATCAGTTGGAGCTGAAGCAATAGTACTTGGGGTGGTACCAACACCAGCTGTTGCATATTTAACAAGAAAATATGGTGCAGATGCAGGAGTTATGATTTCAGCATCTCATAATCCAGTAGAGTACAATGGCATTAAATTTTTTAACGATAAAGGGTACAAGCTTTCGGATGAATTAGAAGATGAAATCCAAAGAGTTATTGAAAGTGATTTTGAAGGGGTACCGAGCCCAACAGGAACTGATTTAGGAAGAGAAACTATTGAATTATCAGCGCTAGATGAGTATATAGATTTTGCTAAAAACACAATACCGTATAGTCTAAAGGGATTAAAGATAGCTTTAGATTGTGCCAATGGAGCAGCATACAAATCATCAGTAAAAGCGTTTAGAGAGTTGGGAGCAGATGTATTTGTAATTAATGATAACCCAGATGGAACAAATATAAATGAAAATTGTGGATCAACACATCCAGAAGAATTAATGGAATATGTAGTTAAGAAAAAATGTGATTTAGGATTTGCATTTGATGGGGATGCAGATAGATGTTTAGCTGTTGATGAAAAAGGTAATTTAATTAATGGTGATTTTGTATTAATGTTATGTGCAAAGTATTTAAAAGAGCTAGGAAAGTTAAAGGATGATACTTTAGTAGTAACTGTAATGAGTAATCTTGGATTAGATATCGCATGTAAAAAAGAAGGAATAAACCTTGTTAAAACTAGCGTTGGAGATAGATACGTTTTAGAAGAAATGGTTAAGGATAAATATGTTTTAGGTGGAGAACAATCAGGACATGTTATATTTTTAGACTACAATTCAACTGGAGATGGCCTAGTTACAGCTCTTCAAATTGCAAGCATAGTTAAGAAAAAGGAAACACCATTATCAGAGCTATGTTCAATAATGAAGGAGTTACCACAAGTATTAGCTAATGCAACAGTACCAAATGATAAAAAAGATTTATATTTAACAGATGATGAAATACAAGGTGAAATAAAGAAAATAGAA
The DNA here is from genome assembly GCA_031292145.1 of Clostridium sp. Classification (GTDB taxonomy): domain Bacteria; phylum Bacillota; class Clostridia; order Clostridiales; family Clostridiaceae; genus Clostridium. The sequence goes on along the minus strand of JARLHR010000028.1, from coordinate 143,757 downwards.
GATGCTTTAAATGGTGTTGGAAGAGTTCTTATAAGACCTTCAGGAACAGAACCATTAGTTAGAGTAATGCTTGAAGGTGAAGATCAAGCAGAAATAGATAAGTTGGCTCATAATTTAGCAAATTTAATCGAGAAAAAATATAATTAAATAATTTATTTATAATAGGAAAAGCAGTAGATAGTTTTTGGAGTAAAACAAAAATATCTGCTGTTTTTTATTGTGAAGATTATGTGAATTGCAGAGCTAATTGCGGATAGAAGGATCAGTTATATTGAGTTAAAATGGTTAGTTTTTTGCAAATTAAAGTTAGAAATATAGATTGTTATTATATCGTGCCTACTTTATAATCTACTTACATTATAATGAAACTATTATTTTTTATGGAAGGTAGATGAAGTTATGAATTTGGATAATAATAAGCTGAAACTTTGGTACGACAAACCTGCCTCAGAGTGGATTGAAGCACTTCCATTGGGAAATGGAAGACTAGGAGCAATGGTCTATGGAGATCCTTTTCATGAAAATATACAGGTTAATGAAGAAACAGTGTGGAGTGCAGGGGATAACAATAATGAAAATTCCGGTGCAAGGGAATTGCTTAAGGAGGTGCAAAAATGCATTCTTGAAGGCAATCTGGAACAGGCGGACGTACTAGCTAAGGAGGCGTATGTAGGGAATTATCAGGGCTCATATCAGACTTTAGGTAATATCCTGCTTAATTTCAGTTATGGTGAAGGTAAGGAAACAGTGCATTCATATAGAAGAGAACTGGATCTTGAAACAGCCGTATCAAGAGTGAGATACACCATAGGTGGAATTAATTATCGACTTGAAAGTCTAATAAGTGCTGTAGATAATGTTTTTGCAATGTCAATGAAAGCTAATGGAGGTCTTACAATACAACTGGAGGCTGTATTGGATAGACCTGAGAACTATAATGTTTCTTCAGGAAAACTTCCTCTTTCCCTAGTGATGAAGGGGCACTGTGCTGATAATTCAATACAATATTGTGCTATGCTAAAAATAATACCTGATTTTAATGGCTGGGGAAAGATAGGGCGTGCTGTTTGTGAAGATGGAAAGTTAATAATTGAAAATGGATCGAACCTACTTATCCTTTTTGCAGCGGCCACGAACTTTAATAACGATGATTCTGAAAAAACATGTATAGAGCGTATTCAAAAGGCAGAAGAAAAAGGATTTGAGGCTATAAAAAGTGATCATATTGCTGAATATGCCCAAATTTTTACGAGAATGAATATTTCACTTGGTGAAGATAAGCTTTACGAATTTATTCCTACAAATGAAAGGCTCATGAGAATAGCTGATGGTGGCATTGATAATTCTCTTGTTGCTCTTTATTATCAGTATGGAAGGTATCTTCTTATTTCAAGCAGTAGAAAGGATAGTGAGTTGCCGGCAAATCTTCAGGGGATATGGAATGACATGACCTTCGGCCCATGGGGAAGCAGATATACTATAAATATAAATACTGAAATGAATTATTGGATAGCTGAGCAATGTAACCTTTCAGAATGTCATGATCCATTGTTCAGACTTATTGAAAAGTTAAAGGAAAAGGGCCGTATTATGGCTAGAGAAATGTATGGTTGTAAGGGGTTTATGTCTCATCACAACACAAATATATGGGGGGATGTATCTCCGCAAGATTCTTGGCCATCTGCTACATATTGGCCTATGGGAGTTGCCTGGCTTTGTCTTCATATATGGGATAGATACGAATTTACAATGGATAAGGAGTTTCTTCAACAGGCTTATCCGACAATGAAAGAAGCTTGTGAATTTTTTGTTGATTTTCTTGTAGAAGACAGTGAAGGAAGGCTTGTCACTTGTCCAAGCTTATCTGCGGAGAATGTATATAAAACTGCAGATGGATACACTACTTCTATTTGTGCAGGACCTACAATGGATAATAGTATACTGCGCAAACTTTTTGATTCTACAATCGAATCAGCAAATATACTTGGATTAGATGGTGAATTCGTTAATGAACTGAAAGGAATAAAAAGTCGGATTCCGGAACTTAAAATAGGACGTTATGGCACAATAATGGAATGGGCTGAAGATTACGAAGAGGTTGAAATAGGACACAGACATATTTCCCAACTCTTTGCACTGCACCCAGCAGGAGAAATCACGGTTGACGGTACAACGGAACTGGCGGAGGCAGCAAGAAAGACTCTTGAAAGAAGACTTTCTCATGGTGGTGGGCATACCGGTTGGAGCTGTGCATGGATAATTAATATGTGGGCACGATTATGGGATGCAGAAAATGCACACAAGTATGTTCACACTATACTTGCAAAATCAACCTATCCTAACATGTTCGATGCTCATCCACCTTTCCAAATTGACGGAAACTTCGGTGCAACTGCAGGAATAACAGAAATGCTTTTGCAGAGTAATGACGGTGTACTAAATATTCTTCCTGCACTTCCGGAACAATGGTCAGAAGGATATATAAGGGGAATTCGAGCAAGAGGAAATTATGAGTTAGATTTGGAATGGAGTAATGGACAGCTTACAAAAGCTGTAATAAATATTTGTGCAGCCTCAGCATTGAACACAGATTGTAAAGATTCAATAAAAAATATGATAAAAGTTAGATGCAAAAATAGTAATTCCTATATTGTGAAATGTAATGATAGGAATGTACCGTTCACCTTATTGGATAATGGTATATTAACATTTGAGGTGAGTAGTGGGGAACAATATATAATTGAAAGGAAATAGCACTTAAAGTTGACATAAGACTTTGTTATGAGTATATATTTGATTTTCAAGTTATTTATTCAACAGTTAAAACTCGGGAGATTAATCCCGAGTTTTTTATTTTAGCCACATGAAAAAATAATATCCCATATATTAATTTTACCAATTCTAATATATAATTTTGATATATAAAACTATAGGAAACTAACTTCTATTAGTAATTTATACATACTCGAAAATCGCGTGAAGCTGCAATTTTCGGACATGTATAAATTAATATTTTGTAGTGTTTTCCTATAATTAAATATATAAAATTGATTATTTAAGGTGATGAAATTATGAACTATAGTGAAAAACAGCTAATTAAAAGTTATCTTTCAAATATACAAGTAAACGTAAGTTTTGCCGGATTCAACAAAGTTGGTACAGATTGGAGAGACTTAGATTATACTCCTGACTATAATAAGTTTTATTTTATTTGCTCAGGTGAAGGGCGGCTTAAAATTGGGGATAAAGAGTACTTTCCAAAGCCTAGTCAGATATTTCTAATGCCTCAGGGCATAAAACAGTCTTATTCAATTATCAGCGAGAATACATTCACCAAGTATTGGTGCCACTTTACAGCCAAAATTGGAGAAATGAATATATTTGATATAATAAAGCTTCCGCACTTTATTGAAGTTAAAGACGATGGGGAATTAGAAAGTATCTTTAACGAGCTTCTTACTCATAATAGCAGCATGGAAATGTCTGCATCGCTAATGCTAAAAGCTAGCATGCTTAGGTTAATTTCGTACTATATAAATAACTCGGCTGACCAATGCATTAATATATCTAACTCGGAGATTGTAGAAAAGCTTAATACTATAATTCAGTATATAGAGAAAAATATAGCTAAAAGCTTAACTATCGAAGAACTTTCGGGAATGGCACATCTGCACCCCAATTATTTTATACGCATATTTAAAAAGCACTTTGGTGCCTCACCAATTCACTATATCAACAAAAGGAGAATCGAGGAGGCTAAGAGGTTGCTAATTTTTTCCAATCTTACGCTGACAGAGATTTGCGATATGGTTGGCGTTGCTGATATTTACTACCTATCTAAACTGTTTAAGGATTCCACTGGTATCTCTCCTTCGAATTACAGGAAATTAAATTCCTAGCATTGATATGCAAATTAATGATTAAAACTTGGGATATAGTAAAATCCTTTATTAAGGAGCTATAGAGATAAATATATAATATTTTAAGTAAAATATATCAAATTTATATGGTATTCTGCTATGAAATTAAAAGATATAATTCTATAAAGGCATATTATTAATTTTTTTTATCGGTGGAGGAGAGAAAAAGTATGAAAGAGAAAAATGACGTACTTAATAATAGGCTATATATTATTACAACATATATATGTAACTTTTTTGTAATTAATTTCTGGTTTTTAGTAATGATAGCACCATTTTTGTTTTATCTGTATAATTTTCAGGGGAGTATTTCCATTCCAATACTATTACTAATCTCAATAGTAATTGGGCCAGCATTAGCAACACTTTTTTCAGTAAATGGAAGGTTAGTTAGAGATGGTGAAGTGTCTCCTACAAAAGATTTTTTTCATTTTTACAAATTAAACTTTTTCCAGGGCTTGTTAATAGGAATAATATTGAATAGTTTCATTGGTATGTTATATTTCGATATGAATTACTTTAGTTTAATAGGAGATACATATCTTTCATACTTATTTTTATTTTTAATAGTAATATTCATTATGCTAGGATTTTATATTTATCCTATAATATCTAGATATAATGTAAAAACTGTACATTTAATAAAAATTTCAACAAAATTGCTAGTTAAAAAGATGTACATAAGTTTGAGTTGTATATCAATGATTATTATTGTACTAGCACTTATCAGGATTACGGGAACATCTTTAATTGGACTTTTGTTTGGTGCAAGTATAATATGTTATTTAATAATGAAAATAGAAAGAAAAGCAATTGATGAATTAGAGGATGAAATAAAAGAACAATATAGAGATAATTGTGATGCATAATAAAGTAAACATAGGCTTATGATTTCAAGTGATAAGAATCATAAGCCTATACTTATTTTTTTAAAAAAATATATATAATAGAATTTATAATATTAAAACTTATAGGTTATTTAATAAAATAACTCTAATTTTTATATGAAAACATATACAGTTTTTTGGGTATTTCAAATTTAAAATTGAGATTAGAATTAATATATAAGTTAGAGAAAAAATAAGGAGGTACACAGATGCAAATTTCAAAAAATAATGCAGAAATATCAGAAATACTGGTGGAAGAAAAAATAAAAAAAGAAAAGAAAATTACATGGAAATTAATAAAGAAACAAAAATTTCTAATGTTTATGTCAATGCCATTTGTGGTGTGGTTAATCATATTCGCGTATATACCATTAATTGGATGGGTGACGGCATTTCAAGATTATAGACCTGAAAAAGGATTTTTAGACCAAAAATGGGTTGGATTAAAATATTTTAAGGAATTATTCGCTGAACCTCAATTTTATCAATCAATGCAAAATACTATTGCTATGAGTTTGTTAGGGTTGGTGTTTGGAACAACATGCGCAATAGGATTTGCCTTATTATTAAATGAAGTGAGAAATGTTAAGTTTAAAAAATGCGTACAAACTATATCGTATTTACCACATTTTATTTCGTGGGTAGTAGCAGCAAGTATAATTACAAGTATGCTTTCACCAAGTGGAATAGTTAATGAATTATTATTAAAATTTCATATTTTAAGCACTCCAAAAAGTTTTATGTCTGACCCAAATCTTTTCTGGGGAATACTTACAGCTTCAGATATATGGAAGGAAGTGGGCTGGGGGGCTATAATATATTTGGCGGCTATAACGTCTATAGATCCAGAATTATATGATGCTGCAAAAGTTGATGGAGCAGGAAGATTAAGGCAGATGATTAGTATAACGTTGCCATCAATAAAACCAACAATCGTAGTATTACTAATAATGAGCATAGGAAATTTGTTAAATATAGGATTTGAAAAACAAATGCTACTTGGAAATCCTATAGTTGCAGATAAATCTTTAGTAATAGATAAATATGCATTAGATTATGGTATTGGAATGTTTAGATATTCATATGGTACTGCTATAGGTATATTTAAATCTGTTGTTAGTATTATTTTGATATTTGGTGCAAATAGATTAGCTAAAAAATCTGGGGAAGGACTAGCGTTATTCAACTAAAATTTATTTGAGGAGGATGTCTAATGAAGAAAAGATTTACAATGTTTGATATAGTATTAACTATTTTCATGATAATTGTTTCAATAGTAACTATATATCCATTTTTAAATGTATTGGCAGTTTCATTTAATGATGCAACAGATACTGTTAAAGGTGGAATCCATATATGGCCAAGAGTATTTACATTACAAAATTACAAGGAAATATTTGCGGGAAGTAGCAAGTTGCCTCATGGATTTTTGATATCAATACTTAGAACTGTAATAGGTACAGTAACAGGAGTTTTAGCTACTGCAATGGTGGCATTTGTATTAAGTAGAAGAGAATTTATATTTAATAAAATTGTTACAATCTTATTTGTTGTAACAATGTATGTAGGTGGAGGATTAATTCCTAGTTATATGCTTATAAGAAATTTAGGATTAGTAAATCATTTTGCAGTATATATAATACCAGGTTTAATTGGTACTTTTAATGTTATTCTTATAAGGTCATTTATTGATGGATTACCGCCAGCTTTAAATGAATCAGCTATGATAGATGGTGCGAATTATTTTGTAATATTTACAAAAATAGTTATGCCATTATGTTTGCCAGTAATTGCAACAGTAGCATTATTTTTAGCTGTTGGTCAATGGAATAGCTGGTTTGATACTTATCTTTATGCAGGACAAAATGACGCTTTAACAACACTGCAATATGAACTTATGAAGGTTTTGGGGGCTGCAAGTGCAAGTGCAAGTGCAGCACAGATGAATCCTAATGATCCAGCAATGCAAGCTGCAGCTGTTAATCCAGAGTCAATAAAGATGGCAATAACAATGATTGCAACAGGTCCAATATTATTTGTGTATCCATTTGTACAAAAATATTTTCTTACAGGAATGACATTAGGGGCAGTTAAAAGTTAATAAATAATATAAAGCTGTTTTAATTAAGAAAGAGGGGAAAGTTATGAAAAAACGTAAACTTATATCAGTAATAATTTCATTTGCTTTAGCGACTACTTTGCTTGTAGGCTGTGGTGGAAGCTCAAAGGGAGATAATGGAGGAACAGTTTCAAGTAGTACGACTATGGATAAGACACCCATAACATTAACTATGTTTACCTCGGATTTGTCAGAAGACATGACTTTTGATGATGATGTAGCAAAGAAAATAACTGAGCTTACAGGGGTGACCTTAAAGTTTACTCATCCAGTAGCAGGAGACTCTCAAGCTGTTCCGTTAATGATAGCAAGTGGTGATTATCCAGATTTAATTTATGCTAAAGGTGATACTGGTAAGTTAATAGATGCAGGCGCTATTATTAAACTTGATGATTATATTGAAAAGAAGGGAGATAATATAAAAGCGCTTTATGGAGATCAATTAAAGAAATTAAAATGTAGTGCAGAAGATCCATCGATATATACTGTTGGAACATATGGGGTTCATACAGAAAAATTAACTCCAAATGGAACTATGCAATTACAACATGCTGTTTTAAAAGAATTAGGATATCCACAAATTAAAACATTACAAGATTATGAAAATGCAATAAAAACTTATATAGCAAAACATCCTGAGATAAATGGAAAGAAAACTATAGGAATGAGTTTAATGGCAAGTGACTATACATGGATGATAGATTGTGGAGATACAGCTGATGCTGTAGCAGGAATAGATGGTGATGGACAATTTAATATTAATGATGACACTCAAAAGGCTACTTATAAATTTGAATTGCCGGAAGTTAAAGAATACTTTAAATGGTTAAATCATATGAACGCAGAAGGATTATTAGATCCAGAATCATTTACTCAAAAACATGATGCGTATGTTGCAAAAATAGCACAAGGTAATGTTTTAGGTGTAACAGATGCAGATTGGGATTATGATAGTGCAACAAAGTCATTACGCTCATCAGGCATGGATGAAAGAACTTATGCACCACTTTCAGTTACATTAAATGATAAATGCAAAGACAAAACTATGAGAGATTGGGGATATAGTGGCGGTTGGGGGGTAGCAATATCTTCAACAAGCAAAAACAAAGATAGAGCATTTGAATTTTTAAATTGGTTAGCATCAGATGAAGCGCAAGTTCTATTAAACTGGGGAATAGAAGGAAAAGATTACAAAGTTGAAAATGGCAAGAGAGTTGTATTACCAGAGATACAACAACAAAAAAATACAGATAAGGATTTTGCAACGAAAACTGGTATTGGAAAATATGTATATCCATTCCCAGAAAGAGGTGATGGTGTTTTAGATTCAACTGGAAATCCTTATACAACTAACACTTTAGATAATGTTATTCAAAATTATTCTCAGGCTCAAAAAGATACCTTGGCGGGTTATGGAAAGAAATCTTTTGTAGATTTTTTCCCACCAGCAAATGAGTTCCCGATATCTAAGCATGGACAAGTATGGCAATATACTATACCAAGTGATAGTGACATGGCTATAATTGAAAAGAAGGCTGATGATTATACTATGAAAGCTATAACTCAAGCAATTCTTGGCAGTGAATCAAATTTTGATGCAGCTTGGGACAAAATTCAACAAGATCTTAAAGCTATGAATATAGATAAACTAGATGAAGGTATGAGCCAAATGGTAGCTGAAAAGATTAAACTTTGGAATTAATAAATTAGATGTATGTGGTAAGCAAACGAAAGTTTATTCCGCATTACTATGAAAAGTTAATTGAAGGAATTGAATAGAAGATTGTATCCACTTTTGCGTATTTCAATATTTATTTGGATAAGCAGAGGTGGATGCAGTCTTTTATTAGTTGCGTTTATTAGGTTCTAGTTCAAATTGTATTACTGAAATTACCAAAGTGGGAGTAGTTTCTTCTTTACACTCATGATTAGTAAAGGTAAAATTATTCATAGGATAATACCTGCCTTTCTTAATTTTTGGTTGCAAAGAAAATTATACGTTAAAGCGTGGTATTATCCTTTATTTATTTTTGGGAAAATACTATAGTTTTCTTTGTACGAAACTTAGGTAACTAAGAAAGAGGGGGAAGTTATGAAAAAACGTAAAATTATATCAGTAATAATTTTATTTGCTTTAGCAACTACTTTGCTTGTAGGCTGTGGTGGAAGCTCAAAGGGAGATAATGGAGGATTAGTTTCAAGTAGTGCAACTATGGATAAGAGCCCCATAACATTAACTATGTTTACCTCGGATTTGTCAGGAGACATGACTTTTGACGATGATGTAGCAAAGAAAATAACTGAGATTACAGGAGTAACCTTAAAGTTTACTCATCCAGTAGCAGGAGACGCTCAAGCTATTCCGTTAATGATAGCAAGTGGTGATTATCCAGATTTAATTTATGCTAAAGGTGATACTGGTAAGTTAATAGATGCAGGTGCTATTATTAAACTTGATGATTATATTGAAAAGAAGGGAGATAATTTAAAAGCGCTTTATGGAGATCAATTAAAAAAATTGAGATGTAGTGCAGAAGATCCATCAATATATACTGTTGGAGCATATGGGGTTCATACAGAAAACTTAAATCCAGGTGGAACTATGCAATTACAACATGCTGTTTTAAAAGAATTAGGATATCCACAGATTAAAACATTACAAGATTATGAAAATGCAATAAAAGCTTATATAGCAAAATATCCTGAGATAAATGGAAAGAAAACTATAGGAATGAGTTTAATGGCAAGTGACTATACATGGATGATAGATTGTGGAGATACAGCTGATGCAGTAGCAGGAATAGATGGTGATGGACAATTTAATGTTAATGATCAAACTCAAAAAGCTACTTATAAATTTGAATTACCGGAAGTTAAAGAATACTTTAAATGGTTAAATCATATGAGTGCAGAAGGATTATTAGATCCAGAATCATTTACTCAAAAACATGATGCGTATGTTGCAAAAATAGTACAAGGTAATGTTTTAGGTGTAACAGATGTATGGTGGGATTATGATAGTGCAACAAAGGCATTACGCGCATCAGGCATGGATGAAAGAACTTTTGCACCACTTTCAGTTACATTAAATGATAAATGCAAAGACCAAACTATGAAAGATTGGGGATATAGTGGAGGTTATGGTGTAGCAATATCCTCAACAAGCAAAAACAAAGATAGAGCTTTTGAATTTTTAAATTGGTTAGCATCAGATGAAGCGCAAGTTTTATTAAACTGGGGAATAGAAGGAAAAGATTATAAAGTTGAAAATGGCAAGAGAGTTGTATTACCAGAGATACAACAACAAAAAAATACAGATAAGAATTTTGTAATGAAAACTGGTATTGGAAAATATGTATATCCATTTCCACAAAGAGGTGATGGAGTTTTGGATTCAACTGGAAATCTTTATACAACTAACACTTTAGATAATGTTATCCAAAATTATAGTGAGGCTGAAAAAGCTACCTTGGAAGCATATGGAAAGAAATCTTTTGTGGATTTTTTTCCATCATCAAAGGAGTTTCCGATATCTAAGCATGGACAAGTATGGCAATATACTATACCAAATGATATGGTTATAATTGAAAAGAAGGCTGATGATTATACTATGAAAGCTATAACTCAAGCAATTCTTGGCAATGAATCAGATTTTGATGCAGCTTGGGACAAAATTCAACAAGATCTTAAAGCTATGAATATAGATAAACTAGATGAAGGTATGAGCAAAATGGTAGCTGAAAAGATTAAACTTTGGAATTAATAAATTAGATTAATGTGGGAATCAAGCGAAAGTTTATTCCACAGAACTATGAAAGTTTAACTGAAGCAATTAAATAGAAGACTGTATCCGCTTTTAAGTATTTCAATATTTATTTTGATAAGCAGAGGTGGATGCAGTCTTCTATTAATTGCTTTTGCTAATTTATTTTTGATTATATAAACTTTTTAAGGTGTCTTGGGTATACAAGCAGGATTAATAAGTTAATTCTCTAATTGTTAGGATAAAATATATCAAATTTTTGGAGTATAAGGTTACAGTAAAGGCGAGTATAATCAATGTATAAAGTCATATGAAAATTTATAAATCTATAAATGTAATATGAATTAAAATAATTTACATAAATAAGGAGTGTTAATATGAAATTTAGCAATGGATGTTGGTTAAATAAGCCTGGAGTTCAAACATTTAGTCCGCAAGAGATTTATAACACTAAAAGTGAAGAAAATATTTTATCAATATATACACCTTGTAGCAAAATATATAATAGGGGATGTACTCTTGGAGGGCCTGTTATAACATATAAGATTTCATCTCCAATGGAAAATGTTATAAGAGTAAGAGCTTATCATTATATGGGGCAGCAAGGAAAAAGTCCGAGTTTTGAAATTTATGAAAATGAAAATACCAAAGTTTTAATAGAAGAAAATGAAAATAAGGTTTCATTCACATCGGGAAATCTTAAAATGGAATATGATAAAAACACAGTAGAAATGAGTTTTTATAGAGGAAATAAAAAGCTGACTTCAAGTAAATATAGAGGCTTGGCTTATGTAAAAACTGAACCAGAAACAACTTTCTTAGAATCATCCGACCAAGGGATCTATATGAGAGAGCAGTTACAATTATCTGTAGGTGAATTGGTATATGGTTTAGGTGAAAGATTTACACCATTTGTAAAGAATGGACAGACAGTAGATGTGTGGAATGAAGATGGTGGAACAAGTACAGAACAGTCTTATAAAAATATTCCATTCTATCTTACTAATAAAGGTTATGGCGTATTTGTAAATCATCCAGAAAAAGTTTCTTTTGAAGTAGGATCAGAAAAAGTTACTAAAGTTCAATTTAGTGTGCCAGGAGAATGTTTAGATTACTTTATCATAGGTGGAAATTCAATGAAAGAAGTAATTGAAAATTATACAAATCTGACAGGAAAACCAGCAATGCCGCCAGCATGGTCATTTGGATTGTGGTTATCTACATCATTTACTACAAATTATGATGAAGCAACAGTAAATGAATTTGTAGATGGAATGAGAAAAAGAGATATTCCATTAAGAGTATTCCATTTTGATTGTTTCTGGATGAAGGAATTTAACTGGTGTGATTTTGAATGGGATAGCAGAGTATTCCCAGATCCAAAAGGAATGTTAAAAAGATTAAAAGAAAAAGACTTAAATATTTGTGTTTGGATTAATCCATATATAGCTCAAGAATCTAAATTATTTGAAGAAGGAAAAGAAAATGGATATTTTATAAAGAAAGCTAATGGAGATGTATGGCAATGGGATATGTGGCAGCCAGGAATGGCCATAGTAGATTTTACAAATCCAGATGCATGTAAATGGTATTCAGATAAATTAAAAGAATTAATGGCAATGGGAGTTGACTGTTTCAAAACTGATTTCGGTGAGCGTATACCAACAGATGTAGTTTATTTCGATGGTTCAGATCCATATAAGATGCATAATTATTATACTCAAATGTACAATAAAGTTGTGTTTGAAACAATAAAAGAAGTTAAAGGCGAAGATGATGCAATAGTATTTGCAAGATCAGCTACAGCTGGTGGACAACAATTCCCTGTACATTGGGGTGGAGATTGTGAATCAGATTATGAATCAATGGCCGAAAGCTTAAGAGGTGGATTGTCATTATGTATGTCTGGGTTTGGTTTCTGGAGTCATGATATAGGTGGATTTGAAAGTACATCTACAGCTGATGTATACAAGAGATGGGTTGCATTTGGTTTGTTATCTTCACATAGCAGATTACATGGTAGTACATCATATAGAGTTCCATGGGCGTATGATGAAGATGCTTCAGAGGTAGTAAAGTTCTTTAGTAGATTAAAATGCAGTTTAATGCCATATTTATATAATACAGCTAACACGGCTAATATAAAAGGGATTCCAGTAATGAGATCTATGATATTAGAATTCCAAGATGATCCAGCATGTACTTATTTGGATAAACAATATATGTTAGGCGACTCAATTTTGGTAGCCCCTATATTTAATGAAGGTGGACAAGCTAATTATTATCTGCCAGAAGGAAAATGGACTAGCTTTATAACAGGTAAGAAATATGATGGTGGAAGATGGATTAAAGAGGATCATGATTATTTAAGTATACCTATGATGGTAAAGGAAAATAGCCTTATAGCACTAGGATGTGAGAATAATGTACCAGATTATGATTACAGAGAAGATGTTACAATACTGGCTTATGAATTAAAAGAAAATGTTAAAGCTACAACAAAAGTTTTAGATATGAGCAGAAATGAAAGTCTTCAAGTTGAAGTAGTGAAGCATGAAAATACAGTTAATATAGAATCAACAGGAACTGATAAACCTTGGACTATTGTTCTAAAGAATGTAGTAAATGTAACTGAGGTATGTGGAGCAGAATTTAAGATAGAAGGAAATGATACAAAAATAATAGTTCAATCAGGAAACAGCAGTGTTGTATGTAATTTGCAAAAATAAAAATAGATGAATATATTGGATAGGGATATGTATTCCTATCCAATATAAATATAATAATCTAATTGCAAAAAAACAAAAAAATATAATTTGTTAACTTTTATAACTAGATTATATAAGGAGAGAATAAGTGATGAATAAAAATATATCAATAAATGACGAAAGAATAGAAGAAATAATTTCGGAATTAACCCTTGAAGAAAAAGTTGCTATGTGCCATGGAAATGGGCTGTTTAGAACAGAAGGAGTTAAAAGACTTAATATACCTCCAATAAAAATGTCTGATGGACCAATGGGAGTAAGGGCTGAGTTTCCGGATGATAGCTGGGTTCCAGTAGGAAATTCAGATGATTATGTTACATATCTTCCATGTAATACAGCATTAGCTTCAACTTGGAATACTAACTTAGCTCATGAAGCAGGTAGAGTTTTAGGAAATGAAGCAAGAGGAAGAGGAAAAGATATTATACTTGGGCCTGGAATTAACATTGTACGAAGCCCTTTATGTGGTAGAAATTTTGAGTATATGTCTGAAGATCCATATTTAACAAGTAAGTTAACAGTGCCTTTCATAAGAGGAGTTCAAGAAAATAATGATGTTGCAGCATGTGTAAAGCATTTTGCAGTAAATAACCAAGAAACAGAAAGATTGAATGTTGAAGTAGAGGTAGATGAAAGAACCCTAAGGGAAATATACTTGCCCGCATTTGAAGCAGCAGTAAAGGAAGGTAATGCTTATTCTATGATGACTGCATATAATAAGCTCTTTGGGTACTATTGTTCACATAGTGAATATTTAATAAGAGATATATTAGAAGATGAATGGGACTTTGATGGAGTTGTCGTATCAGACTGGGGGGCAGTACATGATACTGTAGAGGCAGCTATAGCTGGTATGGATATAGAAATGAATGTAACGAATAATTTCGATGAATATTTTTTTGCAAAGCCATTGGAGAAGGTTGTAAAAGAAGGAAGAGTAACAGAAGAAATTATTAATGAAAAAATCAGAAGAATTTTAAGATTAATGTATAAGATAAATGTATTTTCTGATGATAGAAAAAGGGGAATTTATAATTCACCAGCACATAGACAAAAAACATTAGATATTGCTAGAGAATCAATAGTTCTTCTTAAGAATGAAAATAACATATTACCATTAAAGGATAATAAAATAAAGACTTTGGCGGTAATCGGAGAAAATGCAAATATAACACACTCTAATGGTGGTGGAAGTGCTGAAATAAAAGCTCTATATGAAGTTACGCCGTTGTTAGGAATTAAAACAAGATTAGGTGGACAAACAGAAGTTAAATATGCTAAAGGATATAGTGCTGATAAATCAAAGAAAGAAAAATTAATAGAAGAGGCTGTTGAGTTAGCAAAGACATCTGATGCAGTGATTATAATAGGTGGATTAAAGCATACTGCTGAAGATTTAGAATTGGAAAACAATGCACTTACGGTATCAAAGGACAAAGAAATAAAGCATTATGTTGATAGTGAAGGATATGATAAAACAGATATTGACCTTCCATATGATCAAGATGAACTTATTAAAAGAGTCTTGGAAGTTAATAAAAATGCAGTTGTAGTAATGCTCAGCGGAGCACCAATAAAAATGACTGAATGGATAGATAATGCAGCTACCGTAGTTCAAACTTGGTATAACGGAATGGAAGGTGGAAATGCATTAGCAGAAGTACTATTTGGAGATATTAATCCTTCTGGTAAATTGCCAGTGACGTTCCCGAAATCATTAGATGATTCCCCTGCACATAAGATAGGAGAATTCCCAGGTGGCAAAACAGTGAAATATACCGAAGGTATTTTTGTTGGATATAGATATTTCACTACTTATAATGTTGAACCACTATTCTGTTTTGGTCATGGACTTTCATATACGAAATTTAAGTATGAAGATTTAAAATTATCAGTTAATGAAGGCGCAGAAAATGCAAACATATCCGTAAGATTTAAATTAACCAACACAGGAAACAGAGATGGAGCAGAAGTTCCTCAAATTTACGTAAGAGATATAGAAGCATCTGTGGAAAGACCTAATATAGAATTAAAAGGCTTCAATAAGGTTTATCTAAAAGCTGGTGAAACTAAGGAAGTTGAAATTATGTTGGATAGAAAAGCCTTAGCATTCTATAGCGTAGCAGATAAAAAATGGACAGTTGAGGAAGGAACTTTTGAAATTCTTGTGGGTAGTTCTTCTGAAGATATGAGATTAAAAGGCGAAATTAATTTAACGTCAAGTTATAAATTTCAATAATGAATAGAAAGGATTCTTAAAAAACACTAATAATTGAGGTAAAGTATATTAAATTTTTTAGGTATACGGTTACAGTGAAGGTGAGTATAATTTAGTTATAAAATTGCATAAGAATTTATAAAGCTGTAAGAAGATGTATATCCAACTATGAAAGGTGCAGCAATAGTATGATAAGAGGATTTGAAGCACATAAAATAAGAAAACAACTAGAATTAGATGGTTTATGGGAATTTTCTACTTGTGCAGGAGATCATAAAGATGAAGTATATAAAATAACGGTTCCAAGTTGTTGGGAAAGTCATCCTAAATTTTCGAATTATAGAGGAAAAGCACTGTATAGAAATTCCCTTGAAGCAGAAGGAAATATAAGACTTGTTTTTAAAGGTGTAAGCCATACCGCTAAAGTGATATTTGACAATAGAATAGCTGTGGAACATTATAACGCATATACACAATTTGAAACAATTATAAAGAATGTTGGATGTGGACTTCATAGCATTGAAGTTGAAGTTGATAATTCATTTAATGAAGATTCAGCTCTCCATATTCCTAATGATTATCAAAGTTATGGCGGAATTTCAAGACCAGTTATTGTTGAATTTCTTCCAGATATTTTTATAAAATATGTTCATTTTACACCAACATATGAGGACAGGGGTTGGTTTGGAAATGTAACTGTAGAAATAGAGAATTTAAGTCATAAAGCACATGATGCAAAAATTATGATTGAATTAAATGATAATAAATATGTATTTCCTATAACAAATATACAAGGTTTAGAAACTATAAAGCTATCTGAGAAGTTTAAATTTGAAAATGTAGAAGCCTATGAGTTAGAATCTCCTAAATTATATATGCTGAAAACAAAGTTATACATGGATGGAATAGAACAAGCACTAGATGATTTAATTGAAAGAATAGGATTTAGGGAAGTTTTAATTCAAGGCAAAGATATACTTTTTAATGGTAAGAAACTAAATATAAAAGGTTTTTGCAGGCATGAAGATCATCCTTTATTTGGGTGCTCATTACCATATCAAGCATTAGATTACGACATAAATCTTATGCTTGATATGGGAGCAAATGCAGTAAGAACATCTCATTATCCCAATGATGAACTTTTTCTTGATTTATGTGATGAAAAAGGATTGCTTGTTTGGGAAGAAAGTCATGCACGTGGATTAACTGAGGAAAGTATGAAAAACAAGAATTTTGATATACAAAGTGAAAACTGTATAAGAGAAATGATAGTTAATCATTATAACCATCCATCAATTTTAATTTGGGGTATTTTAAATGAATGTGCAAGTGAAACAGAGTACGGTAAAAAGTGCTATGCTAAACAATTTGATCAGATTAAACAACTTGATAAATCTAGACCAACTACATTTGCAAGCTGTAAGATTAAAAATGATATTAGCCTGGGTTTGCCAGATGTAATATCATTTAATGCTTATCCAGGATGGTATGAAGACGCTTCAGAAAGTGAATATATCAAAGAAATTTATGACTGGGTTCAGAAAGATACAGAAGGCAATTGCAAACCTTTTATAATAAGCGAAATAGGTGCAGGGGCTATTTATGGATACAGAACGCCTACATCTGTAAAGTGGTCTGAAGAGAGGCAAGCATCAATTCTAAAAAAACAACTTGAAGCTGTATTTTCTCAACAAGAAATTGTGGGAGCATTTATTTGGCAGTTCTGTGATATAAGAGTTAGTGAAGAGTGGTTTTCCATGAGACCAAGAACTATGAACAATAAAGGAATTGTAGATGAGTTTAGACGTAGGAAATTATCCTATGATATTGTAAGAAATATATTTATGACAATATCGAATTATAAATGATTGTAATTGCAAAATTTCTTATTTATCTGAGAAATATAAAAGAACAGGACGTTAATAGGCATTTAAAATTAAACAATATTTTAGATATTTAAATTTTTGTTGTTATAAATATTTTGTGGAATTTACATTTAGTATAAGTACAATTATTCAAAAGCACTGAATATAAAATGTAAGGGGGGACTTAAGATGAATAAGGTAACATTTAACAATCTAAATAATAGGCTAAAATCTTACAAAGTATTCAAGTTAACATTTAATAATTTAAATAATAGGCTGAAATTTTTTGAAATATTCAATAAAATGCGTATAAAGAAAAAGTTATTTACTTCATTTGTAATTATCTTAGCGATTTCTAATTTTGCTAGTTTTCTAGGATTAGCACTTTTGCAAAAAACTAATAGTGATTATAAGAATACATTAATAAATTATGGCTTTTCACAGGGAGATATCGGAAAGTTTGGAATGGAAATCGAGAATATAAATGCGATAGTGAGAGATATTTTAACATTAGAAGATTCAAATGAATTAAAAGTGGCAGAAAAGAAACTTGAGGTGAGTTTTAAGGGGATAGATGAAAATTTGCCAATTATAGAAAAGAATTGTATTTCAAAAAATGAAATTGATAATTTTAATAAAGTTAAAGAAAGTGTGGATAAATATAAAGCAATAGTAGATCAAGTGGTTAAGTTAGCGGATCAGGACAAAAAGGAAGATGCTTTATATATATTTAGGGCAAAAGGAAATGTTTGTGCAGATGAAACTATGAGAAATATAAGTGCTATGATGGAAACAAAAATAGAAATGGGAAATGATTTAGGTAAAAAATTAGATAGTCTAAAAGTTATTTCAATTATAATAATAATTGTAGCTCTAGGAATTGCTATTGGACTTACAGTTAGCATGGCTAAGTATCTTTCAGATAGAATTTCTAAACCTATAAAAGATATTGTTGATCTTTCAAAGGAAATAGCAAAAGGAAATTTAGAAGTTTCAGTTGAAACAAAATCTCAAGATGAATTTGGAGAATTATCAATTTCATTTTCTGAAATGATAATTTCTCTTAAGGGTTATATTAAAGATCTATCTAGGGTTTTGGGAAGTATTGAAAAAGGAAATTTAGATATTTCAACAACCTATAAATATGAAGGAAATTTTATTGAGATGAAAGATTCCGTTGATAACATCATAATATCGCTTAATTCGATTTTTCAGGAAATCAGGGAAGCTTCAGAACAAGTTAATGGAGGAGCAGAACAAGTATCAGCAACTTCACAAACATTATCAGAAGGTGCTTTTAGTCAGACCAATTCAGTAGATCAGCTTTCAGCATTTATTCAAGAAGTTAATGAACAAGTGCATGCAAATGCAAAAAATGCAAATATGGCTAATCATATTTCTAATAATTTTGTTAAGACTGTTGAGAATAGCAATTCACAAATGAGAGATATGTTAAAAGCAATGGATAATATATATCGATGTTCAGATGATATTAGCAAAATTATTAATGATATTGATGAAATAGCAGAACAGACTAACCTTTTAGCCTTAAATGCAGCAATTGAGGCTGCTAGAGCAGGTGAAGCAGGTAAGGGATTTGCAGTTGTTGCAGAAGAAGTAAGAAAGTTATCAGCTCAAAGTGCAGAAGCCGCTCAGAAGACTAATAGACTTATTAAAGATTCAATAATGGCAGTAGAAAATGGAAGAAGTTTAGCAGATAATACTGCAAATAATCTGCTTCAAGTAGTTAGTGAAGTAAAAAAATCTACTGAGGTAATAAGTGAAATTGCAGCAGCATCAGAAGAACAAGCAAGGTATATTGAACAGATGAGTGAAGGAATAGTGCAGATATCAGATGTGGTTAAATCAAATTCAACTACAGCTGAGCAGAGTGCAGCAGCTAGTGAGGAATTAGCGGCACAGGCAGAATCACTGATTGAAATATTAAAACATTTTGAATTAAAAGCAATTAATTAATTTTCAGAGTATTAGATATATCAAAGCAAGTTAATAAAGTACATGCATTTAATGTATACTCAATAAAAATTATGTACCATTAATTGGAAGAGTATTTATATACAATATTAAAAAAATTTAGTTCCATATAATAAATGATTATGTAAAGAAGTACATTAAAGATGTTAATAAAAACAATATAACAAAGTGTAAAAAAGTGAACTAGAGGGGGAGAAATATTTATGATTAAAAGAGCAAATAAAGTTACAGCATTATTGATAGCAGCTACATCTGTTATTTCATCAGTGTCACCGGCGATGGCAACAGATAGATTAGACGCAAAAGATGGATCAATTACAAATGCAGTTGCATTTAAAGATGGAAAATATCTTTATGAAGGATCTAAGGATGATAATGCTACTGGAGTATATTACAATGATGGAACAAATGATAAATTATTAGATAATGTAGAAGATATTGATTCAAGTCCAAAGTTTGGAAGTAGTTACGCTTCAGTTTCACATGGTAGTAATGAATATGAAGTTAATTTATCAGATGGAACAGTGAGTGATGATGCTAATAAAGATGATTTAGAATCTGCTGCAAAAAGTAAATTAGGAACTAAATTAGAAGGTACTGCGAGATATGGTAGTAATACAGAAATTAAAAGTTTTAATAGAGTATCGGATGGCCAATTTGGAGATGACTGGTACGAGTATACAGCAACAGGTGATCCAGCACATGCCAATATTACAACAGATAACACAGGTACCACAGACGCTAGTGTATACGTAGAAGATACTTGGAGTAATGAATTCGATTATGAATCAAGAATTGAAATTGATATAACGTCTCTTTGGAGTAATTTTAAAATAGATGGTAAAGAATTTGATCAAGGTGTTCCAAATACTTGGATAAACGTTAGTAAAATTAAGGATAAATTATTAAGTGCTAACTTTGATAATTATGAAGTAGGACAAGTAGCTCGGTTAGCAAATACAGATGGAAGCTATCATATAAAATTTACATTATTACCTAAGGTAGGTGTGACAATCCCTACGAGTTTGCCAGATGATTTTATTACCACGGGTAGTGGAAAAAAATGGACAAAACCAACTTGGGGATTTACTGTTACTCCAAAGAAAAGCGCATTAATAGATGCGATAACAGCAGCAACTACAAACAGTAACTCAGTAGAAGTAAGCACAGATGGTTCTGATGTATTAGTAGCTAGCAAATGGGTAACTGCAGCAGTTAAGAAGACTTACACAGATGCAATTGCAGCAGCTCAAGCAATAGCTGATAAAACAGAGTGTACTAAAACAGAAGGAGATAATGCAGTAGAAGCACTTGCAGCAGCAACTACAGCATTTAACACTGCTGAAGCAGCAGGAACAAAACAAGCACAAACAAGAATAACAGTAAAAATTGATAGTATATGGGGAACTATTTCAATAGCAGGAGTGAATTTTAGTGCAAAGTGGGGAAGTAGCAATTTAATGACATCTCTAGCTTCAGATATTCAAGCTGCTACATTTTCAGGCTATACACTTGAATCAGTAACATCTGATGAAAAAACAGTAACGGCAATCTTTACTACTACTGACGAACTATCATCAGTACCAGCCGGATTCACTACAGGGCTTGACTGGTCAAATGGCCATGCTGATGTTTCACTTGAAAAAATAAATACAGTTGCAGCAAGTGTTGATAAAAGTGGATTACAAACATTATATGATTCTCATAAAAATGATACTCAAGGAAGTTATACAAATGCAAGCTGGAGTACATTTACAACAGCGTTAAATAATGCAGAAACAGTAATTAATGATAACGCTGCTACACAAGATGAAGTAGATACAGCAAAGACGGATTTAAATAATGCAGTAAGTGGATTAGTTAATTCAAGTACAACTACAGGAGCAGCAGTAAGTGTCGATAAAAGTGCGTTGAAAGCATTATATGATAGTCATAAAAATGATACTCAAGGAAGCTATACAAATGCAAGCTGGAGTACATTTACAACAGCGTTAAATAATGCAGAAACAGTAATTAATAATAACGCTGCAACACAAAATCAAGTAGATACATCAAAGACGAATTTAAATGATGCGGTAAATGGTTTAGTTAGCCCAAAAACAAGAATAACAGTAAATGTTACTAGTTTGTGGGGAAATATTTCAATAGCAGGAATAAATTTTAGTGCAAGGTGGGGAAGTAGTAATTTAATGACATCTCTAGCTGCAGATATTAAAGCTGCATCATTCACAGGCTATACGCTTGAATCAGTAACATCTGATGGAGCAACAGTAACGGCAATCTTTACTACTACTGACGAACTATCATCAGTACCAGCAGGATTCACTAAAGGGCTTGACTGGTCAAATGGTTATGCTAATGTTTCTATTGAACCAATAACAACAAGCATAAGTACAACTACAGATACAACTACAGGTGCAGCAGCAAGTGTAACTACATCAGGAGTTGTAAACGCTGAAAATACAAATAATGCAACAGAAACTATTATTCAGAACTTAAATGGAGATGTTTATGCAGCGGTTACTACAACGAGTGATAGTGTGGTGTATTATGGATATACAGATGATAACGGAAACTATATTGATTGCTCAAAAATAGCTAATATTAGTGTATATGATGGAACACATGTGGTTAAGATAGATAATTTTAACGAAGAAACATCAGCAGATGGAAAAACAGTTAAACTAGGGCTACCAACATTAGTAAGAACGTTAGGACAAGATAAAGATTATATATATAGTGTAATTAGCGTTCCTGTGACTGGATATCAAACAGTTAATGGTACTAATTATACAGATACTGCTACAGCAACAGTGTATTATGTTCAAAAAATTTCTAAGGCTAGAGGAAAAAGAGAAGATGGTGCATATCTACCAAATACAGTAGAATCATATGAACTAGATAATTATGATGGATATATTGACAATAACTGGTCGTATGGGGATGCTTACTCTGCAGTTGTGCCAGATGATTCTTCAAGAAAAATAAAAATTATTGATGGAGCTATTTATGTTGCGTATAAGAGTCAGGATAGTAATAAAAACGATATAGTTGAGGTTGCAAAATTAACATTAAGTAAAAGCGACAGAATAGGTTCATATGATGATGCTAATAAGCATAAAGTAACAGTACCATTAGTAACTAACCCGACGTCTGCCAGTATAGAATTGTGTCCTTGGACTATGGATAGTAATGGGAATGTATGGGCTATTGATGATGGAGTAATAAAGAAATCAGCGCAAGCAAATAGCTTCCAGGATATGTATAGTTGTGATAAATCAATAGATAACCTTGATGTATATGATGATACTAACTTAATAGGATGGTCTAGTAATTCAAATAAATATATAACAGTTAAAGATGGAGAAACTGCAGCTACAAGTTCAGATGCAAGTTCAGATGCAAATTCAAAAACAAGAATAACAGTGAAAGTTACTAATTTGTGGGGAGATATTACAATAGCAGGAGTAAAGTTTAGTCCAAAGTGGGGTGGTGACTTAATGGCATCTCTAGCTGCAGATATTAAAGCAGCTTCATTCTCAGGCTATACACTTGAATCAGCAACATCAGATGGAAAAGCAGTAACGGTAACATTTATTGCACCTGGCAAACTATCAGCAGCACCAGCAGGATTCACTAAAGGACTTGATTGGTCAAGTGGTTATGCTGATGTTTCAGTTGCAGATGCAACTGGAACTACAATAGGAGCTGCAGCAACTAATACTAATACTGATGCTGGAGCAGTAACTAAAACTGGGTGGCAAAAAACGGATAATGGTACATGGAATTACATGGATGATAAGGGGGTGATGAAAACTGGTTGGATAAAGGTGGATGGAAACTGGTATTACTTAGATCAATCAGGTACTATGCAAGCAAATACAATTGTTGATGGTTATTCATTAGATTCTAACGGGGTTTGGATTCAGTATTTAAGCAATGTATGATTGTAGGTGATAAATTAATATTATTAGCTTAACAAATGAGTAAGAAAAAATTGCAGAAAAATAAATTCAGTTATTTTTATAATCGATAATTAGGAGGATGGGGAAATGAAAATAAGTAGAAGTTCGGCATTTTTTACTGCAGGTGTTATGGCGATTTGTTTAGCTACAACATCAAATGTTCAAGCAGATACAAGTGCACAAACAAGAATAACGGTAAAAGTTACTAATTTGTGGGGAGATATTTCAATAGCAGGAGTAAAGTTTAGTCCAAAGTGGGGAAGTGATTTAATGGCATCTTTAGCTGCCGATATTAAAGCCGCTTCATTCTCAGGATATACACTTGAATCAGCGACATCAGATGGAAAAGCAGTAACGGCAACATTTATTGCATCTGGCAAACTATCATCAGCACCAGCAGGATTCACTAAAGGGCTTGATTGGACAAGTGGCTATGCTGATGTTTCAGTTGCAGATGCAACTGGAACTACAGTAGCAGCAGCAACACCAGCACCAGCAGCAACAACTACTACTGCAACAGCAACTAAAACTGGATGGCAAAAACTAAATGATGGAACATGGCATTTATATGATGGAGCAGGAAACGAAGTAAAGGGATGGACTATGGTTGGATCAGCATGGTATTACATGAATGATAAGGGAGTTATGCAAACTGGCTGGCTAAATGTAAATGGAAATTGGTATTATTTAGATGAATCAGGTGTTATGCAATCAAATACAATTATTGATGGCTATTCATTAGATTCTAATGGAGTTTGGATTCAGTAACAAAATAATACATGATTAGGGTTAAGTAATAAATAGCGTCAACTTAATAAAACATTAGCTATAGTTCAAAGTTAATAAAATGGAATGAATTAAATGTATATAAGTTGCAATAATAACATTACATTATGATTTGTAATATCTTTAATGCAACTTATATATTTCCATCAATACATAGAAATATAATTTTCGAATTATGCTAGATACTAAGAAAAAATTTGCAAAGATTTCAATTGATGCAAGGAGGATAAAAAATGAAAATGAATAAAATTATGTCATTTATCACTGCAAGTATTATGACAATTTGTATGGTTACATCATTAAATATCCAAGTAGCTGCAGCAGATGCTAATACAAATAGTACCAGTGTTGATAAGTACACTATGCGTGATGATATGACAACGGCTCAAATAGTTAAAGATATGGGTCTTGGATCTAATTTGGGAAACACACTTGACGCGTACGGTGGTGACTACAATAAAAGTAAATTAGTTAAGGATTATGAAACCGAATGGGGGGCTCCTGTTACCACAAAGGCTATGATAGACGGTCTTCATAACTCTGGTTTCAATTCATTGCGTATTCCTGTGGCGTGGTCAAATCTTATGGCGGCTGACTATACAATCAGCCCTCAACTGTTTGATCGTGTGGAAGAGGTTATGAACTATGCACTTGATGATAATATGTATGTAGTTATAAACATTCACTGGGATGGAGGATGGACTCAAAAATTTTCTACGGATTATGATGGCACTATGAAGAGATATAAGTCAATATGGACTCAGATAAGCACACGCTTTGCCAAGTATGGTGATCATCTTATTTTTGAATCACAAAATGAGGAGGGGAATTATCCTGATATCTGGGATACTTATAAAAGTGATACAAGTGGAAAACCGAAAGCATACCAAATACTAAATAGTGTCAATCAGGCGTTTGTGGATTTAATCAGAAACTCAGGTGGAAACAATGCAAAACGTCATCTGCTTATTGCAGGCTATGCAACGGATATTGATAAGACTTGCGACCCTTTATACAAAATGCCAAATGATCCGCAAAACCGTTGTGCTGTTTCAGTACACTATTACACGCCATATACTTTTGTAATGATGACGAAAGATGCTGACTGGGGTAAGATGCAAACTACCTGGGGTTCGGATAAAGACCGTAAACAGCTTTCTGATGATATGAATAAGTTGAAAACAACTTTTATTGATAAGGGCATTCCTGTAATAATTGGAGAATATGCCATGTGTGCAGATAGAACAGCTGAGATGGCACGTTTGTGGACAACCTCCGTATGCAAAGCTGCATACGATTTAGGCATATGTCCTATGTTATGGGATACTGGTGGTTATTACGACCGAACTACCTGCAAATTTAAAGATCCAGAACTATTGAAAGAGATGGACGCGATTGCTGGGGTAACTAATAATAATACTAATGATACTGCTACTACTACTACTAATGTTACTACTACTGCTAATGATACTGCTACTACGGCTTTAGGTTGGGTAAAAGAGGGAACTAACTGGACATATATCAGCCAAGATGGTTCTAAAGCTACTGGTTGGTTAAATGATGGTGGTAACTGGTACTATCTTTCATCTAATGGGATAATGTTAAAAGGATGGATCCAAAAAGATGGAGACTGGTATTACTTAGATGATTCAGGAGTTATGTTAGCAAACACTACAATAGATTCTTATACATTAGGTTCAGATGGTAGAATGATATAGTAAATAGAATTGATGATGCGTAAAAAAATTTAAATGCTATGGAGTCAGTAACATCGAAGAATTGAAATGACATACCACATTTAAAGGCGACAAAATAATATATAAGATAGGCTAGGGAGCAATAAAAACTCTCTAGCTTTATTTTTTCATCCGCCAAATATAAATTAAACTACAAAGATTGGGTACATATTTTAGCATATGATGAATATTTACTTCTTTAATTATTCGGAAGCTCGAAATTGTTTTGGCGCAAGCCCTGTTCTCTTTTTAAAAATACGACAGAAATAATTACTGTCACTAAATCCGCATTGAAGTGCTATATCGGATATAAGAAGTCGACTCTCTTTAAGTAAACTACAGGCATGGTTTATTCTGAGTGAAATAATGTAGTTTAATGGTGTGGTATGGTAAGTCGCAATAAAAATTCTTGTAAAATGTCTTGGAGAGTAATGCGAAATTTTAGCAAGTACATCTATGGAGATATCTTCAGTATAATGACTTTCGATATATGAAATAGACATGGCAATGTTGATTATATCTATTTTATCAGAGCTGTTTCCAAAGCTGTATAATCTAGAAAGCATTACAGCTAAAGTCATAAAGCTTCCTTTTAGCAATGTCTGCCATCCTTCAGCTTTAGATTGGTACTCAGAAAGCATAATATCCGTTAGAATATGAATTTTCTCAAAATCTTTTGGTTTGAGCATTAGCCTGCTTTTAAAGTTATGTTCTTTAGCAAAATACGGCTCCAATACAAATAGTGCATGAAATCCTGCATTCTTCTTAATGTCATAATCGGCTGAAAGTATATTTTCAGAGCGATACATTATGTTACAAATGCGAAAATTCTCAGTATCTTCATATCCGTGAGCGGTATTATTACTGATAACAAAAACATCTCCTTTTTTAATATGAAAATTCTCATCATTAACAATATGCTTTGCACTACCATTCATTACAATAACTAGCTCGGAAAAATCCTTATGTGTATGAATCAAAAGGTCTTCATTATGATTACCATACTGAATGAAAAGCGGAAAGCTTTCATCATTTGTGAAGTAACTAAGTTTCATTTCGGTCATATATATCCTCCTTTAAGTTTGTCTGTTTTATGCTATAAAATGGTGTGATAATCATAGAATTTAATAATTAAATGTGCTATTATACAACATTATAACATAAATGTTGTAAACGAGGAGGAATAAGTATGAAATATCAAAACCCTATTATATCTGGATTTTATCCTGATCCTAGTATTTGCAGAGTAGGAGAGGATTACTATCTGGTAACAAGTTCATTTAGTTACTTTCCAGGAGTACCAATATTCCATAGCACTGACTTGGTGAATTGGAAACAAATTGGACATTGTCTTAACACAGCTTCACAACTTCCGCTGGGTAAAACATGGAGATCAGGGGGGATATTCGCTCCAACTATAAGATACCATGAAGGACTATTTTATATGGTTACAACAAATGTATCAAGTGGTGGAAATTTTTACGTATATACTGATAATCCAGCTGGAAAATGGTCTGAACCTGTTTGGGTTAACCAGGGAGGGATAGATCCTTCATTATTATTTGATGAGGATGGTAGAGTTTATTTTACCAGCACAACAGAATCTGGAACTTCAGCTCCAGGAATTTGTTTATCTGAAATTGATATAAAGACTGGAAAGAGATTGACAGAAGTAAAATACATATGGGCTGGCACTGGTGGAAAGCATCCTGAGGCACCTCACTTGTACAAAATAAACGATTACTACTATTTAATGATTGCAGAAGGTGGAACTGAATTTGGTCATATGGTAACTATTGCACGCAGTAAGAATCCATGGGGACCTTTTGAATCATATTCAAATAATCCTATACTTACTCATAGAAATAACTCATTTTCTGAAATACAAGGAACTGGACACGCAGACATTGTTGAAGATATCAACGGAAACTGGTGGATGGTATTTCTCGGATTTAGAAGTGTCTATGGATATCATCATTTAGGGAGAGAAACCTTTTTAGCACCTGTTGAATGGAATGAAGAAGGGTGGCCGGTTGTAAATGGTAATGGTACTGTTGGGTTAACAATGGAAAGTGATAAAATAAGCACAAAACAGACCTTAACTGATGCTTTTGAAGATAATTTTGATGGAAGCACATTAGATTATCAATGGAACTTTCTTAGAAATCCTTATGAAAATATGTATTCGTTGACAGAGAGGAAAGGCTATTTGAGGATCTATGGTTCAGAAATAACCTTGAATGATGTAGACTCTCCTTCCTTTATTGGAAAGCGTCAGCAGCATTTAAACTGCAGAGTGGAAACTTTACTGGATTTTAAGCCTGGGAAGATAAATGAAGAAGCAGGTCTTACTGTTATAATGGACGAGAAGCACCATTATGAAATAGCAGTTATAGGAGATAGCCAAAACAGAAAGATAATCGTACGAAGAACTATCGGCAAGCTATCAGGTATTGTCGCTGAGGAAGTAATAGGGGATGGTTCTGTCAAGCTGGAAATCAGCGCAGATAAGGGAGAATATCATTTCAAATATGCTATTGGCGAGAATTCTGTTAAAGAGATAGCAGATGGTGAAACAAAATACTTATCTTCTGAAGTAGCTGGTGGTTTTATCGGCGTATATTTTGGACTTTATGCTACTGGCAATGGCAGTAGAAATAGTACTCCTGCAGATTTTGAATACTTTAAATACAAAGTAATAGAATAGAGAATATAGGTATACGGAATGATAAATAAAGAAGGGTTGTTAATTAATGAAAATGAATTTGCTAGAGAATGAGAAAAAAGCACTTAGTAACGCTCAAATTTCTGACACAGAAGCTTTTAATAGTATGTGGGAAAATAGTACTTCTGCTACGATTGCTTCTACTGCTTCAAATTATATAATGAGACTCGATAAGCCTTTTACAAGTACTTATAGGACATATGTAAAACCAAGGGAATACGGAAACTTTAAATGGAGCTTTTGGCACTGTAATGCGGTTGATTCTACTTGGGATGATGGGTCCAACTCTGCTGCTAATGATATTGGTGGAAATTGGGTTATAGAGGCTGCATCTATAGCTGATGGAGGTAGAGAATTAGATGGAAGTATAGAACCTGGAACATCTGTTCAGATTACATTCAATGGAAGTTCTTCTAAGGAGGTTCGACCAGGTGAGAAATTCTGGAGTGATTCAGTCTTATTAAATATTCCTGAGGAGCATTATATTGCATTTACTTGGACAATTAGCACAACATCAACAGGAAAGATGCTCCCTTATAATACAGAAACGCTTTTAATGTCGTCTTATATTGCTTCAGGAAATTGTTCAGAAGAAGAACAAAACACTAATTTTAAATTATCAGAGAGCTGTACGGTTCTGCCAGACCTAATTGCATATGAAAGGTCTGTATTAAAAAAGCTGTGCTTTATAGGCGATTCAATCACCCAGGGAGTTAGAACTGAGATGGACAAATATGAATATTGGGTTTCTAAAATTGCAGATGGTCTAGGTAGTCAGATCGGGGTTTGGAATATAGGTAGTGGATGGGCCAGAGCCTACGATGCTGCAAGTGATGGTGGATGGTTATTTAAGGCAAAGCAAAGTGAAGAAGTTATTATATGTCTTGGAGTAAATGATATTGGTACTACTAATAGAAGTTATGAGGAACTTCTAACGGACTTAACCACAATAGTAAAAAAACTAAAGGAAAATAATCCTTCATGCAAAATAATAATGTTCACAGTGCCAACTTTTGATTTTATTGGTGAACAAGAAAAAGTATGGAGAACTATTAATAATACAATCAAAAAGAATCCGCCAAAGGGAGTGGATAGGGTTTTTGACATTGCAGATGTACTGTCACTGCCAGCACCAAATGACAACATGATTAGACCGGAATTTAAAAGCGGAGTAGATGATCCACATCCCAATGGTTTAGCTGGAACTGCAGTTGCTGAGGCATTTTTGAAGTGGTATTTATAGATGAATAATAAATATTGATATAATGGAGGCTAAACAATGATCATAGGTGTTGATTACTATCCAGAGCATTGGGATAGAGAACTTTGGGAAGAAGATATAGCTTTAATGCAAAAAACAGGCGTAAAAATTGTAAGACTCGCTGAATTTGCTTGGTGTAGACTAGAGCCAACAGAGGGGAATTATGATTTCCAATGGTTAGATGAAGCTGTTGAATTATTTGCTAAATATGATATTAAGGTGGTTTTGTGCACCCCTACCAATACACCGCCACTTTGGTTATACGAAAAATATCCAGATGCTATACAAATTAATAAAGATGGTGATAGGTCTTCTATTGGAGTTAGAGGGCATAGATGTTATAATAGCCCATCATTAAGGAAATTTGCTGGTAAAATTATAGATGAGATGACAAAACATTATGCCAATAATGAGAGTGTAATTGGTTGGCAAATTGATAATGAGCTTGAAGCAAATAATTGCTGTTGCGAATTTTGTACAGAGAAATTCAGACAGTGGCTTAAAAATAAATACGGAACTTTAGAAAATATGAATAAATGTCACGGCAATGTGGTATGGAGTGGTGAATATACTACTTGGAATCAAGTATCTGGTCCATTA
Organism: Clostridium sp.; assembly: GCA_031292145.1. Taxonomy (GTDB): domain Bacteria; phylum Bacillota; class Clostridia; order Clostridiales; family Clostridiaceae; genus Clostridium. The sequence continues at coordinate 113,149 of JARLHR010000028.1, read as the reverse complement.
GGAGGTTCATTACATCTTAACCCGTCTTATTTACAAGATTTTAATCGTTATGCTTCAGATTCAATGGTTGAATATATTAGATTTCAAGCAGATATCATAAGGAATAATTGCCCTGGTCACTTTATAACTACTAATACATGGTTCACATATAATTTACCTGATTTCCATGATACTTTTAGGGAACTTGATTTTGTATCTTATGATAATTATCCAACTACGAAGGTTGTAGAGGATAAAGAAGAATTGCATACTCATGCCTTCCATTGTGACTTAATGAGAGGTATAAAACGCCAGAATTTTTGGATAATGGAGCAGCTTAGTGGTACACCAGGATGTTGGATGCCAATGATGAGAACGCCTAAACCAGGTATGATCAAGGGTTATTCATTCCAAGCCATTGCAAGAGGTGCAGATGCAATAGTTCATTTCAGGTGGAGAAATGCTACTATTGGAGCAGAGATGTTTTGGCATGGACTTATAGATCATAGCAATGTTCCTGGAAGAAGATTTTATGAATTTGAAGAGCTTTGCAAGGACGTTAATAAAATTAGCAATGAGCTTAAGGATTCAGTAATTAGCAATGAAGTAGCTATATTGTATTCTTCCGAGCAGGAATATGCTTTTAAAACACAACCTCAGGTTGAAGGTATGTATTATCTTGAGCAATTGCAATTATTCCATAAGTCTCTTTTAAGTTTGGGTGTTGGTGCGGATATTATTAACTGGAGTGAGAATCTAGATGGATATAAGATAGTTATTGCTCCAACTTTGTTTATTTGCAATGAAACTGTAACAAGAAACTTATATGCATTTGTAGAGTCTGGTGGAACACTTATATTAACTAATAGAACAGGTGTTAAAGATTCAAATAATATTTGTATTATGGAAGAATTGCCTGGTCCATTTAAAGATTGTGCAGGTATTGCTATAGAGGAATATGATCCAATAGGTTCAAGTAAGCATACTGTTCAAGACAATAAAGGGAAAATATATGAATGTAGAGAATGGTGTGATGTAATTAGACCAACTACTGCAAAAATTATATCAACCTATGGAGATGATTTTTTTGCAGGTAAAGCAGCTGTGACAGTTAACAGCTATAAGGCTGGAAAGGTATATTATTTAGGCACTGTCTTTAATAGTGATTACTATTATGATTTCATGACTTCAATTTTAGAAGAAAATCACATAGCATATTATGATAATCTTTCCACTGGTCTAGAATTATCAGTTCGTAAGAATAGTAATGGTGAATATTTATTTGTATTTAATAATAGCAATGAGAATAAGACTTTTGAGGCTAAGGTTAATTGTGAGAGTATTTTAAACCAGGAAATCCAAGGAAAGATATTTGATCTTAAACCATTTGGAGTAGAGGTATTAAAGTTATAGGATTTCAGACCATTATTGGAAGAGTAAAACTTCAAAGAGGAGAAAATTGAAATGTTGAATAAGACTGAAATGAATCAGATAAAAAAAGTACTAAGAGATAACATAGATAATAATTTCATAGCTGGTGGAAATTTAATGATCATAAAAGATGGAAAAGAAATTTTCTATCATGAAGATGGTTTAGCCGATAGGGAAGCGGGAGTTCCAATCAAAAGAGATTCTATTTTTAGATTATATTCTATGAGTAAACCTATTACAGCTACTGCGATAATGATACTTTTGGAACGTGGAGAAATTGATTTGTATGAGTCAGTAAGTAAATATCTACCTGGATTTAAAGAGCAGATGGTTGATATAGGTGATAGTTTGGTTCCGGTAGAAAGGGAAGTAACGATTAAGGACTTACTATCTATGACATCAGGCTTGGTATATGGCGGAAATCACAAGGCTGGGAAGGATACAGAAGCTTTATTTCAGGAGATAGATAGTAGGTTGTTAGGTGAGGCACCAATGAGTACTATAGAAGCTATGAATAAATTAGGAAGATGTGCTCTAGCTTTTCAGCCAGGAACTTCTTGGGAGTATGGTACATCAGCTGATGTGCTGGGAGCTATTGTTGAAATAGTTAGTGGTAAAAGGTTTGGAGAATTTTTAAAAGAACAATTATTTGGACCACTAGGTATGAGTGATACTGGATTTTGGGTACCAGAAGAAAAAAGAGATCGCTTTGTAAAAACTTATGCGGATAACAATAAAGGAGATTTAGAACTATATACTGGGAACAATTTGGGAATAGTTCATCAGATGGATAGGGAGCCGGCATTTGAATCTGGAGGAGCTGGTCTAGTTTCAACTATAGATGATTATGCAAGATTCGCTACGATGCTTATGAATAAAGGTAGTTTGGATGGTGTTCAGATTTTACGACCTCACACAGTCAAATATCTATCATCAGGAACTTTAAATACTGTGCAGCAGAAAAGCTTTGATAATTGGCTTACTTTATGTGGACACAGTTATGGGAACTTAATGCGTGTAATGAAAGATTGCAGTAGGGCAGCAGACTTGGGAAGCGCTGGAGAGTATGGATGGGATGGTTGGCTTGGTGGATATTTCTGTAATTGTCCAAAGGAAGAGGTAACCTTCCTATTTATGATGCAAAAGACCGATGCAGGAACTACCACTCTCACTAGAAAGTTACGAAATATTGTTCTAAGTTCATGTTGTAAATAAATTAGATTCTATAATGTAGTATATTAAAGCTAATATTAATTGATGAATTAAATATTAAAGTATTTAATTGAATAATGAATGGAGGATATTATGAGCAAGTTATTTGTAAATGTACATGAGAAAAAAGGAAAAATTAATAAAGAAATTTATGGGCATTTTTCAGAGCATTTAGGAAGGTGTATATATGAGGGAATATATGTAGGTGAAAATTCTAAAATTCCAAATACTAATGGAATGAGGAATGATGTGGTACAAGCGCTAAAGGAAATAAAAATACCAGTACTTCGTTGGCCGGGTGGATGTTTTGCTGATGAATATCATTGGAAAGATGGAATTGGACCAAAAGAAAAGCGTAAAAAGATGGTAAATACTCATTGGGGTGGAGTAGTAGAAGATAATAGTTTTGGTACCCACGAATTTATGGAATTATGCAGACAGCTTGAATGTGAACCAAATATCAATGGAAATTTAGGAAGTGGAACAGTTCAAGAAATGTCTGAATGGGTTGAGTACTTAACTTTTAATGGTATTTCACCTATGGCTGAATTAAGAAAAGAAAATGGACATTCAGAACCATGGAAAGTAAAATATTTTGGCGTTGGTAATGAAAACTGGGGTTGTGGAGGTAATATGACACCAGAATATTATGCTAATGAATTTAGGAGATACCAAACATATTGTAGAAATTACGACCAGAATAAATTATATAAAATTGCTTGTGGACCAAATGCAGACGATTATAATTGGACAGAAAACCTTATGAAGGTTGCAGGTATCTTTATGGATGGATTATCTCTTCATTATTATACGAGTGCATGGACACCCAAAAACTCTGCAACTGATTTTAATGAAAAGCAATGGTATATGACTCTTAAGAAAACATTAGTAATGGAGGAACTAATTCATAGACATGGTGCTATTATGGATAAGTATGATCCTGAAAAAAGAGTTGGGTTAATAGTTGATGAATGGGGAACTTGGTTTGAGGTTGAGCCTGGAACTAATCCAGGATTTTTATTCCAACAAAATACAATGAGAGATGCTTTAGTTGCAGGTATAAATTTAAATATATTCAATAAAAACTGTGATAGAGTTAAGATGGCAAATCTTGCTCAAGTAGTAAATGTACTTCAATCCGTTATTTTGACAGAAGGAGAAAAGATGATTTTAACTCCAACTTATCATGTATTTAATATGTACAAGAATCATCAAGATGCAACTCTTGTTCAAAGTTATATAGAAACAGAAAATATAGGAATTGAAGAAGAACAAGTGCCAAATTTACATGAATCAGTATCTGTAGATGCAGAAGGAAGAATTAATGTTACTATAAATAACTTGTCAATTTCTGAAGATTATGATATTGAAGGTATTTTTGTAGAGAAGGAAATCAAAGCTGTGAAAGCCACTATTTTGACTAATGAAATGTGTGCTCATAATACTTTCGAGGCACCAGAAGTAGTAAAGACTGAAGAATTTACAGATTTTGAAATTACAGATAAGGGGATTAATTTTAAGATTCCTAGATGTAGTGTACTTCACTTAGTTATTGAATAGAATATTATGAATCAAAGATTTTGCAAAAAATGTTTATTGGATAAGTTATTTGAAGAGAAAGAATATCAGCATTTACAGGATTATATTAAAAATTTAGATAAGAATATAAAAACAGACGATAATGAATATAAAAAAAGATTAGATTTATGTATGCAGTGCGATAATTTGATTAATGGCATGTGCAAAATTTGTGGTTGCTTTGTTGAAATGAGAGCAGCAATTAAGAAAAATTATTGTCCTGATGCAGAAAAATATTGGTAATGTCTTTAAGGGAGCATACATAGTTTTTGTAAATCAAATCTATGTATGCTCCCTAATAATTTAAATATCTCTTTTCTTTTTGAAAGTTAAAAGTCAACCTGATACAATAATCATTACTCTAATTAAATGGATAGTAACTGTATTAACTTTGGAATCAAAAGTAAAATTAAATTAGTTAGCTTTGCTGACCTGTTACAGTAGTTCCATTCTTTTCTATGGTATAGTTAATTTTTTGACCGTCATAGAATTCAAAAGTGAACTTTATTGTTCCATCCTTTACGGAACCGTCTTTGAAGAAGGTATCTGGGATGGTAATTGTACTCTTATCATAGTCTGCTTTAAAGCCACTGTCCCATTGCTCATATGTGAACCAGCTAGAAGTACCTACTCTTTTTCCGGATGCATCATAGGCTGCAGCACGTCTTAATTTTGCACCATTAAAGTTAACCGGAATATCAAATGATGTCGTTGTGCCTGTAGCTGGGTTAAGTACAGCTGCTGAATATTTTATTAAATATTGATGCCAATCAGCACCTGCTGAGAATTTCATAACCAAATCAGCAATGTTGCCGTATTGATTCGCTGCCAAAGCATTGAATTTACTATTTACAAAATCCTTTGAAAGAGTAACTGTTGCAGTTGTTTCATCATAGGTATAATCTTGCCCATTAGTTAATCCATCAATTCCTAGGAATTGATTACCATTTAGGGTAAGTGGAATCTGTAAACCATCATCAACAGCCTTTGTTAAATATAGTTCATTTAACCCTGTTGAATAAGATGAACGTGCTCCATGGATACAAGCATCAACCATAGCTCCAAGTAAAGGAGGATTATAGGAATAGTTTGTAGCAGGATCTCTATTAATTATACCTTGCCAAACCATTGGGCAAACTCCTTTTTGCGATGCCATGTAGTTCATATATTCAAAATATTTAAGTTTTTCACCTTCCTGGTGAGCTGAAGCACCGAAATCAGCACCTAATAAGCCATATTCGCCAATCACAACTCCAATACCTTTAGAGGTAAAACTATCGGATAGTGTGTTGAAAAATAGATCTACGTTTGTTCTAGGTGTCTCAGTTTTATCAGTATCGGGATATAATTTTTCGTCAAAGCCTGTAATACCAAGGCTACCACTATATACCCAGTCACTATAATAATGCACTGTAGCAATAATGTTTGGATCATTCAGACTAGAAATAAATTTAGATGTTTTGTCGCTATTCCCATCAGCACTATTACAACCCATAGTAGGAATTACCATCATTCTTGTTGCATTATTTCCACCTGATTTACGAACAATATCATGTGCTGCAAGGTTAATCATATCTAATTTATCTTGTTTAGTGATGCTACCTGTATCGCTGTCAAAACAAGGCTCATTTATTGTCTCAAAGCACACTGTATCTGGTTCGTCCTTAAAAGTATCGGCAATCTGTGTCCATAAATCAACATATGTTTTATATTCCTCTGATGACTTATTTCCATCCCACTTTGAAAGCCATGTCCAGGAATCGTGGTGAGTGTTGATCATAACATAAAGTCCTTCAGCAACGGCCCAGTCAACAGTTTGCTTATATTTTGTTATCCATGCTTGATTTATTACGTAGTGTCCATCAACTAATGAATATCTTGTATATGCAGTCATTGGTATACGTATACTGTTGAAGCCTTTAGCTTTTACTGCTTTAATAAAATCTTGAGTTACCACCGGCATTCCCCAAGAGGTCTCATCAGATTTAGAAAAGTCGTCAGTTCTAAGGCTATCATAGGTATTACACAAGTTCCAACCTTTTCCCATATTTTCGACATAGGTCTGTGACCTAGTTTGGCTGTTTTCTGCTGCCGATACGTGCTGCAAATTGGCACTACCAAACGGAAGAACTACTGATAACGTTACTACGAGAGCTGTCAGCTGCCTCAAAAATTTTGTTTTTTTCATTAAAATTCCTCCTAATATTATCCGAATTTCTAGCATAAACTTCTTTGATGCTAAGCATACCTAAATTTATACATATAATAAATATACCTTTTATTTGATTCTAATTCATGGATATTATTGCTATTGTATTCTTGTTTATTGTTGTTTTGTATTTTATATATTATGGTTTATAATAGTCTATAAAACATAAATGAGGTTTTGAATTAATTGGAAATGTGTAAAATTAACAATGTGCTATGGAAAATTGTACAACATGTATAAAAGGGTGTTGTTAGTGTGGTGTATAAAATGTATAAAGAGTATGGTATAATTCCAATAAGTTAGAGTGAAATTAAACTAACAATTGGAAGGAATGTTACCGAAGTAAAAGCAAACTTGAGTAATACTTTACAAAGGAGGTTGGGATTATGAATTACGAAGTGGTAGATTACGATGAGAATCTTCCGGTAAAAGTGTTCACAGCTAAATTAAATAATTTCTCGCTTCATTGGCATGATGAATTAGAAATAGTTTATGTGCTGGAAGGAAAATTAAAATTAATAATCTCTGAAAACACATATTTTCTGCAAAAGGATGATATTGCGCTTATAGGATTTAAGGAGCTACATCAAATCCAGAGCATTGAAAGTGAATGCCTGTTGCAGATAATTCAAATCAATCCCAAATTTATGGAATATCATTTTCCATATTTATCGCGGATAAGATTTCAAAAGAACCTGCCAGATATTTCGAAAGAGATGGATTCCTGTATTATTTTAAATTTAAAGAAATTAGCAAGTGAAATAATAAATAGTCTTGTATATAAAAAGAGGGGTTACGAATACGAGGTGATTTCATTAATCTACAAGCTCTTTGGCATCCTCATAAGTAATTTGCCGTATATAATAAACAGTGAAAATGAATTGAAGGAAAATAATATAGTATTTAAAAGGTTGAAAATAATCTTTGAATATATTGAAAAAAACTACATGAATGAGATAAATAATAATGCTTTGGCTGAAGTCCTTCATTTAAGCAGATATTATATGGCACACTTTTTTAAGGAACATACTGGATTATCTATAGGTCAATATATAACCAATATAAGGATGAATAAAGCTACAGAGTTTCTGGTCAGGAGCGAAGAATCTATAACCAATATTATTTTATCGTGCGGCTTTAAAAACATAAAGTACTTCTATAAGGTCTTTAAGGAGGTGTATAAATGTTCACCCCTGGAATACAGGAATAACAAGAAACAAGAAAATAAAAACAAAAAAGTTTATGAATCAGATTTGGTTAAGGGGTATATTTATTATACAGATAAATTCAAAGAGGAATTAGTTAAAAAGGAACTTATATCTAAAAATACGGAGATATTTAATAATTGTATACCTGAGAGGGAAAATGTAAGGACTATTTGTATCGATGTAAACGATATTAAAGGCAAACACAATAAGTATGCATCTTTCAGCGTTGGTGCAGGACGTGCGGGGGAAGTGCTTAGAAAGGATTTTGACAGCCAGCTTGCTATTGTCAGAAGAGAATGCGGTTTTAAGTATCTAAGATTTCATGGAATTTTTCATGACGAGTTGGCCGTTTATAGTGAAGATAGCGAAGGAAATGCCATCTATAACTGGCAGTATACCGATAAAGTATATGATAATATTTTAGAAAAAGGAATGAAGCCCTTTGTTGGGCTAGGGTTAATGCCAGAAGCTTTAGCAAGCGGGAATCATACAGTATTATGGTGGAAAGGTAATATAACTCATCCAAAGGATTATAATAAGTGGTACAAATTTATTAACAGCTTTGTTTTGCATCTTGAAGATAGATATGGTAGGGATGAAATACTGACCTGGTATTTTGAAGTATGGAATGAGCCAAACTTCTGGGGGTTTTTCGATTCAGATATGAAGGAATACTTTAAATTATATGATTATACAGTTAAGGCTGTGAAAGATGTTTGCAGAGGGTACCGCATAGGGGGGCCTGCAAGTGCAGGAAATGGATGGATAAATGAGATCATAGACCACTGCAGTGCTTCCGGAACTCCTATTGATTTTATTTCTACTCATACTTATGGGATGGAAGGTTTTTTTGATGAATTTGGCAATTACGTCATTCAGTTAGGTGATAAAGATGAGATAATAAACAGTGTAAAAGCTGTTAAGGAAAAAGTTATGAAGTCTTCAATGCCGCACCTAGACATACACTATACAGAATGGAGTTCATGCTGCTCCAACCGGGATCCTATCCATGACAGTTATATAGAAGCTCCATATATTCTGCACACTCTTAAGAATCTTGACGGTGTGGCAGATTCAATGTGCTACTGGGCATTTACAGATATTTTTGAAGAAGAGGGTCCGCCTCCTACACCTTTTCATGGTGGTTTTGGATTGATAAATGCACAATCTTTAAAGAAGGCAGCATATTTTTCTTATAAGTTTATCCATGAACTTGGTGAATATGAGCTAAATAATATAGATGAAGAAAGCTGGGTTTGTAAGGATGAAAATGAAATACAGGCATTGTTTTGGGATTTAACCTTGCCTAAACAGGATGCCGATAACCGGAAGTTTTTCAACAAGGACATGCCGTCAAAAGAAAAAGAATCCGTAGTATTTGTGGCTAGAGGGCTGATGGAAGGAAGATACCGCTTGGAGCTATACCGAGTAGGTTACGGAAGCAATGATGTGTATACCGATTATATTAAAATGGGCTCGCCGATGAATTTAAGCCGAGATCAGGTTAAAGAGATGTATGAGCCAAATTCCGGAAGACCTTTTTTAGTTGAAGAAATTGAAATTAATAAAAGTCACGAATTTAATTACAGTATTGACATGAGAGAAAACGATGTCTGCTTTATAAAATTAAGAATGCTTTAGGCACATGAAAGAAAATAACAAGTCCAAAATGCCATGATTATTTGCTATCAGCTTTCTTGTTTTGATATTAATAGTATCTGGTTTAAGTTAATATCAGCATACAGTTATTTCTCTCGAGATTAAAAGTCCTATTGTTAACAGAAACGTCTATATTACCATCCTTAACAAAAATAAATTCAAAACTACGATGCAGATGAACTTGATAATTAAGATTTATAGGATAATAATTTGAAAAGAGATCGCCTTCGCCAAAATGATATGCCTCATATTTTAACATAAGATACCTCCGAAAGGATAAATTCTGTCTATAATTATATAAGTAATTTCTTGTTAGGTCAACATAAGATTATATATAATTAATTCAAGCGGAATGTAACGTTAAATATGATTTGGAGGAAGACATTATGCAAAACAGTGAAAGAATAACTCATGAATATGCACTAGAAAAAGCAAAAGAATTGGCTTCAAAAATGACACTACAAGAAAAAGCAGAACAATTGACTTACAACTCACCAGCCATAAAACATTTAAATATTCCAAGATACAATTGGTGGAATGAAGGGCTACATGGTGTAGCAAGAGCTGGTACAGCAACAGTATTTCCACAAGCTATTGGACTTGCGGCTATGTTCGATGATGAATTCCTAGAGGAAATTGCTAAAATTATTGCAATCGAAGGACGTGCAAAGTACAATGAGAATTCTAAAAAAGGTGATAGAGATATATATAAAGGATTAACATTTTGGTCACCCAATGTAAACATTTTCCGTGATCCTAGATGGGGACGCGGTCATGAAACATATGGAGAAGATCCATACTTAACTTCCAGATTAGGAGTTGCCTTTGTTAATGGATTGCAAGGAGACGGAAAATATTTAAAAATAGCAGCATGTGCTAAGCATTTTGCAGTACATAGTGGGCCAGAAGGTCTAAGACATGAATTTAATGCTGTTGTAAGCAAAAGGGATTTATATGAAACTTATTTGCCAGCTTTTGAAGCTTGTGTAAAAGAAGCAGATGTCGAAGCTGTAATGGGAGCTTATAATCGTACAAATGATGAACCTTGCTGCGGAAGTGAACTTTTATTAAAGGATATCCTAAGAGGAAAATGGCAATTTAAAGGACATGTAGTATCTGATTGCTGGGCTATTGCAGATTTTCATTTACATCATAATGTTACAAGTACTGCTACTGAGTCAGCAGCCCTTGCAATAAAAAATGGCTGTGATTTAAATTGTGGACATATATATCTTCAACTGTTATTAGCATATAAGGAAGGTTTAGTAGCGGAAGAAGATATAACTAGAGCAGCAGAAAGATTAATGGCAACTAGAATTAGATTAGGTATGTTTGATGAAGATTGTGAATATAACGAAATACCTTATGAAATGAATGATTGCAAGGAACATAATGAAGCTTCTTTAATGGCTTCAAGAAAATCCATAGTAATGCTAAGAAACAATGGATTACTTCCATTAGACAAATCTAAATTAAAATCTATTGGAGTTATTGGACCTAATGCAAATAATGAATTAATGTTAAAAGGAAACTATTTTGGTACAGCTTCTAAATACACTACAATGTTACAAGGAATTCATGATGCGGTAGATGCAGAGGATATAAGAGTATTCTATTCAGAAGGCTGTCACTTATATAACGACAGAATTGAAGGTTTGGCACAACCAGATGATAGAATGGCTGAAGCTATTGCTGTAGCAGAACATAGTGATGTTGTAGTTATGTGCTTAGGATTAGATTCTATGATTGAAGGAGAACAAGGTGATGCTGGTAATAGTGATGGTGCTGGAGATAAGTTAAGCTTAAATTTACCAGGTAAACAACAAGAATTACTTGAAAAGGTACTAGCAGTAGGTAAACCAGTTATAGTTGTTCTTGGAGCAGGAAGTGCATTAACCTTACAAGGACAAGAAGAAAAATGTGCTGCTGTTTTAAATGCATGGTATCCAGGTAGTCATGGAGGCAGAGCAGTAGCGGACTTAATATTTGGTAAATGTTCACCAAGTGGAAAGTTACCAGTGACCTTCTATAGAACTACTGAAGAATTACCAGAATTCACTGATTATTCTATGAAAGGTAGAACTTATCGTTATATGAAAGGGGAAAGTTTATATCCATTTGGATTTGGATTAACTTATTCCAATGTAGAATTGTCAGACTTATCGATATCGGATATTAATAAAGAGTTTGAAAGTGTAGAAGTAAGTATAAGGATTTCTAATATTGGAGATTTTGACATCGAAGAAGTACTACAATGCTATATCAAGGACACTGAATCAAAATATGCAGTGGATAATTATAGTTTATCAGCGTTTAAGAGAGTTGTGTTAAATAAGGGAGAAAGTAAAGTTGTAAAAATGATAATAAATAAAAAATCTTTTGAAGTTGTAAATGATGAAGGGGAAAGAATACTCGATAGTAAAAAGTTTAAATTATTTGTTGGAATATCACAACCGGATAACAGAAGCATGCAACTTACAGGTATAGCTCCATTAGAAGCAGATATCGAATTAATATAGATAATTACTCAAATAAATATAAAAAATGATAGGAGAGGATCATATGCAAAATGTTGCAAAACAAATGAACCTTTTAACTTACATTTATACTGTGGAGTATACCCAAATTTGGTTATAGAATAGAGATAGGGCTGCTCAAATTACATTTTTATGCATTATGAGACGGCCCGCACATACGTATTTTCTACAATATTTAATTTTAATCATAGGCTTCTTTGCCATCTATAGCAAATTTAAACTCTTTTAGATTTGTACCTTCCCTCTTAGTATCAAAATAAACACTGTAGGTTTCATCTTCAACATCAAATAAAGGAATTAATTCAAAAGAATCTTTTTTGCTTCCAAGCAAATTAAATGACAGGTTATTCTTTTGGCTTCTAACTAACATATCTCCAATATTTTCATTAGAAAGATTATCTATATATTGAGAGCTTCCAATTTGAGCAAGCACTATATTATTATATGTGATTGCAGATACATGGTGGCAGCCTTGTAATGGAACTAGAGATAATGAGACATTAATCTCTATATCAATTATATCATTATCAAAGAAAATTCGATCTATAATTATATAACCATTTTCTCTTTGAAAATTAATGATATTAGAGTTCACTTTCACTGATTTTATTGACCTTTCTTTCAGTAAAAGTTTAAATTTAGTAGGATTGTGAGTACAAATAGTTAATTTAGAAGATAAGCTGTCAGGATAATTTGTAACCTGAGTTATTGTCAAATTCTGCTCATCCCAACTAACTTTTGATGATACAAACATATTAAGTAGAAGAGAATCTTTACCTTTAAACCAAATGTTTTTTTGTATTTCACTCATCGCTTCAATTCCAGAAGCAGTGCAGCACCAAAAAGTATCATAAGGTCCACTAAATTTTTTAATAACGTTTGACCCCATGGGTTGGTGATACTGTGAAAGTCCTGTTATCTTGCTTGCACTATTAAGAATTGCATTATACTTAAGTGTTTCAATATGATCTAAATACTTAATATCTCCGTACCATTGAAACATCTTAAATGCTATTTTCTCTGTATTGTGCGCACAGCAACTTTCACTTTCACCACCAGTCAAACCATCACTGAGATTTTCAAAGGCTCCCCAATGCTCAGATTTTTCTGAAACTCCACCTTTTATATAAGCTGTAGCTTTGGAACTATTATTACCGTTAACAAAGGTTCTACCTACTAAATAATTATAAAAATTGACAACTGCATTTCTGTAAATCTCTTCACTAGTTATGCTATATCTATGAGCCGACGAAATAATCATTGGAAGATGGGTATTAGCATGTAAATTTTCCAGCACATCTTTTCCTAAACTAAGGTTATTAACGAAATATTCCCTGTCAAAAAGTTGTGCTAACTTTAAAATTTCAATATCTTTTGTTATTTCGTATAAGCTATATAGTGAATCACCTATACCACCAAACTCATTAGCAGGATTTACTTTTGTGCAGCGAAGGATACCATCTATTTTCCAATAAGATAACTTCTGAAAACGTTGATTAATATAGTGGGCTAAATTATTAGCAAGAGTTAGTGCTTTATTGTTATCTAAATAAGTATAACAATCTATTAATCCCTGCAATATTTTATGCAGAGTATAGTATGGAGCCCAAACATTTCTATTTTCTTCAAATTCTAATGTATCTAACTTACCTTCTTCAAAAGCGCTCAAGTATCCATTTGGTTTTGCACACATTTCTAATATATCAACAATTTCATTTGCTTTACTTCTTAAGTAGGTGCATTTATCTGAAAAAGCAAATCTTGAACAAGCAGATAAATAATGTCCAACAAAATGTCCCCTTAAACCGCAATCTTCGGCTTCCCATCCTCCCAAAGGATCTGCAAATGACTTAATATTTGCATTTATTCTAAAGGTATGCATAAGCCGGTTTACATCAAAATCCTCAATATATTTCTTTACTAGTTTACGACGAAATGCAAATCTATTATCAGAAAGACTTACTTTATCTAAGCTAAAATTATCGAACATAGTTATACTCCTCAAATTAACATTTATTATTTAATGATATATAACTATTATAAACAAATTAATGCACTGTTTGAATGTACTAAAGTTATTTTATATATACAATTTTTGTGTTTAATAAAAGTTATTTGATATTTTTAATATTTAGGTTATTATATTGCTATAATTAAGTTTTATAAAGGATGATAAATATGAATAACTATATAAATTTGTGTTTTAATAGCATGTCTAAAATACTAGATTTAGGTTTTAGTGAAACAAAAAGCTTATATACTCACCCAGATCGTAGACTCAATTGGAATGTTCTTCTATACATTTCAGCAGGTGAGATGGAAGTATGGGAGGAAGAAACTGAATATATTCTTAGGGAAGGTCAGTATCTTTTCCTTAAAAACGGGCTTCATCATTTCGGAGAACCTAAAACTCAAGCTTTTACTAAATGGTATTGGATTCACTTTTATGATTGTTCCATAAACGACACTTGTGAAGAATTAAGTCTTTGGGATAATGCTTTTACAAAGCTTGAGTTATCTAGAGAAGACTATAACAAATTTGTCAAGTTACCAAAGCAAGGGAAAATTAGACAACCTAAAGCATTTGAAAAAAATTTGAATATGCTTATTGAAATTTATAATTCAATGAGCCCTTTTCGTTCAATTAACCTCAGCATTGAAACTTTTCAGCTATTATTATCAATTTATAAAGAATCTGTAGGAGAATACAAGTATACAAAATCAGATAATACAGTAAAAAAGATAATACAATACATTGAAAAAAAAGAAAGCTATAATTTAGATTCTAGTGAATTAGAATCATGTTTAGATATGAATTACAGTTACCTATGTAATATTTTCAAATACAAAACAGGGCACACCATTCATTCCTATAACTCACAAATATTCATTTACAAGGCTGTTAACATAATGAGAAGTACAAATATGAATATCTCTGAAATCAGCGATAAACTTGGTTTTAGTAATCAATTTTATTTTAATAGGGTTTTTAGAAGAGTAATGGACTGCTCACCTTCTGAGTACTTAAACCAGATTTACAGAAGCGAATGAAAATATTGTGGATAATGGATTTTCTAAATTTTTTGCATTTGGAGGTAAAAAATTTATTACAGAAAATATCCATGTAGAAATTTTAATGTATAAGTCCTCTAATTCTTCTGGTATTCTTTCACAAACACACATGTTATTCTGTCTATGTAAACGGTTTAATAATGATTTTTTAGGAATTATTTAATGCAGATAACCGACCTTAGTACGGCAAAAGCGATGGGCGTTAGTATACTTATGCTGATTTCAAGCAATATAATGAGAAAATACACGTATAGGAGCGGATCAAATCAACAAGGGTAATCATAAAGATTGTCTCTTATTGATTATGATATAAAAAACAATAAAGAGAAAGGAGGTTTCGCAGGTACTATTAAAAATATCCAGGGTTAGGAAAAAAAGATGGACAAAATTTATTTACAAACTAATTAACCTACCAGTCAGACAGAGAAAGATAGATTATAGGAGGTTTTTTATGAGAAAAGTATTTTCAGTAGCGCTTGCAGTAGTGTTACTTATTGGAATCAGCTTCAATGGAAGCATATGTTCAGCGTATACCACTAATTCATACAAGTGGAGCAATGTAAAAATCGGTGGCGGTGGCTTTGTTACAGGGTTAGTATACAGTCCTGTACAAAGTGGCTTGTTATACGCACGTACTGATGTAGGAGGCGCTTACCGTTTTAATTCAACTACAAAAACGTGGACATCATTAATGGATTTTGTTGGAAGATCGGATGGAAGTGATATGGGAGTTTTAAGCATTGCTGCGGATCCTACCAATGCCAATGTGGTTTATATGCTGACAGGCATGTATACTAATCAATGGGCAGCAAATGCTAATTTTTATGCATCAACTGATCAAGGTACAACATGGACCAAGACTGCTTTACCATTTAAAGCTGGAGGTAATGAAAAGGGAAGAAATACAGGAGAACGTCTTCAGGTTGATCGTAATCTTACAAATGTTTTATATATGGGTACGACAACAGATGGTCTATATAAAAGCACAAACGGCGGATCTTATTGGAGCAAAGTTAATTCTTTTCCGGCTACAAATATAAATTTTGTAATTCTTGATACGTCAAGTTCTTCGCCGGGCACAGCTACAAAAAGGATAATAGTAGGTACTAACGGTACTTCAAACAGTATGTATGTTAGCAATGATGGGGGAAGCACCTGGAGTACTATAGCTGGACAACCTTCAGGATATTGTCCGATGCGTGCAGACATAGCATCAGGAACATTATATATAGCTTATTCAGGATTTTCAGATACATCATATATGCCAGGACCAAGTGGTGAGTCCAGTGGTGTTATATATAAATATAACATTTCTGCAGGAACCTGGACCAATATTACGCCTAACGGAGATGGAATCTACTGGGGCTTTGGCTGTATATCGACAGATAGACAAAATGCTAACCACATAGTTGCAGCAACTATTAACCGTTGGCCTGATGATGAAATATTCCAGAGCTTTGACGGAGGAAATACATGGACATGGACTGAAATAAATTTAACAGGAACTCATAATGATAGCGAGGCACCCTATGCAAGCAACAATACCAGAGGTTGGACATCTGATATCAAGATTGATCCGTATAACAGCAATAAAGCTATCTTTTCATTTGGTGGAGGAGTATATATGACGGATACACTGACAAGCTCTCCGGTAGCATGGTCTTATGAAATCAACGGGCTGGAGGAAACTTGCACAGAAGAGCTTAAGAGCCCTCCATCAGGTACTAATTTATTCAGTGCCATGGGTGATGTAGGAAGCTTCAAACATGACGACCTTACTGTATCACCACCAAACGGTGATTTTACTCCTGGAGGTAATAATACTAACTGGAGCATTGATTTTGCAGAAAATGTACCTACTAAAGTTGTAAGGTCTTTTAGCAATAATAATAACCCATATGGTGCTTATTCTACTGATGGAGGAACGACTTGGACAGGATTTGCATCGGCACCACCTAATACAGGATTAGGCGGATATATTGCAATTTCTGCTGATGGATCAAAGATTATCTGGACACCAAGAGATGCAAGCTATAATTATATGGCGCCATATGTTTCTACAAATAACGGTTCATCGTGGACAGCAAGTTCTGGAGGAGTCATCGGAATAAAACCTGTAGCTGACCGTGTAAACTCAAGCAAGTTCTATCAATTTGATTATTCCAATGGAAAAGTGTATGTAAGCACTAATGGCGGAGCATCCTTTACAGTAGGTGCAACGGGATTGCCTACAGTACCAAGTTATTCACCTGGTGATGCTGATATGAAAGCTGTATTCGGTAAGGAAGGGAATCTGTGGGCGGCTACCGGAGCAGGAGGACTTTATTATTCCACAGATTCTGGTATGTCATTTACAAAATTGTCTACTGTAACTGCGGCATATAAGGTAGGCTTTGGTAAAGCAGCTTATACTGGAGGGTATCCGGCAATATTCTTAAATGGTATTGTCGATGGCACTTATGGATTCTTCAGATCAGATGATCAGGGGGCATCATGGGTTCTTATAAATGATTCAGCACATCAATATAACAGTATAGCTGATTTGACAGGAGATCCTAAGGTTTATGGACGTGTTTATATTGGAGCCGGCGGCAGGGGAATTATATACGGAGATAAATAAGATTGGAATTCAAATAAAATGAAAGTGGTAGTCTTTTTAAGAATACCACTTTATTATGGGCAATATATGAGGAAATATTCTATTTTAATTTTAGTCCTCTAAATTCAGATGGAGAAATCATTTCATATTTTTTAAAAATAGCACAAAAATAACTACAATCATTATATCCAACTAAATTGGAAATATCATTTACAGACATATTGTTATCTGATAACAGTTTTTTTGCATGTTGAATTCTTTTCATAGCTATATATTGAAAGGGGCGTAAGTTTAGATGTCTTTTGAACATTTTACATAAATATTGAGGTGTAACATTAACAAGTTCCGAAAGCTCGTTTATAGTTATATATTGATTATAATTATCGTCAATATAAAGTTTTACATCGTCAACCATGCACTTTCCATCTGAGGTTTCAAATTCATGGTTGCTATGTAACATGGTATAGAATTCAACCAGTATTTCATATAATACGCTGGAGGAAATAAGTTTTCCTGAATAATCATCTGATTTCAAGGAGACAAATATTTTGTTAAAAGATGATTGTATTTTATCAAAATTACTTAGGATACCGACTTTTGCTCTATCAAATTTAAGCTCAGTTAGAATGTTAGCTACTTGATTACCAGAAAAGGCAATCCATTCAACCTCCCATTTATCAGTATTCGCGTAGTATTCATGAGGAGTATTTGGCATTAAATAAAAGAAAGAGCCTCTTTTTATTATAAAAACCTTTTCATGAACCTTTAATGTTCCTTCACCGCTTATACAAATAAATATTTGAGGCATTGGAAAACCATCTTTTCGAAAAACATGTGGTTGATTAGCCTCGTAACCTATTCCAAAAACAACGACAGGGAGATTGCAGGTGGGAGGATTTATTGGATAAATTGAATAACTCATATTTTTTACCTCTAGTTTCATATGTTTATATTGAATAATATCATAATATTGACTCATATTCAATTGTTAAAGTAAACTTATAATAAGTTAATAATATATTTACATTTTGTTAAGTGGGCTGAAAGTGAGGCCAAATATTGTTTTCAAAGAAGACACTGGTAAATTGCATGCAAACTAAGAACTTAATAGAAATTACCATCAATGTAAACGTATGCGGTAAAAATGTATGGATTAAAATAAAAAAAGATAATTGAATCAATTTTGGATTCCTCCGTTCCTGTTAGGAAATTTGAATATTTCACACTATTGAAATTATATTCAGGGTGGGGGTAATCCTGTAATGAAAATAATGTAAAGTGCTTGGTTTTATAATAAGGACAAGCTTTTTTGTAACATTGTAACCATTTATATGTAAGGGGGTGATTTATGGTCTTGGCTAGTGTGTAGGAAAGAATATGACTATAGGCAAATAAATAGGAGGTTTTTATGAAAGGAAAAAAAATATTAGCTCTAATTTTATGTACTGCAATAGTATTTACTTCTTCGATCTCATCAAGAATTGTAACCTATGCAAGTACAAGTACAAGTACAAGTGCTCCTGAAGGGTGGAGAAACCTTCAAGACATTTCTGTATTCAAAGATACTTACAACGGATGGTCCCAGAGTGGTGATGGCGAATTGGAAGCTATAAACGGTAGCTTACCTGTTGATTCTCAAGAGACATATGAAAATTTACCTTCATTGAGATTTAATGTTTCTAAGCCGTTCACATCGTGGATGACGTCTGTCATTACATTGGCTGGATGGGCCAATCATGATGTATCTCAATATGTTCCGGACGGATATCTGGAATTTAATGTAAAAGGTAAAAGTGGAGGGGAACAATTTAAAATCGGAGCAGTTGATCATGTGGCTAGGCGCGAATCGGGTGTTGAGCACACAATAACAAAAACAATAACAGCTACCAATGAATGGCAACACGTGAAAATACCCTTAAAGGATATTTTAGATCCATCACTTGGTATGGATGCATATAATACCAAAGCTATCGTTCTGGACAAAGTAACCAATGATCCGTTTTGTGTTTGGTTAAACCAAATCAAATTAACTAGTCCCGATAAAGAAAAAGCATATCCGGCTATTAAATTAAATCAGGTAGGATTCTTAAATTCTTCTGAGAAATATGCCTATGTTTCTGGATTTGAGGATGAATTCAAAGCTACAGAGGGAACTCAATTTCAGGTGAAGAGAGTTTCAGACGATTCAGTGGCTTATACTGGGGAATTGGTCCTCGACAAGGCTTATGATGCTGAATCCGGAGAAAGGGTTTTAAAAGCTGTATTTACGGACCTTAAAGATTCGGGTGATTATTACATTACGGTTAATGCAGACGGCATAGATAAGTCTCTAAAGTTTAAGATAGGAAATGACATTTTTAAACCTCTATTGGCTGATGCAGCAAGATATTATTATTATCAACGTTCCGGAATTGATCTTACGGCACCGTACTGTACGGATTTTCCAAGGAAAGATTATACGCCTCAGGATACGGCAGCTGTCTTTGAATCCGACCCTACAAAAACAAAAGACGTATCAAAAGGATGGTTTGATGCCGGTGATAAAGGAAAGTGGATGGTTGACGGAGCAGCAGCGGTAACGAATCTATTATGGTCTTATGAGATGTTCCCAGAGTCATATTCTGATAAGCAGTTTAATATTCCGGAAAGTGGAAACGGTGTTCCTGATGTACTTGATGAGGCTAGATGGGAACTTGAATGGATACTGAAAATGCAGGACACTGACGGTGGTATTTACGGAAGAGTCAATTCATCTCCTAATGACGGGCAAATTGAGAAGAGAGTTATAAATGATACATTCAATGGTGTCGCAAATGTGAAGCCGACAAATGATACTGCTGCTGCAGCAGCTGCTTTAGCTCATGCTTCAATAGTATATAGAACATATGACCCGGCATTTGCTGATAAATGTTTAAATGCTGCTAAGAGTGCATGGGATTATCTTGAGCATAATCCAAATAATGTAAAAGGGCCGGGTTATACTGCTGACAAAGATAATGACTCAAGGCTTGAGGCTGCTGCATCTTTGTATAGGGCTACCGGTGAATCAAAGTATAATGATTACTTTGTAGCAAACTATACACAAGGCAAGAAGGAATATGAGAATACCACTGGAGATTGGGTCGGTACATGGAATTTTGCATTTTTCTATTACATGAAAGCAAATAACCGCAATAGTGATGCTGTAAAATGGTTTAATGATGAGTTTACTATTTGGGTAAACGACAGAACAAATAGATCTAAAAGCAATGCTTGGGGTAACACAATTAGTGATGGTAATTATTACTGGGGCAGTAACAACATAGTACTTGGTACTTGTACGGAAGCCTTGATAGGTTCCAAACTTCTTGGCACCTATAATGATGCAATTAAAAATATGGCAATGTCTTCATTGAACTACATTCTAGGAGCTAATGCAATGAGAAAGAGCTTTGTAACTGGATATGGTGACGATAGCATAAAAACTGTTTACTCTCTTTTGGACAAAGACCCAAGACCGGGAGTGATTAAGGGGGTTATGCCATTAGGTGTTAATAGGTGGAACGGTGGAGGCTCTTCAAATTTCCCTGCCAAAGACTATTTGGATTCCTCTGACGAATGGACCACAAATGAGCACTCTGTTGGTTCAGCTTGCAATCTAGTGTTTATCACCGCATTTGCTAATAGTAATCAAGCTACACCTGCTACAACTTCAACTGCAGCAGGAAACTAAGAAGCAACGGCGAGTATAATTCTGGAGTAGTAGTGACTTTAAATGCCGCAGATGGTATAAACAATGTAAGCTTTAAATCCACTCATTATGCAGAAAATGTTGAAGATGTACAAAAAGTAAGTGCTAATATCTCCAAAACATCTGATTTTTTAACTTCAGAGTTTATAAATAAGATATAGTAGATTACAGAAAGCTTAATACTGTGCTCATAATATTGTGAGCACAGTATTGTTGCGTTATTTATTATAAAGTTAGTGGAGTGGGATATACATTTTTTCTTCTAGTTTCATATCTTTATATTGAATAATATCATATTATTGACTGGCATTAATTAGCTAATATACAATATTATTAATATATTAATAATATTATATATTAGATAATAAAATTTACACAAAGGAAATGCAACTAGCTGGTACTTTCTTATAAAATAGCTGAAGGAGGCTAAAAATGAGGCAAAATATTATTTTTCATGAAGAACCAGAAAAATTACATGTAAATACAGAACCTAATAGAAATTATTTTTTACCGTTCCCTGAAAATGCAGATCCTTTTGAAGCACGAGATAAGTCTAAACGTTTTCTTAATTTGAATGGTACTTGGAATTTTCGATTTTATGATAGTTTTTTAGATATTGAAGATAATTTTCTTGATATTGACTTTTCAGAAACTATGCCAGTTCCATCAAACTGGCAGCTTTATGGGTATGACAAACCTATGTATGTAAATATAAGGTATCCTATTGTTTATAACCCTCCATATGTTCCAGATAAAAACCCTGTTGGGCTTTATAAAAGGAAATTTAATGTAGATTTATCTGATGGATTTGAAAAAATTTTAAATTTTGAGGGAGTTGATAGCTGCTTTTACTTATATATAAACAATGAATTTGTTGGTTACAGTCAAGTTACTCATATGACAAGTGAATTTAATATAACTAAATATCTTGTTGATGGTGAGAACAGCATTACCGTTATGGTTCTTAAGTGGTGTGACGGCACGTATTTAGAATGTCAGGACAAGTGGAGAATGTCAGGAATAATAAGAGATGTTTATATATTATCAAGACCTAAGAAAAGAATAAATAATTATCGAGTGATTACGAACTTAAACCAGAACTGTGACAGTGTAGATATTGAATTAATGGTAAAAGCCAATGCATATGTTATTGCTAAGCTGTTTGATGCAAATGATAACTTACTTTTAGAATCACCTGTTAACGATGAAAAGGCGAATTTTCAAATAAAATCACCTGTACTTTGGAATGCTGAAAACCCTTATTTATATAAACTTATACTTCAAACTGAACATGAGAGAATAGGTGAGAAAATTGGCGTTCGTAATATAAAGGTAGAGAATGGGTGCGTACTTATTAATGAAGTAGCTGTTAAATTTAAAGGAGTAAATAGGCATGATAGTCATCCAATAACTGGGGCATGCATTTCAAAGGAACAAATGCTAGAAGACTTACTTCTGATGAAACAGCATAATATTAACGCCATAAGGGCATCTCATTACCCAAATTCGCCAATATTTCTTGAGCTTTGCGATGAACTAGGTTTTTATTTAATAAATGAAGCTGATATAGAAGCTCATGGCAGTGTTGAAGCCTCGCATACTACTGATAACAATGGTGACTATTCAGGTATTGCATTAGTGGCAAATATTAAAGAGTATGAGAAATCAATATTAGACAGAATAGACTTAATGATTTCAAGAGATATAAATCGCCCATCAGTAATATTTTGGTCTATGGGAAATGAAAGTGGGTATAGTAAAGCTTTTGAAAAGGCGGCTAGGTATATTAAGTCTTTTGATAATACAAGACTTGTTCACTATCAAAGTATGCACGAATTGGAGAGCGTGGAAAAAGCAATAGACAATGAGGAAACGCTGGATATTGTTTCAACAATGTATACGTCGCCAGATTGGATCACCAAGGATTTTCTAACTAACCAAAGTGAAAAAAGACCTTTAGTGCTTTGTGAATACTGTCATTCTATGGGAAACAGCCCAGGAGATTTAGAAGATTATTGGAAGGTATTTTATTCAAATGACAGACTTTGTGGTGGATTTATTTGGGAATGGTGCGATCATGGAATTGACATGGGTAAGGCTAAAAATGGTAAGACTATGTATGCTTATGGCGGAGATTATAACGAACCACTTCATGATGGAAACTTTTGCATTGATGGACTTGTTTATCCCGATAGAACTCCTCACACTGGTTTAAAGGAAGCAAAAAATGTATATCGTCCAATTCGTATAAATCCAATTTATATTGATAAAGGTGTTTATGAGTTTGTTAACACATATGATTTTACTGAATTATCTGAGAAGCTTAAATGCAGGTACGAGGTAACTGAAAATGGTAAAATAATCATTTCTGATGAAATCGATATATCTTTACCGGCAAAATTGAAAAAAATTATAACAATACCAAAATTGGCAGGATTGTCAGGAGAGAGCTTATATGTTCGATTTATTTTTACTCAGAGGAATGATACTTATTGGGAAAAAAGTGGAGCTACTGTTGGCTTCGAACAATTTACCATACAGAAAACTGTAAGGAAGCTCACTCTCATTGAATCAAAGGATCAGATTGATTTTAAGGAAAATATGCAATCAATTGATGTAATAGGTAAGAATTTTATATATTCCATTGATAAGCGAAAAGGACTGTTCAGTAAAATGGAGTTTGATCGCATAAGATTGATTGAAAAGCCAATGGAATACAATGCTTTTCGTGCTCCAACTGATAATGATTGTGCCGTTAAAAACGATTGGTACAAGTTCCATCTAAATGAGCTGATTACAAAAGTATACTCAACCAATGTAATGAAAAATAAAGATTGCATAGAAATAACCATCCATCTAGCGTTGGGTTGGTTTGCTTATCATAATACTTTTGATTTGATAAATAAAATATATGTTTATAACAGCGGTCAAGTAAAAATCCATAGTAATGTTAAGGTGGCTGATAAGCGCCCATATTTACCGCGCTTTGGGTTAAGGTTATTTATGGATAACAGTTTTTCAAATGTTGAATATTACGGATATGGAAGTTTTGAAAGTTACATCGATAAACATAGAGCCTCATATAAAGGTATTTTCAAGCAAAAAATATGGGAAATGCATGAAGATTATATTAAACCTCAAGAAAATTCCTCTCATTTTGGATGTGAATATGTACAAATAGGAAATGATAAACTATGTATAAAAGTTGAATCAGAAGAGGATTTTTCGTTTAATGCATCTGAGCATTCTCAAGAGGAATTAGCACAAAAAGCACATAATTATGAACTTGAGAAATCAGGATACTCTATTCTTTGCGTTGATTATAAACAGTCCGGAATTGGTTCAACAAGCTGTGGACCATATTTATTAGAGGAATATCAATTAAAATCAAAAGATTTTAATTTCAGCTTTTTTATCTTACCGGAAGTTTCCAAATAGAAGCATATAGAAATACAAAGCTCTTTGGTCACAATTAGCTGATTATTTTTGACAAGTTATCAAGGGTATAACGATGCATTCACACCTAGAGTGGAGAGGTAATAGAATACAAGATTAATAAACAAGGACTACTATAACATCGCAAACTAAAATTTAATTGCTTCAAAAAATAGAGCATGTAGAGCTTAGTTTGGAAACTACATGCTTTGTTTGTGTAGTAATGCTAAGCAAGTGAAAGAAAAGAGGCTTATGCCGCTATAGTATTAATTATAGTGTATGTCCTTATAATCCTATTTTTAGACTTAATAGTCAAGGAGTGCTTTGTATTTATGTACTATAATAGCATCAAAATATCTAGAAAGTTATACTCTATATGATTAATTATTTACGGGCAAATAAATAGTATATTAGATTTAGATTTAAATAAGAAGGAGGAAAATAATTATGGCTAATCCATATTTATCAAGTTGGGAATACATACCAGACGGTGAACCAAGGGTTTTTGGAAACAGGGTTTATATATACGGTTCACACGATTTTGCAGGATCAGAGAGGTTTTGTGATCATAAGCTGAAAGTATGGTCAGCAGATGTTAATAATCTTAATAATTGGATATGTCATGGGGACGCATTTCATACACAGGCGGACAGGGATCATGAAAGTGACATAACTTGGACAGAGAGAGAGCTTTATGCACCGGATGTGGTGGAGAAAGATGGAAAGTATTATCTTTATGCTTTTATTGTTGAATCAAAAGGTTGTGTTGCAGTAAGTGACAGACCTGAAGGTCCTTTTAAAATTGTTTCTCAATATAGCGTACCTGAAAATTCTGAAAAAGATTTAAAAGAAGGAATATTTACCGATCCAGGTGTATTGGTGGATGATGATGGCAGGGTTTATATATACTGTGGATATTTAAATTCATTTATGGCCGAGATTAATGGCGAAAATATGTATGAAATTTTGCCAGACACATATAAGCAAGGCATTATACCGGCAGAAAAACCCTTTGAATTTTTTGAGGCATGTTCACCGCGTAAAGTTGGGGACACTTATTATTTGATTTACTCACCTAAGGCTGGCAGCAGGCTTGTATATGCTACTAGCAAATCGCCTGTAGGACCATTTGAATACAGTGGGATCATTGTAGATAATGGAGTAGATTTTCCTGGAGGAAATAATCATGGGTCTATCTGTCAGATAAATGGACAGTGGTATATTTTTTATCACAGGATGACCAATAACTGTGTATTTTCAAGACGCGGCTGCGTTGAAGGCATAGAAATTCTGCCAGATGGAACTATTCCGCAGGTGGAGATGACTTCCCTGGGCTTTGAAGAATCTCTTTTACCATATAATTTTGTACCAGCAGATTTAGCTTGTGTACTTAAAGGTGAATGTTTTATAACTGAGAGAAATATTTTTGAGAGACCTGTTATAAATATAAAAGCAGGATCTATTATTGGATTTAAGTATTTTGATTTTGGGCAGGATTATTCCAGCAGAACTATGGAATTCTCAGCTAAAATAAGAGGTTGTGGAAGCAAAGGAAAGATGAAAATTCTCATTGACGATTATAGCAATGGAGAAGAAATAGGAAGCTGTGATATCGGAGCAGATGATAGAATTATAAATGCCGTGGTTAAGTGCATAACAGGAAGACATTCAGTATATTTAGTGTTTGAAGAGAGTTATAACGGTTGGGATTGGGCTAGGGACAACTTTAAAGATAGACCAATCTGTGAATTGGATGGCTTTGTGTTCCATAAATAGCACTTGGTCTACAAAGAAAGCTATTTCATGAGCTTACTTTTAAATAGTTTTTGGGTTAATTGATGCAAAAAAAATGCTGTCCTATCTTGTATAGATTAAAGGAGGAATAAATAAATGAAAGATAATTTTATAGAACTTGCTGCTAAAAAAAGCCCCGCGGAGCGTCAACTTGCCTGGAGTGAAATGGAGTTTTATTCATTCATTCATTTCTGTGTAAATACGTTTACGGACAGAGAATGGGGACTTGGTGACGAAGATCCGAAAATATTTAATCCTACTGAGTTTAATGCCAATCAGTGGGTGGAAGTATGTAAATCTGCGGGTATGAAAGGGCTTATATTAACATGTAAGCATCATGATGGTTTTTGCCTTTGGCCAAGTAAACATACAGAACATTCCATAAAGAATAGTCCGTGGAAGCAAGGAAAAGGTGATATGGTCAGAGAAGTTTCTGAAGCCTGCAAAAGAGGGGGGATTAAATTTGGAGTATATTTATCTCCGTGGGATAGGCATGAAAAAACGTATGGATCAGAGGCGTATAATGAATATTTTATAAACCAGTTAAGAGAGTTATTAACAAACTACGGTGAAATATTTTGCGTATGGTTCGATGGTGCTTGTGGAGAAGGGCCAAATGGACAGAAGCAAGTATATGATTGGGAGTCATACTATAAGGTAATACGCGAATTGCAGCCTAATG
Organism: Clostridium sp.; assembly: GCA_031292145.1. Taxonomy (GTDB): domain Bacteria; phylum Bacillota; class Clostridia; order Clostridiales; family Clostridiaceae; genus Clostridium. The sequence goes on along the minus strand of JARLHR010000028.1, from coordinate 86,024 downwards.
CTGTTATTTCAGTATGCGGTCCAGATGTAAGATGGTGTGGGAATGAAGCAGGTCACTGTAGAGAATCGGAATGGAGCGTTGTACCTGCTTATCTTAAGGACGCAGAAAAAATTCAGGATAGCTCTCAAAAGGTTGATGATGGTGAGTTTTCTAAACAAATCAATACTAGGGAGTCGGATTTGGGAAGCAGGGAAATCATAAAAAATATAGAAAATTTAATTTGGTATCCTGCAGAAGTAAATACGTCTATAAGACCTGGCTGGTTTTATCATGAATGTGAGGATGATAAAGTAAAATCTGTGGATGAACTTTTAAAAGTGTATTATGGATCAGTTGGAGGTAATAGCACTTTTCTTCTCAATATTCCACCTGACAAGAGAGGGCTAATTCACGAAAATGATGCTGCTAGAATGAAAGAGTTTGGAAATGTTATAAGAGAGATGTTTAAAGAAAATCTTGCAGTAAATGTAGAGGCAAGTGCTAGTGAAACTATGAATGAAAGTCACAATGTCCAAAATATATTCGATGAGGATAAGGATACTTATTGGTGTCCTAGAGAGGGCACTGAAAGGTGTGAAATAAAAATTGATTTAAAAGATAGCAGGGAATTTGATAGAGTTGTTTTGAAAGAACATATAAAAAATGGACAAAGAGTAGAAAAATTTACGCTTGAATATTGGGATGGAAGTGATTGGAGGAACTTTTACAATGGAACCGTAATAGGATATAAACGTATCTGTTGTTTCGATAAAGTAATTTCCAGACATATAAGATTTACAATCACAAGTTCAAGATGGTGTCCAGAGATTTCAAACATGGGAATTTATCTGAGCAAGCAGCAATAAATAAATCCTATTTTGATACATTAATTAATTAAGTTCTGATAAACTGTAGATACCGGACGGTATCTGCGGTGGCGTAAGAAATTGGTAGACAAAATAATTACCTCACATTGTGGTAAATTAGTTGAGTTAAGGCACATGAAAGAAAATAACAAGTCCAAAATGCCATGATTATTTTTCATCAGGCAAGGAAGCAGATTGGTCTAATAGCGGGCCTATTAGGGGAATCTGCTGACACAGCATGATGGAAAATAGGCTTGGCAGATGGACTTGTTATTTTTTGAATGTGCCTAAAGTAAGCTTATGGTATCTTCTTCTCCCTTGTATTTAAAATGTATAACTTTAAAATTATTATGATTTCCAATAACTCTGATTTTAAAATTTTCTTGATACTTAAATATTCCTATAGCTTTGCTGAAGGTCAAGGTTTTTTTATTTTCGCTATAGTTTAATTTAATTGCTGCAAAATTTCCATTTTCATAAGAATAATTGTCTCCATCATCATTATACAGGGTAAATTGACCATCTTCTCCAGTATAAATAAGAATTTCAGATACTTCACCTTTTTTCTCATCAGCATAGGTTATTGGTGCAGATACTGGTATAATAGAACCTGCTTTAACGAAAAGTGGGATAATATCCAAGGTAGCTTTGCATGTTAGGAGTTGACCACCTGAATATGGTGTGTTGGTCCAGAAGTCATACCAGTTTGCACCTTCTGGTAGATAGACATTTCTTGTCTTATCAATTCCTGAGAGAGGAACGCTATCAACTTCATAATACATAGGCTTTGTAACAGGGCAAACAAGCAGAGCCTTTCCAAACATAAAACTATCGCTTAGTTCCTTTACATTCTTATCATCTGAAAAATCAAACATCAAACTGCGTAGCAATGTTGCATTATTTAAATGCATTTCTGCTGCCATAGAATAAGTATAAGGAAGTAATTGGTAACGTAAATTTATGAATTTAAGAATCGTATCATAAAAAATTTCACCCGGGCGTCCAAAGTTCCAAGGTTCACGAGGTGTATCTGTACCATGAGATCGGAATATAGGCAGAAAAGCACCGTATTGAAGCCATCTTATATAAAGTTCTCTGTACCCTAAATCTTCGACACCATTATTATAGTCACCATTCCAAAACCATAGTGGATCGGAATAAATGTTGCAATTACAGCCCCTGTTTTCATATTTATCTTTTACAGTAAAGAAAGCACCTATATCTAAAGTCCAGTAGGGCATACCACTCATTGAAAACTTAAGTCCTTCAACAATCTGCTTTTTTAAGGTAGACCATTTAGCACTAATGTCACCTGACCAAGGAACGATTCCATATTTTTGTCCCGAAATATAGGAAGACCGAGTAAGATTTAGCACACGCTTTTCGCTCTTTGTCTTACGCCAATTTTCATAAATGCCCTTTGCATGCAGAAGGCCGTATGAATTAAGCTGAGTCCAATCTATAGACTTTTTAGACTCAGCTACTATCAAATTGTAACGCTGGTCTTCAGGTCTTTTAATTTGTCCATTCCAATCTGGGTCAGAAAATGGTTCGGCATTATCGCACCACCAGGCATCTACTCCTTGAGAAAATAATTCTTCTTCGCACTGATTCCAGTAAACTTCCCTGGCTTCTTCTTTATACGCATCATAAATATTAGAATTAGGCAATAATAGCTCTTTGTCTCTGAATTCTTGAAGATTTGTTCCACCTCCGGTCATATTAGGCCAGATAGAAAACATAAGCTTTGCATGCTCTTCATGCAGTGTATCCACAAGTTCCTTAATGCTTGGAAATCTTTTTTTATCTACTTTCTTTTCTCCCCACAGGCCCTCTTCCCAGGTGCACCAATCCTGTACTATACAATCAATTGGAATATTAGCTTTTCTAAATCTTAATACTGTGCTTATAAGCTCTTCGGAAGAATTATATCGTTCTTTAGATTGAATATACCCATAAGCCCACCGTGGCAACATGGGAGTTCTTCCAGTAAGGGTTCTTAGTGACTTTATAATCTCTTCAAAATTTTCGCCTGTAAGGATATAATATGAAAGCTCATTAGTAGTATCTAGTGTAAAGGTTATTTTTCCTCTCTCACTATGAAAAATCATGGCAGTTTCTGTATCGATAAATATACCGTAATTTTTGGAGGAAATTAAAAAAGGGATTGATATCTTCATATTTGTTTGATATAGATATTCCTTTTTGCCATTATAATTGTATACCCCGTCTTCATGTTGGCCTAGCCCGTATAGCCCTTCATCTTCTGTAACCTCAAAGGTTAGATTACCTTTATAGGATTTTCCAGTAGCCTTTTTCTTAATATTTTCTGTATAGGATACCTCACCATTTGCAGTCTGTTTTACTTTCGCAACAGTGCTAGTGCCTACAGAATATTTATAGATATTTTTATCAGTTAGGCTATGTCCTGTTTCCTTTAAAATTATGCCTCCTTTTTTATTTTTAAATAAGATACAGTTGTCTTTCGAAAGATAATTTTCAACCTTTATATCCTCTTGTTCTTTAAATTCTTCAGCAATAAGCATACTATAGTCTGGTTTTTCGTTACTGAAGCTATATACAACTCTTGTAATATTTTCAGTAAGAGGGGTAATGAATCTGAAAATTGCAGAATCTCCATTATTAATATTCACTATAATTTCTCCTTCCGTAGGTTAATAATAACTTTTGAATCTAATACATTAGTATTATATTAGTATTTTATTTTTAAAACTTGCAATATAATCACATATTATAGTACTATTTTAATATCTACAAAAAGAGGAGATTAGTATAAATGAATATTTTAAGCTTTGAAAAATTAAAGGAACATAAGCAGCATGGAGATACTATGTTTTCGGCAGCACTTTATCCTGTGACCCATAATGTGGCTGGCCGCATCTTACCTCACCATTGGCACAGTGAGCTGGAGTTTATTTACTTATCCGATGGAGAAGCAGTGTTTACTATAGATGATGATGATATATTGATTAAAGAAGGAGAATGTATCTTTATAAATTCAGGACAACTTCACTCCGGTATCTCCAACACATGTAGCTGCACTTATTTTTCAATAGTTTTTAGTACGGAATTTCTCAGTAACACCCTTGATTCCTGCCAACAGTTTTTCGATGGAATTAAAATTAATAAATTTAAAATACTTCAGCATTTTACGCATCAAAATAATTCCCAAGTAAAAGTAATTTCTGAACTTAAAGATATTATAGATGAACTAACAGATAAGAATATGGCTTATGAGTTAAGTGTTAAAAGTAAACTTTTTTCTATTTTTACTACCTTGTTTAGAAGTAATCTCTATACTATAATGTTGGATAACCAGAAAGACTTAACTGAAACAAAAAAATATAATACACTAAAACAGATACTAGGCTACATTTATCAGAACTATAACAAAAAAATAAAGATTACAGATATCAGCAAGTCATTAAATTTAACACCTCAGTATCTGTGTAAGTTTTTTAAAGAGATGACTGATACAAGTATAGTAGAATATATAAATCACTATCGAATAGAAACAGCATGTTCACTACTTAAGATAAGTACGTTCAGTATAACGGATATTGCATTGGAATGCGGTTTTGATAATATAAGCTATTTTAATCGTGTTTTCAAAAGACAATTGAGCGTCACCCCTACTGAATTCAGATTTAAATTTTATATTGACACCATATTAGACAAGGTATAACATATAACTAACGAAACGTTTCGTGATAGGAGTTGGTTAAGATAGCAGCAACAATAAAAGATGTAGCTAAATATACAGGACTTTCCATTGCAACTATATCAAAATACATTAATGGTGGAAATGTGCTGGAGCATAACAAGAAGATTATAGATGAAGCCATAGAGGTATTAAATTTTCGAGTTAATGAAATGGCTAGGGGATTAAAAACTAATAGAAGTAAAACTATCGGTATTTTAATTCCTAATTTAGAAAAGGTTTTTTGTACTAGTATAGTATCCAATATAGAAAATATTTTGATAAAGCATGGTTACAGTACAGTTATTTGCGATTACAAAGAAGATATTAATTTAGAAAAAGAAAAGTTGAAGTTTTTGGTTAGTAAGATGGTTGAAGGCTTGATTATAATGCCACTTGGTAAAGATGGAGGTATTATTCAAGAGGCTATTGATGAAGGTATAAAAGTTGTTCTTATTGATAGAGACTTAAAGGATATAGAGTGTGATGTGGTACTTGTAGATAATTTAAATAGTTCATATGATGCTGTGGAAGTGTTGATAACTAAAGGTCACAAGAGGATAGGAATTATAAGCGGTCCTAAAGAGGTATATACTGCAAATGAGAGGCTAAAAGGTTACTATCGGGTTCATGAAGATTATTCTATGACAATAGATGAGGAATTAATAAAATTTGGAGATTATAATATTGATAGTGGCTATGAATTACTAAGCCAGTTTATTAGAATGAAAGAACCGCCTACTGCAGTGTTTATAACAAATTATGAAATGACTTTAGGAGCTATAATGGCTATTAATGAAAATAATGTAGTTGTACCAGAGCAATTATCAATCATAGGATATGATAATCTCCAAATGGCTAAAATAGTGAAGCCTTCTTTGTCTATAGTTGTTCAGCCTATGAAAGCTATAGGTGAAACTGCAGCGGAGGTATTATTAAGAAGATTAAATGAGGATGTAAGTAATTTTCCTCAGAGATATAGATTGAAAACAGAAATACTTATACAGGAATCTGTAAGACAGCTACAATAAAACTTAAATTTACGTAAGGAAACTAGTGATATATAGGGCAGGAGTCTTTATGCTAATTTAGCTTAAGCATGTTGATTTAATGAATAATCAACGTGCTTAAATTAAAGTTTTAAGTAGTATGTTATGCACAAGAGCTAAACGTTTAGCTATTATTGATAGATATATGATTAAATGTTTTGCGATATTTGATAAAACGATTTTATTTTCATTTATAATAAGACATTTAGTTTACTATAAATAAATACCTAGGAGGTAAGAGTAATGTTAAAAGGAATTAATCCAATTATTTCACCAGAATTATTGAAGGTGTTATGTGAAATGGGTCATGGGGATCATCTTGTAATTGCAGATGGCAACTTTCCAGCTGCAAGTAATGCAAAAAGATTAATTAGAATGGATGGACATGGAGTGCCAGAGGTTTTGGATGCAATTTTATCGCTTTTTCCATTGGATCAATATGTGGAGAAGCAAGTTTCACTTATGGAAGTCTGCAAGGGTGATACAGTAGTACCTACAATATGGGAAAAGTATAAGGAGATAATAGCAAAATATGAGCCTGATGCACAAATTGAATTCTTAGAAAGATTTGATTACTATGATGAAGCAAAAAAGGCATATGCAATTATTGCAACAAGTGAAAGTGCTCAATATGCTAATGTAATCCTTAAAAAGGGTTGCATTATAAAAAAATAAAAAATTATTTATTAAGGGAGATTTTAATATGATTACAAAATGCACTTATTTTCAAAACAGCAGCGACAAAGCACTTGTTTATGGTGACATGGAACTTATAAATCCTAAACGTAAGAGATTAAGAATGGAGGAAGAAAAAGAAGGTATCCTTGCTGAAACTGCAATAGCTGGATTTTGCGGAACTGATAATGAACTTATGAAAATGGGAAAAAGTGGGCGATTAAATAATAAGTTCCCAAAAGGTACAAGCCGTCTGATTAATGGTCATGAGGGAGTTGTATGGGTACCATCAGAAAAACGTTTCGGAATAGTTCTTATTCGTGGTGGTAATTCTTACGATCCAACACGTTATATGGAGGATGAGGATTATTTTGAATATGGTTGTGATGGTGCAGATGGACTTTTTTCAGATATGAATTATTATAATCCAGATATGTTGTTAAAAATACCAGAAAAATATGTAGATGGTGATAAATTGCCTCTTTCCATTGCGAAGAAACTTGTGTTTGCTGATCCTTATGCCTGCATGCTTTTCCAACTTGAGAGGATGGAGGATTTGGGAGAAGCGCAGATGTTTAGGGTTGAAATGGCAAAAAACAAATGCGATGAGGTTACTGCAAGAGAATTAGCGAAAGAAAACTTATTTAATAATACTGTCATATTTGGTCTTGGTACTACGGGAATGTTTGTGGCAGATGTAATTAGAAAGAAATATAAAAATGCAAATATTGTCTTTGTAGCACGTTCCGAAGAAAATTCTCCTAAGGTACAATTCGCTGTTAAGAATGTAGGAGCAAAATATGTACAGAGTAACTTTAATTCAAATGAAGAATTAGCTGAAGCAATAAAGGAAACTTTAGGCGGGACCGCAGGGGTATTTATTGGAGTTTCTGGAAGTGAAATAGAGCATAAAATTGCCTTTGAATACGGAGTTCTAGGTTGTAATGGTATATATAATAGTTTTTCCTTAGGACCAAAGATTACTTTTGATACAATGCCTTTTGGGTTTAAAAATCATTTGATTTTAGCATCAATTAATTTTAGGCAAGATCATATGGAAAAGGCTATCGAACTACTATGTGAAAGTAATTATGATGAAATTGTTGAGCTAATCGATAAGGATGAATTCACAAAGGATCCTATTGATGCATATGAAAATAAAATTTATTCAAAAGCAGCGCCACTTAAAACAGCTGTTATTTGGAATGAAAAATATATTAATAAGGAGAAATAAGAGATGAAAGCAGTTTTTATAAGTGAACCTAATAAAATTGAAGTAAGAGAAGTTCCTATGCCAAAAGTAGGACAAGGAGAAGCATTATTAAAGATTAAACATGTAGGGATATGTGGAGCAGATGTAGCTAGTTATACAGGTAATCAGCCTTTTACGACGTACCCTAGAATACCAGGACATGAATTTTCAGCTGAAATTGTTGAAATTCCAGAAAATGATTTAGGATTAAAAAAAGGTATGATTGTTACAGCTAATCCATATTTCAATTGTGGAGAATGTTATTCTTGTGAACGTGGTTTTGTTAACTGTTGCACAGATAATCAGACTATGGGTGTTCAAAGAGATGGTACATTCTGCGAATATGTTGCTATGCCAATTGAGAGAATATATGATGGCATGGGATTAAATTCTAAGGAACTTGCCTTAATTGAACCATTTACTATAAGTCGCCATGCAGTTTCAAGAACAAATATAAGTTCTAATGATAAGGTTTTAGTTATAGGTGCAGGTCCAATAGGACTTTTTGCCTTGATTTGTGCAAAGTTAACTGGTGCAAAGGTATATGTTGCAGATGTTCTAGACAAAAGACTTGATGTTGCTTTAGGCTATGGTGCTGATGGAGTTATAAACAGTGCGAAAACAAAAATAAAAGAAGCTGCTGATAGTATAACTGGGGAAAATGGATTCGATGTAGTTATTGAAGCCTGTGGACTTTCTCAAACGTTTTTAGATAGCATCGAAAATGTTTGCTTCGCTGGAAAGGTAATTTTAATTGGTAACGGTAAGAAGGATACAACCTTCAATCATTCAATAATTTTGAAAAAGGAATTAAATATTTTTGGAAGTAGAAACAGCTATAAAAAGGACTTTACAGATTTAATAAGTATAGTAAAACAAGGCGAAATAGATTTGATGAAAATGGTTAGTAATATATATCCAATAGAAAAAGCAGATAAAGCTTTCAAGGCACTTGCAAACAATGATGGAAGTTTAGCAAAAATTTTAGTTGAATTTTAGGAGTAGTGAATATGGAAAAAGTAATACAATTTGGTGGAGGCGTTTTTTTAAGGGGCTTTGTTGATGATTTTATACACACGTTAAATGAAAAAAAATTATTTCAAGGTAAAGTTGTAGTTATTAAACCTACAAATAGAGGCAATATGGAGGAAGGTCTTGAAAAATATAACTTGTTTTTGCGCGGAATAGAAAATGGTAAGCTTGTAAGTGAACATAAAGAAATTACTTCAATTTCTAGAGGTATAAATCCATATGTTGATTTTCAAGAATATATAAAATTGGCACAGAATCCTGATATGCGCTACATTGTTTCCAATACTACAGAAGCAGGAATTGAATTTAGTGAAGATGATAAAATTACGGATGAACCTCCAAAAACCTTTCCTGCAAAATTAACACTACTTTTATTGGAAAGATATAAAACAGCCTTAAAAGGTTTTGTAATAATGCCTTGCGAGCTAATTGATAATAATGGCGATGAACTAAAAAGATGTGTTCTAAAATATGCGGATTTGTGGAATTTGGATGATGATTTTAAGGAGTTTATTCAAGAGGAAAATTATTTCTGCAATACATTAGTGGATAGGATTGTTACGGGATATCCCAAGGATGAAATTAGTGAATTAACTAAAATAATAGGTTATGAAGATAAGTATATAGACACAGCTGAACCTTTTCACTTGTGGGTTATACAAGGTGATTTTGAAAATGAACTTCCATTTAACAAAGCTGGTCTAAATGTTATTTGGACAAAGGATGTTGTGACCTACAAAAAACGTAAAGTTAGAATTTTAAATGGAGCTCACACCAGCATGGTTTTAGCAGCACATTTATACGGACTTGAAAGCGTTGTACAATGCATGAAAGATGAAAATATGCATTCCTATATTAATAAAGCTATATTTGAGGAAATAGTCCCTGTTCTAGGTAGTACCAAAGAGGATATTGATTTTGGAAATGCTGTTATTGATAGATTTTCTAATCCGTATATAAAGCATCTTCTTTTGTCAATAGCATTAAACTCTGTAAGCAAGTTTAAAGTTCGTGTTTTACCTACAATATTAGAATATAGACAGAAATTTAATAAAAATCCAAAGATATTAACATTTTCTTTAGCTGCATTAATAGCATTTTATAAAACAGATAAAGCAAATGATGATAAGAAAATTTTAGAATTTATGAAGGCTGCTTCAGTAAGTGATATTTTACAAAATGAGTCTATTTGGGGAATGGATATAAGTTGTTTGTGTGAGGATGTTAAATATTATTATGAAAAGATAAGTTCGGATATTAGATCTGCAATAGTTGAGGTTTTAAAATGAAGAATTTAATTATTAGCCAAAATGATAATGTAGCAGTAGATTTGTCAACTGGTCACAAGATAGCTTTGACAGATATTAATAAAGGTAATGATATAATTAAATATGGGTATCCAATAGGACATGCCGTTAATGATATAAAAAAGGGTGAAGCGGTTCATACGAGTAACCTAAAAACTAATTTAAGCGGAATTGTAGATTATAATTATGCTCCAAAACTAAAGCAGGCTGAAAAATTATCATCTAAAACCTTTATGGGTTATAAAAGAGAAAGTGGTAAGGTTGGTATACGTAATGATATATGGATAATAAATACGGTAGGTTGTGTAAACAAAACTGCTGAGATATTAGCTAAAAAAACTGGTGCCTTTTCCTTTGCTCATCCTTTTGGTTGTTCTCAGCTTGGTGGTGATCATTCTACTACGCAGAAAGTATTAAAAGGTCTTGTAAATCATCCTAATGCAGGTGGCGTGTTAATTTTGGGATTGGGTTGCGAAAATAATAATATTAATGAGTTAAAAAAAATACTAGGGGATATAAACCCTAATAGGGTGAAGTTTTTAGAAACTCAAAAAGTAAATGACGAAATAACTGAAGGAATTAGACTTATTGAAGAATTAAAGACTTATGCAAACACCTTTAAACGTGAAGAAATTAGTATTGATCAATTGGTAGTTGGTTTAAAATGTGGTGGAAGTGATGCATTTTCGGGAATAACTGCCAATCCACTAGTAGGGAGGTTTTGTGATACATTGACTTCTTATGGTGGAAGTGCCATTCTTAGTGAGGTACCTGAGATGTTTGGTGCTGAGCAAATATTAATGAATAGATGTGAAAATGAAGAGGTTTTTAATAAAACGGTTGAACTTATAAACAATTTTAAGCAATATTTTATTAGATATAATCAGGTAGTATATGAAAATCCATCGCCAGGAAATAAAGAAGGAGGAATTACTACTCTAGAGGAAAAATCACTAGGATGTGTTCAAAAATGTGGAAGTAGTAATGTAGTAGATGTTTTGGATTACGGTGATAGCATATCTAAAACAGGACTTAATCTTTTAAATGGACCTGGAAACGACATTGTAGCCTGCACCAACCTAACGGCTGCTGGTGCAAATTTAATTTTGTTTACAACAGGACGAGGAACTCCACTTGGTGCACCTGTGCCTACTATAAAAATATCCTCAAACTCAAGGCTTTTTAATCAAAAAAATAATTGGATAGACTTCAATGCAGGAAGTATTTTAGATGGTGAAGACTTAGCAAAAGATTTTTTTGATTTTGTTATGGATATAGTAAACGGAAGAGAAACTAAAAATGAAATAAATGAATATCGGGAGATATCAATATTCAAGGATGGTGTTACGTTATGATTATTGATGCACATCTTCATCTTTGGAAAGTCCAAAATGGAGCGGTTCACGGGAAGAGGGTACATGGTATTGGCGGTGGAGTGAGTGACTTTGGAGGCGAACTTCGTCAAATGATGCCTCCTTATATTTTAGATAACGAAAATACTGCAGAGATACTTATATCAAATATGAATTATGCATGTGTTTCAGGAGCAGTCGTAACTCAAGAATATATCGATGGAAATCAAGATAACTATTTATTAAAAGCAAATCAGAAATATCAAAATAGATTGAAAATATGTAGCCTATATGAAGAACACCAAGATTTTTTAACAGATGGCTTTGATGGTGTTAAGATATGTGCTGGTAGGCTCAAAAATCAAGATTTAACTGCTATAGCTGAGGTTTTTAAAAGAATAGAAAGTGAAAATAAGTTTTTATCTATTGACTTAGCAGAAGGAGATATACAAACTGGAAGCATGCAGGAAATTATAGAACATTGCCCAAATCTCAAGATTGCTATTGGTCATTTTGGAATGGTTACAACAAAAAAATGGCAAGAGCAAATTCGCTTAGCACAAAATAAAAATGTATTCATTGAAAGTGGAGGAATAACATGGCTCTTTAATAATGAGTTTTATCCTTATAAAGGAGCAGTAATAGCGATTAAAGAGGCAGCAGAAATCTGTGGAATTGAAAAGCTTATGTGGGGGAGTGATTATCCACGTACTATGACTGCAATAACCTATAAAATGTCGTTTGATTTTGTTTTAAAATCAAAAGAACTTAGTGGACGAGAGAAGGCTCTATTTTTAGGTGAAACGGCATTCAAATTTTATGAATTTCAAAAACTTCCTCAGCTAAGCTATGTTAAAAATATGGTTGAATAATACAGGAAACAAGCTTTTTACCTGACTTACGAACAGTAAGAATGGTAAAAGTTGATCTTATAATAACATGACTATATAAAATTAGTGGATTTAAAAGTTACGCCTAAAACGGTTATATAACTCTAAAACAATATTGTAATAATGCAAAAAATAAGTTGAATTGAATCAGGTTTTGCTTTACAATCAGGGACTGTCACATTTTGTAACAGTCCCTGATATATTTAATATAAGATTATGATATATATTAAAATATTTATGTGGCTTATATAGTTTCCTCAATGATAGCAACTTCTTTACTACCTAATATCAAATTATTAATGGTATTTTCTTTGTTTAAGAGATTTGTAAATTTCTTATTTTTAAGATCCAAAGATATTTGCTCATCATTATGATTTAAAATAAAGTATATATTTTTATTATCTTTAATACGTTTTGTTATTTCAACACCAGGTTTATTTTCAAAGCCTAGACTTAGAGAATGTTTAGAATCTAAATAATTCACAAAATCATCTATAAATTTAGTTTCTGGATTTGAGGCAATATAATAAGCTTCACCATTGCCAAATTTATTACAAGTAAACGCTGGACGATTTTTATAAAAATCTGAACCATATGTTCCAAGGACAGTTGCGCCTTCTGTGTTTATAATATCAAATAGCATGTTACATTTATATTCTGAAGCAAAATTCTCTAAAGAATTATTCATTTGAATGCTGTTATTCATTCCTAGTGGAAGAGCATCTAATTCTTCAACCCAAAGACCTAAAAGATTTCTAAGTTCAGAAGGGTATCCACCAAGTTTTACTTTATCATTTTCATCAACATATCCACTGAAGAAAGTTGTTATGAAAGTACCACCGTTTGAAACAAACTCCCTAATGTTATCAGCAACATTATCTTTTAACATATATAAAACAGGAGCAACTATTATATCATATTTAGAAAAATCGTCATTAGGTTTAACAAAATCAACTGGAATATTTTTTTGATGGAATCCTGTATAATATTTTTGAATTTGAGGTAAATATTTTAGTTCTATTGAAGGTCCACTAGAAAATTCTATAGCCCACCAGTTATCCCAATCGAATATAATTCCAACTCTAGAGTCATATTTAGAGTCTATTATACTATCCCCTAGGGAGCACAATTCTTTTCCGAGATCAGCACATTCCTTGAAGGTTCTAGTATTTTCGCTACCAGCATGGGATATTACAGCAGCATGATATTTTTCGCATGCTCCAATGGATTGTCTCATTTGAAAAAACATCACAGTATCAGCACCATGTGCCAACGCCTGGTAACTCTGTAGCTTCATTTCTCCAGGACGTTTAACAGAATTATATGGCTGCCAATTAGCTTGACTTGGACTTTGTTCTATTAGCATAAATGGATCGCCAGATTTTAAACTTCTCATTAAATCGTGACTCATAGCAACTACACTAGGAGAATCGGTGTATGAAGGATAATTATCCCAGGATATTACATCCATGTATTCAGCCCATTTAAAGTAATCTAAAGGTTTAAATGCGCCCATAAGGTTAGTTGTTATTTTAATATCTGGGGTGATTTCTTTTATTGCATTATATTCACCTATATAGCAGCCGAGGATAGAATCAGACATAAATCTGTTATAATCTAGGGCCATTCCTTGGAAAGTAGTGCAAGTTTTTCCAGGACCATCCCACATTTCATTTAAAGCTGAAGGAGCTACAATTTCATCCCAAGAGTAAACAGTATGACCCCAAAAATTCATATTCCAAGCTTGATTTAAATTATCAATAGTTTTATATCTATTTTTTAACCATTTTCTAAATTCTTCTTGGCAATGGTCACAATAGCAGTAATTATCGTATTCATTAGCAACATGCCAAAGCGCCAAGTTGCTATAATTTTTATATCTTTCAGCTAATTTGGTTGCTAACTTAACTGATAGTTCACGATATTTTGTGCTATTTGGACAAAATTTAACTCTTCCTCCATGCTTTAGTTTACGTCCATAAAAATCCACTGGAAGCATTTCAGGATATTTACGAGACATCCATGCTGGTTGAGCAGCAGTTGAAGTAGCAAGGCATACATGTATATTATTTTCTTTTAATAATTTTAAAATATTATCGAGCCATTCAAAGTTATAAGTATCTTCATTAGGTTGTAATAAGGCCCAGCTAAAAACAGGTAGTGTTACTATATTAATATTTGCGAGTTTTAATAAGTCCATATCTTTTTTTATAATTTCTTGTGGCCATTGATCTGGATTATAGTCACCACCATAAAGAATAAAAGGTAATTTAGAATTTATCAAAAGTTTTCCCCCTTAAACATATATTTATTTAGGTATAGTTTACTATAACTGGCTATATTCAGATACTATATAAAATAGAGTATTAATACTTAAAAAATTAGAGAAAATTTAGACTATAAATCGATTAGCTTGATGGGTATGGCAATCAACCGAAACTTAAGTTAATATTTTGTACTATAGCAATGCACTGCCATAATGCTCCGTGCTATTGCTTCGAATACAACTTCCTGAACTGATTTGGAGAACAGCCCTCATGTTCTTTAAAAACAGAGCCAAAATAGCTGCAATTGTGAAAGCCCGATTCAAGGGCAATATTTTTTATACTTTTATTCGGATAATTTATAAGCCATCCTTTTGCAGCATTAATCCTGCAGCGCATAATGTATGTAAAAGGGCTCATGCAATATACCTGCTTGAATATCCGGCACAAGTATGATGGTGAGACTCCTGCCAGTGCAGCCAGGTCTTCAAGGGATAAATCCTTCTGGAAATTTCCTTGTATGTGTTCGATTATGGCGTTAAGTTTTTCTGTGATTTGTGTCTTGCTTTCCCAATGCTCCGGTTCAATAAGATTATTAATATTTATAAGAAAGCTATAGAAAATGCCGGATGCCTCAAGTATATTGGTGGCTTTTTTTGCTGAAAGGGTCTTATAAAGCTTGTTATAGCAAAAATTGATTTCTTCAGGGTTATTGATTTTAAACACCTCTGACTGTCCAAAATTGACAGCATTCAGCAGCGCATTGACACCGGAGCCTAAAAATATTATCCACCTGATTGACCATGGTTCTGTAACAGGATAATATTCGTGAGGAATATTAGGGTAAAAGAAAAATGCCGTTCCTTTTTCTATTATATATTCCTTGCCTCCTATTAAAAGCCTACCAGTCCCGTTTTCGCAAATTGCTAGATGATAATTGTAGAAGCCTCCATTCCTGGTGACATGATCCTGATACTCTTCATAACCTACCCCTGTGACAAAAATAGGCAGAGCCATATCTTTTTCTGTAAACAGAGAAAAAATCCTTTCCATTTTCATTCTCCTTATTGTTCAATATATTTATATATTATCAATATATTTAGATTGAATCAATAGATTTGGCAGCTATATAATATCAATATAATTATAATTATAATTATATGGAGGAGTTTTAAAATGAAAAAATTTAAATACACAGAGCCTGCCAATGGTTATCCAGAATGGAACAATAATCCTGGAATTACCAATTTAAATCGTATGGATGCTCATGCTACATTTATACCTTTTGGCACAGTGGAAGAAGCATTGAGAGGAGATCACAGTTCATCCAGATATGTTAAATCTCTGAATGGAATGTGGAAATTCAACTTTGCAGAGAATGCAGGGAAAAGAATAAAGAATTTCTATGAAACCAGCTATGATTGCAGTTCCTGGGATGAGATAAAAGTGCCTGCCCATTGGCAGCTGCAGGGCTATGACTACCCCCAGTACACAAATATCAGCTATCCATGGAGTGAAAGTGAACATCTGATACCACCCTTTGCACCAACGAAGTACAACCCAGTAGGTTCGTATGTCAAGACTTTTACAGTTCCTGAAGAATGGAACGAGCAACCTGTTTTTATAAGTTTCCAGGGAGTTGAATCCGCTTTTTATGTTTGGATAAATGGTGATTTGGTGGGGTTTAGCAAGGATACATTTTCCCCCTCTGAATTTGATATAACTCCGTATATACATAAAGGTGAAAACAAACTTGCTGTTGAAGTTTACAGATGGTGCGATGGCAGCTGGCTTGAAGATCAGGATTTCTGGAGGCTAAGTGGTATCTTCAGGGATGTTTATCTATATTCAACACCTAAACTGCATATTTATGATTTTTTTGTAAAATCTGATTTAGATGAAAACTATGAAAATTCAGTATTGAAAATTAATGCGAAATTATCAAACTATTTTAATATTGACTGCGGTAAGGTTATTTTTGAAGCACAATTATATGATTTATCCGCAAAAGCTGTTTTAGATGCACCAATTAGCCTTGATGTGGATTTGTCTGGTATAAACTCCTATGAAACTGAACTTACCGCATCTGTAAAAACTCCATTGAAATGGAGTGCAGAACATCCGAATCTTTATACTTTGGTGCTGGCCTTCAGAAGCAGCGATGGCAGCCTTGTAGAAACTGTAAGCTGCAAAATAGGCTTCAGAAAATTTGAGATAAAGGACGGGCTAATGAAGATTAATGGCCAGAGGATTTTATTTAAAGGTGTAAACAGGCATGAATTTAGCTGCGATAAGGGACGTGCGGTTACTATAGAAGATATGCTTACGGATATTAAGTTAATGAAAAAATATAATATTAATGCAGTCCGAACTTCACACTACCCGAACCATCCTGCTTGGTATGACCTTTGTGATGAATATGGGATTTATGTGATCGACGAAACTAATCTTGAGACTCATGGAACTTGGTACTTTGGTCAACCCGAAGAAGAAGAACACACTATTCCTGGAAGCAAAGTATGCTGGGCTGATGCCGTACTTGACAGGGCAAATTCCATACTTCAGAGGGATAAAAACCACCCTTCAGTAATTATCTGGTCCCTTGGCAATGAAGCCTTTGGCGGGGAGAACTTTATAAAAATGCATGACTTCTTCAGAGCCAACGATCCCACAAGAATAGTACATTACGAGGGTATTGTCCACTACAGGAAGTATGAGACTGCCTCAGATATTGAAAGCCAAATGTATGCACACCCTGATACTCTTGAAATGTACGCATTAAATAAAAACAATAAGAAGCCCTTCATTTTGTGTGAATACAGCCATTCAATGGGTAATTCCTCCGGTAACTTATTCAAATACATGGAGGTGTTTGATAAGTATTCTATTCTTCAGGGTGGATTCATTTGGGATTGGATTGACCAAGCTGTAAGAACCAGAACTCCTGAGGGTATAGAATATTTGGCTTATGGCGGTGACTTTGGTGAAAAGCCAAATGACGGAAATTTCTGCGGTAATGGTCTTATTTTTGCAGACAGAACAATAAGTCCAAAGATATTTGAAGTCAAAAGGTGCTACCAGAACGTGAAATTTACGGCTGAAGACTTATCTCAAGGGAAGATAAGAATAGAGAATAAATTCCTGTTTACCAATTTAAATGAATATGAATTTAAATGGCAGGTATTGAAGAATGGAGTATTAGCTTCGGAGGGCAGAGATAACATAGTTCTTGAGCCGGGCTCCTTTAATATAATTACAATACCTTTCGGCGAATTAAAGTCCCGCAGTTTAGATGATGAATACGTTTTAAATGTTGGTTTCGTTTTGAAAGCACAGACTCTATGGGCCGATAAAGGGCATGAAGTGGCTTTTGAGCAATTCAAACTGCCCGTTGTTTTTGAAGCAGGAACTATTTCCACAAATCAGTATACGGATATGAAAATCTTTGAAGATGACAAGACCTTCAAGATTTCTGGAAAGATGTTTACTGTTGTCTTTGATATTAAGAACGGTTCATTGACATCATACAATTTCAATGGCATGGAGCTTATAAAGGAAGGGCCTGCTCCTAACTTCTGGAGAGCATACACCGACAATGACAGGGGAAATCAACTTCAATCAAGGTGCGCCACATGGCGGGAAGCCGGCAAACTCAGAAAGCTCGTGAATTTCTCACAAGAGGTTGGAAAAGACAAGATTGTTATAATTGAAATATTTAAAATACCTACATCGCAGGTTTCTATATGCAAAGTGGTATACACGGTTTATGGAGATGGCAATATTGACGTATATGAGGAACTAACACCTGGAACCAACCTACCGGAAATTCCTGAAGTCGGTATGATAATGATGTTTGATAAATCATTTGAAAACCTCAGCTGGTACGGAAAAGGTCCCCATGAAAATTATTGGGACAGGTGTCTTGGGGCAAAAATAGGAATTTACTCCGGTAAAGTCAGTGAGCAGTTTACTCCTTACTTAAGGCCTCAAGAATGTGGAAATAAGACCGAAGTAAGATGGGCAAGGTTCACAAATGACCAGGGAATTGGTGTTGAAATAACTGGATTACCTTCTGTTGAGGTAAATGCACTGCCTTATACCCCTTTTGAGCTGGAGGAGAATGATCATGTTTACAAGCTTCCGGTGAGTGATAAGATTGTTGTAAGGGTAAATTACAAGCAAATGGGTGTAGGTGGTGATGACGGCTGGGGAGCCAGAACCCATCCCGAATTTACTCTATATGCCAACAGATGTTACTCATATTCTTACTCAATAAAAGCAATTGGATTGTAAAACTGAATTTTCTATCATAACACTCTAAAATAAGCTCTTATTTAATTACTATATGGACCGACGGGTAATATCTATCATCATCTAAAATGATAAATAGTCTACATAGAGTATAATAAATAAAATAATACACTACTATCAGCAGGGGAAAGACCTTATACTATTAATATTCAAACTAAAATATGCTCTATTAATGCATATCTGTATATTACTGGACAATCAAAAGTTTTGTGTCATTAACAAGCCTGTAAATCCTCTAAAATTGAAGGATTTACAGGCTTGTTTTTAATTATTTTAGTTATACTTAGAGTGGAATTTTTATCCGTAATGCGAATAATGTTTTTCCGTAAGTAGCATGCTACAGTTGCTCCAAAACTGATAACTGAAAGCATTAATTACTTGTTTTATCTAAGCAATTAAAAGGATACCATAAATTTACCTAAAAGGGTTAACTTTTTTATAAAACTTTTAACTGTCAGGTAAAGATGAGGTAATTGATAATATTGCAAAAGTTACCTTTCAGCACTGAGTCTAAATATAAAGAAATTGAAATTTGAAGGAAATAGTGTATAATATTTATAGTAAATGTTTTCAGTTGATTATATTTTTATCAAGGATGATTAATTATGAAAAATAAAATAAGAGTTATATGCAATAACATAAAAATAAAAAACAAATTAATATTAACATATCTAATAGTTACAATTGCAACAGCATCAATAGTTGGTACATATTTAACTACACAAATGACCGATGTAATTGTGAATAGGGCAATAGAAAACTCGGAAAATAATTCAAATACAATACAAAATAGGCTGGAAGAAATACTTAATTTAACAATAAAAGTATCAGATATGATTTATGCAGATGATAAATTGGATACACTTTTAAGTACAAGGTATCAAACATATAGGGAAGTTTGGGATGCATATTATAATTATCCAGTAATTAGGAATTATATGAAATATTATAGAGAGATTTCTGGTATAACAGTGTATGTTGAAAATGATACCATACTTGGAAATGATGAAATATTAAGGGTCTCAGATAAGGTTAGAAATGAAGAGTGGTATAAGAAGGCTTTAAGTAATAATGGAAAAATAGATTGGAGATATACTACAGATGAATTTACTGGGCTTGAGTATTTATCATTGGTCAGATGCATAAAAGATAGTAATGGAAGACAGATAGGTGTTTTAGTCATAAGTATTAATCCTGGTATATTAAAAGATGTAATAAGTACAGAACCGGAAAATAATATGATTCTATTGGATGGACAAACAGTTTCGCTAAAAAATAATTATAAAATTGATGTAGATGAGCTGATGAAATATAATATGAAATCTTATGAAAATAATTCAATTAATGTAGCAAAGACAAAATTTAACAATGAGGATAGTTATATAATATTAAATTCATTTAAAATTGAAAAAACATTAGAGAATAATTTTAAAGTAATTACAGTGTTGCCAATAGCTCAAATTACACGCCAAACTAATAAAGTTATTTTTAATAGTATACTTGCAATTTTGGCAACTATTATTCTGGCAGTAGTAATAATAATATATTTTTCTAAGAATATATCTAATAGAATTAATTTATTAAGAAGAGAAATGAATAGAGTAGTTAATGGCGATTTTTACATAATGGCGCGAATTGATGGTGATGATGAAATAGGACAACTTTATCAAGACTTAAATATTATGATAGAGAGCATTAAAAAATTAATTGATGAAGTATATATGCAAAAAATACAAAAAGAACAATTGAGAGCAGGGCAAAAAGAAGCAGAATTTAAGATGTTAGCAAATCAGATAAATCCTCATTTTTTATACAATACCTTAGAAACTATTAGAATGAAAGCTTTTTGTAAGGGAGATAAAGAAATAGCAAACATAGTAAAAAAGTTGGGAAAAATAATGAGGAGAAACCTAGAGGTTAGTGGGAAATTAGTTACCCTTAAGTCAGAATTAGAACTAATAGAAGCATATCTACAAATCCAGTCTATGAGATTTGAGGGAATGGTTAAGTATAAAGTAAATATACAAGACAATATAGATATAGAAAACTATAATATATTACCATTGTTGCTTCAACCAGTCGTGGAAAATGCATTTGTTCATGGTCTTGAAGAAAAAAGGGAAAAGGGCACTATTGTAATTGACATACTAAAAAAAGAAAAATGTTTAATAATAAAGGTAAATGATGATGGAGTAGGAATTAAACCAGAAAAACTAAAAGAAATAAATGAAAAACTAATATATTTTAAAGAGGATAACGGAAAAAGCATTGGAATGATTAATGTAAATCAGAGAATAAAAATATACTATGGAAGAGAATATGGGATGATGGTAGAAAGCGAATTTGGTAAAGGTACAAGCGTTACTTTGTCCCTGCCCATATGAGAAAAGAGGAGGTATTCTTCATGCTAAAAGTTTTAATTATAGATGATGAACCAAATGTTAGATTAGGGTTAATGAAAATAATCCCATGGGAGGAAAATGGCTTCAAGGTATGTGGTGAAGGAAAAGACGCAGAGGATGGATATGATAAGATAGTTAAATTGAAACCGGATATTGTATTAATAGATATAAAACTTCCAGGAAAATTAGGCACAGATGTTATTAGGGAAGCAAGAGAAGCTGGCTTTAGAGGTAAATTTATAATTATTAGTGGATATTCTAATTTTGAATATGCTAAAACAGGAATTAAATATGGAGTTAAATCATATATCTTAAAACCCGTTGATGAAGATGAATTAATGGATATTCTATTAGATTTAAAAAAGGAAATAGAAGACGAAAAGAAATGGGAAATGAAAAAGACATTAGTAAATTATGCTAATTTGCAGGAAATGATTTTAGATGAGAAATATAATTTTGATAATGAATTAGAACCAACTTATCATGAGTATAATAAGTTTCAAATAGCCTTAGTCACCAGTCAAGGGAACAAGAAAATTGATTTACTTAATTTTGAGGAATTAGTAAAAAAGCAATTTGAAAATCACAAGGATGTGGATGTGATTAAACTTGAAGACTTGATTTTAATTTTGTTTAAGGGCTTTAAAATAGAGCGTGTTTACAAGACTTTAGATGCAATAAAATTTAAATTAGATAAGGAGATAGAAAATCAAATATTTATAACATTAGGAGTTTCTGTTGATAAGATAAATGAAATAAGAGATTCCTATAGCAGCGCAAAAAAGCTCATGGAAAAGAAATTTGTATTTTTGGAAAAGGGAATAATATCAGATGATAATATTGAATTGAATTTTAATAATGAAAGAATGGATTTTAATGAAATGGTTTCTAAAATATACAGTTATGTAGAAGTTAATAACTTAGAGAAATTAGAAATAGAGTTTAGAAATATTGAAGCGTCAATAATAAAAGAGGCGTATTTAGAAGATGAAATAAAAGCATATAGTACAAGAATTTTTATAGAACTAAAGGAAAAATTAATTAATGATTATGGTTCTAGTCAAATCAACATAATAAATAATGAGGAAATAATAAAAAATATATATAATAAAATAAGTCTACAAAGTACAATAGATTATTTAATTAAAAACTTTACTAATATTTCAAACCAAATGGGGATAAACTCTTCGGAAAATATTATAAAAAGAGTGACTGGTTATATAAATAGAAATTATTATAAAGATATAAAATTAGAAAGTTTAGCAGAAATATTTAATTATAACAGTGCGTACTTGGGAAAGCTTTTTAAAAGCATTGAAGGTGAAAGTTTTAATACTTATTTGGATAAAATAAGAATTGAAAAAGCAAAATCATTATTGATAGATGATAAACTTAAAGTGTATCAAGTTTGTGAAAAAATAGGGTATAAAAATATAGATTATTTTCATAGCAAATTTAAAAAATATGTAGGTAAAAGTCCCTTAAGCTATAAGAAGCAATTTGACAAGGAAATATGACCTATGTGTATCACAGGAGAATATAAATATCTTTGTGTGAATTTAATATCATAATAGTCCTATATAACTGGAAATTCTATTGCATTTAGAATACCACCGGTTATGGGCAATATCGTTAAAATATTGCTGGAAATTTTAATTTCCAGTAATATTTTTTTGCTAGCAGTAAATGCTAAAAATATCTTTTGTATTTATAGTATCTATAAGAAATCAGATACTATAAATGAATTTATGGATAAAGTACAAGCCATTAAGCTAGTTCATCAGTTAATTGTTCCTCAAATATTATAGTTAATTCAGCTAAAGTTCGTCCCCAATTCAGTGTCGGTTGAGTCCATTTTTCTATGATTTCCATGGTAGCTAAATACACACATTTACTTAAAGATTCATCCGTTGGAAATATGGTTCTTGTTTTGGTATACTTACGTATTTTTGGGTTAAATCCTTCAAGGATATTAGTTATATATATCATTTTTTTGTTTAGCTGGTCTTTTCATTTTAGGGTTAAAATATCTAAAAACTATGATATTTTATATGCAATTTTGCGGATTTTACTCCAAGTATTATAAGGCTATAATATATTTGGATTTTTAAATTGTAGGTAAAGCAGCCGTAACAGTTATCAATTGTGCATTGTGAATTGAAAAGTCATGAGCGCAGCGAATTTTCTTGGTATTTAATAATAGCAATGAATATAAGACTTTTGAGGCTAAGGTTAATTGTGAGAGTATTTTAAATGGAGAAATACAAGTAAAAATACAGTATTAATATAAGAGTTTACTTTTGGAGGTAAAAATGAAATTATTAAAAGTAGCTTCAATTTTTAGTAATAATATGGTTTTGCAAAGAGAAAAAAACATAAATATATGGGGAGAAGCCTGTGATACTGACAGAGTTACAGTTACATTGAATAATAATAGTGTAAGTACAAATGTCATTAATG
Organism: Clostridium sp.; assembly: GCA_031292145.1. Taxonomy (GTDB): domain Bacteria; phylum Bacillota; class Clostridia; order Clostridiales; family Clostridiaceae; genus Clostridium. Next base: position 62,464 of record JARLHR010000028.1, on the reverse strand, counting down.
GTAAATGGATGGCAGTTTTGCCGAGTATGACTGCTGGTGGACCATATACTATAAAGATTTCTGATGGAAAAAAACTAATTTCATTCAACAATGTAATGATAGGGGAAGTATGGCTTGCTGGTGGACAATCTAATATGGAGCTTGAGCTACAAAATAGCAAAGATGGTAAGAAGGTTGTTGAAAATATAAATAACAACAGGATAAGGTTTTATTACACCCCTAAGTTAAGCTATATTGATGAGGAATTTTATGAAAAGGAGGCTAATAATGAATGGAAGGAATGCAGTCCAGAAACTGCCGGTAATTGGTCAGCAGTAGCATATTATTATGCTGATAAGTTAGCTAAGGAATTAAATGTAACAGTAGGCATAATTGGATGCAATTGGGGAGGAACATCAGCTTCAGCCTGGATAAGTAAAGAAAACTTAGCTTTAGATAAGGATACAAATACATATATAGAAGAATATGACAAGGCTAATGAGGGAAGAAGCTTTGAAGAGTATCTTGAACTGCTTAAAGAATATAATATTTGGTATGAAGAATGGCAGAAAAGAGTTAGTAAATGTTATGAAGAGAAGCCAGATATTCTTTGGTCACAGGTGCTTGATATTGCCGGTGAATGTCGATGGCCAGAACCTCTTGGTCCTAAATCACCCTTTAGAGCAGGTGGACTTTATGAAACAATGATTAAAAGGGTAATGCCTTATACATTAAGAGGCTTTATTTATTATCAAGGTGAAAGTGATGATCATAAACCTAAAATATATGGAAAGCTTTTAATAAAGCTCATTGAGCAATGGAGAAGTGATTGGGGAGATGAGGAACTTCCATTTATTTTTGTGCAGCTTCCTATGTTTATTGGACGAGAAGGTGAAGATACAAAAAATTGGCCTATTATAAGAGAACAGCAGATGTATGTTCATAAGACAATTAAAAACACTGGAATAGCAGTAATTCCTGATTGTGGAGAATTTGATAATATCCATCCTTTAGACAAGGAGACAGTTGGTTTTAGATTAGCCTTACAAGCCTTATATCATGTATATAGTAAAAATATTCGCGCGTATGGTCCAATGTATAAATCAATTAGCTATGTCAAAAATGGCATAGAGTTAAGCTTTGGAAATGCAGAAGATGGGCTTGTGTTAAAAGGTGAAAAGGCTGAGGGGTTTGAAATTGCAGGAGAAGATAAAAATTATATACAAGCCAATGTGGAGATTTGTGGAGGTAAAGTATTTGTATCATCAGAAGAAGTTTCAGAACCCAAATATGTAAGATATGCATGGATGAATTATGGACCTGTAACCATATTTAATAAAATAGGGCTGCCTTTGGGAACCTTCAGAACTAAAAAAGATGATTAATTTATAATAATGTAATCGTCTGAATTGGAATTATTTGTATTGTGTAAATAGCAAACTTTATATTATAAAATGTGTCGTTTCTGTATCTGAAAATTTTAAAGTATAAAACATATAATTGGAGACAAGAACAGAATAGTTATATTCATATGGAAAGTTAAGGAGGATTAAAGATGTATAATAAAAAAAACTATCTTAAAATAATTGATCAGGTTATTGATGCAGGACCATTTCATGATAATTGGGATTCCCTAGGTGAGTATCAGGCACCAAAGTGGTATGGGGATTCTAAGTTTGGAATTTTTATTCACTGGGGAGTATATAGTGTGCCAGAGTTTGGAAGTGAATGGTATTCAAGAAATATGTATATTCAGGAAAGCAATGAATTTGAGCATCACAGGAAAACCTATGGTGAACATAAGGATTTTGGATATAAAGATTTTATTCCAATGTTTCGGGCAGAAAAATTTAATGCAGACGAGTGGGCAGATTTGTTTAAAAATGCAGGTGCTCAATATGTGATACCAGTAGCAGAACATCATGATGGTTTTCAGATGTACAAGAGTGAGATATCACACTGGAATTCTTATGAAATGGGACCTAGGAAAGATGTTCTAGGAGAATTATCTCAAGCATTTCAAGAACGTGGAATGACGAATGGTGCTTCTTCTCATCGTGTAGAGCATTGGTTTTTTATGGGTCATGGCAGACAATTCGAAAGTGACATCACAAATGAGGAAAAAGAAGGAGATTTTTATTGGCCAGCCATGGAAGAAAAGGACCATCATGATTTATTTAGTGAACCAACCCCAACAAAAGAATTTTTAGAGGATTGGCTAGTTCGATGCTGTGAAATCGTAGATAAATTTAAGCCTAAAGTAATGTATTTTGACTGGTGGATACAGCACAGTTCTTTAAAACCGTATTTAAAAAAATTTGCTGCATATTATTATAATAGGGCAAAAGAATGGGGATTAGAAGGCGTGGTCATTAATTACAAGCATGATGCATTTATGTTTGGTACAGCCGTTATAGATGTTGAAAGAGGACAATTTGCTGATATTAAGCCATTCATCTGGCAGACAGATACGGCGGTTGCAAAGAATTCCTGGTGTTATACAAAAAATAATGATTATAAGAAGGCAAAGGATATTATTTGCGATTTAGTGGATATTGTAAGTAAAAATGGCCGTTTATTATTAAATGTCGGACCTAAGGCAGATGGATCTATCCCAGAAGAAGATAAAAATATTTTACTTGAGATAGGGGAATGGCTCAAGGTAAATGGAGAAGCAATATATGGGGCAGGTATTTATAGGGTGCCTGGAGAAGGACCAACAAAAATTGTTGAAGGACAATTTTGTGATGCTACGGATAAAGTCTTTACTAGTAAAGACATCCGTTATACTACAAAAGGTTCTTACCTATATGCAACGGTATTAAATTATCCAGAGGATGGATGCGTAAACTTAGTTGAATTGGCAGAACAAGATGCTTCTTCGTTACCTAAATTTCATGGTATAGTGAAGGAAGTTTCTGTTCTGGGGTTTGAAGAAGTTATACAATGGACAAGAACGAAAAATGGTTTGCAAATAAAAACTAATAAGGTGAAAAGTGAAAAGCCAGTGGTGATAAAGATACTTATTGATTAGTATTATATTATATTATATTATTAAAATAAACTTGGATTCGGCAAGTAATTTTGAAAACATCAAAATTACTTGCCGAATTCAAGTTTATTATTTAGGGCGTGTCTGAAAGCAGCATTCAGGTATACACAATAAAGAGTGAAGTTTATATTTCTATGACATTTGTTTATAACGTCCAGGAGATATTCCTACTGAATGTGTGAACTGTTTAGTGAAAGAATACGTGTCACTATAACCAGTAAGAAAAGCAGTTTCTTTGATAGAAATACCAGATAAAAGCATAAGCTTGGCATGTTTCATTTTCTGTTGAATTCGGTATTGGGAAGGAGATAATCCAATAAATCTACGAAATTGCTTACGGAAATTTTCATAACTCATATGTAGGGTAAGTGCTACATCTTCTAAGGAAATGGTTGTATTAATTTCAGATGAAAGTAGACGACAAGCTTCGTCCATTACTTCTTTTAAAGAATATTCGGAATAATTCTTTTGTGTGCAATCAACAATAGATAAAACTATTTCCTGAGCTTTTAAGAGTAAGTACGGAAGCTCAGCATCTGTAGCTTTTTTTAATTGTTCTAAGAATCTAGAAAATCTGTGTATAGTGCTGTCATCAAAGTTAACTTTCATAATAGGAGTATCTGTAGGAAGGACGTTAAGGCTGCATAGATAATCGTATGTAGTACGTCCAAAGCTAATAAAAAATTCTAGCCAGTTACCATCTGGAATTATTTCTGTAGAGTGGCAAATTCCAGGAAGCCGCTGTATAAAATCACCAGCATGAATAGGGATTTTTGTACTGTCTTCTGCATAATAGAAACCGCTGCCGGATAATAATAAGAAACAACTATAGTAATCGATTAGAAAATTATATTGTGATTGTTCTTTTTGGGGTTTCGTCATATAACCGCAAGCCAAGATTCCATTAGTAAAATCAGTTCCAATACAACGGTAAATAACGTCTTTTTTTATTTCTAATTTCATAATAAACCTTTCTTATTGGCGTTATATTTGATCATCAGATTGTCATTGTTAATACCAAAATGGATAAAAATATAACCAAATAAAACATTTAGTTTAAATAGAGTTTAGCATATAATATAGATAATCACAATATAGTGATATAATTTAAGTGATAATTAATACCAATTATGATAAAGAGGAGTGTTTTTATGAATAGAGAATGGGAAAATCAATACATAACCCAAAAAAATCGATATCCTATGCATTCTCCTTATGGAGTATATGAAACTGTTGAGCAAGCACTTAGCTGTAATCGTTATATATCAAAATATGTACAAAGTTTAAATGGAATGTGGAAGTTTAGTCTTTCAGAGAGTCCTTTGGAAATTCTAGAAGGATTTCAAAAAGTAAATTATGATGATTCACATTGGGATGATATACCAGTACCTTCGAATTGGGAACTGCATGGATATGGAAAACCAGTTTACACAAATATCATATATCCATTTAAAAGAGAGGGAGCAGAATCCCATTTTGAGATAGAGATAGCAAAAGATAGGGTAGAACTTAATGCACCGTATGTGCCTGAGAAAAATTTAACTGGATGTTATAGGACTACCTTTGAAGTTCCTGATTATTATGAAGGAAAGGATGTATTTATAGAATTTGGAGGAGTAGAATCGTGTTTCTATCTTTGGGTTAATGGAATTGAAATTGGATACTCGCAGGATAGTAAGCTAGATGCTACATTTGATATTACCCATGCAATCAAAAGTGGGAAAAATGAACTAGCAGTAAAGGTACTTCAGTTTTGTGATGGATCATACGTGGAAGATCAAGATTATTGGCATTTATCAGGGATTCAACGTGATGTAAGAGTATATGCAAAGTCAAAGCAAAGAATCTTTGATTATAAGGTAGAGACATTATTTAATGGAGATAATTATGAGAATGCTGAGCTAAAGGTTATGCTAGAAGCAAACAATACTGTCAGAGGCTATGGAGAGTGTTACGTAAAATTAAGTCTCTATGATGCTGAGAAAAAACCTGTAGTTGCTTTTGAAAGTAAGCCATATGCTAAATGTGAAGCCTATCTTTTACCGAGGTTCGTAGCTTTTCCATCAGTTGGTGTTAATAAACCACACTTGTGGTCGACAGAAGATCCATATTTATATACTTTAGTCATGGAAACCATAGATAGTACAGGTAATACCACAGATATTGAAAGTACAAAGGTTGGCTTCCGTAAAATAGAAATTCGTAAAGATGGTGTGCTTTGCATCAACGGAAGAAGATTAATTGTTCGTGGCGTTAACTTACATGAATTCTGTCCGGAAACCGGAAGATATGTATCAAAAGATTATATGAAACAGCAGCTTATAAATATTAAACAATTAAATTTCAATGCTGTTCGTACTAGCCATTATCCTCATGTCAGTGATTGGTACGATTTGTGTGATGAAATGGGAATCTATGTGGTGGATGAAGCGAACATTGAAACACATGGATATGGTGGGCAGTTAAGTTCATCTCCAGAATGGCTCTCAGCTTATATGGAACGTGTTACTAGAATGGTGCTTAGAGATAAAAACCATCCATCTGTTATCCTTTGGTCACTTGGAAATGAGTCTGGTGCAGGTACAAATCATGCAGCAATGTATGGATGGATAAAAGAATTTGATAAAACCAGATATGTTCAATATGAGTCTGGGAATCCAGAAAAGAATATCACTGATATTCTTGCACCAATGTATCCTTCAAAAGAATGGATAGAAGAAAAGATGGCAGATTCCGACGATTTAAGACCTTTCATTATGTGTGAATATGCGTATGCTAAAAGTAATAGCAATGGGAACTTTAAGTTGTATTGGGATATGATAGATAAATATCCTCGTTTTCAAGGTGGCTTTATATGGGATTTCCAAGATAAAGCTCTGGTACAAAAGGGTGAAGATGGAATTGGGAAATATGTCTATGCAGGTGCTTTTGGTGAGGAAGTAGTAGATCCGGTAGAGGATATGTGCTTGAATGGAGTGGTTTTTCCAGATTTAAGCTGGAAGCCAGCAGCATATGAGGTGAAATATTGTCAATCACCTATAAAGATTGAAGAGGAGTTTATCTGCCAAAATTTAAACGGATATAGAATAAAGAATAATTATCTGAGTAGTGATCTTAGCAATTTAAGGATTACCTGGGAGCTGCAATGCGATGGTGAAATTGTAGATGGTGGAGAATTAGAGCAGTATTTTACACCTCCGGGGCAATCTGAATTTCTCAATTGTAAGTTAAATTTGGAAAAAGTCTCAGGTGAATCGTTTATGAATATAAAGGCAGCTTTAAGGGAGGATACTGCTTATGCAAAGGCGGGTTATGTTATGTATGCTTGCCAATTTTCTTTAGAACAGTCAGTGCTTAAAAAGCAGAATGCATGTATAAGTGGTGAGAAGATTACTATGAGTGAAAGTGCTGAAGAGATTTGTATATCAGGAGAGAATACAGAAATTCGCTTTGATAAATGTAAGTGTACATTTACTAAAGTAGTTTTAGAAGGAAAAGATGTATTTGTAGGAGGCAGTGATAATTTCTATCGAGCTGCAACAGGAATTGATGAAGGAACGAAAGACTCAACGGGCAATAATTATGCAGCTGATTGGAAGGCAGAAGGCTTAGATGATTTAGAAATTAATGTTCATAAAGTAACTACAGCAGTATCAGATACACAAATATTTATTTTTACTGATGTATCTTATAATAATGAAAAATTAATTGTGGCAACTCAGTATCGTATTGGCAGCAAGGGGATAGAGATTAGCAAAACTGTGATTAATAACTGTGTAAGCAAAACAATTCCAAGAGTTGGACTTACTTTTGTACTTCTTAAAGATAAAAATCAAATTAATTGGTACGGACGAGGTCCATGGGAGAATTACAGAGATAGAAAGGAATCAGCACAAATAGGATGTTATAATAGTACTGTTTCTGACCAGTATACACCATATATAAAACCAGTAGAATGTGGTGGTAAAGAAGATGTAAGACACCTAATTATAAGAGATGAAAAAGATCATGCTATACGCATCTTAGGTGCTACTCCATTCCATTTCGATATTCACGATTACTCTATTGCAGCATGTGATAAAGCTAATTATGAAGATGAGCTTATAAAAAGTGATAATATTTACTTAAATGTTGATTATCTGCATGCAGGTTTAGGTGGAGATAATGGTTGGCTTAAAAATATGCATCCAGAGCATCGCATAGAGAAAGGCTATTATCATTATCAGGTGACTATAGAAGTTTTATGTAAATAAGAAATTTATGTTCAAGATATTCATATTTCGCATAACTAATGTTTATTTTTTGCCTCAACTATTTACTATATTATTTAATCTTGGATTCAGCAAGTAATTTTGAGAACATCAAAATTACTTGCTGTTTATTATTTAATAAGTTTTTTTAAGAACTTTTTACTATAATTTATTTTTTGATATGCATAAGCAAATAATGGGTTAGTTTTTTCTAAACAAATTAAGCGTTTTAAATGATTTTTATAATTATTAGATAAATTTAGAGTTAATCATAAAGAATAATAGGCAGAATTTACATGGAATTATTATTTAATCATTGGAAAAAATAAAAATAAGACTCATGGCACAAAATAAAATAGCAAGATGCTATATATTTTTAATATGTTTTAGAAGTGGGAGGCGGAGTGATTTATGGAGAATGAACCATATAATGAATATTTATTAATAATGCCAAGTGGCAATTGTAAAGGATTTAATGACCTGGAAGGTGCAAAATCATATATAAACAACTATTATGAATGGAGGTATGATGATGTTATTCATAGAGATGGATATAATGATGGTACAGATATTGGAGGAAATAATCCAAGATTAAATGTATTTACACAATTAGGAGTTTATGAAGGGGGTAAATGCGAAGTATATAGAACTCAAGATTTTATTAAAAAGCTTGATGAAGATTTGGTTTTTGATGAAGATAAAGAAGAGATAATTTCAAAATTATCACAAGCAAAAATAGATTTTAATATATATGATTATAGTTTAGATAAAATTTTAGCAGATGTTCAAGAAATTAATGTGATGGAAATTTATGGGGAAGTTAAAGGGTGAATGGGAAAAAATACTCATAATAAAAGTGATAAGTATATGTTGATTTATTAATTAATATAATTAAATTAAAGGTAAAAGATTAATGAAGTAATAAAAAAAGGATGGAATAATTATTGAATAATCAATTTGTATATGCTTTAAATTGAGAAAAAAATAAGAATGGAAAATATATTACTAAAATATTGACAATAGTAAAAACGAAGAGTAAAATGCTATCTAACAGGAAAATTGAATAGGTCCTTACGTTAGTAAATGCTAAGATGGAGACAATTATTTTACAGACAAGTTGCAGAGAGTCGATGGATGGTGAGAATCGATACTTTAGTTTTATAATTATCACTCCTGAGCAGAATCCAGAAAGAGAAAATAAGTTTCTTGAGTAAAAGATATCCGGTGTGCATCCGTTATATGCAAGGGTTTGTTGGAACCTAGTGATATTATATAAGGCGGAATATTATCCCACTTCTTATGATTCATATCATTAAGGGTGGATTTTTTTAACCATTTTTAAGGGGGCAAAGCAATGGATAAGCATGTATTATCTGCATTAGTTAAAAACTCATCTGGTGTTTTAAGCAGAGTTAGTGGATTATTTTCAAGACGAGGATATAACATTGACAGTCTAACTGTTGGTAGAACTGAAGATCCTTCGATTTCAAGAATGACTATTACCTTAATGGCTGACGACAACACACTAGAGCAAGTAAAAAAGCAATTAAATAAATTAGAAGATGTAATAAGAATTGTGAATTTTAAAGCTGATGAATCTGTTTATAGAGAATTAGTGCTTATAAAAGTAAAGGCGAATGCAGAAAATAGAGCAACCATAAACGAGACTGTAAAGATTTTTAGAAGTAAGATAATTGATTTATCTACTGACACACTAACAATAGAATTAACTGGGGATGAAAATAAGATATCAGCATTAATAAACTTAATGGAAGAGTATGGCATAGAAGAATTAGTTAGAACAGGAGTTACAGCACTTCAAAGAGGCGAAAAGACTATTAAGAATTCTATAGAAAGTTATTAAGGCACAATCAAGAAAATAATTAATTACAAGCAATGGCAATAGGGCAATAAAGATGAAAAGGGGGATAAGAATATATGCATGAGAATCAGGTCAAGATATTTGATTCTACCTTGAGAGACGGCGCTCAAGGCCAAGGAATTTCATTTTCATTGGAAGATAAAATTAAGATAGTGAGAGCTTTAGATGAGATGCAGGTTGATTATATAGAAGCTGGCAATCCTGGATCAAATCCTAAGGATATGGAATTTTTTAAAAGACTTAAGGATGTGCACCTTAATAATTCTCAAGTGGTAGCATTTGGATCAACTAGAAGGCCTAATATTAATGTAGAAGATGATAAGAATTTGCAAGATTTATTATCATCAGGCGCAGATACAATTGTTGTATTTGGAAAGTCGTGGGACTTTCAAGTGACAGATATAATAAAAACATCGTTGGATGAAAACATTAATATGATAAAAGATACAATTGAATATTTGTGTAAAAAAGAGAAACAAGTAATCTTTGATGCAGAACATTTTTATGATGGTTATAAAGCTAAAAAAGATTATGCAATGGCAACAGTAAAGGCAGCTGAAGAAGCTGGAGCAAAAGTAGTTGTGTTATGTGATACTAATGGAGGGGCGTTACCACAGGATATATATGACATAACTAAAGATGTGAAAGAGCAAATTTCAACAGAAGTAGGAATTCATAGCCATGATGATATGGGGATGGCAGTTGCAAATTCAGTAATGGCAGTAGAAGCTGGAGCAACACAAGTTCAAGGGACTTTCATTGGAATAGGTGAAAGATGTGGAAATGCTAATTTAAGTGCAATAATACCAGCTTTGAAATTAAAGCTTGGTTATGAAGTATTAAATGATAATGGATTAGAGAAGCTAACCAAGACAGCTAGATATATATCAGAAATATGTAATGTTACATTATCTGATCAGAATCCTTTTGTAGGAAATTCGGCGTTTGCTCATAAAGGTGGAATGCATATAGATGCAGTAACCAAAGCACCAAAATCATATGAGCATATAGAACCAGAATTAGTTGGAAATAAAAGAAGGTTTTTAGTTTCTGAAGTAAGTGGCAAAAGCACAATATTACAAGAAATTAAGAAAATATTCCCTAATGCATCAAAGGATGATGGTTCTGTTCAAAAAATTACAGATAGATTAAAAGAATTAGAATATGAAGGATATCAATTTGAAGGAGCAGAAGGAACAATAGAATTAGTTATAAGGAAGATTATTGGCAAATATAAACCCTTCTTTAAATTAAATCACTTCAAGATTATTGGGGAGCAGCCTTATGGTACTGAAGAATTCACTTCGACAGCAGTAATAAACATTACTGTTGATGGAAAGGAAGAAATCACAGCAGCAGAAGGAGAAGGTCCAGTAAATGCATTAGATAAGGCAATTAGAAAGGCGCTTGAAGTATTTTATCCTGAAATTAAGCAAGCGAGACTTGTAGATTATAAGGTTAGAGTTTTGGATTCAGAAAGTGCAACACAAGCTAAGGTAAGAGTTTTAATTGAATCAACAGATGGGATTGAAACTTGGAGTACTGTGGGGGTATCTCGAGATGTAATTCAAGCTAGCTGGATAGCTTTAGTAGATTCAATAGAATATAAATTATTAAAAGATATTGAAAGGAAAGTAAAGACATATTTTTGAGGAGATGAGTAAAATGGGAATGACAATGACACAAAAGATCCTAGCAGCACATGCGGGATTAGAAACTGTAAAAGCAGGACAATTAATTGAAGCTAATCTTGATTTAGTTTTGGGAAATGATATTACAACTCCAGTAGCTGTAAATGAGTTTAAGAAATTTGGAACAGATAAAGTATTTAGTAAAAGTCAAATTGCAATAGTTCCAGATCATTTTACTCCTAATAAGGATATAAAAGCAGCAGAACAAGTTAAATATATTAGAGAGTTTGCTCAAGATATGGAAATAGAAAACTTTTTTGAAGTTGGAGAAATGGGAATTGAACACTGCTTACTTCCTGAAAAGGGGTTAGTTGTTGCTGGTGATGTAGTTATAGGGGCTGATTCACATACCTGTACATATGGAGCACTTGGAGCTTTCTCAACAGGTATTGGATCAACAGATATGGCAGCTGGTATGGCTACAGGAAAGTGTTGGTTTAAAGTACCATCGGCTCTAAAATTTGTTCTTAAAAACAAGCCAGCAAAATGGGTAAGTGGAAAAGATATAATATTACACATAATTGGGATGATTGGTGTTGATGGAGCATTATACAAATCAATGGAATTTGTAGGTGATGGATTACAATATCTTTCAATGGATGATAGATTTACAATGGCAAACATGGCAATTGAAGCTGGCGGAAAGAATGGAATATTCCCAGTTGATGATAAAACCGTTGAATATTTAAAAGATCACTCAACTAGAGAATGGGTTATTTATGAAGCTGATGAAGATGCACAATATGATGAAGTATTTGAAATTGACTTAAGTACCTTAAGACCAACGGTTTCATTCCCACATTTGCCAGATAACACAAAAACAATTGATAATGCGGGAGAGGTAGTTATTGATCAAGTAGTAATTGGATCATGTACCAATGGCAGAATTTCAGATTTAAGAATAGCTAGAGATATCTTAAAAGGAAAGAAAGTTAGAAAGGGTATCAGATGCATAGTTATTCCAGGAACTCAAAAAATCTACTTACAGGCACTAGAAGAAGGAATAATCAAAGATTTAGTTGAAGCTGGAGCAGTATTCTCAACACCAACTTGTGGACCATGTTTAGGTGGTCATATGGGAATTTTAGCAAAAGGTGAAAGATGTGTGTCAACAACGAACAGAAATTTCGTAGGAAGAATGGGACATGTTGAATCAGAAGTGTATCTTGTAAGTCCAGCAGTAGCCGCAGCTTCTGCATTAACTGGAAAAATAACTGACCCAGAGTTAGTCTAGGAGGTACTGGTAATGAGTGTAAAAGGAAAAGTATTTAAATACGGTGATAATGTAGATACAGATGTGATAATTCCAGCAAGATATTTAAACACATCAGATGCCAAAGAGCTTGCTGCACATTGCATGGAAGATATAGATGTAGATTTTGTGAAGAATGTAAAAGATGGAGATATAATTGTTGCAAATAAAAACTTTGGCTGCGGTTCCTCAAGGGAACATGCACCACTCGCAATTAAAACTGCCGGAGTTAGCTGTGTTATAGCATCAACTTTTGCGAGAATCTTCTATAGAAATGCAATTAACATTGGGTTGCCAATTTTAGAATGCGATGAAGCGGTAAAAAAAATTGAGGCTGGAGATGAATTAGAAGTTGATTTTTCAACAGGTTTAATAAAAAACTTGACTAAAAATCAAACATATCAAGGGGAAGCATTTCCGGGATTTATGCAAAAAATCATTGATAATGACGGACTAATTGGATATATAAGAAGTAAATAAGAATAAAATGCAATTAGTAGGCAAAATTACATTTAGTTTATATTGATATAATCTATTAATATAAGAGATACTAATAAATAAGTAACAAATTAAATTTATATAAGAAATAAGCAATAAAAAGATATAAATCATAAGAGGGGGATTTTATAATGAAATATAATATAGCTGTAATACCAGGGGACGGAATTGGTCCAGAAGTAATAGAGGAGACCGTAAAAGTTTTAAAAGTTATTGGTGATAAGTTTGGACATAGATTTGATTATGAATATGTATTAGCAGGGGGATGTGCTATAGATAAAGAGGGAACACCACTTTCAGACGCATCATTAGAGATATGTAAGAAAAGCGATGCAGTCTTACTAGGAGCTGTGGGAGGACCAAAATGGGATACTGGGAAAGTAAGACCAGAACAAGGACTATTTAAGTTAAGAAGTGGAATGAATCTTTATTGTAATTTAAGACCAGCAGTTTTATATGCGCCATTAAAAAATGAATCACCACTTAAAGATAGTATTGTTAAAGATGGAATAGATATCTGTATAGTAAGAGAATTAACTGGTGGTATTTACTTTGGTGAAAGAGGAACAGAAGAAGTTGAAGGTGTAAAAAGTGCTTATGATACTGAAAGATATAATGTAAAAGAAATAACTAGAATTGCTAAAAGTGGATTTGAAATAGCTATGAAGAGAAACAAGAAGCTTACAAGTGTTGATAAAGCTAATGTTTTAGATAGTTCAAAACTATGGAGAAGTGTAGTTAATGAAATAGCTAAGGATTATCCAGAAGTAGAAGTAAATCATTTATATGTTGATAATGCAGCAATGCAAATAGTGAGAGATCCAAACCAATTTGATGTAATAGTAACTTCAAATTTATTTGGAGATATCCTATCAGATGAAGCTAGTATGGTTACAGGATCAATAGGATTGCTGCCTTCAGCATCTCTTGGAGACGGAACACTTGGTATGTATGAACCAATTCATGGAAGTGCTCCTGATATAGCAGGGCAAGGAATTGCAAATCCATTAGCAACTATACTTTCAGCAGCAATGATGCTTAGATATAGTTTTTCTTTAGAGGAAGAAGCAAAGACAATTGAAAATGCAGTATTAGCAGTTCTTGAAGATGGATATAGAACTGGAGATATAATGACAGAAGGAAAGAAGAAAGTTGGAACAGTTGAAATGGGAACTTTAGTTTGTGAAAAACTAAAGTAATAAACTAATTAACAATTGTTAGTCTAATGAAGAAATTCAGAAGGAATTTCTTCATCACAACTGTTCCTTGTTAACTTATAACTGTAAACTGAATTAAAAGGGAGGAACGCAAAATGAAGAGTGATGTTATAAAATTAGGTCCTACTAAGGCACCTCAAAGATCATTGTTAAAAGCATCAGGTTTAACTGATGAAGAAATAGAAAGGCCATTAATTGGTATTGTTTCTGCACAAAATGATATAATTCCAGGCCATACTAACTTAGATAAGATTGTTGAAGCAGTTAAAAAGGGTGTACTAATGTCTGGTGGAACTCCACTTGTTTTTCCAGCAATCGGGGTGTGTGACGGGATAGCAATGGGACATGAAGGAATGAAATATTCTTTAGTTACAAGGGAACTTATTGCGGATTCAATTGAATGTATGGCTAAGGCACATGCTTTTGATGCATTAGTATTTATTCCAAACTGCGACAAAATAGTTCCAGGAATGGTAATGTCAGCGCTAAGGGTTAATGTTCCATCAGTTATAGTAAGTGGTGGGCCAATGCTTGCAGGAAAACACAAGAATAAAGGTATTTCACTTACAACTATGTTTGAAGCTGTTGGATCATATGAGCTTGGAACAATGGATGCAAAAGAATTATGTGATTTAGAAAACTCTGCATGTCCTACTTGTGGTTCATGTTCAGGAATGTTTACAGCAAATTCAATGAATTGTTTATGTGAAGTATTAGGCATAGCTTTACCAGGTAATGGAACGATTCCAGCAGTATTCTCTGAAAGAATAAGACTTGCTAAAAAAGCTGGTATGGCTGTTATGGAAATGCTTGAAAAAGATATTAAGCCAAGAGATATAATAAATGAAAGAAGTATTCAAAATGCATTAAAGGCTGATATGGCACTTGGATGTTCAACTAATAGTGTACTTCATATAACAGCAATAGCAAATGAAGCAAAAGTTGATATGAACTTAGATATTATTAACGATTTATCAGCTAAGACTCCAGATCTTTGTAAATTAGCACCAGCGTCTGATGTTCATATTGAGCACTTATATGAAGCAGGTGGAATTTCAGCAGTTCTTAATGAGCTTTCTAAGAAAGATATTTTAGATTTAGATTGCATAACTGTTACAGGAAAGACTGTTGGAGAAAATATAGCTAATGTAACTGTTAGGGACTATGAAGTAATTAGACCAATAGATAATCCATATAGTCAAACTGGTGGTATAGCAATCCTTAGAGGCAATTTAGCTAAGGATGGCGCGGTTGTAAAAAGAGCAGCAGTTTTACCAGAAATGTTAGTACATGAAGGACCTGCAAAAGTATTTAATTCTGAAGAAGAAGCATTAGAAGCTATATTTGGAAGGAAGATAGTAGCAGGGGATGTTGTTGTTATAAGATATGAGGGACCAAAAGGTGGACCAGGAATGAGAGAAATGCTTCAAGCAACAGCAGCTGTTGCGGGTATGGGACTTGATTCTTCAGTAGCCTTAATAACTGATGGAAGATTTAGTGGTGCTACAAGAGGAGCATCTATAGGGCATGTTTCACCAGAAGCGGCAGATGGCGGAGTTATTGGATTAGTTGAAAATGGGGATATTATTTCAATTGATATAAATAATGCAAAACTTGAACTTAAAGTTTCAGATGAAGTATTGGAAGAAAGAAGGAAGAACTTTAAGCCTTTAGAGCCAAAGATTAAAGAAGGGTATTTAGCTAGATATGCTAAGCTTGTAAGTTCTGCGGCAGAAGGAGCAATACTTAAATAGTTAAGAGTTATGAGTTAATAGCTAAGAGTTAGAGAACAAATTGCTATAGCAATTTGAAGTAAATATAAAAAGTGCGAAACACAATAAAAAATACATTTTAGAAATTTCGAAGAAATTGCATCCTTAACTATTAACTATTAACTATTAATTCTTAACTGAATAAGGAGGGAGTGAATAAAATGTTATTAACAGGGGCTGAAATCTTAATAAAGTCATTACTTGATGAAGGAGTAGAGACTATATTTGGATACCCGGGGGGAGCAGTATTAAATATATACGATGAATTATATAAATATAAGGATAAGATTCATCACGTTTTAACTTGTCATGAACAAGGTGCATCTCATGCAGCTGATGGATATGCAAGGGCGACAGGGAAAGTTGGAGTTTGTCTTGCTACTTCAGGACCAGGAGCTACTAACTTAGTTACAGGGATTGCTACTGCATACATGGATTCAATCCCAATGGTAGCTATTACAGGAAATGTGGCTAAGCCATTACTTGGAAAGGATAGCTTTCAAGAGGTTGATATAACAGGAATTACAATGCCTATAACAAAGCACAATTATATTGTAAGAGATGTTAATGATCTTCAAAACATAATTAGAGAGGCATTCTATTTGGCTCAAGAAGGAAGACCAGGGCCAGTATTAATAGATATTCCTAAAGACATTACTGCAGATAAAACAAAATATACTAAACTGGTTCCTAAAGAAGTCATTAGAAAGTCACAATATATTACTGATAAATCTTTACAAGAAGCTATAGAATTAATAAATCAAAGTAAAAAGCCATTTATCTATGCAGGTGGTGGTATAAGAGTAGCTGAGGCAACACAAGAATTGATAAGTTTTGCAGAAAAAATAAATGCACCTGTATCAACATCACTTATGTGTATGTCAGAATTTCCAAATCATCATGAATTGTACACAGGTATGATAGGAATGCATGGAACAAAGGCTTCAAATATAGCAGCAACTAAATGTGATTTATTAATAACGCTTGGAGCTAGATTTAGTGATAGGGTTATAAGTAATCAAAGTCATATTAAGAATGCTAAGATATTACAGATAGATGTTGATCCAGCAGAAATAAATAAAAATGTGAAAGTTGATGTTTGTATTGTAGGTGATTTAAAGATTGCATTAGATAAATTAATGCCATTAATTGATGAAAAGAACAATGAAGAATGGATTAATACAATTAATAGTTTAAAAGAAGATAAGAGAATACCATCGAATGATGAATTGACTCCAGAATTATTCTTTGATAAATTAAATGAATTAAATGATAATAACTTTATAATATCAACTGAAGTTGGGCAACATCAAATGTGGTCAGCTCAATATTTTAGATTTAAAACTGAGAGAACATTTTTAACTTCAGGTGGTCTTGGGACAATGGGATATGGACTTGGAGCTGCAATTGGGGCACAAATCGGAAAACCTGATAAAAGAGTAATAAATATTGCTGGTGATGGTAGCTTTGGAATGAACTGTAATGAATTAGTTACAGCAGTTAAAAATAAGCTTCCATTAATACAAGTAATTATGAATAATAATTGCCTAGGAATGGTTAGACAATGGCAAAACTTATTTTATGAAGGAAGATATTCTGAAACCACATTAGATAGACCAACAGATTATATTAAACTTGCTGAAGCTTTTGGAGCTAAGGCATTTAGAATAACTAAAGCAGATGAAATAGATGATGTTTTAAGAAAAGCTCTGGATTCAAAAGAACCAGTTCTTATAGATTATTTAATAAACACAGATAAAAAAGTTTTTCCTATGGTTGCACCAGGTGCACCAATTAATCAAATAATAAGCGAAGAAGATATTAATAATAATTAGGAGGTCATTAGAAATGGCAAAAATGTATTATGAAAAGGACACAGATTTAAATTTATTAAAAGGAAAGAAAGTTGCTATAATAGGTTATGGTAGCCAAGGTCATGCACATGCATTAAACCTTCATGAAAGTGGAATTGATGTTACTGTTGGATTATACAATGGAAGTAAATCTTGGACTAAAGCTGAAGCAGCTGGATTAAAAGTTGCAACAGTTGCAGAAGCAGCAAAAGCAGCCGATTTTATCATGATTTTATTACCAGATGAAAAGCAAGGAAAAATCTACAATGAAGAAATTGCCCCAAACTTAGAAGAAGGGAATTCATTAGTATTTGCTCATGGATTTAACATACACTTTGCACAAATAGTTCCACCTTCATATGTTGATGTATTCATGGTTGCACCTAAGGGACCTGGTCACTTAGTAAGAAGAACATATACTGAAGGCGCTGGAGTACCTTGCTTAATAGCTGTACACCAAGATGCATCAGGAAAAGCAAAACAATATGCTCTAGCATATGCTAACGGAATTGGTGGAGCAAGAGCTGGTATTCTTGAAACTACATTCAAAGATGAAACAGAGACTGATTTATTCGGAGAACAAGCAGTACTTTGTGGTGGATGTGCAGAACTTATCAAAGCTGGTTTTGAAACTTTAGTAGAAGCTGGATATGCTCCAGAAAATGCTTACTTTGAATGTATGCACGAAATGAAATTAATAGTAGACTTATTCTACCAAGGTGGATTGAGCTTAATGAGATACTCAGTATCTGATACTGCTGAATATGGAGATTATCAAATCGGTAAGAGAATTATAACAGATGAAACTAAGAAGGAAATGAAGAAGGTTCTTAAAGAAATCCAAGAAGGTACTTTCGCAAAGAACTGGTTATTAGAAAATCAAGTGGGAAGACCAAACTTCAATGCAACTAGAAGAATGGAAGCTGAACATCCAATTGAAAAGGTTGGTAAGGAATTAAGAGGAATGATGAGCTGGATAGATACAGCTAAAGTAGACTAGTATTTATAGTAACATATAAATCTTTAAAGAAGACGGATCTCTAGGCGAGGCACGTCTTCTTTTTTATGGTATAATTTAATTTGAGAAATACTTTTTTATTAAGTCAGAGGTAATAATAAATGAACTATGTATATATTATAGAATGTTCTGATGGAACATTATACACAGGATGGACAAATAACTTAGAAAGAAGAATAGACATGCATTCAAAAGGCAGTGGAGCAAAATATACAAGAGGGCGAGGTCCAGTTAAATTAGTATATAATGAAATATTTGAAGATAAGCGAGATGCAATGAGAAGAGAATGTGAGATAAAAAAAATGGCAAGGAAGGCGAAGTTATCATTAATAAATAATTATTAAAGTAGAATCGGCATGAGTTTTATTAGATTTATAAATTCTGAAATTAAACCTCTTGTGAAGTAAGAAAAAGATTTAAGTAAGATAATTCAAATAAAGGTATAGATTAAATCATGCAAACGTTTTTTGCTAAAAACCATCTATTTTGAAGCAAATCATAATAAATCAGATAAAAATCGGTAAAATTGCCTCAAAATCAAGAAAAACATTGCTTGTAAAAGTTTTCTTAAATTGATATACTAAATTTATGAAATAAGTTAATTAAAGAAATAAGCAATAAACAGTTTAAGTAAAAGTGAAAATATATTAAGTTGCAATTTTAAAATTTTTGCAAGCGCTTGCATGAGAAGCTGTTAAAAAAGTTAATACTATATCTAAAATATATATTTTAGACATATGTTATAAAAATATATTATTTAATATTTTAACAATTATCAAAAATGAATTTTAATGGAGGGGTATTTACATGAAAACAAAAAAATTATTATCAACAATTCTAGCTTCTACATTATTAGTTGGAACTATGGTGGGATGTGGGACAAGTTCGGGCGCTGGCTCACAAAGTTCAGCAACAAATGAAAGTGGAAAAACAGTTAAAGTATTTCAACTAAAAGTTGAAATCAATGATGCATTACAACAACTTGCTAAAAAGTATGAACAAGAAAAAGGTGTTAAGGTTGAAATAACTTCAGTAGGTGGTGGTGCTGATTATGGTGCATCTTTAAAAGCTGAATTCCAAAAAGGAACTGAACCAGACATATTTATGGTTCAAGGTGCTGGGGATTATGGAGTTTGGAAACAGAAAATTGATGATTTAAGTGATCAGGAATGGGTTAAGAATGCAGTTAAGGGTACGCTTGACACAATAACATTTGATGGTAAAGTATATGGTATGCCAGCAGCAACAGAAGGATATGGATTATTATATAACAAAGACATTTTAGATAAGGCTGGAATTGATCCTAAATCTATAGATTCATTTGATAAATTAAAGGCTGCATTTGAAAAGTTAGACAGCCAAAAGGCTCAATTAGGAATTGATAATGTTATATCATATACAACAAAGGAAACTTGGGTTACTGGTAATCACACATTTAATATACCATTAGCTGCACAAGATAATCCTAAGCAATTTACAGAAGACTATATCGCTGGTAAAGCAGATATAGTTAATAATAAGCAATTCAATGATTGGATGAATTTGGTTGAATTAATGTGCAAATATGGTGGTGGAAAAGCTTTAGATACTATAGACTATAGTAATCAAGTTGGTAACTTTGCACTTGGTAAAACAGCATTTATTCAACAAGGTAATTGGTGTGCTGGAGATTTAAAGAACTTAGATGCTAAATTTGATATGGGATTCATTCCAATGTGTATTAACAATGATACAAATGCAAAAGTAAATACATCTATTCCAGTAGGAGTTCCAATGTACTGGGTAGTTAACAAAGATTCTAAAGTTAATAAAGAAGCAAAAGACTTCTTAGATTGGATGGTTACTAGTCAAACTGGTCAAGAAGCATTAGTTAAGGATATGAACATGATTCCTGCATTCACAAACTTTACAGTTGAAAGCGATAACCCATTAAATAAATCAATAGCTGAATATAATAAAGCAGGAAAGACTCTTCCATGGGCATTCACTAACTTACCAGATGGATTCTCAACTAACAACATAGGACCTATATTCTCTAAATTCCTTACTACTGACATGGGAGCACAAGCTAAGAAAGACATGTTACAAGCAATTCAAGATGCTAAAAAGAGCAAATAGTAGTAAATAAAGATTAATATTCATGAGGAATTATAAATTCCTCATGAATATTTTAAAAAGTAAATAACATAAGATTTAAGATTAGAACATAATAGTAATTATTATTATGAAAGGAGCAAATGCATGAGTAAAAAATTAAAAGACAATAAAGATTTTTGGATATTTGTAGGCCCTGCTTTATTTGCCATGACAATGGTGGTAATAATACCATTCATAATTGGTATATATTACACATTTACTAATTGGAATGGTGCCAATCCCCAATATGATTTTGTAGGAATAAGTAATTATACGAGTCTTGTTAACGATGTACAATTTATATATTCTTTAAAAATAACTGTTTTATATACAATTGCAAGTGTAATAACTATTAATTTAGTTGGCTTTGGATTAGCATATGCGGTAACAAGAAAATTGAAAACTAATAATTTCTTAAGAACTGGATTCTTTATGCCAAATCTAATTGGAGGATTAATCCTAGGATTTATATGGCAATTTATGTTTAATTCAGTGTTTACAGGAATAGGTCAAGTTTTAGGAAGTAAGGCACTTTCGACATCGCTATTACAAGAACCAACCACAGCAATGCTTGCTATGTTAATTGTTTCAACTTGGCAATATGCGGGTTATATAATGGTTATTTATGTAGCAGCACTTGAAAATGTTCCTACTGATTTAATTGAAGCAGCTCATATTGATGGAGCTAATGGATGGCATACATTTAAAAATATAACAATACCTATGGTAAGACAAGGAATGACAATTTGTTTGTTTTTAACACTAGCAAATTCATTTAAGTTATTTGATTTGAATTTTTCTCTAACACCATTGAAAACAACAGAAATGTTAGCTTTAAATATATACAAAGAAGCATTTGTATTAAATAACTTGGGAATAGGACAAGCTAAAGCCATTATATTCTTTATACTTGTAACTACTATTTCTTTAACTCAAGTTTACTTTAATAAGAAAAAGGAGGTTGAGGCATAATGATGGGAGTAACTAAAGTTGCAAATAATGTAGGACAAAGCCAATCAAACAAAAAATTAAAGACATTAGACAGTTATACAGGTAAATTAGGAATGTTAGAAGTGTTTGCATGGCTATTGTTAATAATATATATGGCACCATTTTATTTAATGTTTATCAATTCATTTAAAACAAGAAGAGAAATTTTTTCCAATACCACAGGGTTACCAGCTGTATGGAATTACACAAATTATTTAGATGCTATAAACAGAATGGATATGTTAAGTTCGTTTGCTAATTCTATGATAATAACTGTTGGAAGTGTAATACTAATACTTCTATTTTCTTCAATGGCTGCGTGGGTATTAGTGCGTGATCAAACAAAAAAGAGTAAGATAATATTTTATGTATTCACTTCAGGAATGATTGTACCATTCCAAGCAGTAATGTTACCGCTTGTAAAGTGGATGGCTAAACTTGAATTTGGTCCATTTAAAATGATAGGAACACATTATGGTCTTATATTTATGTATATAGGATTTGGTGTAAGTATGAGTATATTTTTATATCATGGTTTTATTAAAGGCATCCCTAAAGAAGTTGAAGAAGCTGCAACTATAGATGGATGTAGTAAGTGGCAAACATATGTAAAGGTAATTTTACCATTATTAAAGCCTACTACCGTTACAGTAGCTGTATTAAATAGTATATGGATATGGAATGATTTCCTACTGCCTTTCTTAACAGTAAATGGAAAGATAAATACTATACCATTAGCTATGAATAATTTCTTTGGAGCATTCTCAAAACAATGGGAACTTGCTATGGCAGCTTTAGTTTTATCTATAATCCCAATAATTATATTCTATTTCTTTGTTCAAAAACAAATTATTGCGGGTATAGTTCAAGGCTCTATAAAATAATTAACAGTAGGGATACGTATTGCATTTAAGTAATCTGTTAATATTTAGCTATGATGCATTTAGGGCTAATATATATCATAGCTTATTAACAGTTAAAGTGTAGTTTGCCGTGCAAGCGCTTGCTTAAAAATAAAGCAATAAAATTATTGGATAAAATAAATCTTCGATATAAGGTAAGGAAATAGGAGGAAGGCATGAATAGAAGTAGTGGTATTATTATGCATATTTCTTCTCTACCAGGTAAATATGGAATAGGGACATTTGGTAAAGAAGCATATAAATTTGGGGATTTTTTAAGAAAAGCTGGTCAAAAGTATTGGCAGATATTACCCCTTGGACCTACAAGTTTTGGAGATTCACCATATCAATCTTTTTCGGCATTTGCTGGAAATCCATATTTTATAGATTTTGATATGTTGGAAAGGGATGGATTATTAAATAAACAAGATTATGACTCGATAAAATTTTGCGAGAATGTAGAAACTATAGATTATAGTATAATGTTTTCTGAGAAGTTTAATGTATTGAGAAAAGCATATGAAAATTTTAAATTAAGTAAAAATCAGCATATAAAAGAATTTGAGGACAAACAGGAATTTTGGTTGGATGATTATGCACTATATATGGCATTGAAAAGTCATTTTGATTTAAAGAGCTGGCAAACTTGGGATGAAGATATTAGATTAAGAGAACCAGAAGCTATAATTAAGTATAAGAATTTATTACATGATGAGATAAATTACTGGAAGTTCCTTCAATATGAGTTTTTTAAACAATGGGAAGCATTAAAAACATATGTAAATATATTAGGTATTGAAATAATAGGCGATATGCCTATATATGTTGCAGAAGATAGTGCTGATGTATGGAGTAATCCTGAAGCATTTTTACTTCATAAAACAACATTAAAACCATTAAAGGTTGCTGGATGTCCGCCAGATATATTTTCAGCGACGGGCCAGTTATGGGGAAATCCAATTTATGATTGGAATTACATGGATAAGACTAATTATAAATGGTGGGTTAATCGAATAAGACAAAGTTTAAATTTATATGATGTACTAAGAATAGATCATTTTAAGGGCTTTGAATCATATTGGTCAATTCCTTATGGTGATTTAACTGCTGCAAATGGGGAATGGGTTAAAGGGCCTGGAATAAAAGTATTTAATGCAATTAAAGATGAGCTTGGAGATGTAAATATAATTGCAGAAGATTTAGGAACATTAACAGAAGAAACTATAAAACTTAGAAATGACACTGGTTTCCCAGGTATGAAGATATTAACATTTGCATTTGATACAGATGGATCAAATCCTTTTTTACCTCATAATTATGAGAAAAATTTTATAGTTTACACTGGTACTCATGATAATGATACTGTTAGGGGCTGGATGGAAATAACCGCACCTAAAGAAGAAGTTCAAAAAGCAATGCAATATTTAAGCTTGAATAAAGAAGAAGGTTATAATTGGGGCTTTATTAGAGGTGCATGGAGTAGCATTTCAGATATTTCTATAGCTCAAATTCAGGATTTTTTAAACTTGGGAAATGAAGCAAGGATGAATTTGCCATCAACTCTTGGGCAAAATTGGAGTTGGAGAGTTAATGAAGATTCACTTAGTGATGAATTAGCTGAAAAAATTTATACAATAACTAAAACTTATGGAAGATGCAAATCAAGGAATAATCAAATTTCTAATGATGAAAACGCTAAAGTATAATAAGTTATAAAAGTAATCTCTATAATATTAATCTAAATATTGTAGAGTTTATTTAATTATTAAGAGATTATATATAGAATATCCAGAAATGAAAAGCTTATAGAACACTAATTAGTTATATTATAAATTGTAGCAATATACAAAATGTTTATTTTCCATTAAATTAACGTATATAATGTTTATAGATTATTCCAAATGTGATAATATTAAAATTATTAAGATATTAAGTATTATATAATTTTTTTGCAATTAAATAGGGAGTTAGCAATAAGTTAAACAAAAGAATTTATAATATTAATAAAATAATTACATGGTAATTTAAATATTATGTCTATATTGTGTTATAGATAATATTTTTATTACAGTATACTAAAATATAAATACTTAATTTAAAATTAAAGAAATGAATATTAATAAATGTTAGATGAGTTTGTTAATATGGATAGGAGAAGGACATGAAGGTTACAATTAAAGAAGTAGCAAAAGAAGCAAATGTATCTCCATCAACTGTATCTAGAGTTATATCTAATAGTTCACAAATAAGTGAAGAAACTAAAGAAAGAGTTAGGGAGGCCATAAATAGACTGAAATATAAACCAAATGCAATAGCTAGGAGTTTAGCTAATAAGAAAAGTAGAATTCTAGGGGTAGTCTTGCCTAATGAAGCACAAGATTTAATTACCAATGCATTTTTCATTCAAGCTATGAAGGGGATGAGCAGATATGCTCAAAATAAAAAATATTATATTACTTATGCATTTAGTGAAGATGAAAAAACTGAACTAGAGTATATAAATAATTTTATTACAAGTAATTTAGTTGATGGTATATGCTTATTACGTGCGAGGACAGATGATAAGAGCATAAAATATCTTAAAGAAGCAGAGTTTCCATTTGTAGTAATAGGAAGACCAGAAGAGGCAGATGGTTTGTTGTGGGTGGATAATGATAATTTTCAAGCTACTTATAATCTAGTAAATGAACTAATAAAAAAAGGGCATAAGTCTATAGCTTTTTTAGGAGCAAAGAAAGAATGGAACGTTACAAAGGATAGATTTAACGGATTTAAAGTTGCATGCCAAATCAATGGTATTTCAATACAAGACAAAGATATTATAATGATGAAGGACTTTAATGAGGAAGAGGGAAGAATTGGAACAATTAGATTATTGGAGAATGTTACGGCGACAGCAATAATAGCAGAAGATGATGTATTAGCTTTTGGCGCACTTAAAGTTCTTAATGAAAGAAATATTAAGAATATAGAAGTAGTGGGATTTAATAACAATCCATTAGCAGAATTTCAGAATCCACCATTATCATCTGTTGATATTAATGCTGATGAACTTGGATATTATGCTGTAAAAATTTTAATTGACCATTTAGAGAATAGCGAGACATCCATGAATCATCATATTATTGAGTCAAAGCTTGTAAAACGAGAATCATTTAAATAGCCCTTATGCAAACTAAAGAAGTATTTTTATTATAAAATAGCAAGCGCTTGCAAATATATAATTTTGCTAACACAGTGTAAAAGTTATAGAAATATTTAGGCACACTTAAAAGATATTAGGAGATTACTATTGCTTAAATTAAAAAACAATTTTTATTTTGAAGAGCTTCTTTTGTGCATATGCTATTTTCAATTAATAATGCAAGCGCATGCACTGGGAATATCCACAATTGTGTTAACGTTTAACGGAAAGATAATAAATATAAGAATTTAGCAAAGGAGAATACTATGAAGATAAAAATAGGCAAGGTGGAGGGTAATGGAAGTAGTCTTAAAAACAAAATAATAGTAAGCTATATCATAATTTTAAGTTTTATGCTCATTGTTGCAGGTGTTTGCATAAGGCAGATGAAAAATGTCATATTAGAACTTGGGACAACGCAAGATATAATAAATAATGCAGCAGTTCAAACAGTAACAAAACAAAATATGAGAGCATCAATTAATCAACTTGAGGATTCAATAAATAAATTTACAAACATATCTGTTGTAGTCTCAATTATTGCATTTATAGTTACATTGATTCTTGCAATAATAATAATAAGGGGAATACTAAAACCATTAAAAGATTTAAGCGAATTATCAAATTCATTAAGAAAAGGAGATTTGACTGCCAGGCTTGATGGAAAATATGATAGAGAAATTAAGGATGTTGTAGATAGTTTAAATGATGCAATAAATGCAAATAGAGCAATGGTTGGAAATATATATGATTACTCAAACCTATTAATAAAGTCAAGTGAAAATTTAAATGGGATTGTGCAAACAATTAACAATAGAATTATAGAAGTAAATTCCTCAACTGAATTAATATGCAATGAAGTTCAACAATTAAGTGCAGTTTCACAGGAAGTTAACTCTTCAACATTTGAAATAAAAACTGTAGTATCAGGTTTAAATGAAGCGGCTGTAACAGACAATAAATCGGCGGAAAACATTAGAGATAAGGCAACGAAAGTCAAAGAAAAAGGACAAGCAGCAGCAAAGAATGCAAGAGGAATATGCATAGAAAAAGTTGGAAATATTACAAGTGCAATTGAACAAGGCAAAGTGGTGCGGGATATTAAAATGATGGCAGATGTAATAGCAGATGTATCAGAACAAACTAATTTATTAGCACTTAATGCAGCAATAGAAGCGGCTAGAGCAGGTGAACAGGGAAAGGGATTTGCAGTAGTTGCTGATGAGGTGAGAAAATTAGCAGAGCAAAGTAAAGAGGCTGTCAATAAAATAAAAAAAGTTATTAATGAGGTACAAAATGCATTCAATAACTTAAGCGGGCACAGTAAAGATTTATTGATTTTTTTAGAGCAGGATGTTCATAGAGATTATGAATTATTAATTGAAACAGCAACAAGTTATGAGAAAGATTCAAAATTAATTACTAATATGGCAGAGGAAATTCAATATACAAGTTCGGCAATTGAAGAAATTATTATGGGAATAACAGAGGGAATTAATAGAGTAAGTCTAAATGCAGTAGATACAGCAGACAAAACAATGTATATACAAAAAAATGTAGATGAGGTTACTGATCAAGTAGGAACTATTGTTAAGGCAATTAATGAACAAACCGTATTGGCAGAAGAACTTAAAGAAGTTATTAATGTGTATAATATTTAATGTTGTATAATTATATTAGTTATCATCAAGCTTAAATAGTAAAATCAAAGATGAAATTTTTACTATAAAGTAAAAGTTAACAGACAATTACAAATGATTTGTAAGATTAATTTAAAGTTGTTTTAAAATAGGAACTGCTATTTTAAAACAACTTTTTTATTAATACAGAAATTAGTAATAAATCTTACAATATTGAAAGGTAAATGTAAGAAAAATAAATACAATAGATATTAAGAAAAAGTTAATGTTTTATTAAGGCTTATATTATATTTAAGATGATATACTAAAAACATTCAAAATTGGTTATGTATATAAATACTGTTATGTAATTAAAATGAATGAGGGAATTTTGATTACATAGCCGAAATAATGCTTATGCCAATTGCATGTAGTATTTGAAAAACAAAGAAGGTTATTTATAATGGGGGTAAATTTTATATGCCAAAGTTAGATATTAAAAAATTAAAACCTAAAGGGATAAGTCTTAAAGGTTTAAAACTTAAAAAAAAACCAACTAAGAAAGTAATATTATTTGGAGCCGTGTTTATAATAGTTGTAGCGTTGATAGTATGTAAAATAATTATGCCAAAACCAGCACTAAATGTTAAATATACAGTTCTTTCGAAGGGAAAAATTGTAAATGGCATCAATGTTTTGGGGGAAGTAAAAAGTAAGAACTCTACAAATATATATAGCACAATAAATAATCCCGTAAAAGAAGTAAAGGTAAAGGCTGGAGATAAGGTTAAGGAAGGAGATGTTCTAGCAATATTAGATTCAGCTGGGTTAGAAAAAGATATTGAGCAAGCGATAGCTACGGCTGAAGCGTCAGAAGCTAATAATAATATAGAACTTAATGCTGCAAAAAAAGCATATGATGATGAATTATATCTATATAATAATAATTTAAACTCAGATATTAAAAATGCTCAAGAAGTTTTAAATCTAACAAAGATTAATCTTGATAATAAAAAGAAAATATATGAAAAAAATAAAGCATTATTTGATGCCCAAGCAATTTCAGAGAGTGAGTTAGATAAAATTAAAATGGATTTTGACACCGCAAATTCAGATTACGAGAAGGCTAAAGTAGCATTGGAAAATACAAAAGTTAAAGCTGACCAAGCGTTAAATACAGAAAAGAAGAGCTATGATACGGCACTGACAAATATTAATAATAATAGCCAACGAATTGCAATTGAAAAACAGAAACAACAGTTAGAAGACTGTATAATCAAAGCAACTACTGATGGTACAATTACAAGTGTGAGTGCTACTGTAGGAAATCCAGGAAGTGGAGTTTTATTTCAAGTTGAAAATCTAGAGGATATGGAGATAATTACAGAGATTAAAGAAGTTGACATAGCAAATGTTAAAGTAGGACAAAGGGTAGAGATAAAAACAGATGGAACAGGAGATACTGTTATCCAAGGTGAAGTAGTAAGTGTTAATCCAACTGCTAAAAAGGGTGATGCATCTCAAGATAAATCTACATCACAATCTCAAGGGACAAGCCAAGATGCAAGTTTTGAAGCAGAAATTAAGATTGATGATATGAATGATAATATAAAATCTGGAATGAGCGCAAGGGTAAATATTATTACTAATGAAAAATCAGATATTTATACAGTCTCATCAGAAAGTATAGTTCAAAACGATAATAGTAAAAGCATATATGTAGCAGAAAAGAGCGATGAAAAACCAAATAAATATATAATTAAGGAAGTTGCAATAAGTACAGGACTTGAATCTGATTTTAATGTAGAAATTTCAGGAGAAGGAATTTCAGATGGAATGTTTGTAATTGATGATCCTTCAACACATAAGGTTGGAGAAAAAATTCAAATAAAGGGGGCATGATTTATTTGAATGAAAGTATAATAGAAATGAAAAACATTGTTAAAAGTTTTTATGTTGGGACTCCTAACCAATTAGATATTCTTAAAAACATAAATATAACAGTAAATAAAGGTGAATTTATATCCATTGTAGGAACATCTGGTTCTGGTAAAAGTACATTAATGAATATTATAGGAGCACTTGATAGACCAACCTCTGGAACATATATTTTAGATGGTACAGATGTTAATGAAAAAACTGATAATGGTTTATCAGAAGTAAGAAATAAGAAGATAGGTTTTGTGTTTCAAACATATAATTTAATACCAAGGAGTTCGGCATTAAAGAATGTTGAATTGCCAATGCTTTATTATGGAATGAATAGACATGAGAGAAGGGAACAGGCAGAGGAACTTTTAGAACTTGTTGGAATGAAAGATAGAATGAAGCACCAACCTAATGAATTATCAGGAGGGCAAAAGCAGAGAGTAGCTATTGCTAGGGCTCTTGCCAATAATCCAAGTATAATACTTGCGGATGAACCAACAGGTGCTCTTGACTCAGCAACCGGAAGGCTTGTTATGGATTTATTTCATAAAGTACATGAAGTAGAAGGTAAGACTATAGTGTTTATAACGCATAACCATGAGCTTGCAGAAGAAACAGAGAGAATTATAACCCTAAAGGATGGAAAGATAGTATCTGAAGAATATAATAACAGGTACATTAAGAGATTTCCAAATGGTGAAAAGATATGTTTGTAAAAGAAAATATATTGCTTGCGATAGCAGGCATAAGGGCAAGTAAAATGCGTTCACTACTAACTATGCTTGGGATTATAATAGGAATATCATCTGTTATAGGAATTGTTTCCATTGGAGGAGCAATTACATCTAAAGTATCAGGTGAATTAGATAAGCTAGGTGCAAATAATATGTACATTCAAGTAAGAGAAAAGAGTGAGGATGGAGCTCAGGAAAGATATTCAGCTAAAGAGCCGGAAGATAGTGATCTTCTTAGTTTGGAGCAAATAAATTTAATTAAGGAAGCATTTTCTGATAGAATTAATAGTATAAGTATAGATACAAGTACAGGGAACGGGAAAGTAAAGGATGGATATTTATATTCTAATATAGCAATTACGGGAGTAAATGATGAATATAAAGATGTTAATAGTATTAAGATGACTAGTGGAAGGTTTATTTCGGATAAAGATATTAAAGGAATGAAAAAAACTGCCGTAGTTTCAGATAAACTTGTAAATAATATGTTTAAAGGTAAGACTGATGCTTTGGGTAAAGAAATTAAAGTTTATGTACAAGATAATATAGAAACATATGTTATTGTAGGTGTATATAGTTATGAACCACCTTCCTTTCTTGAAGGTGGTGGTACTGCGGCAAAAGAAAAAGATATACAAACTAATTTATATATTCCTATAACAACAGCAAAAGCAGAACAAAAAAATAAAAATTATTCTGGCTTTATGATTAAGCCAGATGCTAATATTGATTCAGAAAAACTTGTTAAAGATATGAAAAAATATACAGAGAAGTTATATAAGAATAATAAATATTGGGAATTACAAGTTATGAATCTTAAAAACCAAGCAGAATCATTTACATCGGTGATTAGTGCTATATCAATGGGGATATCTGTAATCGCGGCTATAGCATTACTTGTAGGCGGAATAGGAGTAATGAATATAATGCTTGTATCGGTTACGGAAAGAACTAGGGAAATAGGAACAAGAAAAGCTCTTGGGGCTAAAAGCATTCATATAAAAATGCAATTTATAACTGAGTCAGTAATAATATGCTCAATCGGTGGAATAATAGGAATAATGCTTGGAATTGGAATGGGCGTGATTGCATGTTTAGTGTTAAAATCACCTATATCAATATCTATTCCAACAATTCTAATAAGTTTTACTTTTTCAATGGCAATAGGTGTGTTTTTTGGATACTATCCAGCTAAAAAAGCTGCAAGTCTCGATCCAATTGAGGCGTTAAGATATGAATAGAGGATATCTAGATTTATATTTTTTTCATTGTGATTGACTTTACAAAATTAAATATGATGACTTTAAAGGGGCTGCCGCACTAAATAATGCGACAGCCCCTTTTATTTATTTTAAAGTTTATTAAATTAAAGAAAAATAATTCTTAATAGAAAATCTATATCTTAGAAGAGTATATTTCCATTTAACACTAAGTTAACCAATATATAATTTGGATTAAATAAAGTTGCTATAAAATACTAGAAGATGAATTTATTTCATAATATAAAATTTATTAAGCGGGGTAAGAACAATATGAATTTTAATAAAAAAATAATACCATTAGTTTTAGCTGCTACAGTATCTCAAAGTATTATGTCCACTATAGCCTTTGCAGATGATAATCTAACGCCTAATCCGGGAACATATGGATATTATGTGGACAGTTATACCAATAATATTAGAAGTAATATGACACCAGAAAGTAATCCATCCATTGGAGTATTGTCTCAATTTCTTAATTTATATAATCCTAAAACTGGTGATATTTTAAATGCTGATGTTCAACAGCATAATATTGACACCGATATTGAACTTACAAGTGCTAACACCACGGCAGCAGCAGTTTCAACTACTGGCTCATTAGCACAGGTTTTCTTTGATGACCGTAGAAACCAGAATTATAGTGTTACAGATGGCCTTGGTAATTATACAGATGTATTTAGAAGACTATCTAATGCTCAAACTTCAGTTACAACTATAGGAGAAGAAGCGTTAACAACAGTAGTAAAGAATGATGATGATGCGGGATGTACTTGGGCAGATGAGAATTCTCAGCTTGGAAACATGGTTAAATTAGTAGATGCTTTGCGTGCTACTTGTGCCAGTACATCACAAGCCAAAAATTATTATAATTATAAACGTCCGTATAAATGGAGTCCAGATGTGAAATTTCTACCAACATTACTTCCCGAACAAAGTACAGATGGAGGTTTCCCAAGTGGACATACAAATGCTGCATATATATCAGCAATAGGATTAGCATATGCATTTCCAGAACGTTTCCAGGAAATGCTTACACGTGCTTCTGAGCTTGGAAATAACAGAATTATTGCAGGTATGCATTCTCCATTAGATGTAATGGGAGGACGTATGACAGGAACTGCACTTGCAGCCGCAGCACTTAATGATCCAGCTAATGCGTCTATAAAGGCTGCGGCATATAATGATGCACAAACTAAACTTTTCACACAAGAAGGTACAGCAAATGATAGGTTTAGTGATTATGAGGAAAACAAGGAAGACTATATTAAGAGATTAACTTATGGTTTTTCTCAGATTGGAGATACAACTAAGCCAATGGTAGTGCCTAAAGGCGCAGAAGTACTTTTAGAAACACGTCTTCCATATCTTGACGCTAATCAAAGACGTGATGTTTTATACACTACGGGTCTTCCATCGGGCTATCCACTGTTAGATGATGCAGAAGGGTGGGGACGTCTAAATCTTTTTTCAGCAGCAAATGGCTATGATGCTTTTAATAGTGCTATTACAGTAAATATGGATGCGTCTAAAGGTGGTTTTAATGCTTCAGACAGCTGGCGTAATGATATTTCAGGAAGTGGTTCTTTAACAAAACAAGGAACTGGAACTCTAAAATTAGGTGGAGATAATACCTATAGTGGTGGTACACAAATTCAACAAGGTACTATTGAGGCAGATTCAGCTACAGCTTTTGGAACTGGAAGTGTCATAAATAATGGGGGTACACTGACAGAGAATGTAGATGGAATAGTAGATATAAAGAGTGACTATACTCAATCAGCAAGTGGTACTCTTGAACTTTCTATTGGAGGTAAAAATGATGCATTCGAAATTGATGGTAATGCAATATTTTCTGGTAAATTAAAATTAGATTTTAGTAATGGTTATATACCAAATACTAATGCTACTATTATAACTTTCAAGAGCAACAGTCAAAATAGCAGATTTTCATCAGTTGAAACAACAGGTTTACCAAGTAATTATACAGTAAATATTGTTTATGAGAACAATGATGTTAAATTATCAATTGGAACCGGTAATTCATCTTCAAGTTCTTCATCGCATCATAGTTCATCAAGTTCAACTAGCGACAGTACAAGCTCAAATACAGATACAAGTACAAATGCATCTAATAGCACTACAGCTAATAATGCATCTAATAATAAAATAGCTGATGAAGCAAAGAGTGGCTGGCAGAAAAAGAATGGAGTTTGGTACAATGTATCAACAGATGGTACAGTAAATACTGGATGGCTTGAAGATAGAAATGGTGCATGGTATTATTTAGATCAATCAGGAGCTATGCAGATTGGATGGATTCAAGATGAAAATGGACAATGGTATTATTTGGATGAATCTGGAGCAATGAAAACAGGATGGTTTAAAGATGCCGATGGACGATGGTATTATTTAAATGAATCTGGAGCAATGGAACATGATAAATACATTGATGGATATTATCTTGATTCTAATGGAACTTGGGTAAAATAATAAATTTATTATTGCTCTATGAGTTACGATAATGAAATTACATTGCATTAATATAACAATCCAATATGCAATGTAAACTCATTAACGCAACTTATTTATAGTAATCTGCTGACGCAGAATTATGGAAAATAGGCTTGACCGATGGATTTGTTATTTTTTTGAATCTGCTTTAATTACATAAAGTCGATAAAATTACTAATATTTATTGACAAGAGTTTTTAACTATGTATAATTAATATTAACAAATAAATATTTAGATAAGTTAATCTTATTAAGAGTGGCGGAGGGACTGGCCCTTTGAAACCCGGCAACCTGAAAAAGTTTTTATATGAATTTTTTCGTTGGTGCTAAATCCTGCAAGATGATATCTTGAAAAATGAGAAGAATTAAGTCGTACTAGAACTTATAGACGATACAGTCACTTCTTATTTTTGAAGTGGCTTTTTTATTATTCTTCTTTAAAAAACAATTTATTTGTTGAGTTAAAATGTGAAATGTTAAAAAATAACTAATAAAGCATAAGCAATACATAAATTGAAGGAGGCAAAAAAATGACTTTGAAAAAATCTTTTGAGACAATTGCAGTTAGTGGAGCATCTGGTGGAGATAAGACTACAGGAGCAATAAGTTATCCGATATACCAAGCGGCTACATTTAAACATCATGGGCTTAATAATAGCACAGGATATGATTATGCAAGAGCTCAAAATCCAACACGAGAAGAGGCAGAAAAAACATTAGCTGTTTTAGAAGGTGGAAAAGAGGCAATAGGCTTTTCATCAGGAGTTGCAGCAATTACTGCCTGTATACACTTATTTAAAACTGGGGATCATATAATTTTATCTGATGATTTATATGGAGGTACGTATAGGTTATTTGATGATATTTTTAGAGATTTTGGATTAGAAGCTACTTTTGTTGATACGACAGATGATAAAAATATATTAGATTCTATACAAGAAAATACAAAAGGAATTCTTGTAGAAACTCCTTCTAATCCGATGATGAAGGTAACAGATATAAGAGCAGTTGCAGAAATAACTAAGGCAAATAATTTATTATTAATTGTAGATAATACCTTTTTAACACCTTACTACCAAAAGCCATTAGAGTTGGGGGCTGATTTAGTAGTACATAGTGGAACAAAGTTTTTAGGTGGACATCATGACTTGTTAGCAGGATTTATAGTAGGAAATGATGAGGCAATATTACAAAAATTAAGAAGAATTCATATGTCAACAGGGGCAACTTTATCTCCATTTGATTCATGGTTAATATTAAGAGGAATGAAGACATTACACATAAGGTTAGAAAGATCACAAGAAAATTCAATAAAAATAGCAAATTTCTTAGAAGAGAATGCTAATGTAGAAAAAGTCTATTATGTGGGTTTAGAAAATTTTGAGGGGTATGAACTAAATAAAAAACAAGCAACAGGGTTTGGAGCAACATTGTCCTTTAGAGTTAAGGATAAAGAGTTAGTACCTAAAATTCTTGAAAGAGTTAAAGTAATAAGATTTGCAGAAAGTTTAGGTGGAGTGGAAACATTAATAACATATCCTTTTACTCAAACTCATTCAGAGATTCCCGAAGAAATTAAACAAAGATTAGGTGTAGATGAATATTTGCTTAGATTATCAGTTGGAATAGAAAATATAGATGATTTAATTAATGATTTAAGTAATGCGATTAATTAAGTTAAGAAGTAAGAGTTAAAAGGTAAGAGGTAAGG
Organism: Clostridium sp.; assembly: GCA_031292145.1. Lineage (GTDB taxonomy): Bacteria > Bacillota > Clostridia > Clostridiales > Clostridiaceae > Clostridium. Next base: position 27,022 of record JARLHR010000028.1, on the reverse strand, counting down.
AAGAAAAGCCTGCGGCTTTTCAAAAGTATAATTTAAGAATTTACGAAGTAAATTCATTATTCACAGTTAGCTGTGAATTGTTAACTGTAAATTGAAAGATTGGGGTGTAAATTATGAATTTTGGAACTAAGTTAATACATGCAAGTGGGGATATAGATCCTACAACAGGATCAGTAAGTACTCCAATATACCAAACATCGACTTTTCATCAATTTGATATAGAGAACTTTGGTAAATATGATTATGCAAGATCAGGAAATCCTACTAGAGATGTGGTTGAAAAATTAATAGCAGAACTTGAAGGAGGGGAATGTGGTTTTGCATTTGCTTCAGGAATGGCAGCTATTTGTTCAGTGCTATCAATATTTTCGGCAGGAGATCACATTATAATTTGCGGAGATGTTTACGGTGGAACTTATAGAGCTACAACAAAATTATTCTCTAGATTTAATATTGACTTTACTTTTGTAGATGCATCAAATATTGAAGAAATAGAAAAAGCTTTTAAAGAAAATACAAGGGGACTTTATTTAGAAACACCTTCAAATCCGTTACTAAAGGTAACAGATTTAAGAGCAGCTAGTAAATTAGCTAAAGAAAATAATGCAATCACAATAGTTGACAATACATTTATGTCACCATATCTTCAAAGGCCATTAGAATTAGGTGCAGATATAGTTGTACACAGCGCAACTAAATTCTTAGGTGGACATAGTGATGTAATTGCAGGCCTTGTTGTAACAAAGACAAGAGAACTTGGAGATAGAGTTTATCAAATACAAAATACTTTTGGAGCTGTCCTTGGACCACAAGATTCATGGCTTTTGGTTAGAGGGATTAAAACTTTAAAAGTTAGGTTAGACGCCCTTCAAAAAAGTGCTCAAAAATTAGCGGAATGGCTTGAATCAAGAGAAGAAGTTGAGAAAGTATATTATCTTGGTTTATCTTCCATGGAAGGAAGGGAGTTGCACTTGGAACAAGCTGATGGCGCAGGTGCAGTATTGTCATTTAAATTTAAAACTTTTGAAAGGACTAAAGTTTTCTTAAATAATGTAAAGAATGTAGCTGTAGCAGTAAGTTTGGGGAGTGTTGAAACTATAGTGTCATATCCAGCAAAAATGAGTCATGCTTCAATTCCAAAGGAAGAAAGAGAAGAACTTGGAATTACAGATACATTAATAAGGGTATCTGTAGGTCTTGAGGATATAGATGATTTAATAGAATCATTTAAAGAAGCAATGGAAAAATAATATATGTATACTTATTAGGCACAATCAAAAAAATAACAAGTCCATCTGCCAAGCCTATTTTTCATCAAGCTGCGTCAGCAGATTGCCCTAATAGGCCCACTATGAGACCAATCTGTTTCCTTGCCTGATGAAAAATAATCATGGCATTTTGGACTTGTTAATTTCTTTCATGTGCCTTAGAACTAAATTTAGATAAATGAAAAAGGTCATGGAAAGGTGATAAATATTAATCATTCCGTGACCTTTTCTACTGATAGATTTAAGTTTGGAGTATTATCATTCTAAATCATACTTTTTGTTGATTATAAAATCTTTTTAAACTAGTAAAATATATAATGAATATGTATTACTTTACTTTGTTAAACAGAGTTATAAGATTTGATATAGATTCATCTAACATAATGATATCTTCATCAGAAAGAGAGGACATTTTCTCTGTAAATGAATTACAAATGGCACTACGAAAAGCATGTAATAAATCACGAGCTTTTTGAGTTAATTCAACCCTGAGAATTCTTCTATCATTGGGATCAGGATACCTATTAACTAATCCATAATTAATTAAATTATCTATTATAGGTGTCATATTAGGTTTTGATATTCCTAAGTTATCTGCTATTTGAGAAATAGGAGATGAATTATAATGTACAAGATAAAAAATAACTCTAGCATGTGAAGGGGGAATTGAAAAATCTGAGCAGCAGTTCTTTTTGCCATCATGCGTCGATTGAAGAATCTTGCTTATATCTTGTATTTTAAGCATACTATTTTGAATAATCCATAAAAAGTCTATTAATGAATCTGCGACTTTAAATAAATCATGTCTATCCATATTTAAACAATCCTTCCTAAGATAGTATATTAATAAATTATAAACTATTAATAATTTGAAAACAATAGAAAAGATTATTGACTCATAATAGTTATGAAAATATAATTAAAATATATTATAAAAATGTTTATTTATAAGGAATGGAAGAATATAATCTTGAATTAAGGAAAAGGTAAGATATTAAAAATAATAATATTTTTAATAGACCTATTCCACAAATTAAGTGAATGGGATAAAATTGAATTAATTAGGAATAGGCCCCTTAATCATATAATCAAATGTATTTAATAATAAGGCACAGTCAAAAAATAATATGCATCACATCTTTGATCTATTATTTTCTCTCATGTGCCTAAGATAAAATTTAATTTAAGAAATGAACTTCAAATTCAAACTCTACAAAATGCTCAAAAATCAAGTCAGAATGCATTAAATGATGCAGAATATAGTTTTAAAGCATTAACTGGTAAAGATGTAACACAGTATAGCTTAGAACAAGATATTAAATATGAGATATTTAAAATAGATGGTTCAGTAGATGAGTATTTAGATAATGCTATAGATAGTTATTTAAAATATAATGCACAACTAATTAAACTTAATAAGGATTATATGACTGATAAGGATAATGAAATATCTGCAGATAATGTGAACAAGGCAGAAACAGCAGCAGAATCTGCTACTAAACCTTCAGCGCCAACAGACACTACTAATCTTGCTGCATATGAAAAATATCAGAATGACCTTGATACCTATAATAATACTTTAAATAGCTATGCAGGAATTTTATCAGCAAGATTAACTTATTTAAATTCTAAATTAGGCGTTTATCAAAATGAAACTAATTTAAATGAAACTAAGAAAAAATTTAAAGAGCAGTTAAGAACATTTTATACAAATCTTCTTACTACACAAGATAACATTAATTTATTGAAGCAAAATATAGAATTAAATAACAAACAACTTAGTGATGCAAAGCTTAAATATGATTTAGGATTAATGACTAAATCAGATTATGATGCGTTATTTGTGAGCAGTGAAGATTTAAATCTTCAATTAAGAAGTGCAATTGATAGCTATAATACATTAAAGCAAGAAATTCAAAAACCTTGGATTGCATTTTCATAACAGTATAGAAACATAATTAGTTAAAATTAAATTTAAAGGCTTATGTGGCTTTTAAAATGATTGAAATATCTGAATAAAAGAAGTTTAAAAAGAAAACAACTATTAATATAACTAGTTAAGTTATATTAATAGTTGTTTTCTTATTTTAAATTTGACAGTGAAAACGTATCTCTGTTTTGAACTTGTTCAAATTGAATTGATGCATAATATGAACTATCATTATATTATAGTAATTACTAAAAATTAAGTAGTTAGTTAGGTGATTTAATATGAAAGACTTAACTCCTAGACAGCAGTTTGTGCTAAATAAGGTATTGGATGAGGATTCTATAAACATAAAAAATCTTCAAAAACAATTAAACGTAAGTGCTAGAACAATACTAAGAGAAATTTCTTCTCTTAATACAGATTTAAAAAAATATAGTATGAAAATATTTAATGATGAAGAAATGAATTTAAGTATTTCAGGAAACAAAGAAAATATTCAAGAAATAAAAACATCATTAAATTCAGTTCCAATACAATGGTTGTTTACAAAAGAGCAAAGGCAAATAATTATTGCTTGCGAACTGTTGGTAAGTAAAGAACCAATGAAAGCTTCTTATTTAAGTCATAAATTTAATGTAGTAATGGGTAGTATTAGTTTAGATTTAGATAGTATTGAAAAAGTTCTTATTACTAAAAATTTATGTTTAATTAGAAAAAGAAGTTATGGTATATCTATCGAAGGTTCTGAATGGAATAAAAGAAATGCTTTTGTTGACCTTTTATTTGAATTTAAACCGTTTGATGATCTATTAGCTTATTTTTATAACAGAAAATTTGATGCTGCAGTGAAAACGTTCTTTGAAATTACTTTTGGTAAAAGAATTATTGAAATAGCAAAAGAAGTATTAAATGAAGTTGATTTTAAGTATTTAAAAGTAAATGATGTGAAGTACCTAAGTTTATTTATTCAGGTATTATTATCGATAAAAAAGAAGGAAAATTCTGAAAATATTATATTGCCTCAAAAAGTAAAAGACGATATTACAGTTTTAGAAGATTACCAAAGAATAAAATCATTAGATGAAAGCTTGAAAAAAAATAATATTGTATTACCAGAAGATGAATTGGTTTACCTATACTTGTATTTAAGTGACTATAAATATTTATATACAAAGGGTGGGGAATCAGGTATCAGCTATGAAGATGTAGTTATGGAACTTGTAACTGAAGTTTCAAAAAAAATCAACTTAGAATTATCAATTGATGATCAATTAATAAGAGATTTGGCTAGACACTTCAAACAAAGTTTCTATATGTTGAACTTGGGATTAAGAGTTATAAATCCGTTAATAAATGAGATAGAAGAACACTATTCAGAATTATTTAAAATAATTAATAATAGGTGTAAATTAATTTTTTCAAGATATAACCTTAAAATCCCACGAGAAGAAGTAGGGTATATAACTATGCATATTGATGTTGCAATTCAAAGGCAACAATCAATTTTAAGAAAAATGAAAGTACTTATTATATGTTCAGGGGGAATAGGTACATCAAAAATTTTAAGTAATAAGATAAAATCTCTTTTTCCTGATATAGAGAGTATAAGTATTAGATCTCTACATGATACCAATGACTCAATTTCTGAAAACAAATATGACTTAATATTATCTACTGTTCCTATAGCATCAAAGGAAAGCAATAGTATTATTGAAGTTTCCCCATTTATGACACAAGAAAATATAGAAAAAGTTAGCAATTTTATTTTTAATTTAAAGGTTAGTAATCAAAAGAAATTTATGGATATGCCAATTGTAGATAATAAAAATAAAATTTCAAGTGCTGAGTATGAAATAGCAGATTCTATCATTAAGAATTTTCAGTTAGAAAGGGCAAATGTTAATACTTTTGTAGAGCTAATTAATTATATTTGTGATGATATTTCAGAAAAAGGATTTGCCAATGATAAAAAAGCAGTAAGAGATCTTATATTTCAAAGAGAAGAAAAAGGAAACGTAGTTGTGCCAGGTACAAATGTGGCATTAATACACACGAGAAGTGATGAATTAACAACTCCTTTAGTAGGAGTATATAGATTACAAAAACCACTTAATATGGCAAGTGTAGGATTTTCAACTGAAGATGTAGATACATTTTTAGTAATGCTTGCAAGAAATTCAGAGAGTAATTACATTCTGCAGTTGCTAGGTAAAGTTAGTGTAGCTTTGATAGAAAGTAAAGAGTTTATCGATATTTTAAAATTAGGAAATATAAAAGATATTAGAAATTATTTGATAAATATTGTAAATATTGAGGAGGACGTTTAAATGGAAATCTTAACAAAACAAAATATAGTGCTTAATGCACCTTCAATATCTAAATTTGAGGCTATTGAAAATGCAGGAAAATTATTAGTGAAAAATGGCTATGTTAATGAGAATTATATAGAGGGTATGAAAGAAAGAGAAAATGAAGTAAGTACGTTCATGGGAAATGGGGTGGCTATTCCTCATGGAATGAATGACTACAAAAAACAGATAAAGCAATCTGGAATAGTTATATTTCAATATCCGAGTGGTGTAGATTTTGGTGAAGGTAATACCGCTTATATAGTTATTGGAATAGCAGGACTTGGAGATGACCACATGGAGATATTATCTAAAATTGCATTAACTGTTCAATATGAAGAAAATGTTGAAAGACTTAGAAATGCAACATCTGAGGAAGAAATTATGGCAATTATTGAAGAGGGGGAAATGTAATATGAAAGCAGTTCATTTTGGTGCAGGTAATATAGGTAGGGGGTTTATTGGATATCTACAATATAAATCAGGATATGATGTCACTTTTGTTGATATTTCAGATTTTCTAGTAGATGCTATTAATAAGTATAAGAATTATACAGTTATAACTTTAAGTACTTCAGAAAACAAAGAAGAAGTAAGAAATGTTAGTGCAATACATTTGAAAGATATTGAAGCACTTGAGAAAGCAGTATCGGAAGCAGATCTAATAACAACATCTATAGGTGCTAACAACTTGACTAGCACTGGCAACGTTTTAAGAGATCTTTTAGAAAAGAGAGTGCAAGTTAATACAAAAGAGCTTGATATAATTGCCTGTGAAAATGCATTATTTGCTACTGATATTCTTAAAAAGGCTATTTTTGATGGAGCTAGTGCAGAATTAACTAAATATCTACAAGAAAAAGTTGGTTTTCCAAATAGCGCAGTTGATAGGATTGTACCAAATGTAAATATTGAAAAAGAGTTACCAATTGATGTTGCAGTAGAAGATTTTTATGAATGGGATATAGAAAAAGATAAGATAAAGATTAACTCAGAAATTAAGGGTGCAGAATATGTAGACAAGCTAGGACCATACCTTGAAAGAAAATTATTTTTATTAAATGGTGCTCATGCAACAATTGCGTATATCGGATATCTTAAAGGTTATAAATTTATCCATGAAGCAATAACAAAAGATGAATTTATAAGAAATACAGCTATAGGCTTCCATAATGAAGGAATGAAAGCTTTGAGCATTAAACATGGTATAAATATTGAGGAACTAAATAATTATTCTAAAAAGATAATAGGCAGGTTTGAGAATTCGTACCTTCAGGATGAATTAAGTCGTGTAGGTCGTGATCCAGTAAGAAAATTATCAGGTAATGATAGATTAGTTACACCTTTAAAGCTTTGTTATGAATTAAATATAGAAGCTGATAATATTTTAACAGGTATCGCAGCAGGATTCTTATTTGACTCTGAAGATGACGAAAAAGCACAGGGAATCCAAAATAATGTTAAAAACAATGGCATTGCAAAAACTGTAAGCACTATAACTGGGATATCAGAAGATGATGCTATAGTAGCAGAGATTATAAAGAAATATGAAAAGTTAAAAGTTGAATATAAAAAATAATTTATGAGAAAAATAAGGCTATTACTAAGTAAACGTACATTAATAACGTTACTTGGTAGTGGCCTTCTTTTTATTTTTAAATATTATTTGTAGTCATAATTAACAGGTTCATCTGTTTAGGCAATATTTTTCATATTGTAACGTGTTGCACATTCGTGATGATTAATTCCATTTTTGATATTATCTGATGACTACCTAGTTTCATAAATAAAGTATTGATTTAGTATAAACTTTTTCTTAGAACGCATAATAAAATCATTGAACAAATGACTAGGAGGATTTAAATGAAAATATTCAATAGAATCTTAAATATAGCTTTACTTACGATTGATTGATAAAAACCAAGATGACGTATTGCTAGTTGGTGAAAAGCTCAATAAAAAATCTATTGATAGATCAGCATATTCAATTTCAACTATTCAAGAAGCTGGTATAAAAACAGAAGAACTTGCATCACCTATTTTGGAGTGGGATGAAGAATCAGCTAAAAACACCGTTGGCTCATTGTTTTTTAGAGATGGTAACAAAATAGAGGCGATAATTTCGAATGATGATTCCATGGCAATTGGTGCTGTTCAAGCGCTTCAAAAATATGGCTATAATTTAGGAGATAGGGAAAAAACAATAGTAGTTGTTGGACTAGATGGAGTATCTGAAGCTAAAGAACTAGTTTCAAAAGGCTTTATGTTAGGTACTGCTTCACAAGATACTGCTGATATGGCTAATGCAATTTATATAGTAGGGATGAACTTGGTTTATGATAAAAATCCTGTTGAGGGTATATCTATACCATATAAATTAGATGAAACAGGAGTAGCGGTTCTTATTCCGTATGAAGCATATATTGGATCAATGTTTCAATAAAAATTAATGTCTGGCATGTTTTTAATAGCTAAACCTTAGAGTAGGTAATTAATGCTGCTTTTTTAGTGCTAAATCTTAATAAGAGATTAAGATCTCTTTTACAACTCGCATAGACTTTTACTTCAAAATTGTCCTTGAAAACGTATCCTAAGATTGAACTTGTATAAATTGAATTCGTGCATTGTATACCTTATCATTATAAATGTAGAGAATATTAATAAATTAATAGGAGGAATCATATATGCAAAACATAGCGACAAGAAATCAATCAACTAGCAAAGAAAAGATTCAAAAGTTTGGTAATTTTTTAAGTAGTATGGTAATCCCTAATATTGGAGCATTTATAGCTTGGGGATTAATTACGGCATTATTTATTCCTACAGGATGGATTCCAAATGAATATTTCGCAAAGTTAGTTGGTCCAATGATAACTTATTTATTACCACTTCTTATCGGTTATCGAGGAGGAAATATTGTATACGGTAAGAGAGGGGGAGTAGTTGGTGCAATAGCAACAGCAGGTGTTATAGTAGGCGCTTCAATTCCAATGTTCCTTGGTGCAATGATTATGGGGCCACTTGGCGGATATGTAATCAAAAAGTTTGACAAGTTAATAGATGGAAAAGTTCCAACAGGTTTTGAAATGTTAGTTAACAACTTTTCAGCAGGTATATTAGGTGGTGGAGTATCAATATTAGCTTATTCAGTTATTGAACCAGTGGTTTCAGGTATATCAACTGGACTTGGAAGTGCAGCACAGGCAATTACTAACATGGGAGTATTACCTTTAATAGCTTTTATAGTAGAACCAGCTAAAATTTTATTCTTAAACAATGCAATGAATCATGGTGTATTCTCACCACTTGCAATACAACAAGTACAAGAAGCAGGTAAATCAATTTTCTTCTTACTTGAACCAAACCCAGGTCCAGGACTTGGAATATTATTAGCATTCATGTTATACAGCAAAGGTACAGCAAAACAATCAGCTCCTGGAGCAATAATCATCCATTTCTTAGGTGGTATACATGAAATATACTTCCCATATGTATTAATGAAACCAGCATTAATATTAGCAGTTATTGCAGGGGGATTAGCAGGGGACTTTACATTTGTAGTAACTCATGCTGGATTAGTTGCAACACCTTCTCCAGGAAGTATATTTGCATTAATTGCAATGGCACCAAAAGGTGGTCTTTTACCGGTGCTTGCAGGGGTAGCAGCATCAGCAATTGCTTCTTTCCTAGTAGCAGCAGTAATAATTAAGAGAAATCCAGAATCTGAAGAAGATTTAGAAGAAGCACAATCAAAAGTTAAAGAAATGAAGGCTGAAAGTAAAGGACAAGCTGCACCAAAAGCTGAAATTTCAAAATCAGATATAAGCTTAATAGTATTTGCTTGTGACGCTGGTATGGGTTCATCAGCGATGGGAGAATCTATTCTTAAGAAAGCGTTAAAAGATGCAGGAATCACTAATATTGATGTACAACACTCACCAGTTGATGATGTTCCAAAGTCAGCAAATGTAGTGTTTACACAAGAAAGTTTAGTTGAAAGAGCAAGAAAATCGGCATCAAGTGATGTGACTATAATTACTGTTAAAAATTTCTTAGATCGTTCAAAATATGATGACTTTATTAATGGATTAAAATAACACTATACGCCTCACGATTGTGGGGCGTATAATAACCCTAATAGAATGAAGAATTTATAATAAATAATTTAGATATTTAATTTTAGATTAATTTAAAAATTGTTTGTCAAAATTCCTATTCCATAATATAATGTATTGTAGGCTTTTAAAATATATAGTGAAGCGCCAGAACTTAAACTGATTGTAAGACATGCCAGCTTAAGTTGACGAGGACAGGGAGTATCGAAGATTCGGCGGATGCCCTGCGGTATGGTACTACCGAAAACCTAGAGAAAACCAGGAAGTAATTTTAGGGACAAACTCTAGGAGGTACCTAAAAGCCTGAAACAAAAATGTTGAAAGGCAGGTAATAAAATATGTGTGGTATAGTAGGTTATATCGGAAAAAAACAAGCGTCTTCAGTTTTAATCAACGGATTAAGCAAACTAGAGTATAGAGGTTATGACTCAGCTGGTATTGCAGTGTTAGATGAAGCTGGAAAAATGAATGTAAGTAAGTGTAAAGGAAGACTTGCTAATTTAGAAGAAAAATTAGAAAAGGCTCCATTAAGTGGGGAAATTGGAATAGGGCATACTAGATGGGCAACTCACGGTGAGCCATCAGATGTAAATTCACATCCTCATAACAATAACAAAAATACAATAAGTATAGTTCACAATGGTATTATTGAGAATTATTTACACTTAAGAGAATGGTTGATGACAAAAGGATATACATTTGTATCAGAAACAGATACAGAAGTAATTCCAAATCTTATTGATTATTTCTACAAAGGTGATTTATTAGATGCAGTAATGATGGCTACTACAAAACTTGAAGGAAGCTATGCATTAGGAGTTGTTTCTACTGATGAGCCAGATAAAATCATCGCTGTAAGAAAAGATAGTCCATTAATTGCAGGTTTAGGAGATGGAGAATTTTTTATTGCTTCAGACGTTCCAGCAATATTAAATTACACAAGAGATGTATACTATCTTAATGATAAAGAATTCTTAGTAATTTCAAAAGATGGTATCGAAGTATACGATGCTGAAAAAGAAAAAGTTAATAAAGATGTCCACCATGTAACTTGGAATGCTGATGCAGCAGAAAAAGGTGGATATGAACACTTTATGATTAAGGAAATTCATGAACAACCTAAGGCATTTAAAGATACTTTATCAGCTAGAGTTGTTCCAGGTAGCCCAATTACTTTAGACAAAATAAATATTACAAAAGAACAAATTGAAAATATTAATAGAATTTATATAGTAGCATGTGGTACTGCATATCATGCAGGGGTTGTAGGAAAGTATGCAATAGAACAACTTGCAAGAATACCTGTAGAAGTAGATATTGCATCTGAATTTAGATATAGAAATCCTATAATAAATGATAAAACTTTAATGATAGTTATGAGCCAATCTGGAGAAACAGCAGATACTTTAGCAGCACTAAGAGAGGCTAAAGCACAAGGGGCTAGAGTTATTGCAATTACAAATGTTGTTGGTAGCTCAGTTTCAAGAGAAGCTGATGATGTTATCTATACTTGGGCTGGACCAGAAGTTGCAGTTGCATCAACTAAAGCTTATACAACTCAATTATTAACAATGTATATGATAGGATTATTCTTTGCTGAAAACTTAAATACAGTTGCAGCAGAAGAAATCGAAGCAATCAAAACTGATATGCTTAAATTACCAGAATTAGCAGAAGAAATGTTAAAGCATAAAGAAGTTATCCAAAAGTTTGCAACTAAAACTTACTCTCATAAGGATATGTTCTTCTTAGGAAGAGGATTAGATTATGCTGTAGCTATGGAAGGTTCTTTAAAAGTAAAAGAAATCTCATATATTCACTCAGAAGCTTATGCAGGTGGAGAATTAAAACACGGAACAATAGCATTAATCGAAGAAGGTACAGTTGTTATTGCACTAGCTACTCAAAGTGATTTATATGAAAAAATGGTTAGTAATATAAAAGAAGTAACAACTAGAGGTGCAAAAGTTCTTGGATTTGCAGTTGAAGGAAATACAGCAATTGAAAAGACTGTTGAGTCAGCAATGTATATTCCAAAAATCAAAGATATACTATTACCTGTTATTTCAGTAATTCCATTACAATTACTAGCATATTATATTGCAGTTCAAAGAGGTTGTGATGTAGATAAGCCAAGGAACCTTGCTAAGTCTGTAACTGTTGAATAATAAGGTTAATCTTTAAATGAAGATATCAATATAAATTTTGTTTGAAGAAAATAAAGTGAATTTAGGTCATGAATGGAAGTAGGAGAAATCCAAAACCATTCATGATTTTTTTTATTTTAAAGTTGTCAGAAAAAACGTAGCACTATTTTGAACTTATATAAATTGAATTAACAGATAATTTAAACTATTATGATAATATAGAGTCCATAATTTCATAACCATTTTAGGTTGTTGAATAAGTAATTTTACAAAAATTATCAAGCAAAGTTTATTTACTCAACAATCTATATCTATAAAATCAAATGTTAAAAAAATAACATTTACAGTTTTGTGTAGATATCAATTATTTTATAAAAATATAGTTTTTATAAGTTTACTAGTGATGTTATTAGTTAAAAATGTAGAAGTTATCTTTATTTCTATTTATCAGAATGGATTAAGTGTACTTGACATTGTTAAACAAATAACAATAAATTAAATAGTGTAGTAAATTTAGTACAAGTATTAATTTTTAATATAATCATGATTATGAAATGTTTTCAAGATGTTTTAAACAAGCTAAATACTAGATACTACTAGTTTTGGCTATTTAAATAAATGCAACTATATATTTTTAAAAGATGAAAGTGAGGTAATTTTATGAAAGTTGTTAATTCAGATCAATTAAAGAAAAAAATTGAGCAAATAAGGGAAGCTCAAAAGATATTTTCAAAGTTTTCGCAAGAACAAGTTGATAAAATTTTTAGGGAAGCAGCTATGGCAGCGCTTAATGAAAGAATACCTCTTGCTAAAATGGCAGTTGAAGAAACTCGTATGGGGATATTTGAGGATAAGGTTATTAAAAATCATCTAGCTTCTGAGTATGTTTATAATAAATATAAAGATGAAAAAACTTGTGGAATTTTAGAAACAGATGATGCTTTTGGTATAACAAAAGTAGCTGAACCAATCGGTGTTGTTGCAGCTATAGTTCCAACAACAAATCCAACTTCAACAGCTATATTTAAATCTTTAATAGCATTAAAAACTAGAAATGGTGTGATTTTCTCACCACATCCAAGAGCAAAAAAATCAACAATAGCTGCTGCTAAAATAGTTCTTGATGCAGCTGTTAAGGCTGGTGCACCAGAAGGTATAATTGGCTGGATAGATGAGCCGTCAATTGAACTTTCACAAATCGTTATGAAAGAGGCTGACATTATTTTAGCAACAGGTGGTCCTGCCTTAGTTAAGGCAGCTTACTCATCAGGTAAACCAGCTCTTGGCGTTGGTGCTGGTAACACACCCGTTATAATTGATGAAACTGCTCATATTAAAATGGCTGTTAACTCAATACTTCTATCAAAAACTTTTGACAATGGTGTTATCTGTGCTTCAGAACAAGCTATTGTTGCAATAGATAAGATTTATGATGAAGTTAAAAATGAGTTTATAGATAGAGGAGCATATTTCTTAAAAGGTGATGAAGTAGATAAAGTTAGAAAAACAATAATGATTAATGGTTCTGTAAACCCAGATATCGTTGGACAAAGTGCTTATAAAATAGCTCAATTAGCAGGAATTGAAATTCCAGAAGCAATTAAGGTTCTAATTGGAGAGGTTGAATTAATCGGACCAGAAGAGCCGTTATCGCATGAAAAATTATCTCCAGTTTTAGCTATGTACAAGGTAAGAACCTTTGATGAAGCCCTTGATAAGGCAGGTAAACTTCTGGCTTACGGTGGAATGGGACATACTTCTGTTTTATATACTGATGAATTATTATGCAAAGATAGAATCGAAAGCTTTGGTGCGGCAATGAAGACATCAAGAACATTTGTTAACATGCCAGCTTCACATGGTGCTGCAGGTGATACTTATAACTTTAAAGTAGCTCCTTCATTTACATTAGGCTGCGGTTCTTGGGGTGGAAACTCAGTATCAGAAAATGTTGGAGTTAAACACTTATTAAATGTTAAGAGTGTAGCAAGAAGGAGAGAGAATATGCTTTGGTTTAGGGTTCCAGAAAAGATTTATTTTAAATATGGTTGTTTAGGAATGGCTCTTGAAGAACTAAAAGATATGCACCGAAAAAAAGCCTATATTGTAACTGATAAGGTTTTATATGATCTAGGAGTTTTAGATAATGTTACAAAGGTTCTAGAACAAATTGGCGTAGATTATAGAATATTCTACGATGTACAACCAGATCCAACCCTTGAAAGTGCTAGAAAAGGTGCTAAGGAAATGCTTAATTTTGAACCTGACACTATAATTGCGGTTGGTGGAGGTTCACCAATGGATGCTGCCAAAATTATGTGGGTTCTTTACGAACAACCAGATGTTGCATTCGAAGATTTAGCAATGATCTTTATGGATATCAGAAAGAGAATCTATAATATGCCTAAGATTGGTAAAAAAGCTACCTTTGTTGCTGTTCCTACATCAGCAGGTACTGGTTCAGAAGTAACTCCATTTGCAGTTATCACCGATGAAAAGACTGGGGTGAAATATCCATTAGCAGATTATCAACTAACTCCTGGTATGGCTATAATTGATGCTGAATTAATGATGAATATGCCAAGAGGATTAACTGCATCATCAGGTATAGATGCTTTAGTTCATGCAATTGAGGCTTATGTATCTGTACTTGCATCAGACTATACTAATGGTTTGGCATTAGAAGCTGCAAGATTAATCTTTAAGTATTTACCACTGGCATACACTGAAGGAACTACTAATATAAAAGCTAGGGAAAAAATGGCTCATGCATCAACAATAGCAGGTATGGCGTTCGCTAATGCATTTTTAGGGGTATGTCACTCAATGGCACATAAATTAGGAGCAGAACACCATGTACCGCACGGAACTGCAAATGCATTACTAATTAATGAAGTGATAAGATTTAATTCAGCAGAAGATCCAAGAAAACAAACTGCTTTCCCACAATATAAATATCCAAATGCTAAGTCTAGATATGCTAAAATGGCTGATTATTTACAGTTAGGTGGAGAAACAGAGGATGAAAAGGTTGAAGCATTAATTAATGCTATAGATGAATTAAAGCTGAAGTTAAATCTTCCAATGACAATTAAGGAAGCAGGAGTACCAGAAAAGAAATTCTATGCTACTTTAGATAAGATGTCTGAATTATCTTTTGATGATTTATGTACAGGAGCTAACCCAAGATATCCATTAATAAGCGAAATAAAACAAATGTTTATTTCTGTTTTTGATAAAACAGAAATTGAGAAAGAAGTAGCAGTAGTAGAAAAGTAACATTATAATTATACACAAGGTGCTTAGAGTAATGGAAAGCACCTTGTTTTTTATTCTATCAACTGCAACAATAAAATAACTTTAGCTTTTATATAGTTCACTAAAATTTTTTTATTAATACCATTTCAACTTTCCATATAGTATAATATATTAGTATAAACTACCTTTAAGTTAATGCAATCGGGTATAAGAGGTGTTATAATGAACACTTAAATTAAGGAATAAATACAATTGATGAAGAATTAAAAACAGTTTATTCATTTTATTAACAATATATTTTGACTATATTAATTTAGAATAGGAGGATGCTTTTTTATGTTAACACAACCATTGTCTCAGCTTGTTTCAGATTATGAAAATTACTATATTACCGCATTTGATAATGAACTGTATAATTATAATGTTATAAATACTCTTGATGAACTCATAAAAAAGTCAATATATAGCGATTATAGGTCTAAACTTAGTTTAGGTAAATCAAATGAATATTATATCGATAGTACTTCGCTTTCTGACATGAATAACTATTGTAAAATAAGTAATGCTAGAATTGATTTATTGAAATGCATAAAATTTGAAGAGTTATTAAAAGTAATGTATTATCCACGACAAATTAACTTAATTACAGGATTTGATCCTATATACGTATATGATAGCTGCCTACGTTTTGGTGTTAATACAGATGTAACTTTAAATCCAGATAGTGGAGCTAAGAGAGATATAATCTTACCTGATTATATCTATATTCATAATGAATCTCAAAATGGAGCAAAAAATTTATTTCAAAGTTTAAGTATATCGTATATACCTAGATATCATTCTTGGGATAATAAAAAAGAATTTCCTTACCTTGAACTGAAGGATTTTCCTTCTCCATTAAACAGACTTTTACCGCATCATATAGAAAACTTTTTATTCATATATGAAGATCAATTATAGAACTTCGATTAAATTTAGCTCTAACCATAGTAAAAGCACAATTACTATGGTGATTTTACTTCTTAGCATACAATATTAAAATTAGAATCTCCTACACTTTTAAAGAGATATTATTAAAGTGTTCATAAATGAAGATATATATTTCAAGAACTATAGACATCTTTGCACCAGTACTTGGAGTTGCAGTGCTTCAATTATTCTCATATTATGTTGCTAAGGCTAAGGGATGCGATATTGATAAGCCACGTAACTTAGCGAAGTCTGTTACTGTCGAATAATTTTAAAATGAAGTTTTAGAAAGTTGTAGGTTTGTAATAAAGTTATATCATTTATAACAAAGTCGTATCGTTTTGAACAAAGTTGTATCGTTTATAATAAAGTTGTATCAAAAATAATTAAAGTGGTAATACTAAAATTGATGTTTAGTATTACCATTTAAATTAATTATATAAGGGAATTCATAGAAGGCTAGACATTTTAAGTAATTTTAATGTCTAGCCTTTTGTTATTTGGAGGTAAAATTAGTGGCAAAAAGGGAAAGATCAAAAGATATTGAGAAAATGATTAATGTACACTCATAAAAAACTCGTATCAGTAATAAAAAACTCGTGTTACTCATAAAAAAGTCATGTTAAAAAGATATTAAAGTCAGGAATTTTTAATCAGAAAATGATTAGAAGTCCTGACTTTTTTTGCGTATCAAAAAAGCAGGATTAAAGAAAATAGAGCAAGAGAAAAGGCTGTCATCAGCCCTTGAAAAATAGATTTTTAAATAGACTTTCATATAGAATTTTAATTAGAATAATACCTGTCGTCCCTTACAAAGTAAGGCTTCGCAAGTGATTAGAAAAGGGAATAGTGTGAATTAAAAATAGAAAGAAGAATAAGCATAGGATGTTGGAAAAGGAACTGAAGTAAGGACATTAGAAAATGGAATCCTTACTCCTTTTCCCTTTAATATTGATCCTATTCTGACACGACTTTTTTATGAAAATAACACGACTTTAATATGAAAAAATGGCCGCCTAACTGGAAGGTGTAAATGATACGACTTTATTATAAATATACAATAAGATATATAAACAATACATAAGCCAAAACGATTTTGACAAACAACGACAGGAGTTAAAAATTGATAGTAAATTAACACTTGAAAGTCCTGACAAATATAAGAGTTTAGATCCTTCCAGTAAGTAAAATATGTTTCTTATCTAATAAGTAACAAATAATAATTAATTGTTTATAATTGAAAGTTGCTACAGTATATCAAACAAGGCATATAAGAATATTAATATATTATTCATAACCGTATATAAAGAGTTCTATATGTTATGTATAAGGCAATACAAAGCAAATAGGGGTACAGCCGACATACGTGTAAAAATAGGCCACATGCTGGATGTTAATTCCAACATGTGGCTTTAGTTTTTAAACAATATAGGGGTAGTACCAGCATCCGTGTAACCAGGGGCAAAGTGAATGGAATTTACGGTATTAAACTGATATAAAAAGCTATGAGGCAGTGATACCTTATAGCTTTCAAGACACAAAATAAGAAGATTCCGAACTAACTTCGCTTCGGGTTTGATATAGATAGCATTGTTTGAGAACGTGCATAGCTTTGTGTAAATTTAAATTTATGTGATCAATTTCATCTGAAAATCAGTACTGGTATATTTCTCGTATATTCCAGTACTAATTTTCGAAATTTTTTCATTACCTATTCATTTTTAAGAGATTCTATATACTTATCTCCCCAAATTCTAAACTGTTCTAATACTGGTTTGAATTCTTGTCCTAAACCAGTTAGTGAATACTCCACCTTTGGCGGAATTTCTGAATAAACATGTCGATTAACCAATCCAAAATCTTCTAACATTCTCAATTGCTTTGTTAATGTACCCTGTGTAATATCACCTATTTTTCTTTGCAATTCTCCAAAACGATGTGCCCCATCATCCAAATTATACATAATTAAAATTGACCATTTTCCCGAAAACACTTTTTGTGCTGTTAGAATATGGACACTTTCCAAAAAGACTATTAGTATTCTCCATTATATCTCCTTTCATAGTATCCTATTAGATACTTACATTGCATAAAAATCGTACTTGTTATTTTAGTTATACATGATATTATTATTGTGTAATCAATTATAATATACATTTAAGGGAGGAACAATAATTATGAAAAAAGCTTTAGAATTCTTACAAGAAAGTGGTACTTTTTACTTAGCAACTACTGAAGGAGATCAACCAAGAGTCAGACCATTTGGCGCTGTCTTTGAATATGAAGGGAAACTATACACTGCCACAAATAATACAAAAAAATGTTTTAAGCAAATGCTAGAAAATCCTAAGGTTGAAATTTCTGGTATGAATAAAAAAGGACAATGGATTCGTGTCTCTGGAGAAGTTGCAAATGATGATAGACGTGAAGCAAAGGAATTTGCATTTGAGGCTGTACCATCTTTAAAGAGTATGTACAACATTGATGATGGAATTTTCGCAGTTCTTTACTTTACAAAAGGAACAGCTACTATTTCTTCTTTCACTGCTGAACCTGAAACTTTCCAACTATAATATAAATAAATTACTACCAAATGTTTATAAAAAACTACTCTAATTTCTATAATTTATTTAGAGTAGTTCTCTACTTTGCCCCTGGTTGCACGAATTCTATCTCCACCCCTTATAGCCGGCAGAAATCAATTTAATTTATAGGAGATATGAATCATGAATTTAAAATTAATAGCATTAGCAGCTGTACTTGCAGTTGGATTAACAGCAGTAGGATGTTCCAAAAAGGAAGTTAAACAAGACACTACGAAAGAAACTGCTGTTAATCAGCTTACGAATAAAGAAAAAGTCGTAGAATTATTAAAAAGTATTGAGTTAGGCGCTTCTGAGCCTGTAGAGTATATAAATCCAAATAAATATATTCAGCATAATTTAACTGCTGAAGACGGACTTGCTGGGTTTAGAAAGTTATTAGCAGCACTTCCAAAGGGTTCAGTAAAAGTAAATACTGTAAGAGCTTTTGAAGATGGTAATTATGTAGTAGCTCAAACTGAGTATAACATCTTTGGTCCTAAAGCTGGTTTTGATATCTACAGATTCGAAGATGGAAAGATTGTAGAACATTGGGATAACCTTCAAGAAATTGCTGGTCCAAACCCTAGTGGACACACAATGTTTGATGGTACAACAGAGTTAAAGGATTTAGATAAAACTGAAGCCAATAAGGAACTTGTTAAGAACTTTGTTCAGGACGTACTTATTGGTAAAAATCCAAACAAGCTTAAAGAATATTTTGACGGTGATAATTATATTCAGCACAATCCTTCAATTGCAGATGGATTATCAGGTCTTGGAAAAGCTTTAGAGTCAATGGCAAAGAGTGGGATAAACGTGAAATATGATACCATTCATATGACACTTGGTGAAGGAAACATGGTTCTTGTTGTAGGCGAAGGAAGCTTTGCTGGAAAACATACCTCCTACTATGATTTATTCAGAGTTGAAAACGGCAAAATAGCAGAGCATTGGGATGTTGTGGAAACAATTATTCCAAAATCAGAGTGGAAGAATGAAAACGGAAAATACTAATTTAATATTAGTTTATTGATCTAGAAAAAATCAATATCGAAAAAATTTAAGAATAGGAGGTTCTCATTAGAAATAAAATCCAGCAATATCTTTTCTCAAGTGGTCATTTCAATTACTGGAAATAAGTTTTAAACTGACCGCTAAATTTATAATACAAAGGAGTAATTAATATGAAAAAGATGATTTCAATACTAGTAGTTTTTATTATGGGGGGGTTCTATTTTGGTAGCATGTAGTAATAAAAAGGATGATACTTCAAAAACTGAAGTAAAACAAGAAGCAAGCAAGTTTGAAACAGAGAATAAAAAATTACAGGCTGGAACAGTTGTGATAAATAAATTTAAGGATTATACAATACATACTTATGCATCTCCTGAAGACGGTGCATTGGTAAACACTCAAATTATTGAGACGAGAAATAAACTTATTGTAATTGATGCTCAATTTTTACTACCATATGCTAAGGAAGCAAGAGAGTATATAAACAGTTTAAAGAAACCAATTGACCGTTTAATTATATCTCATAGCCATCCTGACCATTGGTTTGGAAGCGAATTATTTTCAGATACAAAAATTTATGCATTAAAGGAAGTAAAAGATGAAATAGAAAAAACAGGAGAAGCTAAAGTTAAAAGTAAACAAGCAATTAATCAAGCAGGACCACTTGTTCCAACTAAGTTAACTGCCCCAACTGACATTCTAGAAGAAGGGAATCTAACTATTGATGGACTAAATATGATAGTTAAAAAAGTAACTGGAACAGAAGCAGATGAAGTTGCTATGATAGAAATACCACAAGACAAAGTTTTACTAGCTCAAGACATAGTTTATAATGATTCTCATATATTTCTAGCTCAAAATGAGACTGACAGAACGAATTGGATTAAAAAATTAGAAGAATTAAAAGGAAATAACTATTCATTAGTATTAGGTGGACATGGCGTTCCAACATCAAATAAAGTTTTTGCAGATATGATACAGTACATTAAAGATGGAAATGAAATTATTAAGAAGATAAGTAGTGAAAATAAAGATAATAAGGAAAAAGCGCAAGAATATAAAAAAGATATTCTAGAAAAGTATCCAAATTATGTGGGTAAAGATCTAATAGATTTAACTACAATGTTCTTATTCGTATAAAATATTAGGAGTGTTATTATGTTGAAACTTAATCCCAATAAAGATATTGTAACAAAAATAATAGATAGAATTTTCATTAATGAAGGCTATTGTCCATGTCTTCCTGAGAAAAATGAAGATACTGTATGTCCTTGTAAAGACATGAGGGAAAAAGAAATATGCCATTGTAGCTTATATGTAAAAAGATAAGTTCCGAAATTATATTGGGTTGTAGGCAGATTTAAATATACGACTTTAAATTTTATGATCTGATGAATGAATAGAAAACATAATTAATAAATTTAATATATATTCTTGTAAATGATGGATTGGTTATTAAGAAAATCCTATAACTATTATTATAAATCACTACTTGACTTTATAATAAAAATCGGTTATCATTTGTATATGCAAGTGATGAAGGGAGGGATGTTATTATGAAAAATGATGAATCAGTTTTAGCTAAGTGTTTATTTTTCACATCAAATCGTCTTTCTAATATAATGAGAAAAGTTGCTGATGAAGCCTTTAGTAATTTAGAAATTGCATCATCGCATGTATATTTAGTGGTAATAGTCAATCAATATAATGGAATTACTCAATCAGAACTTAGCCAAAAGCTAGATATTGCAGCATCTACTTCTACAAGATTTGTTGATAAATTAGTATCACAAGGAATTTTGAGAAAAGAGTACGATTGGAAAACCGCTCATATCTATCTTACAGACAAAGGAAAAGATGTATGTGAACAAATTGATGATTGTTTTGAAAACTTATATAAATGTTATGCTAATATTTTAGGTGAAGAGGTAAGTAATAATTTAGCTAAAGAGATGTGGGAAGTTAGTGAAACTTTAGCGAAAAAGGGATATTAATCTCTTTTTTTACAGCATCATTTGCATGTGCAAATTATGCTGGTTATAATCTTAAAGCTGTTGTATCTAAATTACAATATATATGATGCAATAATAAAATTACATTTAGAAAACTGATATTTTAAGCAAATAACTGAATATTAAATGTATAAAACTAATTGCAATATATATACCATAAATAATATAAATAGAGGAGAAAAGTCAAATGAAAAAAGAAGATGTATTAGAATTATTACCAAATGGAACAATGGGATATTTCTCAACAGTTAATGCAGATGGATTTCCACAAACAAGATTTTGGCAATTTCAATTTGAAGAAGATGGAAAATTTTATTTTGCCACTAACAATACAAAGGAGGTATTTAAAGAAGTAGTTAATAACCCTAAGGTAGCATTTACAACAGCTGAAGCAACTGGTAAGTATATTATAAGAATTATTGGCACAGCAACAGTAGTTACTAAACCATCTGAAAAAGAAGAAGCTTATTCTAAAGCGGATGAAATAGTTTCATCATTATATAGATCTTGGAGTAATCCATTACTAGAAATTTTCTATATCTCAGACTGTGAAATAAAATTTACAAAAGGATTTGGGATTCCTCAGGTAATTAAAGGTTAATTAAATAGGTATAGCTCACATTTTTGTGATTAGTTCATATAATTATGAGTACTTATACGAATTATGACATTACATATAATTGCGTTGTAATCAAAGAATTACAACAATTATAAATAAACAAATAAATAATATTGGAGGAAAATTATGGCTAAAATTATAGTTACAGGAGCAACAGGAAACTTAGGTGGAGGTATAATACGCCACTTATTAGAAAAAGGGGTGGCAGCAAAAGATATTGCTGCATTGGTGAGAGAACAGGAAGGTAGAGAAAATCTTGAAAAATTAGGTGTTACAATTAAAATAGGAGATTATAATAATCCAGATTCATTGAAAAATGCTTTTGAAGGAATGGATAAACTAATGTTTGTTTCATCACCAGATTTTGATAATACTTTACGTATTAGACAACATGCAAGCGTAGTTGAAGCTGCAAGAAATGCAAAGATATCACAAATTATATATACAAGTTTGGCTTATGCTGAAGAAATTAAAGTTGTAGGGCTTGAAAATGTTCATATTGCAACTGAATACATGATAAAGACTACTGGGATTTCATATACTTTCCTTAGGA
The DNA here is from genome assembly GCA_031292145.1 of Clostridium sp. GTDB lineage: Bacteria > Bacillota > Clostridia > Clostridiales > Clostridiaceae > Clostridium. Next base: position 4,204 of record JARLHR010000028.1, on the reverse strand, counting down.
ATGGATTCTATTTAGAAAATATTATGGGTGATTTGATTAAGAAAGCTGCTTCAACTGGAGAATTAGTTACAGCTGCAGCTGACGGAAAATTTAATTTTGTATTGAGAGATGATTTAGCACTTGCAGCAGCGACAGTTCTTGCAGAGAGCGGTCACGAAAATAAAGCATATAACCTTGTTAATTCTTCTGCAGTGTCATTTGATGAATATGCAAATATTATATCAAATATTTATTCAAAGGAAGTTAAACATATTAACTTAGCACCTAATGAAGCTATTAAAAGGTTAGTCTCTATGGGAGAAAATGAAGCGATTGCTGGATTTAATGTTTATGGAATTTATGTCCCAATTGCTGAGGGACAATTCTCTAAAGTAGCTAATGAATTAGAAAGTCTAATTGGAAGAAAATGTACTTCTATTGAAGATGCCTTAAAAAGCCAATTAAACTAATTGTGAAATGTAGTCTAGAAATAAATAGTTTAAAAACTAAGAAAGAAAGGGGTGCAAAATTAAAGTTGTTTTGTATCCCTTTCTTTAATAAGTACACAAATTTAGGTAAAGAAATAATAGATATAGGGAGGATAAAATAAATCAGCAGAACGATTGGATTATATTGTAAAATATTTAAGGTCGGATAGTGAGCAATATAATGATATAGAAATACCTAATAACAATAAAGAAAAAAGAATTTTAATACGCTCTTTCATGAATATTAGGATGCCAAGGACAATTTCAAAAGAATTCATTGACATTCAGGATGAATTTTTATTGGAAGAAACAAAGAATAAAGGAATTATAACATTAGAAGAAATACTAACAATTAAAGAGCAGTTTGAAAGTAACGTGCCTTTTGCTGAAAAAATTTCCATCTACCAAGGAGATATTACAAGATTAAAGGTAGATGCTATAGTAAATGCAGCGAATTCACAAATGCTTGGATGTTTTGTACCATGTCACAAATGTATAGATAATGCTATTCATTCTGCAGCAGGCGTTCAGTTAAGAGAAGAATGCAATGAACTTATGAAAAAACAGGAGCATGAGGAGCAGACAGGCAGTGCCAAAATTACAAAAGGCTATAATTTACCTTGTAAATATGTGATTCACACCGTTGGTCCAATTGTAAAATGGAAATTGAATGATGAACTTAAGAAAGATTTAGAGAATTGCTACAATTCATGCCTAGAACAAGCTGTTGAAAATGGAATTAGATCTATTGCATTTTGTTGTATTTCTACTGGAGAATTCCATTTTCCGAGTGATGAGGCAGCGAAAATTGCTGTAAGAACTGTACAGACATTTATGGAAAAGAATTACGAAAAACTTGATAGAGTGATTTTTAATGTATTTAAAGATATGGATTTGGAAATATATTGTAGTTTGTTTAAATAAGTATAGTGCAAAAGTATATTTTATATAGAAAAGAGGTATAAGTTATGAATATGGAGTTTAATATACATATAGAAAAGGCGAAGAAGGCAATTGAAGATGCAGAATATATTTTATTGGGCGGTGGAGCAGGATTATCAGATGCAGCAGGTCTAGAGTATAGCGGAAAAAGTTTTGAGGAAGATTTTGCACCTTTTATTGAAAAGTATGGATTCACTGATTTATACTCCGCAGGATTTTATGAATATGAAACACAGGAAGAAAGATGGGCATATTGGGCAAAACATATTAGTATGATGCGATATGGTATTGGTGCTACTAGGCTATACATGGATTTATTTCAATTAGTCAAGGATAAGAAATATTTTGTTATATCAACAAATGTAGAAAGCCAATTTGAAATATCAGGTTTTCCTGGAGATAGAGTATTTGAAGTGCAAGGAGATCTCTGTTATATACAATGTGCAAAAAGCTGTCATGACAAAGTATATTATAATGAATCACTTATAAAGGAAATGGCTGAAAAAATAGTAGATTGTAAAATACCAGCTAGACTTGTTCCAAAATGTCCTGTATGTGGTGGTGAGATGGATGTAAATTTAAGATGTGATGAATATTTTGTACAGGATGAAGATTGGTATAAATCAAACAATTCATACAATGATTTCTTGAAAGAATCTGAAGGAAAGAAAATAGTATATATGGAACTTGGGGTTGGCTATAATACACCTGGCATTATTCGATATCCATTTGAAAGAATGACTTATAATAATCAGAATGCAACGTTAATTAGGCTTAATAAAGGATATCCTCAAGCAATTAAGGAAAATGAAGATAAAACTATTCCTTTTGATGAGGATATACAAAAAGTTATTTCAGAAATAATGAAATAATTATATTTTATTGTTAATTGTATTTTTTAACGGCCTTTATAGGACAAGAGTAGTAACAATTCCCGCAGTGTAGGCAATTTTCTTCATGAATTTTATATGGAGTAGATGGTTCAATGCATTTCATTGGACATTTTGATGCGCAAGTACCACAGGAAGTACACTCGCCAGTAATAAAATAGCCATGTTTACTTACCTCTTTTCCACCAAAGGAAAAAGAAGTTCTAACAGGAGGAGTAGTTGAAAAATCAATATATTCACCTTCTCCTTCGTAAATTTGAAATACGTCTATAACTTCTCGTCCATTTTCAGTTGGATATATTTTATACATGTATGGATTTGCTTCAAATAATTCTATTACACGTGCGTTTCCTATGTTTCTTATTTTTCCCCTTACTGAAATCATCTTAGAGTTGAAAAAGTCAGTACCAACCATTCCACTGAGAGCAACATATTCGTTATTATTCATTCTTGCATAAATGTCTTTGCCACGAGATGTCATAAAATATATACCATTTTTATCGGTAAGCATTACATCCATGAATGCAGTTGCAGGGTGTCCATGTTCGTCGTTAATTGCAAGAACAACAGAGTGAATATCCTTTTCAAGTATTTTTAAATAATCATAGTATTCCATAAAATCAGCCTTTCTAATTAACCTATAGTTATTGTTCATTTCATATAGATATGTTAAAATTCAATCATGCATTAATAATAACATGTATAAAATAAAAAACAAGTACGATCAAATAAGATGGTAGTATAAATAATATACTAAAGGAGGATATATACCATGGAAGAAAGTAAAAACTTATTTGGAAAATGTCCATATTTTACAGCACAAAAAGTATTTTCGGGAAAATGGTCAATTTTAATTATGTATCATTTAAATGATAGCGCACTACGCTATGGAGAGCTACAAAGAAGAATGGGAGATATTACACAGGCGACATTAACGAAGCAACTAAGAATGCTAGAAGATTTTGGACTGATTAGTAGATATATTTACTCTGAAATTCCACCAAAGGTCGAGTATTCGCTAACTGATTTAGGAAAGGAATTCGAGCCAGTATTGGAACAGTTTAGAATTTGGGGAGATAAATATATTGGATCTCTTAATAAGATACTATAATAAAATTGTAGGTGAAAAATCAGTAATTATGTGTGGTTATGATAGTTAATTTTCGCTACACAATACTAAAGTGCAACAAGAAGTCGCTAAATAATAGTGTTTCTATTTTTAGTCCAACCGTGGAATGACCAATATATCCACCGGAATATAGAAGGATACTTAACTCATTTGCATCTATTGTTAGTGGAACTTGGTAAGCCCTATGTGCTTCTGTAAATGTCAATATCAAAATCAGCTATAAATTAGTATTTAAAATAACATTAGAAAATAAATAATTACTTCAGGTTATTTAACATTAATGGAAGGAATGGTAAGCTATAAAGATTTTAATAACTCTATATAATTGTTATTCATGTAAATATATATACATACAAACAAATAAGGATTTATATTTAAATACTTTTGATTAAACTTTGTTTAAAAAATATAAAATTGTTATTATGATTTTAAGCCATTTTTCAAGGGTGTTTTGATTAAACTTTATTCAAAACCTACAAAGTTATTAAAAATAGAGAGGAAATCAGGAATATTGCCTGATTTCCTCTCTTATTTTTATGGGGAAATTATAAACATGATTCAGTAATTGGTTACAATAGAGTAGTGTTTTTGTTTATAAATTTATTTGAGTCATAAGAAAAATTTCATAAATACTAAGAGCTTATCCCTAAATAGTTTTACGTATCATCCGATAATTAAGAAAAAGACATAAAGGGTGATACAAATGATACAAAAGCAATCATGGGAAATAACTGATGAGTTTTGGGAAGAAGTAAAAGATCTAATACCGGAAAAAT
>JARLHR010000214.1 GCA_031292145.1 Clostridium sp. | reverse complement strand
CATAATTAGTAGTTATAAAATAAAGCCAATACTTTGTTACATTTCCAACAAAATGAGTACCTACTGAACATGCACCAACTATAATAGTCATTGCAATAAAACTATATAGTATAATTTTCGATTTTGTTAATTTGCTTATATCTTTTTTCATACGTTCACTCCAAATTTAAATTATTGTCTTAAATTATAACTTGCTTTATTATACCAGGTGGATTATGTTTTTCCAATGTATTGAGACTGTCTTTTCCGAAGGAGCGTGGAGCAGCCACTTTGTTCTGTGGAAATGGGTATTTGAATTTGTTGTTAGAAAAATATAGGGGAGCAGCCTTGGAGTATTAAGGTGTTAAATAATATCATGGTGCATAAAGAAGCATACAAGAACATACTAAAGTGAGTTTGAGCTAATATGTTTTAAATCAATTAATTAAGAAAAAGATGTGTTGAATATTGTCGAAAAGATGATAAGATAGAGACATGCCCTTACTTGAAAACAACAAAAACTTAAAAAACATTTGTTGTTTATGTAAAAATCAAGAAGGCAAATAAAACATATAAAAGGAGAAAAACTAATGAGAAAGAATGATTTAAGAAGAATAGTAACTACAGTTATTGCGGCTACAACAATAGGGAGTTTCTCATCATTAGGAGTATCTGCAGCAACAATTAATTCAAATGCTAACGATTATAGCAATACGATTGCAAATAATCTTTTAAATACAGGCTTATTTATGAATCCTAATAATGGGTATAACTTTAGCAATGCAGGAATAATTCCAACAGGTGGTACAAATGCAACTTCAGTAGATGTACAGGGGCTGCCTAATCTGCCAACAAATTATCCAATAAGCATACAAAATTCTGCCGAGGATAAGATTCTTCAGTTAATGAATGAAAAAAGAACAGAAGCTGGTCTTCAGCCATTAACTATAGATAATACATTAGTACAAGTTGCAAGATATAAGAGTGACGACATGGTTCAAAATAACTTCTTTAATCATATAAATCCAGATGGAACTAAGTGGACAAACTGGTTACATACAATAGGCTATGATTATACTTCAGCAGGAGAGAATATTGCATGTAACAACACTGACCCAGTTGAATTATTTAACCAATGGTGGAACTCACCAGGTCATAGAGCAAATATGATGAATGAAAAATATACTAAGGTTGGTATAGGAGTAATCTACGGAAACAGCAAATACATGGGAACACAAGAATTCTCAAACTAATGATTAGCAATAAAAATTAAATTGAGTATAAATTTCAACCACTACATTTTTGTAGTGGTTGAAATTAGTTTACAATAAAGAAGGGGAATATTACATATGGTAATTTAGAAACTTAATGCAAACAGGATTAGGTATATGTTCGGATACATTTAAATAAGTTAGTTCACCAGTTAATTCATTTATAGAGTACAGTTCCACATTATTTGTAGTTTGATTGGCTGCAATTAAAAATTTACCTGAAGGAGATAAAGAAAAATCACGAGGAGATTGTCCTTGAAGTTTAGTGTTTGATACAAAAGTTAATTTACCAGAAACTGAATCAACTTTAAATACTGTTATACTATCATATCCACGATTTGAAGTGTATAAATAATCTCCATTGAAGGATATATGAATTGCACCACCAGTGTTTTCCATTAAACAATCTGAAGGGAGCATGGAGATATATTGTATTTCCTTAAAGGAATGGTTAATTTTATCGTATTTTAAAACAGTAACTTCCGAACTAAGTTCATTAAGTAAATATGAAAAATTACCATTAGGATGAAAAGTCATATGTCTTGGCCCTGAACCAGGTTTTATATTTATGCATTTATCTGCTTCTTCTTTAAAATACCCATCTTTTAATTTATATAGGGATAATTTATCTAAACCTAAATCAACAGTATATATGTATTCATTATCAGAAGTAAAGCCAGCAAAATGAATATGGGCGCTATCCTGTCTAGGTTTATTAGGTCCAGAACCTTTATGAATTACTGAATCAATCTCTTTTTCTATACTGCCATCTGATGCAATTTCATAAGAGACAAGTTCTGCTTCATGATAATTTGAGGTGAAAACATATTCGTCATTTTTATCTAAAATTATATGACAAGGAGATTTTCCATGCTTAAAATTGCAATTTAAGGCTCTTAGACTATAATCAGCAGGATTTATTTCAAAAGCTGCTATACCACCTTTTTCACCATTTTTTACAACAGAATAAAGATGTGTATTATTTTTGTTAACTGTTAAATAAGTAGGATAGCTAAGTTCGCTGACAAGTTCAATATCTTCAATAATAGATTTATTTTCATTAAGTGTTAATTTATAAATACCCTTGCTATCACCATAAGTATAGGTTCCAACATATGCAACATATTTTCCATTTTCCATAGCAACTGCCTCCATTTTTTTTATATTTATTATATGGTTAGAGATTCAAGTTTTTATAGGTGTTGTAAATTTAGTATGTTTATAAAAGTAATATGTAATTACAAATGATTATACTTTATAATATCATATTAAATATGATGATACAAATTCATTTCACCCATAATGTGCTGATTTGTATAATGATATTATGGAAGTATTATTTGGGCTAGCAGAAACTTTAGGTTATAGTAAGGAATTGATATACAATTTTTCGAATTCTTATTGGACAATAGTAATTTGTTGATGAGAGGAAATTAAGAGATGGAAGACAAATGATTGATAAAATTTGATCATATTACCATAAACTTGATTTTTAATTTTAAATATGGTAGTATACTACTTGCTATTGCATAATTTGGAATTTATAAGATTAAGGAGAGAATTTTATGATTAATAGGGCAGAATTAAAAGGACATGCCAAGGATCAGTTAAGGGGAAAATGGGGACTGGCTATTGGCAGTATTGTAGTTATATTTTTAATACAATTCCTATTTAACTTTATTTTAAGATTTGTTAAAGATAACACAATACTATTTATAATTATAACACTAGTATCAATGATAGTTAGTTCAGTAATGAGCATCGGAATTTGTAGATTAGGATTAAACTATGCTTATGATGATAAACAACCAGCATTTGCAGATATTTTTTCAGGATTTCAAGTTATACATAAAGTGATAGGATTATTTATATTATTGGGAATAATTATACTTGTAGGAACAGTTTTATTAGTAATTCCAGGTATCATATTTTCTTATATGTTTTCACAAGCTTATTATATTTTAGCTGATGATAATAGTAAATCTATTATTCAATGCTTAAAGGAAAGCGCAGGAATGATGAAAGGATACAAATTTAAATATTTTGTACTTTTATTAAGCTTTTTAGGATGGGCAATACTAGGAACGATTCCATTAGGGATTGGACTTTTATGGGTAATCCCTTATATGAAAGTAACAACGGCTTCTTTTTATTTAAAAGTTAAAGACAATTACTACGGAGCTAATATTGCATAATGAAATAAAATTTTTGTTAGTAATATTATTAATATGATATATTAAAAGATTAAATAATAAAAAAAACATAAAAGCAATAGCAAAAAATAAATGTAAAAAACCTCTGATTTTTCGGAGGTTTTTTAGTTGAAATATTAAAACTCTAATTGAATTTATTTGAATATATTAACATAATTTATTTAGTGGCAATGATAATTCCAGCTATTTCAGTTTAGTAAGGAGAATGCATGACATTGGAAAAAGTGGTTTTTGGATTTTTATACGACTTGTTCCAATAGTAGGAGGAATATGGATGCTTGTATATCTAGAATTTCATTCATTTTTTTAACTTCTGTTTTTTCATGCTGATAATTAATAAGCCTAACACAGATATAAATTAATATGACTTCAATAAATGATGAAAACATTGATGATAAGGACATATTTCAGTTAAAAAGATAATTTGATGAAATAACCATTAACCAAACTATAATTATATAGGATAATGGGTTAAATATTGAATCCTTAGAAATAACATATTTATTAATAATGAATTTTATTAAGGACAATACAAAAGATAAAGCTAGTAATTCATATAATTTTCTATTATTTAATTCTTGTTTTGTGATAAGTCCAAATAATATAATTAATGTAAAAACTATTGAGGTTAATTTTAATATTGATTTAAAATATTTAATGATCATTCGCCGTCCCTCATTCCTAATTTGGTTTTCAAATTTGCAACATATCTTCTTGAAATTATCACTTTTTCCTTATTAACTTTAGTGCGACAGTATCTTTGTATTTATATCGTATGAATCTATTCTAGGTACGGAAATATGCCACAAGGTAAATTTAAAGTCCGTGCCAGGGATGGAAATAAATGAGTTGAATTTATAGGAAACATGCGGGTTTCAAGGGGGAGAGTGAAAATCTTGAAGAAATAAAAGCTGGTGTTTTTTAAATATGTTTCACGGAATTAGTTTATAGGATATAATATCAATGTAATAGAAAATTAATGAGCTTTAAATAACATTAAATATGAGTTGCTCAATGTCCACAGGACACCCTAAAGGGCATAAATTTTTAATTGTAATATATGTTGGAGGTCGAATAAGTGAAATATTTTAATGTAACAGGTCTTTGTATACCAGAAAAACATTACATGGTTAATATAAGTTCAAAAGTTAAAAAAATCATTGAAATGGTAGATAGAGGCGATTATATTACAATAAATAGGCCAAGGCAATTTGGAAAAACTACTACATTTAATGAACTTGTAGAGGAATTAAATAAAAAATATATTGTTATTGATGCAAGTTTTGAAGGTATTGGCGATGATCTTTTTGAAACAGAAGAAAAATTTTGTGAAGCTGTTTTTAGGATATTTGCAAGGTGTGTAAGATTTTCTAATAAAGAGTTGTATAATAAATTAAAATTTTATGAAGATAAGACTAAAGATTTTAATGAATTATCAGAGAATATCACTGATATTATAGAAGAATATGATAGAGATATGATTTTAATTATAGATGAAATAGATAAAAGTAGTGGCAATAGAATTTTTATGCAGTTTTTAGGAGTGCTTCGCAATAAATATTTATTAATGAATGCAGGAAAAGATCTTACTTTTAAAAGTGTTATATTAGGTGGAGTAAATGATATTAAAAATATAAAACTTAAAATAAGAGATGAAAAAGATAGGGTATTTAATTCACCTTGGAATATAGCAGCGGATTTTAAATTAGATATGTCTTTCTCAGCAGAAGAAATTAAAACTATGCTCGAGGAATATGTAAATGAAACAGGCATCAATATGGATATAGAGCTTTTAGCAAAGGAAATTAGAAGTTTTACTAGTGGCTATCCTTATTTAGTGAGCAGACTTTGCAAGAATATAGATGAATATATAGATAAAGATTGGACACTTCAAGGTCTTACTAAAGCTATAAAAATGACATTAAATGAACCAAATACGCTTTTTGATGATGTAATAAAAAATATAGAAAACTTTGAAGAAATAAAAGCTGTTGTTTCTGAAATTTTAGTTGAAGGAAAACAAATTTCTTATAATTCTTTTGCTTATGAAAAAGGAATAATGTATGGAATACTTTCTGAACATGAAGGCAGATTTGTTATGCATAATAAAATATTTGAAACTTTAATTTATGACTATCTTATAGCTCAAAGAGATGTGCGCAAAATGGCATCTAAATTTACACAAGTTGATAAGAGCGAAGTTTTAGAAAATGGCAAGTTAGATATGGAAAAGCTTCTTTTAAAATTTCAAGAGTTTATGTATGCAGAGTATAGAGAAGAAGATGAGCGTTTTTATGAAACCAATGGCAGATTAATATAAGAAATACACTAAAGAGTGGATTAATTTCAATGATAAAAAGATATTTGAGGTTGTTGTTTAAGCTTGGAAATGATATGTTTTATTAAGGAAGAGATTTTGCTGGTAATTTAAATAATTGGAAAAGTATGTTATGATAGTAATGCCGTAAATTTGAAAATGAATTTACGGTATTTTGTTATGGTATTTTTTTAGTCAACGTATTAAATTTGGACAAGATACTTTTATATATAAATGGATTATTTTAACTAAAATGATTAGTGACTTATTTTATAGTGATTAAGCTTAATCCCAATAATTAAGAAAAGAGTGAGAGTCAATGAAAGTATATAATAAATTAGTAAGAGATAAAATCCCTGAAATAATAAAAGCAGATGGAAGAGAATGCGGAATTGAAGTCGTAGTAAAAGAAGAAAAGTACAAGCTTTTAGAAGACAAATTACAAGAAGAAGTTAATGAATTTTTAGAAGATAAAAATTTAGAGGAATTAGCTGATGTTATGGAAGTATTGTTTGGGCTTGCTGATAGCCTGGGGTATGGTGAGGAAGAGCTTTTGAAAGTTAGAGATAAGAAGAGAGAGTTAAGGAAGGGAGTGTGCTTAAAAGAACATATAAGAGCACCGATGCTGATACCGATAGCTATTAATTAGATTTATTGACGGTAGCGCAAATTTTTATTTTATACTAAAATATAATTAAAGTATTTATAGGGTTATGTGTAAAACAGAATTTATAAGGTCATAAAAGCTAAGGAGTTAATAATAACAAAGCATGGGAAAAAAGAAAAAATCTAAAAAGAATAAAAATAATAGGGTTGAAATATGGACAGAAGAACAAGCTGAAGAATATTTAAAATGTAGAAATTGCTGCAAAGAATACACAGTAACCTTTGAAGAAAATTTATGGGTTTAAGAGAAGAAGCCGATATTAAAATAGATAATCATGAAAAAAGTGAGAAGTAATGAAAATACATAATAAATTCACAATAAAATGAGTAAACAATTAAAAAAAGATGGTTTTAAATTTGTGGAAAGTACAATTTGCTATTCTTTTATGCAAGCAGTAGGGATGGTTAATGACCATATAACTGGATGCTTTTGCTATAAAAAATTAATTTGAAATAAAAAGCTATAAATTCAGGACTACTACTTTAGGTAGTCCTGGTTGGTTTAGAATTAAAAAAAAATAATGATTATAGATAAATAGAATTAAAATCTATTTCAAGATTATCATAGATATTCACTTTAACTTTATCAGAAAATGTGTAAGTTATAGGAGCATCATATCCATTTTCAGTTAATACATAAACTAATACATTTTTTCTCATTGGGTTTATGATCCAATATTCCTTAACTTTAAATTTTTCATAAAGGTTTAATTTTCTTACATAATCATTACTAGGATTATAAGGAGATATAACCTCTACAATCATATCAGGAGAACCGGTGCAGCCTTTATCAGTTAATTTGTTTTTATCACATATAACTGATATATCTGGTTGAACTATATTTCTACTATTAATTACGTCTTCATCATTATTTTTAAGTATTACATCAAAGGGTGCAGGATAAACTTTACAAGGACCATTATTAGATTCAATATATTGCCTTATTTTAAAAAGAATTTCAGTTATAATTTCTTGGTGTATTCTACTTGGAGTTGGGCTCATATTAATAATTTCTCCTTCTATTATTTCAATTCTTTCATTTTCATCAAAGGTGAGATAATCTTTATAAGTGTAAGTTTTGAGTTTATCTATTAACATGAAAAAACCTCCCTCGGTTATAGTATTGCCTAATAGTTATTTATTTAAAATATTTCATAATCTTTTAATAAAATAATAGCATTAATTAAGAGTTAATTCTATAAGGCACATGAAAATAAAGAAAGAATTTATAATAGATATTCTTATTTCATAGTAAGTTTGAACTTATACAGCCTTATCAAGATGGTAATGGAAGAGTTGGCAGATTTATAACGCTTAAACAATGTATAGAATCTAATATTGTTTTAACAGTTAAAAAATGTAATGGCGAATGATTGTCAAGATATACAGTAAATATGAAAGAAAGGGAATGTTTGTAATGAAATCTAGATATGAAACAGATATATTACCATTTATAAAAGACTTTGATACTCTCATAAGTTTTATTTTAGAAAAAAATCCAAATTTATCCAATAGAAGTCAAGTATTAGGTAAAAATGATTGTTTTGAATTAAATTTACAGTTAAATTTTCAAAGAGAGGCAATTAAAGCGAGTTATATGCAAGAGCAATATATAGCTATAGATTTATTTTTTACATTAGCAGTTAAAAGTAAGTTGTTTTTGATACAGACAAATAGTAAAAATAAGTTTAAATTAATCAAAACAGCACGTTTAGAAGAATTTTTAGACTTAAATATTTATGAAAAATATGTATTCTTAATTGAAAGTTTTTGGAATGAATATGAATTTGAAGATGTACTAAGAAATGATATTCTAGAATTTTTTGAACTTATATATGTAATTAGTAGAACTAATATCACAAATAAAATATTGAAAAGTAATCTTAAGCATGGAAGAAATTTATTTTCATATTATTCAAAAGTTACCCAGATATTAAGAATACTAGGAATATGTGAATTAGAACTTATAGATAATGTTAAAAATAAGTATGAGGATTCTATAAAAAGTATTATGCCAACAGCTTGTGGTATAGAAGTATGTAAACTTTTTACAAATGAAGTTCTAGATTATTTTAATGTTGAAGATTTTTTTATAGATATGATTATAGAAAGATGGGATATTGAAGAGTTTGAGGATTTTGAGGATGAGAAAACTTTTTTTGAATTTATGACAAAGGTTTTTGAATCTGGATTAATAGAGAAGAACATAAACTCTGATGATCCAAGTAATAGAAAAGGAACTTATATTCTGAAAGTTTTATTGGATAAAAACCTCTGGAGAGTGGTTAAATTATCTCATAAAACTAGCTTACATAGATTGCATTTAATAATTCAAAAAGCTTTTGATTTTGATAATGATCATATGTATGCTTTTTATACTGGCACAAGCTATAGGAAAGGAAAAGAGTTTTACTGCGCAAATCCATTAGGTCAAAGTGAGGAGTATGAAGATTTAGCAATAGAGGATGTTGAGCTTTATAAAGGTCAGCAGTTCATATATTTATTTGACTTTGGAGATATGTGGGAATTTAAAATACAGGTAATTGATTTTGTAGAAAATGAAGAAATAGATTTTGTGCCACAAATTATTGATAGCAAAGGGAAAGCACCACAACAGTATCCGGATTGGGATTAAAATGGAAGTGATAATGTGAAATTCAAACCATTACCAATAGGTATAGATAATTTTGAAATGCTGATAACGAGAAATTACAATTATGTAGATAAGACATTGCTTATAAAAGATTTGTTAGATAGCAAGGCTGCTGTAAATCTGTTTACAAGACCAAGAAGGTTCGGAAAGACATTTTTGTAAGCTGGGGTTTCCTTATATTTAGAAAATCTCAGTTCTAATTATTTTAAATAAAATTATGTTATATATAAATGTGGAATTAATAATTGTAGGGATTAAGAAAAGAGAAGGAGAATAGACAAAAATGAATAAATATTTTAGGCTTATTCTTGTGGTATTATGCAGTGCGATTTTAGGTGCAATGCTTGGATTTAGTAGGATTCATTTAGAACTAAAGGACTTAGTAATAATTTATTTGGGTATAGTTTTTAGTGCTCTGTTATTTGTGATTACAAGAGGTATGAATAATTTGAATTTATTATATAAAGGTGAATATAGTAAAGCTATTGAAAGTTTTAAGAAAACTATGAAAAAGCATTGGAGGAATAAAAAAATAGTAAATGCAATGCTATATAATATTTCAGTTTGTAATTATAGAAAAGGTGATTTTTATGAAATGGAAAGCTATTTAGATAAAATGGATTTAAAGAGCTGTGATGAAAATATAAAGTGGGGATACTTTTTTTTAAGGGCAAGCAGTTTAATACTTTTAGAAGAAAATGTACATGCAGCTATAGAATATTATGAAAAGGCAGTGGAACTTTTCAATCCAGAAGAAGCTTATCCTATTAGAGCTTATTTGGAAGCAGTGAAAGGAAATCAAAAAGAAGCTTTAAGATATATAGAAATCTATGTTAATAAAGAAAAAAGGAGAAAAGTGATTTTGGGTTTGAAAAAATCGACTTTGGTTTATGACAAATTTATTTATGATATAGAAAATAATTATTTTCTTGGAATGACCTATCTAAAATTAAATGAACCACAATTGGCAAAAGAATATTTTAGTAAGGCAAGTAAGAGTAAGTATGAAAATTATTTTTCAACGAAGGCAGTAGAGTATTTAGACGGTACCAATGCTGATATCAACAGCTATTAAGTAGTGATGGTAGCGTAAATTTTTATTATGATGAAGTGCCATTTTAGAAATGTGGAACATTAATATATAAAATATTTAATGAAGGTATTAGAGGTTGATGAAAGTTTTATCAAATCAATAATAGTTTTTAGTGAAAGATGTACTATACATAAAATATTAAAAAAATAATTAATGAATGAGTACGAAAAGAGTGAGAGTCAATGAAAGTACATAATAAATTAGTAAGAGATAAAATACCAGAAATAATAAAAGCAGATGGACGCGAATGTGATACTTTAATTGCATCTAAAGAAGAAAAGTACAAGCTTTTAGAAGCAAAATTACAAGAAGAAGTTAATGAATTTTTAGAAGATAAAAATTTGGAAGAATTAGCTGATGTAATGGAAGTATTGTTTGGGCTTGCTGATAGCCTGGGGTATGGTGAGGAAGAGCTTTTGAAAGTTAGAGATAAGAAGAAAGAGGAACGTGGAGGATTTAAGGAAGGGATTGTGCTTAAAAGCACAAAATGATTTTGCCATGAAAAAACTATATTCAAAAGATATAAATAGTATATTTTATTAAGAGTTTACGTAAAGTAAGCTCTTATTTTGTGGTAAAATGTACTTATAATGTATATGATTAGATGTTAGGTGGGGCAAAAATGAATGAAATATACACGCGTAAAGAAAATATAATATTGCCAAAAGGCATATGTGAAGTACCTTATAGTAATGAAGTTAATTATGCTACTTTTTCTAGGGTATTAAATGATACAGCTGCAAGTTATAAAATGTATTGGCTATTAGCTATATTAGATGAGGTTTCAATTGATCAAACAGACATTAAATTTAGAAAATTAATTTGCAAAATGGTAGTTAAGGCATGGTATCCCCTTTTAAAATATAAACTTAGTTTTGGCTTATGTGATAACTTAGCTAAAATAGTTAACTACATTTCAGATACATATAATTTAGGAAGCAACTATGATGAACATAAGCTTTTTGATTTTATATATAATTCTGAAGATAAAAGTTTAAATAAAATGCTTAAAGATTTAACCTACAATGTACCCTATAGATTTTTAACTCCATTTTTCAAAGGCAAGCTTAATGGTAAAAAAGTTGAAAAACAGATTGAGGAATTATCAAAAGAGGATAATGAAAGCATATATGAAATTTACCAAAATGAAAATAATGAAAACTGTATTAGAATCAGAGATGAGTGGTGCAATTACTTAAAATATAATGGGAAAATTATTGCAGGCTGGACTTATTATGAACTTGTATGTTTTATTCAAAAGCGTAACCCTAATGTTCCAGGAATTGCAATGAAATTAGAAGCGCCTAAAGAGAGAAATCTAAAAGAGCAGACTAAAATATGGAAGCAAGTTATAGAACAAAGACACATTGTTGATTTGTATACAGGTTTGGATTTTACGGATTCAAATTATAATGAGTATGGAGTTCTAAGCATAGATCATTTCATACCTTGGAGTTTTGTCCTTCATGATCAAATGTGGAATTTGGTGCCTACTTTTAAGAATATTAATAGCAAGAAAAGTGATAATTTGCTCTCTTATGATACATACATTGATAAGTTTTGTGAAATGCAATATGAGGCTTTTTGCGTTGTAGTTGATGAAAATAGGAAAAATCAGCTTGAGGAATATGGACAAGTCTTAAAAGTTGATAATCTTAAGAAGTTTAAGCAGGAAAATAAAGAAGAGGAATTTGTTAAAAAAATGAAACAGGAGATTGGGCCGGTTTATGGAGTGGCAGTTAATCAGGGGTTCGGAGTATTAAATAATTTTGTTTTTAATTTGACTAAAGAGAGGTGAAGGGATGTGTCTAATATGTCAAATATAAGAGATATATTAGTTATAATAACAACAATTATAACTATTTTGGGCGTATTTATAAAAGCGTTAAATAACTTATTTCTAGATTGCATAAAAAATAAATATATGAATGTACCTGCTAAACAATCAATTTTTGATACAGTATTTAAATCAATTAGTTACATAGCTCTAGTCATAGATATAATTTATATGTTTTTTATGTTGGCTGTAGTAATAAAATCTGATTCGGCAGAACTTATAGATAACACGATAATTCCTAAAAATACCATACAGTCTATAGCTTTAGTTATAGTTTTATTATTCATGTATATAATACTTTCCACAGGTCAAATTTTTATTAGTACAGTAGAGGCACTTAGGAAAACTATAAAAACTAAAGATAAAAGTTTGAAATCAGAAAGAAAATATAGACTAAAGGCATTTTTTTATAAGTATATTATTGGAATAAATTTGATTAATAAAATTATATCTATATCATTTGCCGGATTAAGCACTATTACAATAATATATATTTCTATGTCAGGTACAATACAACAAAATACAGGTACAGCTATTACTATAATTTTAATTGGTATTGTAGGATTGAGTATGTTTATCATATCCAACAGTATTACGCCAGCCCTAAAGATGCTAAAAAAACAAGATTTATATTATTTAATTACAAAATCGGATACTATTATATGCAGGTTTTTCCTTGAGTACTTGAATTTTTATTTAATAGTCGAGAAAGATTGTGAAAGATATATTAGTCGAGGGGAAATAATTGAAATCAGGAAAATATATTAAATAAGAGATTAATTCAGTTTGTTGGATTGTTATAATCTAATTTTGTACAGTAGAAAAGATTAATATGGATTTTAGTGGATAGTAGGATAACAATAGTGCACTTTTTTCATATTGAATAGTTTACAATTGGTTTTCAATTATGTATTTATCTAATATAATATAACTTGGAGTTTATAAAACATTATTATTCAACTAAATAAAGATAAATAATGTAAATAAATAAAATTTGCAGTAAATAATTATTAAGAAGATTTAATATTATAGCTTATATGTACTATATAAGATATTTAATTGTTATTTAATTAAAAAATACATGTTAATAGTAAGGAGGAAAAATGCTTTTAGAAAAAATAAATAATAGTCAAGTATGTGAATATTATAAAGCTTTAATAAATATAGCGAAATTGTCCAAGCTGTTTTCTGAAAATGATTCCCCTTTCTTAAATTATAGGGTGACAGAAAATTTATTTTGTAGATTTTTAAATGCACAAAATGTGTCTAGAGTTGACTGTTCAGTAGATGCTATAAAAAATAGCGTAGGTGTTGGAATAAAAACTTTCTTAAATGCAAGCGGAAATACATTTCAAAAGGTTGCAGAGTTTAATAGTGAAGCTTATAAATTTAGAGGAAAAGATTCTATAGAAACTATAAATATAGTATCAAATATGAGAAATGAAAGAATAAATGTAACAAAAAGAATTTATGCATTAAAAGAAGTTATATATCATTGCATTGTAAGAGAAAAAGGGAAAATATTAATTTATGAATGTGATATGGATTTAATAGATATGGATAAGATAAAGATTACAGCAAGTGATAAAAGTTCTATTAGATTTAACGACGGTAAAAATGAATATTCATTAAATATTTCAAAAAGCACTCTTTTAAAGAAATTTAAAACAGAAAATATTTTGGCTGAATTAGAAGTAGATATACTAGATGATCCTTATAGCAGTCTTTATGGTATTGGACAAATTTCTGAATCTAAAATTAAATATTATACTAGTTCTAAAATGAAAGAGTATATTATATTACCACTATATTCAGATAGAGGGGAAAGACATGTTCCGACTAAGAGTGGCTTAAATCTAAGACTTGCTTCAGGACGAAATAGAAATGAAAATGAAGTTGAATTTAGGATAAGGGAAGAAATTAAGCATATAACAAAATCATTTTTTCCACCTAAAGATACAAGTTTTTCGCTTAATTTACCTGATGGGAATGTTATTAGTGCAAAAGTTTGTCAAGAAGGGGATAAGGCTATTATGTCTAATCCAAATTCGGATTTAGGAAAGTGGATATTAAGACAAGTTCTAAATATAGAAGGAAATAATTTAGTTGCTTACGAATATCTAGAAGAATTAGGTATAGATTCTGTTATTATATACAAAAATAATAGTAGTGATTATAATATAGACTTCAAAGAGCTAGGAGCGTATGATGCATTTTTGGAAAAAATGAAAGAAGAAGCAATCAATGGACAGTGAGAGAAAGGAACTAAAGAAATGAAATTAAAAGTTGGAAGTTTATTTGCAGGGGTAGGCGGAGTATGTCTAGGGTTTCAAAATGCAAAAATTAATGATGCAAAATATGAATTAGTATGGGCCAATGAAATGGATGAGTATGCATGCGCAACCTATGGGGCTAATTTTAAACATAAGTTAATACAGGGCGATATTAATAAAGTATTAAATCCCGAGGCAATTGAAGATGAATTATTAAATTATATAAAAGAAACGAATGTATATTATGATAATGAAATAGAAGTAGGAGAAGAAAGAGAGATTAAGTCAATAAAGTGGAAAGAGAATTATGAACAATTTAATAAATTAGAAAAGCTTAAAATAGAAACACTGAAAAAGGAAATCGAATATTATAAAGAAAAGCACAAGGAAATACTAGAAGAAAAAATTGATGTTTTACTTGGAGGGTTTCCATGTCAGGCATTCAGCATAGCTGGATCGCAAAAAGGTTTTGAAGATGATCGTGGCAACCTATTTTTAAACATAATAAATTTAATTAATCAATTACAATCTAGATATGGAACTGATGGGACAACAGGTATAAATGGAAAGCCACGTATTTTATTCTTAGAGAATGTTAAGAATTTAAAAGGACATGATAATGGAAGAACATATCAAGTAATCAAAGGAGAACTGGAGAAAATAGGATATATAATTAAGGAACATGTTCTTAATACGATGGATTATTCTGATTTACCTCAAAATAGAGAAAGAATATATATTATTGGTTTTTTACATCAAGAAGATGCTGATAAGTTTAATATATTCGAGGATATAAATGAACATAAAAAAATTAAGACTTTAGAAGATCGAGTAGAGGACATAAAGAAAATTATAGACTATACTATTACTAAAGAAACGCATGAAAAGTATTATTATACGAAAGATAAATATCCAAATTATTTTATTACAGAAGAAGAATATGAAGAACTGCCAGCAGATAAAAGAAAAGCTGAAAGAGTTAATTTAGATGAACAAATTAATGAAATGTATCAATTCTATCAAGTTCGTAGAGGAATGTATGTAAGAAAAAATATGAGTGGAGTGTGTCCTACATTAACGGCGAATATGGGTACTGGTGGTCATAATGTACCACTTATAAAAGTAAATGATGGAATAAGAAAATTAACGCCAAAAGAAGCTTTTAAGTTACAAGGGTTTTTGGTAGGTGATGGATATAACTTGCCTACTGATTATAAAGGAAAAGTTTATTCAGATTCGCATTTGTATAAGCAAGCTGGGAATGCTGTTTCTGTTCCTGTTATAGAGTTTTTAGCGAAAGAGATTTTGAAAGTATTAATATAAAATAAAGATCTATTTAAATATTATTGAAATTAAAAAAGCCTAACTTATTAAAAATAAGTTAGGCTTTTTTTGGTAGGTTATACATCAAGTAGAAAATAATAGAATTATAACAAAAAATGCTTTAAAATATAATAAAAAGCAATAAGAGAGTGAAGAGGTATAAAATGAACAAAATGTCATTAACTGATATAGGTTATATAGTAAATCAAAAAAGAGAATATAATGCATTAGGAATATTTCCTTATAACATATTAATGAAATGTTTTAACTTTGCATATGAAATGAGTTTTGGAGAAGTTGGAAAGCATAGGGAAAGAAGAAGCGGTGGAGATAAAAATAGAAAAAACGGCGAGATCTTTATAAATGTTTTTCAAGGAAAACTTGCAGAACATGGAATGTGGAATGAATTTGAAAAGAGAAATATAAAAATCAGTTCGCCAGATCTAAGCGAATATGGGTTAGGAGAATGGGATAATTTTGATTTAGATGTTATGGGATACAAAGTAGCTGTTAAATCAACAAAATACTATGGAAATTTATTATTGCTAGAACAGAAGAATTGGAACAGCTTCGGAGAGTACGTTCCTAATATATCAAAAGGTACAAGCCACAATGACTTTTTTCTATTAATTAGAATTGGTCCTGATGGTGAAAAATTGATGCGAGAAAATAAATTTTTATATAAAAATAATATAAATATAACAGAACTAAAAGAAATAATTATAAATGAAAAAAATATTTGGAGTTATGATATAGCAGGATTTATAACGCATAAGGAATTATGTGAAATAATAGAAAATGAAAATATTATAAAAAAAGATAGTATGTTAAATATTTATACTAAAATGGATGCGGATAATTATTATGTACAAGCAGGTGATATGAGAAATATTGAAGAACTATTTAAATTGATAAATGAAAACACACTTGTTTATAATTAGTGATGTTCAAGCATGAAGAAGATCTAAAAATGCTAAAATTAAAAGGTATAGAGGGAAATATGGATAAAAGCAAAATATTATTAAATAAGATAAATAAAATAAAAATACGATATCAAAAAGAAATTATAGAAATGAAATATTTTGAAGAATTACTATTAAAAAGTTATATAGATATATTAAATAACAATGACAGAAAGGTATTATTTATTGGAATTGAAAAAAAATTAATGTCAATTCTATTAATTTTAATTTTATCTATAAAACAATATTATGAGAATATGAAAAATCCAGATAATAATATTTTAGATATTATAAAAAATGGAGATAAAGTACTCTACAATGGAAGGATTTGTATATTTGATAATGTAAAGATAGATGGAAGAACTAAAAAAAAATACATATATTTATTGGAAAAAGATAATAGTAAAACCATGATACTATGTGAAAATCAACATTTATTATCGGTATATAATGGACAAGCAAGTAGAATTAATAAGGTAAATGGAAATTATCAACTATATAACATAACTAAAAAATTTATATCGGAAATACTTGGAATAAATTTTGCCCAATTAAATGGCGTAATTAAAGAAAGCACAGTTATTGTATTTGAACACAAAGAAGAGCTATACAATTTAATTGATTCAATAGAAATTAATTTTGAGGAAGAAAATCATGCAATATCGGAGTTATTTCCAATCGCATATTATACCTCGGAAGATAATTATGAGTATTTTAAAGGAAATAGAACTAAGGAAAATGCAATAATAAAATTTGTATCTAATATTAATACAGCCATCGATATTATTAGGGATGATGAAAATGTGAAAAATGTTGTGTTAATAGGAGAAAAAACATATAAAGATTCTTTGGAAACAGAATTAAGACAAGCTGGTATGATGGACAATATAAGAAAAATATTAGTAATTGATACATGGGAAAGTAATTTTGACTTTTCATTATTAGTTAATGATGATGATCCATTTAATGTATATGCGTTATCTAAAGAGGTGATTTTAGATAATATTAATTTATATGATGAACTTGAGGCATACAGGCCGTCAGATTTGCAAATAAAAAATAATCATTTAATTGAAAATTTAATTCATAAATGTATTCATATTTATGAAGTTGATAATTCTAATGTTTTAAATAAAAATATCTACAATATAGGTAAAAATTTAAAAGAATTGTTTGATTATTCGAATAACAATATAAAAACACTAGAGTTTATAAAAAAATCATATTATTTATGCAATAAATTAGAACAATCTCTTTTACCATTAAATATGAGTGTAAATAATTTAAAAAATATACTATGCAGAGTAGAGGTGCTTAAAGAGATTTTAGATTTATTTCCAGTTCAAAGAATTGAATATAACTTAATGAATAATATAATTTCTGAAATTGAAGAAATTATCCAATTCTTAAAATTTGAGAATTATAAGATAGATACAATTAAAGATAGGATTTTAAATAGTAATAAGTCATTGTTATTGATAAAAAATGAAGATGAAATTGATAAGCTGAAAGAAAAATTCAGGATGCTTAGGAAAACCAATTTAAAGATAAAGAAAATACATAAGAAAGTTGATGTTTATGGAAATGAGGTATTAATATTTCCTGCTTTTTTTGAAAATAAGTATTTCAATATTTTTAGCACAAATGTAGTAAAAACTATAAATATTTTAGTATATAGAAGGGAAAAAATTAGAATCAATTCATTAATAAGGAAAAATAATCAAATGTTAAACCTAATATTAAAAAATAATAAGCTGTCAGATTATGAGGAGGTTGAACTTTCAAGAATAGGCAAACATTTTTTAGTTGAATCTGATGTTGATAACGATGAAAATCCATATAAAGAAGAAGAAAAATTCAGTGAAGTAGAAGAAAGCGTTCAAAGGATTATACAAGAAAATAAAATAAAGCTTTTTATTAATGAAGATAAAGCGGGCAGAGGAATCTCTAATAGCACAATGCAAGTAAACAAAATAGTTACTTTTGAAGATGAGAATTATTCATTTTTATCGGATAATTATCAAGCTAATATAATTGATAGAAGTGATAATGACATAAAGAAAAAAAGTATTTCAGAACTAAGTGTTGGAGATGAGATGATTTTTACAAAAAGTAAATTATATGGAGAAGAAGATATTGTAAAGGTAGTTATTAAAGAACTTTTAGGGAATAAAGAATTTAATAATGTATATGGTGAGTATTTCAAACTCAATAATTTGTGGAAAATTGGTTTGAAGACTTATATGCACACTTATGATTTAACAGAAAAAAATATTAGTAATAAATTTAGAATGTATGGGAAACAAATTACACATTCAGCTATAGTAAATTGGCTAAACGGAAATATAATTGGGCCTCAAGACGTAAATGATATAAAGATCATTGCAGACATAGTAAAAGATAGTAGATTAAGTGACAACTTAGAGGAAGTAATAAATGCGTGTAGGCAGGAAAGAAGAATACAAATACAAATAAGAAAAGCAATTGCGAAGATAATAATAAATTCTGTAGTAAATAATAATGAACAGAGTAATGATATTTATGAAATTGTAAAGAATACAATAAGTGATTTAGATAGATATGCATATATAGGAACAATCTATTCAATTGAAAATATTCATGAAGAGTTAAGTTCACAACATGTAAATAAAGTGATTGAGAGGGATGAATAAATGATAGATATAAAAGAGTGCATTAGAGTAAGAAAAGAAATAGTTAAAAGAACAAAAGCAGAAATGATGGGACCAGGATCAGAAGATATAGGAGCTGATATAAAATATGAAGTGATATCAGATTCACCATTAGATAGATATTCACTAGGTGTGCTATTTCCACAAGATAATTTATATGAACAAGATGAATCTGAAAAAGAAAAAACAAGTGATAGTGATGGTGAGGAAATAAATGAGGATATAGAAAAAGATGTAGAGAAACAAAAGAGAGAAATGGAAAAAGAGAATAAAACCAAAGATAATATTCACACATCTTCATCTGATGAGGAGGAAGTTCAGGAAGAAATAAGCATGGCTAATCAAACATTACCATCAGCTATGGGTTTAACTTTTTTTGCTGAAGGGGATATCAAGGAACTGAATGTAGAAGTAAGCTGCGCAAAATATAGGGTAAGTCAATTTAAAGATTGTGCTGTCAGAGCAGATAAAGATATTGAAATTGATAAATATTCATTAGGTGAATACTTATATCAAGAAGATGGATTAGCAAGATTAAAAAAGAATTTATCAAGAAAAAATGTATTTGAACTTGTTTCAGGAAGACCTATACAAACTGAAAGGCCAGATGTAGAAGATATTTTATATAAGCTTGCAGACTTATGCACATCAGAGGAAGGAAAGAAGCATACTGGATATGTTAGAAATCCTTTTTTGGAAAACAAGAATATAACTATACCATTAAATAAGGAATTTAATAAAATTTTTATTAATGAGGATGGAGAAGTAAGTGAAAATAGTGGAGTATTAAAGTTAACAGTTCTAAGAAAGAAATATGACAATAAAATTTATAGCTATACAGTTGTTCTTGTAAATGAACTAAAAGTAAAGAAAAACTATAAAACCTGCTTTTTTCAACCGGAAATAGTAATTACTACAGATAATAATAATTTTAAGTTTATTGAAAGATCAGATATTGAAAATATAAATTCTAAATTTATTGATGATGAAGAATTAGTTTTTAATTTATTATATAGAAATAAAAAAAGTTACGCAGTAGGACATGGAGTAGCAACAGGACAAAACGTCAATATTAAAACTGGAAAAGGAGAAGTACATACTGACTTTTTTCCAAGTTTTGAAATCCCTCAATTAGATTTTGAAATAAAAGAATTAGGAGAAGAAAGCAAGGAAATATTATCGATGTTTATTTTATCTGATATTTCAGATATAAGTAAAGATAAAAAAATTGGTTTATTAAATAAATTTGCTAATGCATATGAACAATGGATAAACAAACTTAAAGAATTAGGAAATGAATTAAAAGAGAAATATAGTGATAAAATAATCAAAAATCAAATTGAGGAATGTAAAACTATATTATTCAGAGTAAAAAAAGGAATAGATATTTTAAGTGAAAATAAAAACGCATATGATGCTTTCTCATTAATGAATAGGGCTATGTTAATGCAAAGAGTACATTCAACATTAACAGGAAGCGATCATGATAGATTTCCAATGGATAAAGATATGCCTAAATTTAATTACAATAGTATAGAAAAGAAAGATGCAAGCTGGAGAGCTTTCCAATTGGCATTTATTTTAATGAATATTGAACCAATATATAATCCAAGCTGTGAAGAAAGAGATATTGTTGATTTAATATGGATACCAACAGGTGGTGGTAAGACTGAAGCATATCTAGGTTTAACAGGATTTACTATATTTTTAAGAAGATTAAATGATCCAGTAAATGGTGGCGGTACAACCATTATAATGAGATATACTTTAAGATTATTAGCATCGCAGCAATTTATAAGAGCATCGATACTTATTTGTGCATGTGAAATTATAAGAAGAGAGAGCAAAAAAAATAAAAGATATAACCTAGGAGAAGATGAGATATCAATTGGGTTGTGGGTAGGAGGAGATCCTACTCCAAATACAAATGCAGATGCGAAATTGGAATATAAAGAGCTAACAAAAGCTGTTAGTAATAAAGAAGAATTAGAATCAAGAAAAATAAAACACAATAAATTTCAAATATTGAAATGCCCTTGGTGTGGAACAAAGCTCGAAATGGAATTTGTTGATGGTAAAAAGAATGGTTTGTGGGGATATAACTATGATAAAAAGAAAATTATTTATTGCCCAGAATTAAAGTGTGATTTTAATAAAAAACTTCCTATCCAAGTAGTTGATGAAGAATTATACAATAATCCGCCTACATTACTTTTTGGAACTGTAGATAAGTTTGCAACATTACCTTGGAAAGGTGAAGTATCCAACTTATTTGCTTTAAATAAAGATAATAATACGAAGAGTCCTGAATTAATTATTCAAGATGAGCTGCATCTAATATCTGGACCATTGGGAACAATTGTAGGATTATATGAAACTGCAATTGATGCAATGTGTAGTGCCAAGGGAATAAAGCCTAAGATAATTTCTTCTACAGCAACTATAAAAAGAGCAAAAGAACAATGCAAAATGTTATTTGATAGAGATGTATCACAGTTTCCACCTTCAGGTTTGAATATTGAAGACTGCTTTTTTACTAAAGAAGTTTCAATTGAAGAAAAACCAGGAAGATTATATGTTGGCTTAATGCCGTCAGGAAAAACAACTACGACAACTCAAATAAGATTATATACTGCACTATTGGAATCTTTGAGATTTATAGATACTTCTGAAGAAGTAATGGACAAGTACTGGACATTAGTTGGATATTTTAATTCAATAAGAGAATTAGGAAAAACATCTACATTAGTTAAGGATGATATAGCAAGTAATATAATAAGATATATGAAAAGATTAATGAAGAGCAGGGATATAAGGTATGCTGGAATACCAAATGAGCTAACAAGCAGATTATCATCTACGGCTATAGTAAAGACTTTAAAGAATTTAGAAAACACATATCAAATGGGAGAAGTAGATTCAGACAATAAAAAGAAAGATAATATAAATCATGCAATAGATGTATTGTTAGCTACAAACATGATAAGTGTTGGAGTTTACGTAAGCAGATTGGATTTAATGGTAGCTAGCGGACAGCCTAAGCAGACTTCAGAATATATTCAAGCAACAAGCAGAGTTGGAAGAAGATATCCAGGATTAGTTTTTACACTATATAATGCATCCAAGACTAGAGATAGATCTCATTATGAATTGTTCTATCCATATCATCAAACATTTTACAAATATGTTGAACCAACAAGTATTACACCATTTTCAGAGCAGTCAAGAGAAAGAGCATTGCATGCAGTTTTTATAAGTATGGTAAGACATATATTAAAATTAAATGGAAATGAAGAGGCAAAGAAATTTAAAAATAATTTAGAAGGTTTAGATAAAATTAAAGATTTTATCTTTAAGAGAGCTGAAGAGTTAGATAATAGCCAAGAAAAAGATATAACAATTAAAACTAAAGAAGAACTTGATGAAATAATAAGTAAATGGATAGATAAAATTGATACTGCAAGTTCTGATGAAGAGGTATATTATTATTCAAAGAAAGCAGATAAAAATTTATTAGTTCCTTATTTAGAAGATGACTATAGAAATGCATTCCCTACAATGCAGTCTATGAGAAATATTGATAATCAAGCTGGCGCAGAAATAATTGAGTTTGGAGTTGATACTAATGAATAATATTAAGAAAAAAATCTCATTGCCTTCTACTTCTTATAATGTTCGGTTTTCTCAGGCAATAGCTCCATTTGGTGTTGGTTCTATGATTGATTTTAAAGATCAAACATTAATGGTTTCAGCACCAGAATATTGGACTATTAATCATTCACAAGAAATACATGATGAAAGATTGGAACGATTATTAGAAGTTGAAAAATTTTGTCTGCCACCTGATAAAAATCAAATAAGTGGAATACCATTTGTAAGATTTCCTAGATGGTATTTTTGCCCAAAGTGTAAAAGACTTAGACCACTAGAAGAATGGGAAAAAGAGTTTGCGCCTAGTAAAAGATCCAAAACTCAAGAAATGATTACACCAAAATGTATGGAATGTAATATGCAGCTTGTTCCAGCAGGGATACTTGTAACTTGCGAAGATGGACATATTGATGATTTTCCATGGGTAGAATGGGTTCATGGGAAAGATAAAGCTAGGGTTATTTGCGGTAAACCACAACTAAGAATAAAAAATTCTAGTAGTGCATTAGGATTGGAAGGTCTTGTTATAGAGTGCAAATGTGGAGCAAAAGCAAGTATGAAAGGTGCATTTAATAAAGAGGCATTTAGTAATGATGAATCTGTAAAGAATAAAGTCACCTATGAATGTACTGGTAATATGCCATGGAAAGGCAAAAGAGAAAAATGCATTCAAACACCTCAAAGTATACAACGTGGTGCTCTTAATATATACTTTGCTAAGGTTGTAAGTTCAATAGTTATACCACCATATTCAAGTGAAATCAATTTATTGGTTAAACAAAGTAATAAGTTTTCATCTTTATTGGAAATATTACAGGATGAAGATTATGTTGAAATGAAAGGAAAAGAAAAAATAATTGATTCATATGTAGAAAAAATTGCTAAAGATATTCATCAAGATGAAAAAATAGTAAAAATTATTTTAGATAAAACTTTTGACGTTGAAAATGGAGAGAATATTGAAACTAAAGAGCAATATAGAGTAGAAGAGTATAATGCATTAACAGGGAATATACCTCAAGAATGCATGGATGAAAAAGATTTTAAAATAGAAATACAAAAAAATATTCATGATTACAATATTTATGGTTTATCCAAAGTTACATTAGTAAAAAAGTTAAGAGAAGTTAGAGCCTTAGTTGGATTTAGCAGGTTACATCCAACAGAAGCCGATACTATGTCAGGCTTTGAAAGTAAAGGTAAAAGTGGTGGATTTGTATCTATAAAAGAAAAAGAAACTAATTGGTATCCTGCATATGAAGCTAGAGGAGAAGGTATTTTTATTGAATTGAACAATGATATCATAGAAGATTGGATAAAAAAATATCCTAAAGTATCTGAACGTATTGAGGTTTTAAATGTAAGATATAATGAGAGAGAGAAGAAACGTGGAAATAAAACCAGAGAAATAACAACTAAATTTGTTCTATTGCATACATTTGCACATCTTCTTATTAGAGAATCGAGTTTTGAATGCGGGTATGATTCAGCTTCATTAACAGAAAGAATTTATTGTAATACACAAGAGAATTCTACTAATATGAGTGGAATATTAATATATACATCATCAGGAGATTCGGAAGGTACATTAGGCGGACTTGTTAGACAAGGAAAATCTGATATGTTACCGAAAATTATATTGAATGCAGTAAGAAAAGCAATGTGGTGTTCATCAGATCCGGTATGTATTGATAGCCATGGACAAGGAAGAGATGGTTTAAATTTATCAGCTTGTCATGCATGCACACTTATTTCAGAAACTAGTTGTGAAGAATTCAATATATTGTTAGATAGAGCACTTATTGTTGGAGAATTAGAAGATAGGAATATGGGATTTTTTAGTGGCATATTAAATTAATAAATATAATAATTTTTATTGTATTTAAAGTTATATAGATTAAATATAAAAAGGGAGATGTAAACTATGACAATAGAAAAAATGATTGAAGAATTGGAAATGTATTATGAAGCAGCAGGATTTAAAGATATTAATGAAAGAGAATTAAAGAATAAAACTGAGGATGAAATACGAGAAATGTATAATGCTACTTTTAAAGAAAATAATGAAAATAGATAGGCATTAGATTATGGATAAAATAGATTATCAGAAATTGAAAAAAGATTTGTTAAATAAGGCTGGTGCTTCAGGAATTATGCCATTTATTGTTACTGTAGATAGTGCAAGTGAAAAGGAACTTCTTCGATTGGCAGAGGAATATAATTTGGATATTTCAGATTATATAAAGGATTAATAAGAGAGAAAAAAACTAGTCAATCATGCATGTGGATTTTGTGTCAGACAAGCATATTGACTAGTTACTTATTAAATAGTTTATGAGGTGTAAATATGATAAAAGAATATAATTTACAAAGCTTACTAGAAGGAAGTATTACATTAAGTAAGAAATATATGAAAGTTAGTGATTTATCAAGAGAACTTTTTAAAAAGAGTGTTGATTTTGCATTAGAAAATAATATTGCAGTTAATAATCCAGAAATGGAAGAATACCGATATGCGACTATGGGATCTAATTATAGAGGAGAACGTGTTGAAAGAAATTTCGTTTTAGTAAGACCGCTAAAAAATGAGTTGAGTTTTCATATTTGGAGAAATGAGTATAAATTAGATTTAAAAGATTTAAACTATAAAACCACAAAGCATAATGGACCGGACTGGATTGTGCTAAATGCAGATACAGATGAAAAACTCAATATGATTTTTGAAATTATTTTAGAATTATATAAGAATGCTTATTAGTATTCATAGATAGTAGAATAATAACTTTAGAATGGTTTTTTGTTATAAGATTCTATAGTTTATTTATTATTTGAAGGTGTTACAATATGGATAACTTAACTAAAGAACAGCGTCATAAGAATATGAAAAATATCAAAAGTAAAAATACAAAAATTGAAATAAAACTATGTAAAGCCTTGTGGAATAGGGGATATAGATATAGAAAAAACTATAAGGAATTACCTGGGAAGCCTGATATAGTTTTAACTAAGTATAGAATAGCAATTTTTTGTGATAGTGAATTTTTTCATGGTAAAGATTGGGAAAAACAAAAGATAAGATTGGAAAAGAGTAATAATAGTGAATATTGGATAAAGAAAATTTCTAACAATATAAAAAGGGACGTGGAAATAGATAAACAACTATCATATTTAGGATGGACAGTAATAAGGTTCTGGGGAAAGGATATATTAAAATATATCGATAAATGTATTAAAGAAATTGAGGATACAATATTTGAGTTGATGATTGAGAATGAAGAGATGGATATATTTGATGAAAATGATACTGATTAAATAAAAATTAACTGATAAATAATCTGTTATGGATGAGAGGAAGAAATTAATGGAATATATATTACCTGAAGATAAAGATCATTTAGGTATACTAATAAAATATATAAAATTAAAAGGAAAGCAATTTGTAGGCAAGGATCAGATAAAAGGAAAGAATAGCGAAAAACTTCAACCTGATGACTATGTTAGTGAACCTTATATTTTGCATGACTTAATAAGAGGAATATATAAGCCAAAAGGTTGGGAATGTATGCTATCATATTTAGCTACTGAAAAAGAGGAGAATTATGGGAAACAGATTATATGGAATAATAGATCTGATTATGATTTCCAAAAAATAATTTTACAATCACCAAATGGAGAAAAAGATAACCGGAAAGTAAGTGATATAAATGCTGCAAAATATGCAATGGATCACAAGATTCCAATAGGTATTTTATTAAATGAAGGTAAGGGAATTAATCGTTGTTTAGGATTAGGGTTGATAGATAGCATGGATATAGATAATAATTTTAATATAATACCTCTTAATTTAGATGAGAAGGAAATGGAAAGTGTGGTAAATAATATGAATACAAATAATAATTTTTTTACATTTAGGAGTAATGATCCAGATGATGTAAGCAAAATATTAGATGAAAATACAGAGGAGCTTGAAATATCAAGGATATCAAATTATTTTGAAGAAACAGAGATAGGGGATAAGGTTTTATTTGTTTTAGGTGGAGATAAACCTAATTGGAAATTAGGTCTGAGATGTATATGTACAATTATCAGCAAACCACATAGCAGAGGATATGATGAATCAAAACCTAAATATTATAAGGTAAGATTAAAGAAAGAATTATTGCTGGAGGATTCTATATCAAGAGAAGAAATGGTTCCTTATAGAGATTTATATAATATGATATTTATTGGTCCAATGTTAAAGGGAGAACCAAATCAAATAAATGTTAAAACTAATATTGATCAGGTTATATCTGTAATTAGAGCTATAATAGATAAGTATTCCAATGCTAAAGATGAATTAGTTAGGATTTTTGGTAAGGAAATGATTGATAAAGCATTAAAAGTGGAAAATATATTAGTAAGTAAATCTGAAATAGAAAAGCAATCAACAACTGTTGAAAAGGTTGATTCTTCAGAATTAGAAAAAGAAGATTTAATTGCGATACAGGAATATATAAACAGTAAAGGATTTATTTATTCATATGAAGATTTATGTAATTTCTATCTTAGCTTAAAAACAAAGCCTTTTGTAATATTAGCCGGCATTAGCGGAACAGGTAAATCAAAGCTTGTTAAACTTTTTGCTGAAGCTATGTGCGCTGAATCTAAAAATGGACAATATAATTTAATTAGTGTTAAACCAGACTGGAATGATAGTACAGAGCTTTTAGGGTATAAGAATTTAAATGATGAATTCGTTAAAGGAAAGCTTACCGAAATTATGATTGAGGCAAGTAAAGAAGAAAATAAAAATAAGCCATATTTTATTTGTTTAGATGAAATGAATTTGGCTAGAGTGGAATATTATTTAAGTGAATATTTAAGTTTAATAGAAACAAGATCTATAAATGAAAATGGAAATGTAATTACAGATTTAATATTTCCTAAATCTTTATCCTTAGATGATTCCTTAAAGGATTTGATTATTCCAGATAATGTATATGTTGTTGGTACAGTTAATATGGATGATACTACCTTCTCTTTCAGTAGAAAAGTACTAGATAGAGCAAATACTATTGAATTTTCAAATATTAAATTAGAAAATCTAAATTTTGAAGAAGAAGATCTTATTAGATTTGTAGGATTCAATGACATTTTGCGCACAAGGTTTATAAATATAAAAGATGCCTTGAAGGTGGACAAGGAGTTTGTAGAAAAGATTAATAAGAAGATCATAGAGCTTTATGATATTTTAAAGCTTGGAAATAAGCAATTTGGTTATAGAGTAAGAGATGAAATTGTATTTTATATGCTTGAAAATAAATTAGCAAATCTTTTAAGTGAAGAAACAGCCTTTGATTTTCAAATAATGCAAAAGATATTACCTACAATTTCAGGTTCTGATTTAGCCATTAAAAATATACTTATTGAGTTATATAATTACTGCAATCCATCAAATGAAATAGCTGATGGCATAGATTATATAGCTGAAGCTTTAAAAGGTTTAGATAAGGCTCAATATAAAAAGAGTGCTGAAAAAATTATTATGATGTTAAGAGGTTATGAAGATGGCTTTACTTCCTTCTGGTTATAAAAATGTACTTCTTAAATTAGAATGTGATGAATTTGAAATAACAATTCAAGGTGAGGTTGTAAATTCAAAGTCTATAAAATTAAATAATAATATGAATGCTGAAGGTCATATTTTTATTAATGGTGATTATTCAGATAAAGTTCAATTAAAAACCATAACTTCTTTTGGGGAATTAGCTAATAACAGCAGTAATTTAATGATTCCAACATTTTTTGAAGATGGAAAATATCAAATTGCTATTGAAAACAAAAATGAATCTGAATTATCTATTGCTCATATGGATATGAACATGGATGATAATTTACTTAAGGTTGGAAATGTTAAAATTGGAATAATTGAATTTGCTTCTGATATTGGATATTCAACTTTTGATATTTTTAGAAAAGGAAAAAGAATATTAAGTTTCACCATAGAAGTTTTTCCATCCAAGATGGATTATATGAAAGATTATAAGGAACTTATAAAGGAAGTTAATGATGAAATTTGTGGATTGGCTTTTGAATTTATAGGTAAAACTTACCTTAATACAAAGCTTGTAGATACAAATAATCAAAGTAATAGTGAATATATTAATATCTTAAAGACAATATTTGATGATATAGAAAAAGCTTTAAAGAGAATAGAGCATAATCTTAAACATAAAGTAGAAAATAATTACTTGCTGGTAAATGCTCATAAAGCAAAAGTGGTTTCAAGTAAAACAAAAGATTATATAAGAAAACATCCAAACAGCCTTGAAGAAAGCAGAAAAGGAAGATTGCTTATTGATAGCAAAACTTATGTTCCAAGCAAAGTGATTGAAATTCAAAAGAGAACTACAACTAATATATTTGAAAATCAATATGTAAAATACATGATTTTACATATCATAAAAAGGCTTAAATATATAGAAAAGAGCATTCTTAAGAATTATGATAATAATAATTTTTGGCTTAATTTTATAAATAGTAGAATTAATGTTTTAAATTATCACTTAAAAGAATATTTTAAAGATATTGATGATTTAAAAGAAAAGAAATCAATGACTTTAGTATTTCAAATGGCACCAGGATATAAAGAGATTTATAAAAAATATATTTTGTTAAACAAAGGTCTTGATATAGGAAAAGATTTATATAAGATCACACCAAAGAAGATATATAAATTGTATGAAGTTTGGTGTTATTTAAAGTTACATAATATTTTAAAAGATCTTGGATATGAAGTATGTGAGTATAATATAGCTAAATTTACTGATAATGGCTTGTATTTTTCTCTTCTTCAAAATGATGAAGCAAAGATGATATATAAGAGTAATAATAGCAAATTAGAATTATGGTACAATAAATCCTATTCCACTCTTCCAACTACAAATCAAAGGCCAGATACGGTTTTATGCATAAGAAATATATCTGATAAAAATGATGAGAGAATGTATATCTTTGATGCAAAATATAGAGTATCAGTAGATTCTGATGGACAAGCAGGCCCTATGGAAGAGGATATTAATGTAATGCATAGATATAGAGATTCAATAGTTGGTGAACTAAATCATGAAATGCAGTTTAAATATAAAACCTTTGGAGCATATGTGATGTTTCCATATAATGATGAAAAGAAATTTATTAATCATAAATTTTACAGAAGCATAGAGAAAGTAAATATTGGAGCCTTCCCAATGCTTCCAGGCAGTACATCATTAATAACGGAGCATTTAACAAAAATAATAAATTCAACAAAACTAGAAGCTAAAAGTCAGCGTATTCTCATGGATGAATATGATGACTACAGCAAATTTAAATTAGAAAACGTAATGGTAGCCAATGTAAAAGATAATATGCATTTAAATAGCTATAACGAAAACAAATTTTATCACATTCCTGAAAAATCCTTAAGTAATATAAGAATGAATATTGAATACATAGCCTTCTATCAATCCCATAGAGCTTTTGGTGAAGACTCAGGAATAAGATATTATGGAAAAATAAAAGAAATAAAAAGATATAAGAGAAGTGAATGCAAAGAAATTCCGTGCAAAAAAGGTTCAGAAGAAGAAAAGTATCTAAGAATCGATTTTGAATGGGTAAAAGAAACCCCTAAAATTGAACACATCCAATACGGAACACAAATAGTGACTTACACAACCTTATATTTGTTGCTTAATGCACAAAACCTTCACGAGCTAAAATACAAAAGTAACTTAGAAGTTTTAGTATATAGGAAGCTTAGGAAGATAGCAGATGAAAAGGGCTTAAGTATTAAAAAGACTAATGACAGCTATGTTGTAGGTAGTCATGTGGTTGAAATTATTGATGGCAGGGCTATTAGGGTTGATGGGAAGATAGTACAGCTAAGGAATTTAGAGGATTGTTTTTATGTAGTTGAGAATTGATATAAATGAGCATACTTTTGAACAATTCTTTTGTATAAACTATGTGAAAGAGGTGAAATAATGATTGCTGAAATAAAAGGAAAGATAAGTAGTTTAGGGTCAAATCTTAGCAATAGATTGGAAGATGATCTAACAGGAAATGTTTTTGGTACTTTAAGATATATGTCATTTAATCATGGCTTAAAAAAAATTCTAATGCAAGGAATATATCCTAAATATTTATCTTATGTTATTGAGAATATTGATGAAGAAGAGTGGAGTCAATTCATTGAATTTTGGCCTTATGATAAAGAAGGCGAAATAGATGTATTAGTAAATTTTACTGACACTATAATTGGTATAGAAGTTAAGTATCTTAGTGGTCTTTCCTCTGATGAAGATGTTAATAATAATTTTTCAGATTCAGATGAGGCAAGCTTTTCTAAAGATGATTACGAGAGTGAAAATCAACTCTCACGAGAATCAAGAATTATTTCAAGATTAGGAAATGGTAAAAAGAAAATACTTATATTTATTGCAGATGGAGAATCTTGCAGGGAAGTCTATAAGGATGTTAAATCTAGAAAGATAATAGAAAAAGATGTGGAGCTAGCTTATATTTCATGGCAAAGCATTTTTGATGGTCTTGAGGAGTTAAACCCTGGGAATGTTTATGAAAAGGTTATAGTAAGTGATTTAAAAGATCTATTAATAAAAAAAGGGTTTGAAAGTTTTAAAGACTTTACAATTACAGATTATGTGGAAAATAAATGGTATAATTTTGTAGCGACTAAAAAAAGTAGCATGTCATTTGAGATAAAAGAAGAGGTAGATGAGGAGTTATATTATGAATTCAGCTGAAAATATAAGAAACGCATTTAAGGTTGTAAATAAGACCTATGAAAATATAAATAAAATGATGAATTACTGTAAGACGATCGCAGATGAAGGAAATGAATATGTTGTATCGGTTCCTAAGTTTTTAAGATATAAATCTGATAATGAATTCGATGGTTGGTTAATAAACGATTTTATATTAATTTTTCAAAGTAAAGAAGATGAAGGGCTTGAAAATGAGTGGCGTAATGGGCCTATCTATGTGTTAGATATAGATTTTAATTATGAAGACACACCTAAAATATATCTTTCAAAATTCGAGTATAAGAATATAGAAAGTTGGAGTAAGGGGTGTTCACCAGCAAATCATTGGAGGTTTTATTGGCCGGTAAGGAATCTAGAGTATATGAAGTGTATAGATACTTATGGTTACGAAATATGGACGCCTAAAAAAGGAAAAGAATCAGCAGCAGATAATTCCTATTGGGGTATAAAAAAGGCGGTTTGCTATACAGAAGAATTGATAGATATAAATGCAGAGAATATAAAGGAAAAAATATTTGATAGATTTACATGGCTTAAAGATAAATAGTCACTCCTTTAAGCGTGAGAGGAAGGAATACTATGTCACAAGTAAAACAGGTACCTGAACCTATTTATGATGGAAAGTCAAGGATATTAATACTTGGTACATTCCCATCAGTGCAATCAAGAGAAGCTCAATTTTATTATGCCAATGCAAGAAATAGATTTTGGAAAGTAATAGCAGGAATTTTTAATTATACTGAAGCTAATACAATCATCCATAAGAAAGATATGCTTTTAAATAATGGAATTGCGCTTTGGGACGTAATAGAAAGCTGCGAGATCACAGGATCAAGTGACAGTAGTATTAAGAATGTAGTACCAGCAGATTTATCGGTTGTATTGAATAATGTTAATATTGAAAAGATATATGCAAATGGTGATAAAGCTTTTAAACTCTACATGAAATATACATACCCAATAATAAAAAGAGATATTATAAAGTTACCTTCAACTAGTCCTGCTAATGCTAAATTTACATTAGATAAGCTTATAGATTATTGGAAATGTATAAAAGAGTAATAAAGAGTGATTCATACCCTTTATGGAGCTTAAAAGGAGATATAGTGAAATGTTCATCTAAATCTAACCAAGAAATATTTTCTGTGTTAGATTTATTTCTTTATGCCAAAATTTTCAAAAGCCACATTACAAATGATGGAGAATAAAGGGGTATTATGATATAATTTCATATAGATTGTTAAATAAAACTATCTATTAAACTTCAGAAATATAAATAAGTTTTGAAGATAAAGTAGAAGGTTAAAATTACTTTAGATAAAAAAGGGGAAAGAAAGTGAATACTAATTTTAATTGGAATCTTAATACTGTATTACAAGACACTAATATTAGGAATAGTGCTAATGATTTAATATCGTTTATTAATACAAAATCACAACAAAATCAAAATATAATTTTGATACCGCTTATTTTATGTGCAACAATTGTAATAATTATTAATATTTATATGTGCTTTAAAAAAGGTAAAAAATTATATAATTATGAACTAACAAAAACTATTAAATTCAATTTGATAGTATTAGCAATATCCATGATACTTGGAAAATTATCGATACCATATTATAAAGCGATTAATACGTACATTGTTGAAAAATATTTATCAATAATCTATTTAGTGGTTGTTACTACATTTATCATAGATATATTGTTATACATAAAGAATTTTAAACTGGCTAAATTTGTGAATTACACATATATTCTAAAAAGCGTTACTTATGGAGTGTTTATATTATGTGGTATAAGTAATATTAGCATTACAATTAATATTATGTTATTTTCAATTATTTTATCATTTTTTGAATGTTGGTTAAAAGAGAAAATGAAATTTAAGAAGGATAAAAAATTAAATAAGTTATATGAACCAAGAGAAAATGATTTGAAAAAATTAAAAGATATAATAACAATGGCAAGTGAAACAAGCTGTTGTATTGCGATTAATGGGGAATGGGGAAGTGGAAAATCTCAGTTAATTGATAATTTAACTACACAGTTAAAGGAAGAAAATAACCATATTATATATATTAAACCTATGATTAATGACACAAAAGAATCACTATTAAATAATTTTAAGAAAGAGCTTGAAAGTATTATGATAGCAAGTGGAGTTTATAGTAGTAGAATGAATTCAGTAGAAAATTATTGTAAAGAAGCTTTAGATCTCATATTAATAAATTCAAAGATAACTTTAAGAAATCTTGTACCATTAAATAACAAAGAATTAACATTTAAAGAATCAAAAGCATTACTACAATATGATATAGATACTTTGCTAACGTCTGACAAGTCTAGCAATAGGCTTTTTATTATTATAGATGATTTTGATAGAGTAGAGGATAAGAATCAATTAGAAATACTTTCTTTTATTAATGAAATAGTTGATTTTAAAGGATGTATAACTTTAATTGCTTTAGATTATGGTAATTTTAAAGATGATAAAATTGTTAATAGGAATTACATTGAAAAATTTGTAAGTAATACAGTTGAATTATCTAAAATTAATTATGAAGATATTATAGATGTTCACTTTGAAAAGAGATTAGATAGAAAGTTTCATGTTGTGAAGAAAGATAAAAATAGATTTATTACCCTAATAGAAGGATTAAAGAGAAGATTAAAAGCTGTTATTAAAATTGATAATAATAAAAAAGAAGCTAGTAATGAAGATAATATAGATAAGAGTCCTATCGAAACTATAAGATCAAATCTAACTGACAATAAATTAAATTATTATAAATATTTTAACGATAAAATGGATTTACATATAAAAGAACTAAAACAGGAAATATCGTACCTTGAAAATAATAATGCAGATAAAAATAAGGAAACTATTGAAGAAAAAAAATCAAAACTTGTTAACATTGAACGTTTATTTATTGAAAAAGGAAAGTACATAGAAAATTCTAGACGTGTTATACAATTTCTTGATGAAATAGGCAATATGCTTATAGGTATTAAAAATATAATAGATAAAGCTAAACAACAGCAGGATAATTCGGACTTTTATAGAGTGTTAGAAAAGATGGATCTCGCAGAGATAATATATAAAATCAGCTATATAAAAATATTTTGTAAGGACGATTATGACAAACTTAAAGTAAATGGTGACCTATTAAACTGGATGCAAGAAATGAAAAATAACTCTGAGATTCATAAGTATACGTATTACGAAAAATTGCTAGATAAAATAATTAAAACATCTTCCGAAAGAGAACATGATAAGCTTTCATGCAGTAATAACATAATGTTTATAACATATGCATTAATAAAAGGAAGGCATGATTTGACTAACTTAGAGCTGTATACTGAAACAGAAAAAATCTTAAAGCAATTTGATGGAAATGAAAAAATAGAGATTGAAAAAGATTATGTTGAATATATTAACCACTATAAAAGAATAATTGACTTGAATACAGGAAATAATGATACAAATCTGAAAAGGCATAGAAAATTAGCAGAATGTATGGCTGAATTGTATAATAGTGAAAAAATTTCTGAAGATTTACTTGTTGGCATTCTGCGTTCAGGTAATATAAATAAAGTATCAGATTATACGCATTGTTATATTAATGTTTTTCTAGATAATTTAAACGAAAATATATTGAGAAATTTTATTGTAAGTACTGAATTAAGAGATGAGGATACATTCCTCTATGGGATATTAATAGAACAAGCTATTAATGTAGGATGGCTAATTAGGATTCATTGTTTTAGAAAAAACATTAAACTAAATGAACGACTTCAACTTATACAAGACACCTACTATAAATCAAGTGATTTCATAAAAGAACTTTGTATAAAGGAAAAATTAATTGATGATATAAAATTAGTTAGTAATTTAGATTTATGTGATATTCTTGAACATTTGAACAGTAACCTGAAATCAAAATATAAGGATGTTGATTATTCACATGTATATTATAAGATAGAAAATTTAATTTATAATATAAGAAGTTATAGGGAATTAATACGTAAAAATAATAATGAGGCAGAGATTTCACTAAATTTTAATATGATTTCAAATTATAGTGATGCCTGCGAAACAATAAATAAGTACAAATCAACTGATATTATTTACAAAAGGGATGATTTGAAATGTATTGAAAGAAGTTTAGAGAAGATAGTAGAGGAATATGATAAATGTATTGATAGTATTGATGAGAAATTAGTTGAAAAAATTCAACAAATAATAATTCAAATAGATGAATTAGTTCGCATGGAACCCAAAAACGCATATAGAGTAACAGAGATAATGTTTTATGCAGAAAGAATATTTACATTAAATGATTCGAAAAAATCATAATATAATTTTTAAAAAGAGAAATTTAATTTAGAAGTTGAAAATCATAAAAAGTAAATCTCTATTAGAGATAGAAAATAAATATGGATTATTATTTTAATGTATAAAAACTAAGTATAAGGAGAAGTCAAAGTTATTTGTGATAGATAGGAGCTAACTGTAAAATTTAGATAGGTTGCAGTCGGCTTCTATTAATAAAAACTTTTATATTTAATGGGAAGGTAAGTAATTCTATATGGAATAAAGATAATTATTACAAGTAGCTTTAACAAACAGATAAAATAAAAAATCCTGTTTAAGCTATAAATAACTACATTCTTGGAGCTTTTGTATTGTTTCCTTATAACCATGAAGAAGAGTTTAAAAA
The DNA here is from genome assembly GCA_031292145.1 of Clostridium sp. Classification (GTDB taxonomy): domain Bacteria; phylum Bacillota; class Clostridia; order Clostridiales; family Clostridiaceae; genus Clostridium. The sequence continues at coordinate 9,909 of JARLHR010000214.1, read as the reverse complement.
CAACACTTTTTATAAGAGCATTGAGGAATTTAACAGTATTAGATTTTGTGGGCCAAGCCCATAAGAATTATAACTTTGAGGAAAAGTTTAGAGCACTCATAGGTAAAACTAATCATCCAATTAAGGATTATATAGAAAATGGATTTTTAACTTTGCCTAAAGGCTGTTATATTCAACTTGAAAAACAATCAAAAGAATATATTTTAAGAAATATAAAATCCTCAGCTAATAACAAAGCAAATTTAATAGTTAAATTAAAGAACTTCATATTAGAAACTGATATGGAATTAAGTCTAGAAAACTTTTTAAACTATTATCACTTATCGTTAGTAGATTTCTATGGGAAATCAGGTGATGGAAGCTTTAGCAGGATGCTTGTGATATCAGGCTTAAAAGAAGAGTTTTATGAAGAGCAAGAGAAAGAAATAACAAAAAAATTAAAGAATTTATTCAATATTAATTCTAGAAGGCTTATAAATTTTATATTAAATATATTTAACAATAATGATATTTTTAATAATGATTTAAATGAAGAAGAAATTCTTATGTTAAATATGTTGTATTACACGTTTTATAACGATTCACCAGAAAAGCAAGGTTTTAAATCAATAAGAGAAGGAATTGTTAGTTTATTAAAAAATGAAAATATGATTAAGGAAGCAATAAGTATATTATCCTATAATTATAATAATATCGATTTTATTGATGAGACGGTAGAGCTTGGTTTTCCTTGCCCTTTAGATTTACATTGTGAATATTCAAGAGATCAAGTTATGGCAGCACTTGGATATTTTAATGAAAATAAAAAGCCAGCTTTTAGGGAAGGTGTAAAATATTTTGAAGATAAAGCTTTAGATATATTCTTTATTACCTTAAATAAAAGCGATAAAGATTTCTCTCCATCAACACTCTATGAAGATTATGCAATTAACGAAAATTTATTTCATTGGCAAAGTCAAAGTACAACTTCTGTAGAGAGTACCACTGGGAAGAGATATATAAATCATAAAGCATTAAATAGTAAAGTGGCTTTATTTGTTAGAGAAAATAAAGAAAAAGATGGAATAACTGCTCCATTTACTTATTTAGGTTTATGCGAATATGTTGAGAGTACTGGAAATAAACCAATAAGTTTTGTTTGGAAGCTTGAAAAAGAAATACCAGCTAAAATTATAAATAAAGCTAATAAGAGTATTGTGATATAAGAATAGATTATAATAATTTCAATTTATAAGATTTAATGTGAAAATCATGCTAAACCATAGCATGATTTTTTATTATTTCGAGTACGGCAGGAATATCTGCGGGAGCCCATTTCAAGGAAAGTAGGCTTTCTGGTTTTAGCCATAATAAAGCTGAATGTTCATTAGCTTTAGGGTAGCCAGTTACTAATTCGCAATTTGTTGTTATCAAATTCACAATAAAATCATCATATTCATGTTTATTTTCATTATGTATATTAATATATCGTACTTTACAGTCCAGCTCTTCAAAAATTTCTCTTTCAATAGCTTCTTTGGGAGTTTCATTATTTTCGATTTTACCTCCTGGGAATTCCCAGAGATTTGGTGATTTCATAAGAGGAGAGCGTAAAGCACATAAAATTTCTTCATTTTCATTTCTTATAATTGCAGCTACAACATTAATAGTTTTTTTCATAAATAACACCTCAAGGGTATTTTACAGGATTAAGAATCTTTTTTCAAATCGTATGAGGTTTATAATACTTAGAAATATTTATGAAATTTATTTTAGGTACATGAAAATAAATAACAAGTCCAAAGTTGACATGGATATTTTTCATCAGGCACGAAGGCAAATTGCCCTCATAGCGGACCTAGTAGGTCAATTTGTCAACATAGAATGATGGGAAATAGTATTTAAACGAGGACTTACTTAGGTTAAATACTATTTTTATTATATTAAATTATGATATAATTTTAATATACAAAGACAATAATAAAACTAAGGATGAACTTTATGAGGTGAACATAAATGAGAAAGATAAAACCCCTAAATGATTTTATATTTAAGAAGTTATTTGGTGAAAAAGGTAATGAAGATATTTTGGAAGCATTTATTAATGCGGTTCTGAGTAGAACAAATAAAGGTCCCATTACTGAACTAGAAATAGTGGAAAATAAAGAATTAACTAAAGAGTTAATTGGGGATAAGACTGGCATCATAGACGTAAGAGCTAAAACACTTAAAGGTGAACATATAGATATAGAAGTGCAGTTAACAAATCAAGGTAATATGGATAAAAGAACTTTATTTTATTGGGGAAAATTATATTTGGAGAATATAAAAAAAGGTGAGGATTATAAGAAACTTGAGAAGGTAATAACAATAAATATATTAGATTTTGAATTTTTAGATACAATAAATTATCAATCATCTTTTCATCTATGGGAGGATATAGACAAAGACTATATGCTAACAGATTTAATAGAAATTCATTTTATTGAATTGCCAAAGTTTATAAAGAAAGAAACCAAAAATTATAAAGAGAAGCCAATAGAAAGATGGTTGGCATTTCTAGAAGAAGATACACCTGAAACTATGTTAAAGGAGTTGATGATTATGGAACCTGCAATCAAAAAAGCTGAGGACAAACTTGAATTCTTAAGTAGTGATAAAGAAACTATGGATGTTTATTGGGAAAGAGAAAGATCTCTTCATGAAAGAGCGAATATGATTAATTCAGCTGAGGAACGAGGTTTTAATAAGGCTATGCTTGAAGTTGCTAAATCATTGTTAGATGTGCTTGATAACGAGACTATAGCCAATAAGACAGGGTTATCAATAGAAGAGATTATAGGATTAAGAAATAAAAAATAATTTTTAACGGGCTAAGATTTTTTATATTTAGAAAATCTTAGCTTTTATAATTTTATACAGATTTATGCTATAATAAACATAAAACTGGCAAAACATAGAAAGAGTGAATAAAATGAAGGAAACAATAAATAGAATAAGAAAATTCCGAAATGATAGAGATTGGAGTCAATTCCATACTCCAGCTAATCTTTCTAAAGCAATATCGATTGAAGCAGGAGAACTTTTGGAAGAATTCCTATGGGATGAAGAAAACTATAATAAAGAACATGTTCTAGAAGAACTTGCTGATGTTATGGTTTATTGTATACATATGGCTGATGCTTTAGGTGTTAATTTAGAAGAAATCATAAATAGTAAAATGGATAAAAATGAAAAGAAATATCCAGTTGAAAAAGCAAGAGGTAACAGTAAAAAGTACACACAGCTATAAAAAGCATCTATGCTGCAATTAAGATCATTCCACAACTATAAAGAGGGGCGTATAAAAGGTGATTGTATATCAAGCTAGCAAAAAAGATTTTATGAAGCATGTTACTAACGATGAAATCAGTATTTTAATTGATAGAGAATATAAGAATAAAATAGGAAAGTCTAGAGAAAGAGAATTTAAATCTTGGGATAATTCTATGCTTTATATGTTTAAGGCTCTTAGTACCGATGAAATACCAGATGAATGTGGAGTTGCTATTGAATATAGAATTCCTGCAACTTCTAAACGAGTTGATTTTATTTTAACTGGCCTTGATGATGAGGAGAAGGAAAATGTTATTATTGTTGAGCTTAAGCAATGGGATGAATTAGAGGAAGTTGAAGATGAGGATGGCATAGTAAAGACTTTTTTTAATAAAAGTAAGACAAAAACAGCTCATCCATCATATCAAGCTTGGTCATACTCTAGCTTAATTGAAGATTATAATGATTCTGTTGAGAAGAAAAATATTAAATTACATCCTTGTGCTTATTTACATAATTACATAAAGAAAGAGGAGAATGACCCTTTAGAAAATGAAGTTTATAGTAACTGGTTAAATAAAGCACCTGCATATGCAAAGGGAGATGTTATAAAGCTTAGGGAATTTATCTGCAAATATGTTAAAAAGCCTGACCAAGGTAAAGGAATTTATTATATTGAAGGTGGTAAGATTAGACCTTCAAAGTCTCTTCAAGATGCACTTAAGGTTATGATTGATGGTAATGAAGAATTCATTATGATTGATGATCAAAAAGTTGCATTTGAAAGTATTATGAGAACTGTTCGTGATTGCGTTAAAAATGAAAAGAAGAAAACTATAATAGTTGAGGGAGGACCTGGGACAGGTAAATCTGTTTTGGCTATTAATCTTCTTGTTAAGATATGTAATATGAATCTTAATTGCCAGTATGTAACTAAGAATGCAGCTCCGAGAAATGTTTATTGCGAAAAGCTTAAGGGCAATTATAAACAAAAATATATTAACAATTTATTTAAAGGATCAGGTGTTTATACTGATACATCTAAAAATGAAATTGATGTTTTGGTAGTTGATGAAGCTCATAGACTTAATGCAAAATCAGGTATGTTTAAGAATATAGGGGAGAATCAAATTAAAGAAATCATAAATACTGCGAAAGTATCTATATTCTTTGTTGATAATAATCAAAGAGTTACTATGGATGATATAGGAAGCATTGATGAAATTGAAAAACATGCAGAAGCTTTAGCGGTTAAAACTAGGAAATTAAAACTTACTTCTCAATTTAGATGCAATGGTTCAGACGGATATGTATCTTGGCTTGATGATGTTTTAGAAATTAGAGAAACAGGAAATTTTGATGGTTTTGAATTTGATTTTGATTTTAAAGTCTTTGATGACCCAAAAAAGATGAGGCAAGCTATAGAAGAGAAAAATGAAATAAACAATAAATCAAGATTAGTTGCAGGTTATTGCTATGAATGGCTGACTAAAAAGAAAGAAAACTATAATAAATTTGATATAGAATTCTCAGAGCATGATTTTAAAATGAAATGGAATTTAAGTAATAGCTCCACTTGGGCAATTGATAAAGAATCAGTAAATGAATGTGGCTGCATCCATACATGCCAAGGACTTGAATTTGACTATGTTGGAGTGATAATTGGACAAGATTTAAAACTTGAAAACGGAAAGATAGTAACAGATTTTTTTAAGAGAGCAAAAACTGATAAGAGCTTAAATGGAGTTAAAAAGTTATATAAGGAAGATAAAGAAAAAGCTTTAAAAATAAGCGAGGAACTTATTAAAAATACATATAGAATACTTATGACAAGAGGTCTTAAAGGTTGTTATATATGGTGTGAAGACAAGGCACTTTCTAATTATTTTAAGGAAAGATTAAATTCCTTTAGCAGACAGATTGGAATTAAGGAAATTGAAGAAAACGAAGTTGTGATTTTATATAACAATTAATTTTGGGTTTGCATATTCTTTATGGGCAGGAACGCTTTCGCATAAATATACTTCTAAAAAGTGTAATTTTAATTATCAGTATTTTATGTTAAAATAAAGAAAATAGGTAAAATTATAATATAATGTGAATAAAGGTGGATAAATGGGATTTTTTGATACATTAAAAGAAGTAATAACAAACAAACCATCAAATTTAAGTGAACCAAATTTTATTAAAGAGTTTAATGAGGACAATAAGCAGCTTAAAGATCTACAAGAACTTTTGACAATAACTCCAGATGAAGCAAGAAGTGAGATAGAACAAGATATAAAGTTGCTTTCTTATGGATTAATTGGTGAGAAGAATATTGCATACGAGCTTAAACATAGCCATATGCCAATATTGATTTTACATGATTTATATTTAGAATATAATGGACTTACTGCTCAAATTGATTATGTTGTAATTGACCAAAGGTTCATTTTAGTAATTGAGTGTAAGAATATGGTGGGAGATATTGAGATAACTAGTAATGGTGATTTTATAAGGTATTTTAAAAGCAGGAATGGAAAAGTATATAAAAAAGAAGGAATGTATAGTCCAATAGTTCAAAATGAAAGACATGTTGAAATTATAAGGGATATATTAAAGGCGGAGAAGTTTTTTTCTAAAGATGATTATGGAATGGTTCAGCATGTGGTAACAGTAGCAAATCCTAAATCAGTTATAAACAGTAAATATGCTAAAGAAGAATTGAGAGATCATATAATAAAGCATGATCAGCTTATAAATAAAATGAAGCAATTACATGAATCTAATAAAAATGGACGTTGGTTTCCAGAAGAAAGTATGTATAAGCTTGCAGATTCTTTGATGAAATATAATGGTATATATACGGTTGATTATGAAAAGAAATATGGGATTTCTATTATTTCTGATAAAAAAGAAAATAAGATAGGTGACTGCAACAGTAAGGAAAAAAACAATTATACTGAAGAAAATATTGAAGTGAACAATAAGGAAATTATTGAAGAAATAGATTCGATGGAAGAAAGTTCGCTTTATAAGGAATTAAAAGAATATCGTTTAAATAAAAGTAGAGAAGAAAAAGTTAAACCATATTTTCTATATAACAATTTACAACTTGAAGCTATTGTTAAGGCAAAGCCCCAAACTTTAGAAGAGCTTAAAGAGATAAATGGATTTGGGAATGTTAAATGTGAAAAGTATGGAGAAGATATTATTGATATAATTAGAAGAAGTTTATAATTATATCGTAACTTTATTGGAAAGAGATAGAGAAAAAGTTGACGAAGTATCTTAAATGGTGCTTCTTATTTTTATTTATACTAGGGAACATATGTGCGTATATTCTTTAGCGTATTGGAAATAATTATAATATAGACATATGAGTACTCAAAGTTAAATTATGATATAATGGAGGCAAGAGAATGGATCATAAAAAGGTCATTAATAATATACATGACAGGTCTTACAAAGATCTTTATTCAAATAAAATAGTGTTTTTGAATTTAGTAAAAGAAATGCTGAAAGCATCATGGGCTAAGGATTTAAGTGAGGAAAACCTAGTTTTAGTAGACAAAGAATACATATTATCAGATTATGAGGAGAATGAAGCAGATATTGTATATAGGGCAAATATTAATGGGAAAGAAGTAATATTTTATACTCTTCTAGAATTTCAATCAACTGTAGATTATAGAATGCCACTCCGATTATTTTTTTATATCAATGAGATACTTAGAGAATATATTAAAAATTTAACTGAGGAAGATAGGAAAAATAGAAAAGGATTCAAGGTTCCAGCTATAGTTCCAATTGTTTTATATAATGCTACAAGAAAATGGACTGCACCAAGATACTTTAGAGATATAGTAAATCAAAATGAACTATTTGGTGATAATATAGTGAACTTCAAGTATGAGTTATTTGATGTAAATCATCAATATACTAAGGAGGAGTTGAGTAAAAATAATAATATTACTTCGGCTATATTTCTATTAGATCAAAAGGTTGAGCCACTAGAATTTTTAAATAGATTAAAGGTAGTAGCGTTAGAATTTAATAGATTAACTATTAGAGAAAAAGAAATATTGAAGCATTGGATTAAAAATACTGTAGATGAAGCAATAACGGAAAATGCGGTTAAAATATTAGAATCTAGAAAGGAAGAGGTGGAAATGATGGTTGCTAATAATGCATTTATGATAGAAGAAATGAAAGAAAAGGTTAAGAAAGAAGGGAAAAAAGAAGGGCTAAAAGAAACTATTCTAGATAATTTAAAGGAACTTGGAAATGTGCCACAGAATTTAATTGAGTGTATAAATAAACAAGAGAATATGGATATATTAAAGTGTTGGAATAAAATTGCGGTTATAGCTGAAAGTTTAGATGAATTTGAAGAGAAAATTAAATAGTTTCGGATTATGAAAACATTGCAACTAACAACAATGTTACATCAGTTATATAGAATGGCGGTATATTTTACAAACAGTTTTACTGATAAAAGGTACACAATCATCCCTAATAGTTAAAATAATTTTATGTACTTTACTATATGCAAAATAGTAGGAATAGAAATGGAAAATTAAAATAGCAAAAAAATAGATGGCTCCCAGCCATCTATTTTCATTAGAAACTAAGCCAATTTGTAGTCTGTAACATTTTTAGCAGTAAGCTTAGCATCAGACTTTTTAACAAAGCCGCCAGCATTAGTCTTAAAAATGTCTTTGGATATGATTGTATCCATAAGAGCATTAACCTCTGCTTCAGTGATGGCAGCTTTAACACCGCTTATACTTAATGCAGCTTTTGTACCAGCTGTAGTTAAGAATGTCATTGATAAAGTGTACTCCATATATATTTCCTCCTTTTTATATTTAATTCTGGATTAAAGTTAAGTTCTAAGCCTGCTCTAAAGATGAAGATTCATTTAAGTACACATTTCTTGTACTGCCGCTTAAAACTCCCTTTATAGCTTGAGCAACATCAAAAACATTTTGGGGATCTGCATTATTCTTGATGTTAGCAAAGTTTTTCTTAGTATATACAGGATCACCAGCTTTATCTACTGAAGATTGAACCTCAATACTAAGAGTAGTTGTTGATAATACTTTACTTGTTGCCATGTTTATACCTCCTTCATTTTGTTTTCATAAGAGATATATAACTAAGACAGAAAAATTACATATAAATTTAAAAAAAGTTTAGGGGATTTTAAGTTTCAGTTCTGCAGATGTTAAAATTTTAAAGATAAAATGCTTATGAAAATGCAGACAGTGCTCCGAAGAAGCAATTGCTATGATAAAAGGAAAAGATTCAGAAGAATTATTTTAAATATTCTTGTCTTTTTACTTATTTTTAAGAACATATGTGCGTATAAAAGTTATTGCATTGGAAATAATTATGGTATAGGCATTTGAGTACTAAAACATAAATTTATGCTATAATGGAGGAAGAAACACAATTTGGAAATTAAGGATGGTGAACTTATGAGATGGGAAGAGGTTAGAAAAACATGTCCTAATAAGTTTGTAAAGATTCAAATTTTAGAATATCATTTAGATGGGAATGAAAAAATTATTGATGATATGGCAGTAATGAAGGTCATAGATGATAATAAAATTGCAACAAAAGAACTTATGAATTGTGAGGAAGGTACATTAGTATATCATACAGCTAACGAAAAAATAAGTATTGAAGTGAAAAATATACGCACATATGCATAGAGATGAAACTTGAATATAGGGATGGATTATTATTTACAGCTATAGAAATTGTATATAAAGGAAAATCAAAAGTAATTGAAAATGTAGTTGTTGATACGGGTGCAGCAGGTTCTATTATTTCACCAGATGCTGTTGAAGAGATAGGAATATATGCTGAGTTAAATGATAAAATTATGGAGTATTACGGTGTAGGTGGAAGTACTCATATTGCATTTATTAAAACAATAGAGAAAATAAAAATTGGAAACGAAAACATAAATAATATAGAAATTGATTTCGGACTAATAGATCAAAGTGGAGAGATAAATGGATTAATAGGATTAGATATACTGATGGAAGTTGGAGCTATAATAGATTTGAATAGGCTAATTATAGAAGTGAAAAGCTGTCAATAAAATGATGGCTTTTTTCTTTAAAAAAGTATAAGGCATAATATTATGAATTCTTGAGTGCATATACAAACAAAGAAATTAGCTGCATGTGTGTGAAGAAGGCATTTGAAAATAAGCTGTTGAAAGTTTTTAATAGGTGGTTGTTCCACTTTAGTTTGTCCGAATTTCACATTTGGAGCAAGCTAAAGTGGTTCAACCACCTATTTAGAACTTTCCAGCGAAATTTTCATAGTCCTTCAGAATACACATGCAGCTAATTTCCATTGCATCAAGTTTTGCTGGTATCTGAATCAATTACAACACCAAGTTTAGTGGATATTATGGTATTGAGTTTATTAATTGATGATGACAATCCAAGTATTTGTTTTTCCAATATTATAAGCAATAATGATAGGTAAACCTTTGATTTAATCTCCAGTTTTTCCCCCATTCCACACCGTGCGTGAGACTTTCACCTCACACGGCGTTCCATCAATTTTAAAATCAAAGTTTGTTATAACGCAGAATTCTTATAAAATATT